>CAYNUH010000029.1:0-40955 GCA_964400605.1 uncultured Acidobacteriota bacterium | reverse complement strand
TCCGCCCAACGCCCGGCCTCAGCCGCGCGCGCGCAACGATGCCTCACACCTCCGGACGCGCGCCCTCGCGCGCATCCGCTGCGGCGCGTTGGGCTGCACGAACTTATCACAACCACCGCCGGACCCGAGCCTTGGAGGCGGCGTACACGTTGCCGAAGGTCCTCCGGCCAGATGGTCGTGCCGGCCTTATGGAACAACCCAGCCGCCCAAACAACGATCGCGAGCGCCAGCACCAAGACCGGGACCCCACTGTACCGGAGCGGAGAGCGGATGATCTGCGCACCCGGCACCAGGATGTGAAAACAGATCATGAGCTCGAACGCCACCCCGAGATCCGCCGCCTCAGCCCCGAGGCGGTCCTCTGGTCGGGGCGTCTGTCCTACCTCGATAAGTCCACGCAGTCGCGCGTGCACGGTGTGGCGGTGGCGTTCGAGAAGATCCGGTCGCTGATGCTGGAGGAGGGCCGTTTCCTCAACAGGCGCGACGATCACCCAAGGCCCGAGTCGAGTGCCGGCTGCGAGGGGCATGGCCGGTCAAGGTTACCAGATGCGCGGGCCGGCGAGACAGAGCCCCCGGCGTTTCAGAAAATCAGCCCGCGGCGACGCGCTGCGCGAGGCGCGCGGCGGCCTCGGCGAAGACGGCCTCCTCCGGGAGGAGGCTCACCACGAGGCGGCCGTCGTCGGGGAAGTCGTAGAAGTAACCCGGCTGCACGAGCACGCCCTCCTCCTCCAGCAGCGTGAGGGCCCACGCCTCGTCGCCGCGCGTGGCTGGGACGCGGATCACCGCCGACCAGCCGCCTTCCGAGGGGAGGACGCGCGCCGCGTGGGGCGGTGTGAGGAGCCGCTCCACGGTGCGCCGGTTCGCGGCGAGACGCGCCCGGACGGCCGCCTGGATCTCGCCGCGCAGCGCCAGCAGATCACCCAGCGCGGATTGGACCGGCGTGTTGACCGAGAGGAACGTGTCGGCGATGACCTCGAGACGCCCGAGCGCCTCGCGCAGGATCTCCTCCGGCCCCGAGGCCGCGATCCATCCGAGCTTCATCTGCGGCAGGGCGAGCATCTTCGAGAGCCCGTTCAGCGCGAAGGTGAGGGTCCTCCTGTCGCCCGCGACCGTCGCCGCCCTCCGGGGATCCTCCCCGAGGGCGTAGTCGCCGAAGACCTCGTCGCTGATGAGCGCCCACCCGCGGTCTCGGCACAGTCCCGCCAGCGCATCGTGCTCCTCGCGCTTCAGGAAGACGCCCGTGGGGTTGCCGGGGTTCACCACCAGGACGGCGCGGGTGCGGTCGCCCGCGATCCCACCGAGCCGCGCGGGATCGATGCGGAAGCCTTCTGCCTCCACCAGCGGGTAGGGAAGGAGCGCGACGTCGTTGATCCGGGCGAGAAAGTCGAAGAGCGGATAGCAGGGCGCGGGCACGAGGACGGCGTCGCCCGGATCGGCGAGGAGGCGGAAGAGATGCGCGTACGCCTCGCTGGTGCTCGCCGTGAGGACGATTTCGGAGGCGTCGAGGGCGACGCCCCTCTCCGCGTAGAGGGCGGCGACGGATCGGCGCGCCGAAGGGAGGCCCTTCGGGTCGGGATCGTAGCGGAGGCTCTCCCGCCGGCCGATGGCCGCGAGGACCTTCTCCCCGCGGGGCGTGAGATCGCAGCGGGTCGGGTTCGACTCCGTGAGGTCGAGCACCGGCTCGCCGCGGAGGCGGCGCGCTTCCAACGCCGCGGCCAGGCGGTTCGGCGTCAATGACCATCGAGTGCGCGTGGAAAAGGGGGGCCTCATCGGCGCGGGTAAAGAAGATGCGGGCGCACCTCGCGCCCGTAGGCCCGAATCCCGGGCACCCACGATGCTTCGAGGTCCTCGAGATCGGCGCCCGACTCGACGGCGGCGCGCACGGCCGGATCGCCGGTGAGCACGTCGATGGGCAGCCGGTCGGTGACGTACTCGTACGGCGGCTCGCGCCACTCGAAGGATCCGCGGTGCAGCGTCGCGATCTCCTGCAAGACCGTCAGGGTCGTCCTGTAGGGTCTGAACCTGTGCTGCTCGGTGACGTGGATCTGGAAGCCGTGGCAGATCCGACCCTGCCACTTGTGGAACGTGGGCTCGAAGCTGTGCTCGCGGAAGACGCACCCGGGCAGGCGGCGCTTGCGGAGCCTTGCGGCCAGGGCGCGTGTTTGGAGGTAGGGGGCGCCGAAGATCTCGAAGGGGCGCGTCGTCCCCCTTCCCTCCGACAGGTTCGTCCCTTCCAGGAGGACCTGTCCGGGGTAGACCATGGCCGTGTCGGGGGTGGGCATGTTGGGTGAAGGGATCACCCAGGGCAGCCCCGTGTCGCCGTAGAGCATCTCCCGCCGCCAGCCTCGCATGGGCACAACGCTCAGATCGCAGGCCACGCCTCCTCGATGCTCCGCGATGCGGGCGTTGACGAAGAGGGCCATCTCGCCGAGCGTCAGGGCGTGGCGCATCGGCACCGGGTGGAGCCCGACGAACGACTCGTAGCCGGGGCGGATGAGGTTCCCTTCCATCGCCACGCCGCCGAGAGGGTTGGGCCTGTCGAGGATGACGACCGCCTTGCCCGCGGCGGCGCAGGCCTCGAGGGCGAGGGCCGTGGTCCACTCGAACGTGTACACGCGGGTGCCGACGTCCTGAAGATCCACGACGAGCGTGTCCAGGTGCGAGAGCATCTCCGGCGTGGGCGATCGCGTCTCGGAGTAGAGGCTGAAGATCGGGATGCCGTAGTCGGGATCGACCGCATGGGCCGACTCGACCATGTTGTCCTGCTTGTCGCCCGCGAAGCCGTGCTGCGGGCCGAAGAGCGCGGTGAGGCGGGAGCCGCACAGGTCACGCAGGATCTCGCGGGCGGCGCCGAGGGAGGAAGTCACGGAGGCGGGGTGCATGAGCAGCCCCACCCGGCGTCCCTTCAGGATCCGGGGCCGCGCGCGCATCACCGCCTCCAGCCCGGAGATCACGCGCGCGCGCCGCATCGCGGGCGATTCTAGCGTCTTTTGTGCGAGAATTAGCGGTGCGCCAGGGCAAGGAGGTGGCCTACTTTGCGGCGCGGGAGCCTGTGAGACGAGGGCGGGTACCCGCGAGGCGCTTGGCGCCACCTGGCCGTGATCAATGTCGGCGCCGCCAGAGTGGGTGGCCGAGCGAACGGAGGCCGAGCGCGAGATCGCGCGCAGGCCGTCTCCCGCAAGCAAAGTAGCCACCACCCGCGGCGGAGATCGGAGGCAGTCCCGTGTCAGAAAGCGGAAAGGAGCGATACGTGGCGAAGGGAGATCTCGAGGCGGCGGTGAAGGAACTGTGGCCCGAGCTGGACTGGATCGGCGACCGGGACCTGCGGGAGAAGACGCTGCGGGCCTGGTGCGCCGCCTTCGAGCGCAGCCCGCTCGAGCCGCGGGACCTTCACGAGATCCCGTTCACGCTCCTGGTGCCGAACTGCACCATCTCCTTCATCGCGCACAAGCGGGCCGTGGTCCACGTCTCGGTGGAGTCGGCGAAGGCGATGCAGAAGTTCTTCGGCGGCGCGCTCCCCGTCGACATGGATGTCCTCACTTCAGGGGCGATCCTGATCGACGTCGGCAAGCTCCTCGAGTACGAGCGCGTGGACGGGAAGCTGCGCCAGAGCCGCAGGGGGCAGCTCCTGCGCCATCCGTTCTCGGGAGCGGGGCTGTGCCTGGAGATGGGGCTGCCGGACGAGGTCACGCACATGGTGGCCACGCACGCGAAGGAGGGGAGCCTGGGGAGGAGGACGACCGAAGCGTGGATCGTCCATCACGCGGACTTCATGTCCTTCGAGGCGATCAAGGACCGGCTGGTCGTCACATAGAGGGCGGCCGGCGTTCGCACGCGTCAGTTGATCTCGCTGGAATCCTGCGCTGCGTCCGGGGATCCCCGCACGAGGTTGTCGAAGACGAACCTCGCCTGTGCGAACTCGCGCCGCGCCTCGTCGAACCGTCCGGTGGCCAGGTAGATCCGTCCGAGGTTGAGGTACGGGTAGTGGCGCGGCTCGTAGCGCGGCGCCGCCTTGGCCTTCTCCAGCCAGGAGATGGCCTCGTCCAGCTTCCCCTGCTTCATCAGGTACGACCCGATGTCGTTGTACGGGTTGCCGAAGTCGGGGTCCACCGCGATCGCCCGGCGGCACTCCTCGATGGCGTCCTCGAGGCGGTCCATGTACGAGTAGGTCCACCCCAGGAAGGTGTGGGCCTCCGCCGTGGGGAAGCTCTCGATGGACTTCCTGTAGAGATCGGCCGCGGACTCGTACTCCTTCTCCATCTGGGCGCGGTAGGCCTCCTTCAGGAGAAGCGCAGCCCTCCCGACCTTCTCGATGTCGTCCACGTCAATTCTCCCGGCGTTCCGCGTCCTGATTATAGACGCTCGCACGCCGGGCTCCCGTTCGCGGCGGAGGCGGCCGGAAGGCCAAGCCGCCCCCGCGCGGAGTGAGGATGGGGCGCCCTTTCCGGGCGCTCAGACCGGTAGGGACTTCTTGACCAGGTAGAAGGAGAGTCTCTCGACGTCCTTGAGGCCCTTCCTGTCGGCCACCTCGGCTTCCGTCTTGGGCGGCGGGACGATGACCTTGTCGCCAGGCTTCCAGTTCACGGGGCAGGCCACGCCCCTGGTGTCGGCGATCTGAAGCGCGTCGAAGAGGCGGACAAGCTCGTCCACGTTGCGGCCGATGTTGAGCGGGTAGTAAACGAGCGCCCGGACGACGCGCTTCGGATCGATGGCGAACACCGCGCGCACGGTGACCGTGCTGCTCGCGCCGGGATGGATCATCCCGTACCTGGCCGCGACCGCCATGTTGGAGTCGGCGATCATCGGGTAGGGGATGGTCTGCCCCAGGATCTCCGCGAGGTTTTCGCGCCACGCCAGGTGGGCGTGGATGCTGTCGATGGAGAGCCCGATCAGCTTGATCTTCTTCCGCTCGAACTCGCTGTGGCGGCGGGCCAGCTCGGTCAGCTCGGTCGAGCAGACCGGCGTGAAGTCGGCCGGGTGGGAGAAGAGCATCACCCAGCTCCCCTCGGCCCACTTGCTGAAGGTGATCTCCCCCTGAGTGGTCATGGCTGTGAAGTCCGGAGCGATGTCGCCGATCTTCGGGATCGTCCCGGCCTCGGTCGTCGTAGCGTTGGTCATGGCGGGCCTCCTTCATCGCACCCCAGGGGCCTGCGCGGCCTACCGGGGGGACACGTGAAGCGTTCGCTCGGAGTTTGGGTAACGATGGCGTGAGTATATCGCCTTTCAGTCGCGCGGGAGAGTGCGCATGGCGGCAGGCGGTGGGTTCCTTGGCGGCGCGTCTCAGAGGGCCCCGCACCGGAACGTGACCCACGAGCGTCTGTCCGGTGTCCTGGGTGCTACCGGATGAGGATGAGCGCCGTCTGCGGGGTGCCGATGTAGCGCGCGCCGCCCTCCTCGACGACCACGTCCTCCTCGAGGCTCGTGTTGATCTCGTAGTCGATCTCGGCGGGCTTGATGTAGATGAGAGGCTCCACCGCGAAGACCTGGCCCGGCTCTATGGGGAAGAAGACAGGATCTCCGTAGCGTTCGCGCCAGTCGGGGCCCAGCATCGGCCCCACGTCGTGCACCTGGAGCCCGATGGCGTGCCCCGTGCCGTGCGGGTACTCCGGATAGCCCGCGGCCGTGAGCGCGCCGCGGCCCGCCTTGTCCACATCGTTGCCGGTGGCGCCGGGCTTGAGCGCCGCCACGGCCGCCCTGTTGGCGGCGAGCGTGGCCACCCAAAGCCTGGTCACCCACTCGGGGGCCCGCGTCTCTCCCTCCTTCAGCACGTACGCCATCCTCTGCACGTCGGCGCAGTAACCGCCGTAAGAGGCTCCCCAGTCGATCCTGACGAGATCGCCCCGCTGGATGACCCGGTCCGTCGGCTCCGAATGCCCCCGCTGCTCTCCGGCCACGACGGAGGAGAAGGCCACGCCGAAGCCCAGCTCCTTCGCCCGGGCCTTCATCCACTCGCTGAGGGCCTTCTCGGAGGTGACGCCCGGGCGCGCCTGCTCGGAGGTAAGCGCCTCCGCGATCACGCGCTGAGTGCCTTTCACCGCCTCCTCCAGCGCTGCGATCTCCTCGGGGAGTTTCCGTCCCAGCAGGGAGACGACCAGTCGCTCGGAGGAGACGAACTTCCGGGCGTGCTCGCCCAGAGCCTCGTCGAGGTAGGCGCGCAGCCCCACCGTGAGGCCGTCCGCCACCGTGACGTCGCGGGAGAAGTTCACGGCGATGGCGGCGGGGGAGAGGTCGTCGAAGATCTTCTTCAGATGTGGCTTCACGCCCTCGGATCGGTAGGCAATCACCTCGTCGTAGAGGCCGCTTTTGACGATCGGATCCACGTCGTAGGAGGCCGCGACAGCGATCTTCCTGAACGATCCGTCCTTCCAGGCGAAGATGAAGGCCCCGCGCGCCACGATGTGATCGACGCCCAGGATCTTGAGAATCGGATCGGTCGTATTCTCCCGGGTGAACGTGAGCCAGGCGTCGATCTTCTGCTCCTTCATGATCCGGGGGAGCAGAACGCCGAGGCGGTCGCGCCGGATCTTGGCGTGGTCGACCACCCCGGTCGCTGGCGCCGCGGACTCCTCCTGCGGGGCCGCGGGGAGGGCAGCCGACAGGGCCACGGCGCCGCGTTCGAGTGGGAGCAGGCAGAAGGCTGCCAGGAGGGTTCCACGCAAGCGGTGAGCGGGTGTCATGACCGGGCCTCCGCGCGCCCGGCGGGAGCCGGGCGCCGCCGGCATTCTAGCCGTAGGACCAGGATCCGGATCGGCCGGGCAGCGCGGTGATCGGACAGGTCCTCACCGGCACGATCTCGGATCGTGGTCTTCTATCTAGCCGGAGAACCTCAGACGGCGTGTCGCGAGGAGGCCGGACCCCACGGCGTAGAGGATCAGGACGGCGCAGGGGACGAGCACGTCCCGGAGGCCGCCGCGCCAGGAGATGATCTCGTGCAGGCCGTCCATGGCCCATGCGGTGGGGAACGCATGGCCCGCGATCCGGAGCCACTGGGGCATGATCTCGGCCGGCCACCAGCACCCTCCCAGGGCGGACATGAAGAGGGTGAGGACCACGCCGATCCCGGAAGCGGCCTCCGGGGAGGCGAAGAGAGTGCCCCCGAGGAGGCTGAGAGCCGAGGCGCAGCCGATGAGGCACGTCAGGAGCAGCGCCAGTCCGACGGGGGAGGAACCCCAGTCGATCCGGAAGATGAAGAGGCCGATGACGAGGAACACTCCCACCTGGACGGCGGCGATTGCGGCGCGCCCCAGCAGGTGCCCGAGGATGATCTCGGCGCGGCTCAGGGGCGACGCCGCCAGCCGGCGCAGCAATCCGTTGCGCCGCTCCAGCGCCAGCAGCGCGGCGCCGTAGGTCATGGTGGCGATGAGGACGAACATGACGAGGTTGCCGGGGATCGACTGGTACACGCCCGAGGGGATCTCGCGTCCCGCGGCCCACTCGGATCGGACCCTCACGAGGTCGCCTCCCGGTTCGAGCCCGCCGAAGGCCTCGCTGGCCAGCAGGCGGACGATCGCCTTGTGAAGCGCCACCCGAACCGCGAAGGTCCCTTCCGGGTTCGCCTTCGAGTCCACCCAAAGATCGAGCGCAACTTTCCGGCGCGCCGCGACGGCGTCGGCGAACCCGGTCGGGATCGTCAGCTTCCGCCGCGCGGAGGCCGATTCGGCCGGCAGGCCCGCGCCGGGGGAGACGACAGTGACCTCGAAGTTCTCCCCGCGCAGGTACCCGACGAACCGCTCGGCGAGCGGCGAGGCCTCCTGCACGACGACGGTCAGCTCGAGCGTCACCTGCCTCTGGGACGAGCCGCTCATCACCCCGAAGAAGTACACCCACAGGAGCGGCGCCACGAAGATCCAGAAG
Organism: uncultured Acidobacteriota bacterium; assembly: GCA_964400605.1. Lineage (GTDB taxonomy): Bacteria > Acidobacteriota > Polarisedimenticolia > JACPZX01 > JACPZX01 > CAYNUH01. The sequence continues at coordinate 33,101 of CAYNUH010000029.1, read as the reverse complement.
ATGGAGCTCCTGTCGCGAAGGGTGAGGCGCAGGTCCTCCCGCGCGAGGGCCAGGACCCTCACAGCGCGCCCCTCAGGTGTCGGCGTCTGAGGAGGAACGTGCCGAGGAGCGTGAGGACGGCCCCCATCGCGGCCATCACGGCCAGCGCGGAGCCGATGCGGTCCCACCCTCCCCCCGAAGCGAGGGACCGCAGCGCATCCTGCCCCCAGTAGTTCACCGTGAAGGCCGACACACGCTGCAGCCATTCCGGGAAGATCTGCGATGGGATGAGCGAACCTCCCAGCAGCGACATGATCATGATCAGGATGCCGCCAAAGGCGTCGCCCTGCCGCTCGGTGCGGACGAGAGAGAAGAGGAAGGCGGCGAAGCCCGTGACCGCCAGCACGAGGAGCGCCGAGACCGCAAGCAGGGGCCCCACCGCTCCCCAGTGGATGCCGAAGCCGAGCCATCCGGCGAGGAGCAGCACCACGAGACAGACCGTCACGGCCACGGCCACCGCCAGGACCTTGGCCAGGAGCACCTGAGAGGCGCTGATGGGGGCGGCGAGCTGGCGGCGCAGCGTGCCCGACTCGCGCTCCCGGATCAGATCGCGCATCTGGTTCGTGCCCACGAAGAGGAGGCCCATCACCATCGTCCCCGGGAACATCCACGACAGAAAGTCGAAGCCGGAACGGGCGGCCTCCGCCGTCCCCTGGCGCTCCTGGATCTCGATGATCGGCGGGAAGAGGAGATCGTCGGCGGCGCGGACGCGCCCGTACGCGGCTCCGATCTCACGGCCGAAGACGAGGATCTGCCCGGATGCCGGCGGCAGAAGCCCCGAGATGATCGAGATGGTGGTGGTCTTGCCGGCGCCGTTGGGGCCCAGCAGCCCGAAGACCTCTCCGGGGCGGACCTCGAAGGAGACGCCGTCAACGGCCTTCGCAGCGCCGTAGGCGTACCGGACGTCGATGACTTGAAGAGCCGTCCCCGCCGGCTTCATCGCGTTCTCCCTTCAATCCCCGGCCGGCGGCCATCCGCCGTCGCGGTGGTAGCGGCTGATCAGGTCCCAGGCCTCCTGCGCTTTCTCGGCGTGGCGGAAGAGTCGGATGTCCTCCGGGGAGATGACCCCTTCGTCCACCAGGTATCGCCACGAGACCGCCCGATCCCAGAACTCTCGGCTGAAGAGGATGATGGGGAGCGGCGCCACCTTCCCCGTCTGCACCAGAGTCAGCGTCTCGAAGAGCTCGTCGAAAGTGCCGTACCCGCCAGGGAAGGCCACGAGCGCCCTGGCGCGCAGGAGGAAGTGCATCTTGCGGATGGCGAAGTACCGGAACTGGAAGCAGAGGTCCGGGGTGATGTACGGGTTCGGCGCCTGCTCGGACGGGAGCGTGATGTTCAGCCCGATGCTGATGGCCGAGGCGTCGTGGGCGCCGCGGTTGGCCGCCTCCATGATTCCGGGGCCGCCCCCGGTGACCACCACGTACTCGCGGCGTCCCCGAACCTGGCAGGTGCCCGACACGATCCGTGCGAACTCCCTCGCTTCCTCGTAGAAGCGGGACTTCACCGCCAACGTTCTCGTGATCTCCATGGCGCGCGCCTCGGCGGCGTCCCCCGGTGCGGCGGCGGCGCGCGCCTCGGCGGCCGCCTGCTCGGCCCTGGCCTTCGCGGGCTCGGCGATCCGCGCCGAGCCGAAGACCACGATGGTGGAGTGGATGTGGTGCTCGTCCTGGATGATACCGGGCTTGAGCAATTCGAGCTGCAGCCGCACCGGCCGCAGCTCCTCGCGGTTGAGGAAGGCCACGTCCTCGAAGGCCTTCACGTAGGAGGGGGACCGCGTGAGGCGGTCGCCACGCTGATCGCCGTGAGGCTTCGTCATGCCGAGGTTCCCTCCTGCTGGTTTCGTGTCAGAGCTCCACCGTCTCGTCCAGCGAGGGCGCGGATGCTTCCCAGCCCAGTTCGTCGTGCAGCCGTCTCGCGAAGGCCTCGGCCGCGTGGGCCTCGCCGTGGGTCACAAAGGCCCGCCGCTTCGTGCCCGCAAGCGGGGCGAGCCACCGCATCAGCTCCCCGGCGTCCGCGTGGCCCGAAAGCCCGTGCAGGCCGCCTACCTCGGCCCGCACATCAACTTGGTGCCCGTGCACCTTGAGCGTCCGCGCCCCCTGGAGCAGCGCCCGCCCGCGGGTGCCGGCCGCCTGGTAGCCGGCCAGCAACACCATGTTCTTCGGATCGGGGAGGTAGTGCCGCAGGTGATGCAGGACCCGGCCGCCCGTAAGCATCCCGCTGGCGGAAATAACGACGCCGGGCCCTTCGAAATCGTTCAGGCGCTTCGACTCCTCGCGGCTGCGGTGCAGCACGACGAACCGCCCCGTGAGCCGCGGCGGCTCCCCGCCACCGGAGGGATCGTCCATCCGGTGCTCGGCCGGGTACCGAGCGTACAGCCGGGTCGCGTCCACGGCCATCGGGCTGTCCACGTGGATGGGCACCTCCGGGAGCCTTCGCTCTTCGATGAGGCTGCGGAGGATGTAGATGATCTGCTGCGCGCGGCCCACCGCGAAGGCCGGCACCAGCAGGACGCCGCCGCGCTCGAACACTTTTTTCGCGAGCGCCTCCATCTGCACGTAGAGATCGTCGGCGGCGTGGAGGGAGTCTCCGTAGGTGGACTCCACGATGAGGACCTCGCACTCCGGAGGCGGGCCCGGATCCGGGTAGTAGGGGACGCCGTAGCGCCCCACGTCGCCGCTGAAGAGCAGGGTGGTGCGCCTCCGGTCGTCCTCCAGCCGCACCTCGATCATCGAGGATCCAAGAAGGTGCCCCACGTCGGCGAAGCGGAAAGAGATCTGCCGGCCGAGTTCCTTCCACGTCGCGTAAGGGTGCGCCTCGACCAACCGGAGCGTCTTCTCCACGTCGCGCGTCTCGAAGAAGGGGAGCGCGGGGCGGTGCTTCGTGGCCCCCTTCCAGTTGCGGTATTCGGCCTCCTCTTCGTGGAGGTGCGCAGCGTCCATCAGGAGCAGGGCCAGCAGGCTCTTCGTCTGCGGCGTGCAGTAGACGGGCCCGTGGAAGCCGTCGCGCACGAGGCGCGGGAGGTATCCGACGTGATCGATGTGGGCGTGCGTGAGCACGACCCAGTCCACGCTCCATGGCTCGAAAGGGAGCGGATCCCAGTTCCGCAGCCGCAGCTCCTTGAGCCCCTGGAAGAAGCCGCAGTCCACCAGGAGGCGGTCCTTGTTCACTGTCAGGAGGTAGCGGGACCCGGTGACGGTGCGTGCGGCTCCGTGGAAGCCGAGCCGGATCACGAAAGGGGCCTCACGCTGCGCCACGTCCGGCCGCTCGGACGGTGGGCGGCACGCTACGGGTTCTTCCTGGCGGGGGCGGGCGCGGGGGCGGCGCTCCAGGACCGGACGATCTCCATGACCTCCTCGTCGGAGAGGATGTGGGTGCGCTCCTTGGCGACCTGGAGGATCCTCTCGATCAGGTCCTTCTCGGCCGGTATCCCGTGCGATGAGAGCCAGTGGGTGACGTTGGCGGCCCCCGACATGAACCCGATCTCGATCTTCTGGGACCGGCCCACCATGGAGGCGGGCACGCCGGAGTAGACCCGGTCGGCGAGCCAGTCCTCTCCGACCTTGCGCGCCTTCACGATGGCCGCCGCGTGCACGCCGGTGGCGGTCCGGAAGGCGTCGTCCCCCATCACGGGGTAGTTGATGGGGATGGGGACCTCCGCGGAGCGGGAGAAGACGCTGACGTACTCGTTGAGCGGCGTCAGGTCGGTGTCGATGATCCCCTCTAGGCGGAGGTTCACCAGCAGCAGGTCCATGGGCGTGTTGCCGCAGCGCTCGCCCACGCCCAGGGCGGTGGCGTGGATCCTGTCGGCCCCCGTCGCGATGGCCATCATGCTGTTGGGGATGGCGAGCCCGCGGTCGGAGTGTCCGTGCCAGTCGATTCCGATCTCCTCGCCCGTGGCGGCCACGACCTGCCTGACGTACTTGAGGAGGTACCGCACGCCCGGGGGCGTGGCGTGCCCGACCGTGTCGCACACGCAGATCCGCTTCGCGCCAGCCTCGATGGCGGCGGTGTAGAGCCGCCGGATCGTGTCGGGGTGCGCCCGCGTCGTGTCCTCCGTGACGTACATCACCGGGATCCCGTTGCGGACGGCGTGCGTGATGGCGTCCACGGACAGCCTGAGGACGTGATCGACCGACCAGGCCTCGGCGAGCTGGCGGATGGCGGACGACCCGATGAATGTGCAGGCCTCGATGGGCACGCCGGTCTTCTGGGTGATCCGGACGAGGGCGTCGATGTCGGTGGTCACGGTGCGCACGGCGCAGTTGGGGCGGATCTTCAGCCGCTGGTCGCGGATCTCCTCCACCAGGCGTGTGATGTCGTCCATGGCGCGCGCTCCGGCGCCGGGCAGGCCCACGTCGAGGCTGGCGATGCCGAGCTGCTCCATGAGGTGCAGCAGGCGCAGCTTGTCCTCGATGGGCGGATCCGAGACGGAGGGGGACTGGCAGCCGTCCCTCAGGGACTCGTCGTTCAGCTCGAGGCGCGGAGGATGGCGGAACCGGAAGTTGTCGTAGCGGTTCCAGTCGTAGATCAGGGCGGATTCGTCGGGCAGACGTTCCATCCGGAATCTCCGGGAGGCAGCCCGATCATTTCCTCTGGCGCCGCCGCCGTCAAGGGCGGCCGCCCTGTTATCCTGCCGCCTTCCATGCACCGGGTGCCGGGTCTCTCCGCCGGGCAGAGCCCACTGCGCGGGTTCCAGCGGAGCAAGGTGGCCCACGAGCAGGCATCGCGCTGGGGGGAGAATGACGGCGATTCTCGCGACGCTGGGGGCGGCGATAGTTCTCGTGGCGGCGCTGGCCGGCGCCTCGCGCCTCCTCGCGCGCCAGTACGCCCTCTCCACACCCGCGGACGAACTCCACCACGCCCCCACGACGGACGGCTTCAGGATCGCGCTCTACCGCTACCGCCCCCGCGACGGCGTGGCGGGCCGCGAGCCGGTCCTCCTCTGTCACGGGCTGCTGTCGAATCATTTCAGCATGGACTTCGACGAGGAGGTGAGCCTCGCCCGGTTCCTGAGGAGAGCCGGATTCGACGTGTGGGTGATGGACCTGAGGGGCCGGGGCGAGAGCCGGCGCGCGCGGCCGAAGGGGCCCGCCCTGCCTTTCGACTGGTCCATGGACGAATTCATTCGTGAGGACCTTCCCGCGGCCGTGCGCAGCGTCCTTGCGGAGACGGGAACGCGAAGCCTGCACTGGGTGGGGCACAGCCTCGGAGGGATGATCCTCTACGCCCACTCGGCCGCGGGGGACACGTCATGGTTCCGGTCGGCGGTGACGATCGACTCGCCGGGCCACCTCGCCCCCGTCAGGATGATCACGTGGCCCGCGAGGGTGTATGCCCGTCTCGTGCCCATCGTCCCCGTCATCCTGTTCAAGCCCCTCACGGCCGCGCTGTACCTGACCCTCCCCGGCGTGCTGTTCCGGCGCCTCGTCCTGCTGGACACCTCCACGCTTCTGCGCATCCTCTACAACGGCCTGGTGGACGTAGGGTCCTCCCGCGTGCTCCTTCACCTGGCGCGATGCCTGGCCGAGGGGAGGTTCCGGTCCTTCGACGGCCGAGTGGACTACGAGGAAGGGCCGAGGCGGATCCGCTTCCCTCTGATGGTGCTGCGCGCCGTAGCCGGAAGGAGCCCCGAGGCGTGCGTGCGGCATGCCTACGAGACGTCGCCCGCGCCCGACAAGATCTACGTGCGCTGCGGCCGCGCCGACGGGTTCTCCATCGACCACAACCACTTCTCGCTGGTCCTGGGCCGCTCCGCCCCCGCCGAGATATTCCCGCGGATCGCCGAATGGCTGCGGAGCCACTCGTCGGCGTGACCTGCGCCGATCGTGGCTTGCTTCTCTTGACCGTCGCAGGACCGCCCCCGGATCGTCGCACGGGGCCCCGCTCCGGGGAGAGACCGACACCCCGCTGGCCAGGCGGGCGCCGCGCCGAGGGGCGAGATACACTCCTGCGGCGGGGCCGGGCCGCGGGGCGAGCGTTCCGCCGGCCGGCCTCCGGCACCCGGGAGGTGACCTTGAGCCGGAAGATCGTCGTCCACGCCACGGAGGGCGGCTGGGAGCCCAGCAAGGTGCCCGGCGTCCAGTTCAGGCCGTTGAATGTCGACGAGCGGAACGCGGGAACGTACCTGGTGAAGATGGATCCGGGCACGTTGTACCCGGCGCACAACCATCCGGAAGGGGAGGAGGTCTTCGTGGTGTGCGGATCGGTGCGCGTCGGCGCCGATCGTCTCGAACCCGGCGACTATCTGTACACGCCGCCGGGCGCCTCCCACGACGCCCACTCGGAAGCGGGGTGCACCTTCCTTGTCGTCCTTCCGGGACCGGTGCAGTTCCTCAAGTAGGCGGGATCACTCCAGCTTCCGGAGGGCCTTCTCCACGTCCTTGCGGTCCTTGGCGTCGGCCGGGGCGAGATCCAGATAGCGCTGGAGGTGGCCCCGCGCGTCGGCGGGGCGGCTCATCGAGGCGTAAAGGAAGCCCAGGTCGCGGTGCGCTTCTGCGTAGTCGGGCGCGAGGGAGAGCGCCTTGACGAAGGCCGCCAGGGCCCGCTCCTTCGCGTCCGCGCCCTCGTCGGTGGCGAGGATGACAAGGCCGGTGTAGTGATGGGCCACCGGATCGCCGGGGCGGTGCCGGAGCACGCGGTCGAACCCCTTCGAGGCGAGCCGGTAGCGCTTGAGGTTGTAGTCCTCCACGGCGTTGTCGCGGACGAGATCGAGCGTGGTTGCCTGGTAGGCCTCTTCGTTCACGATCCGGGCAGGGGGAGGCGAGGGCGCAGCGCCGGCGGCGTCTCCTTCACGAGGCGCCTGGTAATGCCTCTGGATCTCGGTCTCGAGGTTCTCCTTGCGGACCGCGTTGGTGGCGTGGTTGCCGTAGAAGAAGTTCTCGATCTTCCCTTCGTCGCCGGAGGTGTCGTTGAAGATGTCCCAGACCACCGGCGCCTCGGCCGGGTCGTACCCGGCCTCCACGGCGTAGCGGAGCCCCACGCGGTCCGCCTGGTCCTCCAGCGTCCTCCCGTAGCCGTTGACGGCAGCCGAAAGGCCCAGTTGCAGTCCGAGCCCCACCATGAGCTGCTGGAGCGGGTTGTCGGTCCGGCGCTGCAGCTCGACGCCGAGGACGATGGCCCCGATCTGAGCGGGGATCATGGCGGTCACGCTGGCCTTGTAGTGCCGCTGGCCGTGCTTCTGGGTGACGTGAGAGATCTCGTGGCCGAGGACGGTGGCGAGCTGGGCCTCGTTCTCGAGGCGGGCCAGCAGCCCGGTGTGGACGTAGATGGCGCCGCTCGGCATGGCGAAGGCGTTGAGTGAGGGATCCCGAATCACCTCGAACGAGAACGACTGGTGCCCCCAGGCGTAGTCGGGGACCAGCGTCATGCCGACCTTCCTGACGTACTCGGTGACGGGCGCGTTCTTGTAGATCTTGTCCGATCCGTCCAGCTTCTTCGCTTCCTTGAGGGAGCTCTCGGTCAGAGATTCGGCGTAGGAGGCGCCCGGCGCATCGCGGCGCATCTTGAGGCGGGACGTCTCGAAGAGCCCCCCCTTCGTCCAGCGCCCCTCCGCCTCCGCCCAGAAGCCCACCTTCGCCTGCGACAGGTCCTTCACGTCGCCGGTGACACGTCCGTCCTTGTCGAGCTTCAACGAGATCGAATCGAGCGTGACCCCTTCCGGGGAAACTCTCTCGACGATCCCCCGGACCTTCTCGGTGGACGCGAAGGCGGGCGGCGCCCCAGCCGCGACGGCGGCGAGGGCCACTGCTGCGAGGAGCCTGTGAGGGAATGGGGACGTCATCGTCTTGACCCGCGTGCCGGCCGGAAGGAGCCGGCTGTGCGCGCCGAGCCCGTCGGGTTCGCCCTGGGATCATAGGCCGCCGGCCGGCGCGGTTCCAACCACTCCGCAAACCGGTAGTGGCTGGGAATCTTCTCGCCGGGGGCAATTCGCGGGCGCCTCCGAGAGGACCGGAAGGCCCTTCAGCGCGCGGAGGCGAGGGCGCGGCCGCCGTCCACGCTGAACGTGATGCCGGTGATCCACCCCGCCTCGGGGGAGGCCAGGAAGGCGACCGCCTCGGCTACTTCCTCGGCGGTGCCCACGCGGCCGAGGGGGTGCGTGCTCTTGCTGCGCTCGAGGAAGGCCTGGTAGTCGGCCTCCTTCATCCCACCCGAGCGATGCAGGTCGGTGAGGACCACGCCCGGGTTGACCGCGTTCACGCGGATCCCCTTCGGCGCCAGCTCCAGCGAGAGGCAGCGGGTGAGCTGATCCACGGCCGCCTTGCTCACGCAGTAGGCGAGGACGCCGGGGTAGGCTCGCGGCCCCGCCACGCTGGAGAGGTTCACGATGTTGCCCTTGGAGGCGGCGAGGTGCGGCAGGGTGAGCTGAGTCAGGTGGAAGAGGGATCGGAGGTTGATCTCCATGGTTCGGTCCCAAGCCGTGAGCGTCGTGGACTCGACCGTCCCCCCCTCGAGGATGCCCGCGGCATTCACCAGGATGTCGAGCCCGCCGAGGAAGGCCGCCGCCTCCTTCACGCAGCGGATCCTGCCGGCCTCACTGGCCAGGTCGGCCGCGATGGCGGCGGCGCCTTCCGGCCGAGGGCCGCCGGACACCTTCGCGATCCGCGCCACCGTCTCCTCGAGACGATCGGGCCGCCGCGCCGCGACCGCGACGCGGGCGCCCCGCCCGGCCAGCGCCACCGCGCAGGCGGCGCCGATTCCGCTGCTGCCTCCCGTGACGAGCGCCCTCTTCCCGCGCAGAGTCATCGTCTCCATCCCTCCCAAACGTGTTATCGGATCGCATCCTATCAGATGCCCCGTCCCTCTCCATCTTCGACCCCGGTAGTGGTTACTCTGCGGCGCGGGAGTCCGTGAGACGCGGCGTCGCACCCGTTGCCGCGCACGGGGCGCGGGTGTATCCTGACGGCAAACGCTTTCACGGGGAGTCGCCCATGCTGTGGGAGCTGTCCGTCGATCTCACGCGCCGGCCTGACCCGGCGCGGCCCCGCCTGCCGTATCCGATCCCTGCCGCGCGAGTCTCTGTCCCGCCTGACTCACCCGCCGTGTCCGGGGCTTTCCGCGTCCCGGAGGAATGAAAGGAGATCCCCCCATGCCCAGCAACGAGAGACTCAGGCAATTCCTGCGCGAGAACCACGTGGACTACTCGCTCACGACCCACCCGCTCGCTTTCACGGCGCAGGAGGTCGCGCACGCGGTCCGCGTCACGGGGTACGAGCTGGCCAAGGTGGTGATCCTGCGCGGGGGCGGGGGACACATCATGGCGGTGCTCCCCGCACCGCTCCTCGTGGACATGGAGGCGCTACGGGAGTACACCGGTTTCGGCGACCTCGTCCTGGCGGTGGAGGAAGCTTTCGCCGATCTCTTCCCCGACTCCGAGAAGGGCGCGGAGCCTCCGTTCGGCAACCTGTACGGCCTGCCCGTATGGGTGGACTCGTCGCTCGAGTCCCGTGGGGAGATCGTTTTCAACGCCTGCACGCACCGCGAGACGATCACGATGGCCTACGACGACTACGTGCGGCTCGTCCAGCCGAAACTGGCCTCCTTCGCCGTGAGGAGGACGCCCGCACGCGCCGGCGGATCGGACGCCGGGGCCTGACGCGGATCCTCTATGACTGCCGGGCCAGCCTGGCGATGTCCCCTTTGCGGCCCATCAGGACCAACCGATCTCCCGGCTCGAGCCTCCGATCGCTCGGCGGCGGGATGAACTCCTCGGGGCTCGCGGCCGGGCCGCACTTCAGGGCCACCGCGGTGAGCTGGTAGGCCGAGGGCAGGGCGATCTCCGCGAGCGTCTTCCCCTCGAACGAGGGCGGGACGGAAACCTCCTCGACCGCGTAGTCGCCGACCAGGGGGAGGGCGGCCGAGATGCGCTGCGGCCCCATCCGGTACCGGGCCGTCAGGATCCGGCGGCGCAGGACCTCCCGGTCGAAGGCCCCCAGGATGTCGCGCCGCGTCACCACTCCGGCGAAGCGCGGGGGGTCGCCCGTCTTCAGCACGGGAAGCTCGCCGAATTCCTGGAACCAGAACTTCTCCATGATCCTGGAGACGGGGGCGTCGGGGGTCACCGAGGGGATCGGCCGCGCGAGATCGGCCGCCAGGACGATATGATCGAGGTTCCTGTCCTCGGCCGTGGCGAGCAGGTCCTGGATGGCGATGAGCCCGTGGTAGGCGCCGTCGGACCCCACCACGTGCATCAGGTGGCGGCGGCTCTGGAGGAACCGCTCCATGACCGCGCGCGCCGGCATCTCGGGAGGTACGGTGGGCGGATCCTGCCACATGACGTCCTCCACGCGGATGCTCTGGATCGCCGACTCCTCGATGAGCGCGTCGAGATCCAGCCCCTTGCGGGCCAGCTTCTCGGTGTAGATGGAGGATTTCTTCCAGCGGCGGGCCATCAGCGCGGCCACGCCGCTGCAGACGCCGAGCGGCAGCACCATGGCGTAGTCCTGGCACAGCTCGAACGTCAGGAAGGTGGCCATGATGGGCGCGTGCGTGGTGGCGGCCAGCACGCCGGCCATCCCCACCAGCGCGTACGCCCCCGTCTCGGAGGTGAGGGTGGGAGCCAGCTCGTGCATCAGATAGCCGATGGTCCCGCCGAAGGAGGCGCCCACGAGGAGCGTCGGCGTCATCACCCCCCCGAGCCCTCCGGACCCGAGGCTCACGGCGGTGACCAGCATCTTGCCTGCGCAGATGGCCATCAGCAGGCCCAGAGTGAACCGGCCGTTGAGCGCGCCGGCCACCGCGTCGTAGCCGTTCCCCCAGACGTGCGGCAGCCAGATGCCGGCCACGCCCACCAGCGCTCCTCCGAGCGTCACCTTCACCACGGGATGCACCCGCACCGCCTCGAAGAGGGTCTTGATGCGATCGAGGGCGCCGGCGAAGACGTTTCCGACGAGGGCGCACGGGATCCCCAGGAGCCCCAGGATGAAGTACTCGGTGAGGCTGGCGGGTGTGAACGAGGGAATGGCGTACATCGGCCCCGGATCCTGGAGGGCGCGGCTGACGAGCGCGGACATGACCGAGGCCGCCACGAGAGGGCCGAAGACATCCATGGCGAAGTTGGCGATGACGACCTCCATCACGAACAGCGCGGCGCCGAGGGGGGCGTTGTAGACGGCGGCCATGCCGGCCGCGACGCCGCAGCCGATCAAGATGTTGCGCCGCGCGGGCGTGAGCCGGAGGACGTGGGCCAGCCACGTGGAGACTGCCGCCGAGAGCGTCGAGATCGGCCCTTCGCGCCCGACGGATCCCCCGGATCCCATCAGGAAGAGCGATCCCAGCGACTTCAGGATCGCCGGCCGGAGCGACAGACTGCGCTCGCGCAGCGCCACCGCCTCCATGATCTCGGCCACGCCCCCCGATCCCGACCCGCGCAGGAAGAAGTGGACGATGAGGCCCGCCAGCAGGGCGCCGCCAGCGGGCGGGAGGAGCCGCAGCTGCCAGGGGAGGGCCTCCGCGACCTCGATGAGCGAGCCGCCCGAGGCGAAGTAGATCCTCTGGAAGGCGACCCCCAGCCAGCGAAAGCCGCTGCCGACGAGCCCTCCCACGACGCCCACGAGAACGAAGAGGACGAAGTAAAGCCCCCGCTCGCCGCGCAGGTACGCGCGCGCGCGCACCACGAGGCGGCGTACCCTCCGCGCGGTCTTCTCCCGGATCCATCCGGCCACGCCGTGCGGCTCAAGGCGAGGCATCCTCACCGTCCTTTCCCCCGCGGCGCCGGGAGGCGGCCTCAGGGAACTCCTTCACGGATCCAGCGCGCGAGCCGGACCAGGTCCAGATTGCCGCCCGAGAGGACAAGGACGACCTTGGATCCGGCCGGCAGCGGGATCTTCTTTTCCAGCAGGGCGGCCAGAGGGCCGGCGCCGGCTCCCTCGGTGAGCAGCTTGGCGCGCGTCAGAAGAAGGAGGATCGCCTCCAGGATGGAGCGATCCTCCACCGTCACCAGGTCCTCCACGAGCCCCGTCATGACAGCCAGCGTCTCGGCCGTCCCGGCGCGACCGGCCATCCCGTCGGCGATGGAGGCGGCGCTCGCGAGGCGGACGACCTTCCCTTCGCGAAACGACCGGGCCATGGCCGGTGCTCCCGCGGGGTTCACTCCGAAGATGCGCGCCTTCGGCGCGAGCGCGCGCACCGCGGTGCCGATGCCGCAGATCAGTCCGCCGCCGCCCACGGGCACCACGACGGCGTCGAGATCCGGCCGGTCCTCGCAGATCTCGAGCCCCACCGTCCCCGCACCGCTCACGACGAACGGGTCGATGGCCGGATGGACGAAGGTCATCCCGGTCTCACGCTCCAGCTCCAACGATCGTTCCAGCGCGTCGTCGAAGATCTCGCCGTGGAGGATCACCTCAGCGCCCATGGCGCGAGTGGCCTCGATCTTGGCGGTCGGGGCCGTGGCCGGCATGACGATCCGGACCGGGATCCGGCTCGCGGCCGCCGCGTAGGCGAGCCCCTGCGCGTGGTTGCCCGCCGAGGCGGCCAGGACGCCGTGGCGGCGCTCCGCCTCGGTGAGGTGCGCGATCCGGTTCAGCGCGCCCCGGGGCTTGAAGGAGCCGGTCTTCTGCCAGTTCTCCGCCTTGAGGTAAACCTCGAACCCGGTGAGGCGGCCCAATCCGGCGCAGCGAAAGAGCGGGGTCCGGTGGACCTGCGGGGCGATGATCCGTGCGGCCTCGCGGATCGAGGTGAGCGAAAGGAAGCCGGAGAGTGTGGGGGCCGGTTTCGCCGCGCCGGGGCCGCTGCCCCCGGGATGGATCTTCCGGCCTGTCGCCATGGGGCGCACAGTCTATCAAAACCGCCGGCCGCTGGTCCGCCGGCCCCCCGCCCCTTGACAACCTGGGGGTCCGGCCTTACTTGGCGCTCTGCATTCAGGAACCGCATCAAGAGAACAAGGAGGTTGAAAACCATGTTGCGTCGATCCCCGTTCGATGACCTGTTCTATGTCTTCAGGGACTTCGATTCGTTCTTCCGCCCGAGTTTCTCCGACCTCGCGCCGGCCCTGGGCGAGAGCGGGAGGCTGCTGCCCTCCGGCGAGTCGTGCGAGATCACCCACGCCCCCGCGTCCGGCTCGGTGTGGCCGACCTTCTCTCGGCTGCGCGACTTCCCGATGGTGGAGTCGTTCGCGAGGGACGGCAGGCTGCACATCCGTGCCGAGCTTCCCGGAGTTGATCCATCGGAGCTCCAGGTCTCCATCACCGGCGACACGCTCCAGATCAGCGGAGAGAAGAAGACAGCCCGGGAGGTGAACGAGGCGGACGTCTTCCTCCGGGAGATCTCCCACGGGCGGTTCGAGAGGGCGTTCACGCTGCCCGAGGGGGTCAAGAGCGACCAGGTGAAGGCCCGCTACGAGAACGGCGTCCTGGAGCTGACCATGCCCGCCCCCGAAGGCGAGCAGCCCAGGAAGGTGCAGATCGAGGTCACCCCGTCGGGCAAGCTGCCGATGGCGGCCTGATCGGCCCCGACTCGGCGTCCCGAAGTCCCACAAGCCCCGGGCTTGCGGTACCATGGCCGAACGGCCACGTCCCGCGGCCCGGGGTTTCCTTTGGGTAGGAAGCAGCCCCGACGGCGGCGGACCCGAGATAGGATGCGTCCTTTATCGATCCAGAGGGTTACGCCTATGGTGGATTCGAGCCCTGTCGAAGGGGGCCGCGCCCCCTCCTTCTCCCTGACGGCCCACGACGGAAGCGCCGTCTCCCTGGACCAGTTCGCCGGAAAGAAGCACGTGGTGCTGTACTTCTATCCGAAGGCGGACACCCCCGGCTGAACGGTGGAGGCGTGCGGGTTCCGCGACGCCATCTCCGAGATCAGGGCGCTGGGGGCCGAGGTCCTGGGGGCCAGCGCGGACGGCGTGGAGGCTCAGCGCCGCTTCGCCGAAAAGTTCGCCGTTCCCTTCCCGCTCCTGTGCGACACGCAGAAGACGCTGGCGAAAGCGTACGGGGCGCTCTCCCCGGAGAGCCGCGTGGCGAGGCGCACCTTCCTCATCGACAGGACCGGAACGCTCCGCAAGGTGTGGCCGAAGGTCGCGCCTGCCGGGCACCCCGCGGAGGTGATCACGGCGCTGAAGGCGCTGTGACCTTTGCCTCGGCCGTGGCCTTCGACCCTGCGGGGGCGGGCTCGACCCGCACGGCACGGATCCGGATCTCCTTGAGCGGGCGGTAGAAGGGGTATTCCTTCTGGCCGGTGGTCGGCAGGTTCTCCAGCGCGGCCAGGGTGTCCTGCCCTTCGGCGAGCTCCCCGAAGATCGTCTGCCGGCCGTCCGCGCTCGAGTTGTCCGAGAGCGCGATCACGAACTGCGATCCGTGGTCGCGCTCCCGTCCCCGGAGCATGGACAGAGTGCCTCGCCGGTGCTTCAGCTCGGAGTTGATCTCCGTCCCGAGCCCGTACCCGGGGCTGCTGGTCCTGTCGCCTGTCCTGTCGCCGCCTCGGACCTCCACCCCTTTCACCACCACGTGGAAGAGGGTGTCGTCGTAATACCCCTGGTTGGCGAGGTCGTAGAAGTTGTGCGCGTGGGCGGGGGCTTCGCGCCCCAGCAGATCGAAAGAGAGCCGTCCGTAGTCTGTGTCCACCGTGGCGCGGTAGGCGGCGGCCGGGTCGTACCGGGGGATGACGACGAGAGGGATGGCTTCCTCGGCCTCGATCCCGGCCCCATGGAAGCGCGCCGTGTACCGGCCGGGCTTGTCGATCCCCTCGACGACATCGCGGAGATCGACGATCGCTCCGAAGAACCCTCCGGGAGGGATCACGGGAGGCTGGAACTCCTTTCCGGCCGCCGCGCCGGTCTTGTTTCGCAGCGCGCTCGCGGCGTCGGCGACGATGAGGCCTCCCAGAAGGTCGATCCCCTTGGCGTTGTCGTGCGCGGATGCGCCCGTGTTGAAGACGGCCACGCGCACGCGGAGCGGCTCGCCCGCATAGTAGAAGCTCCCCAGCCTCTCGATGACCACGCGGAGCGGTCCGTGCTGGCCGGGCTTCTCCTCCCGGGCCGTCGCCGCCGGCCCCGATGCCGCCAGAGCCGCGCACGCGAGCGCCGCCGTCACGAACCACGACCGTGCCTTCGGACCTTCCCTGAACGCGCAAGCCCCCACCGTCACCTCCCGGGATTCACCCGTTTCCATCGCGTCGGCCGTCTGCGGTTCCTTCGATCTCCGGCGTCCTGGCCACGACGGCCACGATCACCTCGGCCGCCCCGGCGGCGGCGAGAACGCGCGCGCACTCGCCGGCCGTCGCTCCCGTCGTGAAGACGTCGTCCACCAGGACCACGCCGCGGCCGGCCACCATCCCGCGCGCCCCGCGCGCCGGCGCGTACGCTCCCAGCGAAGCTCTCAATCTCTCAGCCCTCGTCCGCCCGGCCTGGGGCGGCGTCTCGACGGTCTTGATCAGCGCCGCCGCCATGCGGGGGCCTCGACGCCCGCCCCTGGCTTCCTCTGGCGGAGGATCTCCTGCGTCGCCCTCGCCCCCTGGCGCCGCCCTACGAAAAAGAGGCGCGCGCCGGAGCGCCCGCGCAAGGAGCAGCGACTGGTTGTACCCCCGCTCGGCGAGTCTCGAAGGCGCGAGCGGCACGGGCACGATGACGGAATCATGCGCCCTGTCGCGCAGGCCTGCCGAGATCAGCGCCTCCGCCAGGAGATCTCCCATGGGCCGAGCCAGCCTCGTGCGCCCGTCGTACTTCAGAGCGTGGATCAGATCCCTGATTCTCCCCGCGTAGCGGCCGTAGGCGGCAAGTCTGACGAAGGGCCGGCCGGCCTCGTCGCACGCGCCGCAGCGCCACGCGGCGGGCCCGGCGCCGTCAGTGGCCGGCAGCGGACGATCGCAAATGTCGCACCCGACGGCGGGCGACGGCGCCACCTCGTGCCAGCAAGCCTCGCAAACGCCGTAGCGCCCCCACCCCATCGACTGCCGGCAGCACGGGCAATCGGACTCCAGGATCGCCGCGCCCGCGCTGCGCAGGCCTTGAAGCGCGATCTGCCGGAGGCGCTCTCCCGGGAACCGGAGCCACGATCGCGGGTGGACCCGCCCGTGAGACCCGATCTCCCTCCGCCGGCCCCACGGGACGCCTCGCAACGACACGCACCCTCGCGTCGCAGGTCCCGCAGGGAAGCCGCGGCATCATAGAGGCCCGCGCGGCGGGGATCAACGCTGGTGCGTGACCCCGGGCGACGATGGGATGTTTCAGCGGCGGTCGAGAAGCGACCGGCCCGTCATCTGCTGCGGCTGGGGGAGGTCCATAACCTCCAAGAGGGTGGGCGCGATGTCGGAGAGGATGCCGCCCTCCCGCAGCCGGCCGCCGCGGAAACGCTCCCCCGCCAGGATCACGGGGACGGGGTTCAGCGTGTGGGCGGTGTGCGGGCCGCCCGTCTCGGGGTCCACCATTTGCTCGGCGTTGCCGTGATCGGCCGTGATGAGGACCGTGCCGTCCCGGCTCAGGACCTCGCGGGCGATCCGCCCCACGCAGTCGTCCACGGTCTTGCAGGCGGCGAGGGCCGCCTCGTAGATGCCCGTGTGGCCGACCATGTCGGCGTTGGCGAAGTTCAGCACGACGGCAAGCCTCTGGCCGTCCCGCCCGCGCAGGTGGTCGAGCAGCGCCTGCGTCAAGGCGGGCGCGCTCATCGCAGGCTGCAGATCGTACGTCGCGACCCTCGGCGAGGGGATGAGCACGCGCTCCTCTCCCGGGAAGGCCCGCTCGACCCCTCCGTTGAAGAAGAAGGTGACATGCGCGTACTTCTCCGTCTCCGCCAGGCGGATCTGGCGGTACCCCGACTCGAAGAGGATCTCACCGAGGATCCGCTCCGGGAACTCCGGGGGGAAGGCCACCGGCAGGTCGAAGGACTCGTCGTAGCGGCACAGGCATGTGTAACGGGACAGCACCGGACGGATCTTTCGATCGAACCTGTCGAATCTCTCGAGCGTCAGGGCCCGGGTCATCTCGCGGGCGCGGTCGGCCCGGAAGTTGAAGAAGATCACGGCGTCGCCGCCGCGGATCAGCCCCGGCGCGCGCGAGACCTCGCTCCGTTCCTTCGCCCCCCCGGTTTCCTTCCAGGCGGGCGAGCCTCCCGCGGGCGGCAACGCCTCGGAGGGAATGACCGCGGGCGGCACCACCACCGTGGGCTGCACGAACTCGTCCGTCTCCCCGCGCGCGGTGGCGGCCTCCATGGCCGCGGCGCCGGTGGGAGCCGTGTGCCCGAGGCCGAGCGTCATCGCCTCGTAGGCTCGCTGGATGCGGTCCCACCGGTTGTCGCGGTCCATCGCCCAGTACCGGCCCATCACGGTGGCGACGGCGCCGCCCCTCTCCTTCTCGAAGAAGGCCTCCAGGTCGCGAAGGTACTGGACCCCCACGGCAGGAGGCGTGTCGCGGCCGTCCATGAAGGCGTGCACGAAGATCCGGCGACAGCCGCGCCCGTGCGCCATCCGCACCAAGGCCTTCAGGTGATCGATGTGGCTGTGGACGCCGCCGTCGCTCACGAGTCCGAGCAGGTGCAGCGCGGAGCCCGAGCGCGCGGCCGCGTCGATCCCTTCATGCAGGACGGTGTTGCGCTCGAACTCGCCGGTGGCGATGGCGTGGCCGATCCGGTTGAGGTCCTGGTAGACGATGCGTCCCGCCCCCATGCAGGTGTGGCCCACCTCCGAGTTGCCGATCTGGCCGGCGGGCAGCCCGACCGACACGCCGGAGGCGTCCAGCAGGGCGGACGGGTAGGTCTGGGCGAGGCCTTCGATGTTCGCCGCGCCGCAGTTGGCGACGGCGTTGGCCTCGCGCCGGGTCGAGTGCCCCCAACCGTCGAGGATGATCAGGACGGTGGGGCCCATCAAGGGACGCCGCTGTAGATCGGGCCCGGGACCGACCCCATCTCCTCGAGAGTCGGATCCTCGCTGAAGTCGAGGACGATCTGATTCCACTCCATGCACGTCCCGCAGCGGTCCTCCCAATCCGGGTAGCGGGTGTCGCAGATCGCGCACCGGTAGAAGAGCCTCGGCAGGTCCATGAGCCTCAAGGCCTCCCGGTACTCGGCCACAGCCTCCCGCAAATCGCCGCGCCTTTCGCCGATGCCGGCGAGGAAGACGTGCATGGTGGGGGAGGAGGACACCCTTTCAAGCAAGGCCCGGAACTCCCGGCGCGCCTCGTCGATCATCTCCAGCCTGAGATAGAGCCTCGCGAGAAACAGCTTCGGCAGGAAGTCGCTGCGCGACCGGGTCACGGCCGTTCGCAGGGCCTCGATGGCCTTCTCGGGCTCGGAGATGTCGAGGAAGTGGTCCTCCATGAGGGTGAGGAAGACGGGCGAGCCGGTCGCCTCGAAGCCGCGGGCCCAGGCCTCCACCGCCACCGACGGCTGCCCCATGGAGATGAGCACCTCCCCGAGCCTCACGTGGGCGGGCACGAAGCCGGGGTCGCTGCGGACGATTTTGCGAAGGAAGTTCGCACATTCGCGATCGCGCGAATCCTTGGCCTTCTCCAGAGCCACCTGGTAGCGGATGCCGACGTTGAATCGCTTCTCGGCCTCCATCTTGTAGGGTGTCTTCTCGGTTTGATCCTCGATGAGGCCCTGGATCTCCCAGGCGCGCGCCCAGTCGCTCTCCTTCATGGCGTACTTGCGGAGCTTGCGGTAGGCGGACAGCGCCTTGCGCGGGCGGATCTGGATGATGCGGTTGAGGACGACCTTGCTCTTCGCGATTTCCCCGAGTGTCTCGTAGTCCTTCACCAGCTCGTAGAGCGGTTCGAGGTCGTCCTGGCGCAGCCGGTGCGCTTTGCGGTGGTACTCCACGGCCTCCTTCAGGTTCTTCAGCGCGCGCTGGACCTGTCCCGCTTTGACGAGAGCGTCCACGTTGGCGGGATCGGTGGTCAGGATCGACTGGAAGTGGACCAGCGCCCTCTCCTCCTGCCCTTCTAGGAATGCCTCCATCCCCTGCCTGTAGAGATCCTCGATGTGCTTCGTTTCCTTGGCGCCGCGCAACCCCTCCAGGCGGCGGAGGAAGTCGCGCGAGTCGCGGAAGATGGATCCTGCGAGCACCACGGCGGCGCCGGCGACGAAGGCGATTCCCACCACGGCGTAGACGGGGACGGAGAAGGTTTCGGTGACCGTGAAGACGGCGGAGAGAACCTGCTGGTTGCGGATGACCAGCACCGCCACGGCCGCGGTCATGACCAGCAGCCCGAGCAGTATCAGGAAGGTCCGGATCTTCATGGGATGGCCGTCGCCGCTGGACCTCCCTTCCTCCTACTCGCCGGCCTCCGCGAGATGGCCTTTGTCCACGGCCTGCTGGCAGGCGAGGCAGTAGCGAGCCCAGGGTACGGCCTCCAGCCTCTTTTTCTGGATGGGCTGGCCGCACTCGTCGCAGATCCCGAACTCCCCTTCCTTCAGGCGCACCAACGCGTCCTCGACCTGCTGCAGGATGCTGCGCTCGTTGTTGCTGAGGGAATAGAGGAACTCTTTGGTATAGGAGGTGGAGGCCTTGTCGGCGAGATCCTGCGTGCCCCCGTCGTCGCTCTCCCTGCCGTAGTTCTTGTCGCGGATGTAGGCTCGGGTGAGCTCGCGGCGCTTCTCCACCAGCTCCTTCTTGAACTGCTCAAGCGCCCTCTTTTCCATTCGAACCATCTCCTCGGCCTCCACGCTTCAGTGGTGGTAACGCTCTCCTCGCAGGATCGTGAAGGCCCGGTACACCTGATCCAGGGCCACGAGCCGAGCCATGTCGTGCGTCAGCGTCATCCTCGAAAGCGCCAAACGGTGCGCCGCCGCCTCGAGTACCGCCTCCGAGAGACCGTACGGCCCGCCCAGGATCAGAGTGACCCCCGCGGGCGTCCCCTCAAGCGCGCGCCCGAGGAACTGCGCGAAGCCCTCGGAAGTCATCTCCCGCCCCCGCTCGTCGAAGGCCACCCGGGACTCCCCCGGCTTCAGGGCCCTGAGGATCTTCTCTCCTTCTTTGCGCGCGCGCTCGCGCGTCGCCAGTCCCGCGCCGAGCGTCGCGTCGCGCACCTCGATCACATTGAACTTGCAGTACCGCCGGATTCTCTCGGCGTACTCCTCGATCAAGCCGGCTATCCGTCGATCCTTGGTCTTCCCGACCCACAGGACCGACAGTCTCAAGGATCCGCCTCTCCTTCCTGCTTCCCCCGGTGGTGGTCTGAGCCTTCGGCCGCGAATCTGCGCGTCTTCATCAGAAGCGTCTTGCGGCTGATCCCGAGGACCGCGGCGGCACGCGATTTGTTGCCCCGGGTCAGCCTCAGCACCTCCCGAATGTACATCTCCTCGAGGGCCGCCAGAGTCGCCCGGCGGCCGGCCGCCACGGCCACGATCTGCTCCAGCGGCCCGCCGTGCCTTATCGGGAGGTGCCGGACCTCGATGACGGGCCCTTCGGCGACGATGACGGCCGCCTCGACCGCGTTCATCACCTCGCGCACGTTGCCGGGCCACGGGTAGGCTCGCATCGCGCGCCGAGTCTCGGTGCTGAACCTCCGCGGCGAACCAGGGTACTTCGCCCGGAGCGTCCTGAGGAAGTGATGGGCCAGCGGCACCACGTCGTCGGGACGTTCGCGCAGCGGCGGAACCCGCAGCTCGACCACGTTGAGCCTGTAGTACAGGTCTTCGCGGAACGAGCCGGAAGCGACCAGCGCCGGGAGGTCTTCGCGCGTCGAGGCGAGGACCCTGACGTCCACGGTAATCGTCTCGACGCCACCCAGCCTCTCGAAGGCCTTCTCCTGAAGCACCCGGAGCAGCTTCGCCTGCAGGGGGGGGCTCAGCGCCTCCACGCCGTCCAGAAAGATCGTCCCTCCGTCGGCCGCCTCGAACCGCCCAGCCTTTCGGGCGTGCGCGTCGGTGTGAGAGCCTTTCTCGTGGCCGAAGAGCTCGCTTTCAAAGAGTTCCGCGGGGATGTTGGCGCAGGCCACGATCACGAAGGGTCGGTCGCGCCGCGCCCCGTGGCGATATATCTGCTCGGCGAGCAACCCTTTGCCCGTGCCGCTCTCACCGAAGATGAGCACGCCGGCGTCGGTTCTCGCCACCCGCCCCGCGAGCCTGAGAAGGGCTCCCATCGCGGCCGAGCGGTACACGATGGGCGGCTGTTCAGGGTCGCTCGACGGGGAGGACATAATCTAGACGGAGCACAGACGGTTGTCAAAAAGGCTTCGCGGCATCAGCCCTACTCCTCTTCCACGTCCGCCGCAAGGGCGGGCGAGCCGTCCTCCAGGGCGAGCGGCGACCGCTTCCGCGGCGATCCCTTCCCGGAGCCGGGGACCGAAAGCTTGGGCGCATCCGCCCAGAGCCTGTCCAGGCCGTAGTAGGCGCGCCGCTCCGCCGTGAAGATGTGCACGACGAAGTCGAGGTAGTCCATCAGGATCCACTCCGCCCGGGCGTATCCCTCGACGTGGCCCGGGCGGCGCCTGCGGCCCCGCAGGGCGGCCTCGATGTTGTCGGAGATGGCCTGCACCTGGCGGCCGGAGCGGCCGTGGCAGATCAGGAAAAAATCGGTGAAGTCGCTGAGGCCCCTGAGGTCGAGCAGGGAGAGCCCCTCGGCCTTCTTCTCGAGGGCGGCCTGGGCCGCGGCCACGAGGCTCGGTTCAAGGGCCGGGCGGCGCACCATGAGATCTCTCGCTCGGGCCGAGGCGCTTGAGGAGCCTCGCGATCTTCGCCACGAGGGCGTCCACCCCCTCTCCGGTTACCGCCGAGACCGCCGCGAAGGGCTTCCTCTCGCGCCTGCACGCGGACCGCAGGCGGCCGAGCGCCGCGGCCGCCCCGGGGACCCCCGCCACGACGTCGATCTTCGTGGCCACGACAATCCGCGGCTTGAGGTGCAACCCGGCCACGTATTCCCGAAGCTCGCGCTCGATCGCGTGGAGGTCATCCACCGGCTCGGCGGCCTCGGCCGTCGAGATGTCCACCAGGTGGACCAGCAGGCGCGTGCGCTCCACGTGCCTGAGGAAGCGCGTGCCCAGCCCGGCCCCGCGGTGCGCCCCCTCGATGAGGCCCGGGATGTCGGCCACCACGAAGGCGTCCAGCCCGTCCGTCTCCACGACGCCCAGGTGGGGCGTGAGGGTCGTGAAGGGGTAGGCCGCGATCTTGGGGCGCGCCGACGAGATCCGCGAGATGAGGGTGCTCTTGCCCGCGTTGGGCATCCCGACCAGCCCCACGTCGGCCAGAAGCCGCAGATCCAGGACGAGGGTGCGCTCCTCTCCCGACTCGCCGGGGTCGGCTCGGCGAGGGGCCTGGTTCGTGGATGTGGCGAAGCGCGCGTTGCCGCGGCCGCCGCGGCCTCTACGCGCCGCCACCCAGCGTTCGCCCGGCCGCAGCAGGTCGGTCAGGAGACGCCCCTCCTCGTCGTGGATGCCGGTCCCGGCCGGCACCTTCACGACGAGGTCCTCGCCCGCGCGGCCTTCCTTCGCCTTGCCGCGGCCGTGCTGTCCTCTCTGGGCCCTGAAATGCTGGCGGAAGCGGAAGGCCTGCAGCGTCGCGTGAGAAGGGTCGGCCTCGAAGATCACGTTGCCGCCGTCGCCTCCGTCGCCACCGTCGGGGCCTCCGCGCGGGACGTACTTCTCGCGGCGGAAGGACAGGCAGCCGTCGCCACCGCGGCCGCCCTGAACGACGATGCGGGCATGGTCCACGAACATGAGGTTCGGCCTTCAGGTGTTGGGGTGGCGCGGGCAGCGGCCGGCCCGGGCGGGCTGGGCAACGCGGCGCTCCGGGTCGGCGAGATGGAAGAGATCTCCTCGGAGGATCCTCAGGCGGGATCGGCGGGACGGATGCTCACGAAGCGCCCCATCCTCCCCTTGTCCTCGAACTTGACGGTGCCGCTGATGCGCGCGAAAAGGGTGTCGTCCTTGCCCCGGCCGACGTTCAGCCCCGGCTTTATCGGGGTGCCCCTCTGCCTCACCAGGATGGAGCCGCCCGTGACGAACTGCCCGGAGAACCGCTTCACGCCGAGCCGCTGGGAATTGCTGTCGCGTCCGTTGCGGGAGCTGCCCCCCGCCTTCTTGTGGGCCATCGGTCAACTCCCCGCGCGTATCTCCTCGATCCGGAGGGATGTGAGGATCTGGCGGTGCCCCCGCGTGCGGCGGTATTGCTTGCGCCTCTTCTTCTTGAAGACCAGGATCTTGCGGGCCTTGTCTTCACCGAGGATCGTGGCGCTGACGCTGGCGCCCGTCACGTAGGGGGCTCCCACCTTCACCGCGCCTTCCGACTGCACCAGGAGGATCTTCTCCAGCGTGACGCTGGCCCCCTTCTCACCTTCGAGGCGCTGGACCTTGATCTGGTCGCCGGGGGCGACCCGGTGCTGGGTCCCTCCGATCTCGACGATCGCGTAGTTCATGAGTACGCTCCGGTGCGGCGCTCCGCCGCCGCAGACGCCAAGAACCCGGGCAGATACGGACAAAGGAAGAGGCGGTGGAGTTCCTTGCGACAAACACACAGGCTAGCAGGATCCTCGCGCCTCGTCAACAGTCCTACTTGCCCTTCTTCAACTCACCGAGCACCAGCCGGGCCAGGGCCTTGAGGGTCTCGAAGACCCCGGTCCCTTTGATGGCGACTCCCTCGAAGACCTCCTCGTCCTTGTACCGGAGCAGCTTGGTCATCTCCTCGACCGGGACGGCCGTCGGGAGGTCCCTCTTGTTCAACTGGAGCACGTAGGCCATGGTCTTGAGGTCGTACCCCGCGGACTTCAGGTTGTCCATCAGGTTCTGGAGCGACTCGACGTTGGCGTCCATGCGCGCCTCCTGCGAGTCGGCGACGAAGATCACGCCGTCGCACCCCTTGAGGATCAGCTTGCGGGAGGCGTCATAGAAGACCTGGCCGGGAACCGTGTACAGGTGGAAGCGGGTCCGGAAACCGCGGATGGTCCCCAGTTCCAGCGGGAGGAAGTCGAAGAACAACGTGCGGTCCGTCTCGGTGGCGAGCGAGATGAGCTTCCCCCTCGCGTCGGGGTTCGTCTTCTCGTAGATGTATTGCAGGTTCGTGGTCTTTCCGCCCAATCCGGGGCCGTAGTAGACCAGCTTGCAGTTGATTTCGCGGGAGGCGTAGTTGATGAAGGTCATGGAGGATCAGGAGGAGAAAAGCGAGTCGATGTCGGCGTCGGTGATCTCCGCGAACGGCGATTCGGCCGCGGTCCCCTTGGCCCGCTCCTCGGCGACCTTCCTGTCGATGGCCTCGAAGACGGCCGCCAGGTCTGCCGTGGCCTTCCGCACCCGCAGGCGGACCAGCCCCAGCGAGGATCGCTCGTCGAAGAGGATCACAAGGATGATCTTGCCGCCGACGAGGGAGATGTGCAGGTTGTCCTTCTCCCCCTCGTGGAAGAGGATGGAGAACTCCTTCTCGCCGATGAGCTTGGCCAGAGCGTCGGTGGAGGCCACGTTGCCGGCGGTGAGGCTGGCCAGCGACGTGGAGTCCATCCCCTCGAGGTTCTCGCCGGTGGCGGCTATCTGCTGGCCGTTGCGGTCTATGAGAAACGCGGCGCGAGCGTTGCACTCCTGGTGCAGGCGCTTGAGGACCTCCTGGATCTGCCGGAACTCGTCCTCATACATCACCGTGTCGGTCAGGGGCATCTCTCAACCTCGGCCGGGAACTCGGGCGGATCCGTGCCTGCGAAGGCGGTGCGCAATATACATTAGCCCCTGCAACCCGGCAATCAGCGGGTAGTGGGCTACTTTGCGGCGCGGGCGCCACGACCCGACCTTCGCCGCCGGGCGCTACTGGACGGCGGCGGCGGGGCGGAGGGCGCGAGCGGGCTTCGTGGCCGGCACCGAGTAGGCGACCGGCTTCACAAGGTGGCGGGCCACGGCGGGAGGCAGGTTCAGCAGGACCGGGTCGCTCCTCACCTGGTAGCGCCGGACGAACTCCCCCGTCACCTCGCCGACGAGCCGCAGCCGTTCCCGCTCGGGCCGCGGGGACACGCAGCGCTTGAGGGCCCTCACAAGGACGTACTCGAAGTAGGAGAGGATCCCTCCGGGCGTAAGGTGTTGCATGAAGGCGTCGAGGAATGCCCTCACCATCTCGGGCTCGAAGTTGTTGAGCGGCAGGCTCGACACGATCCGGTCGTAGAGCGCCTCCGGAGGCAGCGCCAGGACGTCGCGGCGGTGCAGGGTCACGCGGCCGCGGGCTGCCTCGAAGGCCGGGTCGCCGAGAAGGACCTCCTCGAGGTGGTCCGCGAAGGCGGGGTTGATCTCGTAGACGTCGAGGTGATCGAACGGCCCCATCCTCCGGGCGATCTCGACGGTGAAGACCCCGGTGCCGGGACCCACCTCGAGGATCCGCCGCGGCGCGTCGCCGGGGGTGACGTGCGATGTGATGGCGCGCGCAAGGGCCCGCGAGCTGGGCGCCAGCGCGCCCGTCTGGGCGAAGTTGCGCCGGCACTGCTCCAGGAAGAGGGCGAGCGTCCGCCTCCTGTTCATGGGCGGCTCACACCCTCCGCCGTCCGTCGAGGGCCTTCGAGATAGTGACCTCGTCCACGTAGTCGATGTCCGCGCCCACGGGCAGCCCCATGGCGATGCGGCTCACCTCCACGCCCATCGGCTTGATCAGCGATGTGAGGTGTGCGGAGGTGGTCTCTCCGTCCACGGTGGGGTTCGTCGCGATGATGACCTCGCGCACGCCGCCGGCCTTCACCCGAGCGAGCAATTCCGCCATGCGGATCTGTTCCGGGCCCACGCCGTGGATCGGCGACAGCACCCCATGCAGGACGTGGTAGAGCCCCCGGTACCCACCCGCGCGCTCGATCACCGCCACGTTGCCCGGCTCCTCCACGACGCAGATCTGCTGTCGGTCGCGCCCCTCGTCGCGGCAGATGGAGCACGTGCTCCCGTCGGCGATGTTGAAGCACTCGGCGCAGAGAGCCAGCCGATCCTTCACCTCGAGGAGGGCGGCCGCCAGGGCCTCCACCTCGCCTCGGGGCGCCTTCAACACGTGGAAAGCCAGCCGCTGCGCGCTCTTCGCCCCGACGCCGGGGAGCGATTTCAGCGCTTCCATCAACCGGTTGAGTGGCTCCGCAAACGTCGGCATGTCACCTGCGCGCCTGCATCAGTCCACCGGGAAGCCGGGGGGCATCGAACCCCCCAGCGTGCCGGACAGCTCCTCGTCCACCTTCTTCGAGGCGGCGTTGGCCGCGGCCTTCACGAGATCCTCCAGAACGCTCGGGTCGTCCGGGTCGTGGGCGTCCTTGGTGATGGCCACCGCGACGACCTCTTTCTTGCCGTTCATCCGGATCGTCACTGCCCCTCCGCCGGCCGTGCCCTCCACCTCCAGCTCCTGCATCTGGCGGGTGATGTCCTCCTGCATCTTCTGGGCCTGCTTGAGAAGCTTGTTGAGGTTGACCATACCCCCTCCGGAGAGGCTAGGGAATCTTCTGGATGTCGACGATCTGTCCTCTGAAAGTCTCGATCACCCTCTTGACGGCCGGCTCATTAAGCGCCGACTCGATCAGCCGTTCCCGCATCCCGGCCCGGGTCGCGGCCTCATGAAGCACCGCGCCCTCCTCCACCGCTGGCGGCGGCTCGACGAGGATGGACACCGTCATGGGGCGGGACTCCACCTCCGAGGCGGCTTCCTGCAGGAGGCTCCGGGACTCGGGCGATTCGAGTCCCTCGAGAAAGAAGCGCTGCCTCTCCTCGAAGACGATCTCGACGGCGTCCCGCGAGGGCGTGATCCTCTTCGCCCCCTCCAGGTAGGTGCGAAGGGAGATCTTGCGCGCCTGGACCGCGGACAGGAACCGCTCTCGCCAGGCCGCGCTGCCGTTCCCTCCAGCCGCCTCCGCGGGGCGGGGAGGGGCCTCCCCCCCGGCCGGTTCGGAAGGGAAGCTCCGGCCGGCGGCGGTCCCGCGCGCGGAGGGGCGTTCCTCCGGACGCTTCGAGGGTGCACCGGTGCCCCCGGCGGGCGCCGGTCCTGGTTGACCCTGAAGACGCGCGATCATGTCCTCGATGGGCGCGAGATCAGCCATCCGGGTCAACTTCAGGGCGGCCGCCTCCAGCACGAAGCGGGGCTGCGGGCCGCCCCGCAAGGCGAGGGGGAGATCCAAGAGGGCGTTGAAGACTCGCAGCAGGCCGTCGTCGCCGAAGGCCGCAGCCAGATCGCGGAGTTCCTTCGCCTCCTCCTCCGTGACGGCAACGCCCCTCGATCCTGCCGGCGTGAACCTCAGCAGCGCGGCGTCGCGGATCGTCGAGACGAGCCCGGCGGCGAACTGGGAGAACTCGGTGCCCGCGTCGGCGATGGAGGCGATGAGGTCGAGAAGACCCGCCGTGTCGCGCGCCGCGGTCAGGCGAAGGAACTCCACCAGAAGTCGTGAGTCGATGGCTCCGACGGCGTTCCTCACGTCCTCCACGGAGGCGCGCGCGCCCGCGTAGGCGATGACTTGGTCGAGGAGGCTGACGGCGTCGCGGACGCTGCCGGCGGCCGAGGCGGCGAGGATATCGAGCCCCTCCGGATCCACGGCCACCCGCTCGCCTTCCGCGATCCGGGCCAGATAGCGCACCACCTCCGGGCGCGGCACCCGGCGGAACTCGAAGTGCTGGCAGCGGGAAACCACGGTGGGAGGGACCTTCCGATACTCGGTGGTGGCGAGGATCCAGACGACGCGCGGCGGAGGCTCCTCGAGGATCTTTAGCAGCGAATTGAAGGCCGCGTTGGAGAGCATGTGAACCTCGTCGAGGATGAAGACCTTGTAGCGATCCCTCGACGGGGCGTAGCGCGCCGCCTCCCTCAGCGGCTCCACGTCGTCCACGCCGCGGTTGGAGGCGGCGTCGATCTCGATGACATCCATGCTCTGGGAGGCGGCGATCTCGCGGCACGGATCGCAGGCGCCGCAGGGATCCGGCGTCGGTCCCTTCACGCAGTTCAGCGCCCGCGCGAAGAGCCGGGCTGCCGTGGTCTTGCCGACGCCGCGGATCCCCGAGAAGAGGTAGGCGTGGTGCAGTCGGCCGCTGACGACGGCGTTCTTCAGGGTGGCGACAACCGGCTGCTGCCCGATCACCTCGTCGAACGAGCCGGGGCGGTACTTGCGGGCGAGCGCGAGGTAGGGGCCGGGGGGATCCGGAGGCCGTCCTTTGCGTTCTTCAGGCTTCGCGGCGCTCACGGCTCCGTCTTCGATGTCGGGGAAGAGGCTCATGGTTCGATGCGTCCACCTGCGTGGGGAGAGCCCGCGGGCTTCCCCGCGGGGGGAAGGCCCAAGGGGGCCCGTGGCACCGCCGAGGGTCCACTTACCGCTGCTCCCTTCCGGGCCTGACGGGGTTCATGGGCTCGTCGTGCACGGGGCTTGGACCCTCGCGTCCCGCGAGGAAGTTGGACCGAGAATACCCCGGCCGTCCCGGCCAGCGCAACCTATAATGAGGGCCGCCATGAAAGCCCCACCCACGATCCGGCCGCTCCGGGAGCGGGTTTCCCTGGGTGCGCGGCGCCCGCGAGCGCGCCTCCGGGCCCGCCCTCTCCTCGTTTTCTCGCCGGTGCCCACGCTCTTCGGGATTCTGCTGTCGGTCCTCCCCGGGGCGATCGCCCAGGAGCAGACCCTCGCCCCGGAGGGGACCCCAGCCGCCGAGTCGGCCATCGAGCCCGGTCCGCCCGGCGCTGGCGAGAAGCTCACACCGGGGAAGCCCTTCCCGCCGCTCACCGTGCAGATCCTTCGCCCCGGCGCCGGCAGACCCGAGCCGCTCGATCTCCCGGCAGGGGCCGGCGCCCGGCCGTTTCTTCTCGCTTATTTCATGATGGGGTACTCCGTCTCGGAGGAGATCGTCTCGGAGGTGCAGCACTTCGTCACGGAGGAAGCCGGGGGGAAAGTGGCGCTCTACCCGGTCGTGAGGCTGGGCGGGCGCTACGAGATCACGGAACTCGTCGAGAAGATGAGGCTCCTGGGCTTGGAATCGCCGGTGCTCCTGGACGAGGACGGCCGGTTGCAGCGCGCGCTCGGCGTGACCTTGACCCCGCACATGGCTCTGATCGACGGGAGCGGGGTGCTGTGCTTCACGGGGGCGTCGTCCTTGAAGCAGCCCATCCTCGGCGAGGTGGACCTGCGGGAGGCCATCCGCATGGCCGCGCGCGGCGAGAACCCCCCCGTCGTGCCCGGCCTGGCGTACCACTACCCGGCCGTCGATCTCGTGGGCGAGCGTTTCCGTGACTTCACGCTTCCGGCCGTCGTCGGCGGCCAGGACGTGAGGCTCTCCGATCACGTGAAGCCGGGCAGAGTGACGGCGCTCCTGTACTGGAGTGTGTGGTCCCGCTACTCGCGCCAGGCCATCCCGTCGCTCGCGGCCGGATTCAAGGCCTACCGGGACAAGTACCTGGAGCTGATATCCGTGGTTCGCCTGAAACCCGGGGAGACTCGTGATGCGGTGGAGAAGGTCATCTCCGGCTACGAGATCGAGTTTCCTGTGCTGGAAGACCGGGGCCGGCGCTTCACGACCCTCTACCGCGCCATCTCCACGCCCACGCTGATCATCATCCGCCCGGACGGGATCGTGGACAGCGTCTACACCTCGGGCAAGGCGGATCTCTACTCGGTGCTCCTGGCCAAGATGAGGGTGCTGGTGATGCAGGCTCCGGCGCCGGGGGCAGGGGCCGGGTCGGGGGCGATTGATGGGAAGCCGTCCGGCGGTCCGGAACCCTCGAAGCCGAAGGGCCGCTGACGCCTACACCGCCCCCCACGCGGAGCGCGATCGGCCAGGAGATCCAGAGGCGGCGATCGGGCGGGCCCCAGCGCGGTGGCGATCTGCGCGGCGATCGCGTCCGTGGCGACGACGCGGGTGAAGTGCTCCGCGAGACCTACACCGAGACGCGCCGGGGCTTGGGCGCGTCTCCTATTGACATTCGATAGGAGTGGGCGTAGGCTTCTATAGATTGTCTGTAGGAGAGACCCGCAAGGAGCCAGCCGTGACCACCTCCAGGATCGACCTGCTTCAAGGGACCCTCGACCTGCTGATCCTCAAGACGCTGACGCTGGGGCCGAACCACGGGCTGGGGATCGCCCGGCGGATCGGTCAGATGACCCGGGGGAGGTTCGAGGTGAAGCCGGGCTCGCTGTTCCCGGCCCTGCACCGGCTCGAGGAGCGCGGCTGGCTCGCCTCCCACTGGGGCGCGTCCGAGAACAACCGGCGGGCGAAGTATTACGCCCTCACCCCGCATGGACGGCGGCAGCTCCGCGAGGAGACGCTGAACTGGGAGCGGGTGTCGCACGCCATCACGCGGGCCCTCGAGACGGCGTAAGCAACAGGAGGGAGCCATGGCCCTGCTGCCCCGCATCACGAGCCTGCTGCGCAACCTCCTGCGCCGGGAGCAGGCGGAGGCGGATCTCGACGCCGAGGTCGGCGCCGCCGTCGAGTTGCTGGTCGGGGAGAAGGTCCGGGCCGGGATGAGCCCCGAGGAGGCGCGCCGTGCGGCGCGCCTCGAGCTGGGCGGAGTGGAGCAGGTCAAGGAGGAGGTCAGGGCGGTGAGAGCGGGCGCGTTCTTTGAGACCACAGTCCGTGACCTGCGCTACGGCGCCCGCGCGCTGCGCCGCCGGCCTGCGTTCGCCGCCGCCGGCATCCTGACGCTCGCGCTCGGCGTCGGCGCGAACACGGCCATCTTCAGCGTGGTCCGGGCGGTGCTCCTCGCGCCGCTGCCGTTCGACGATCCCGATCGTCTCATGCTCCTCAGCGAGGAGGCCCCGGGCGGGGGGCGGATGTCGGTCGCCGTGCCGAACTTCCAGGACTGGCGCGGGCGGGCGCGTTCGTTCGAGAGGATGGCCGCCTTCCGCTCGGCGTTCTTCACCCTGACGGGCGGCGAGACTCCGCTGCGGCTCAGCGGCCGCATGGTCACCTGGGACTTCCTCGCCATGCTCGGCGTGCAACCGATCCTCGGCCGGCCGTTCACGCCGGACGACGACCGCCCCGAAGCCGCCCCCATGGCCCTGATCGGCGAGGGCCTGTGGCGGCGGCGCTTTGGGGCGGCCCCTTCGGTCATCGGCGGCACGATGAGCGTGGACGGCACGGCGTTCACGATCATCGGAGTGCTGCCCGGCGACTTCGAATTCTTCCGCCGAGACGAAATCCTCGTCCCCGTCGGGCTCGTCCTGACGCCCCAATCCGACTTCCTCGACAGGGGCAACCATTTCGGCCTCTACGCCCTCGGCCGGCTGAGGCGCGGCGTCTCCCTCCAGGCGGCGCGCGCCGAGATGGAGGCGCTCGCGGAGGCGCTCGAGCGCGAGTATCCGGCCACCAACAGCGGCAACGGCGCCCTGGTGAGACCGCTCGCCGACGTGGTGGTGCAGGACATCCGGCCGACGCTTCTCGTGCTCATGAGCGGGGTGGGATTCGTGCTGATGATCGCCTGCGCCAACGTGGCGAACCTCTCCCTCGCGCGCGCCGCAGCCCGCGGCAGGGAGATCGCCGTGCGCGCCGCCCTCGGAGCGTCGCGATCACGGATCCTCAGGATGCTCCTGACCGAGAGCCTGCTGGTCTTCCTTCTGGGAGGCCTTGCCGGGCTGGGGCTCGGGCAGTGGGCTTTGGACGCGCTCCTCGCGCTGGTGCCGCCGGGCCTCCCGCGACTGGGGCAGGTCCGGATGGATGGTGTCGTCCTCGCGTTCACGCTCGGGGTGTCGCTGCTGACCGGGCTCGTGTTCGGGTGGCTCCCGGCGCGGCAGGCGGCGCGGGCCGATCTCCAGGCTGGCCTGCGGGAGGCGGGCCGCTCACAGGTCGGCGCGGCGCGGCAGCGGACGCGACGAGCTCTCCTCGTGGCACAGATGGGGTTAGCCTTGATGCTTCTGGTCGGTGCCGGCCTGATGGTGCGGACCGTGGTCGCCCTCGTGCAGGTGGATCCTGGGTTCCGTCCCGCGAACCTGCTCGCCGCCTCCTTCTCGCTTCCCCCCGGCCGCTACCCGGAGCAGAAGCAGCGGGAGTTCTACCGCGACGCCCTCGCCCGGATCGAGGCCCTTCCCGGCGTCGCCTCAGCGACGCTCGGCCTCTCTCTTCCGGTCCAGGGCTCAAACTGGAACTCGATCTTCATCGTCTCGAACCAGCCGGTGCCGGAGCGGGCGAACCTTCCGAGCGCGGCGTTCAACCCCGTCAGCACCCGGTACTTCGAGACCCTGGGGATCCGTTTGCTTCGTGGTCGGCCGTTCACCGAAGCGGACGGCCCCGGAGCCGCCACGGTCGCGGTGATCAATGAGACCCTGGCGAAGCGCCTCTGGCCGGACGAAGACCCGATCGGCAAGCGCCTGAAGCAGGGGTGGCCCGAGGACGACCACCCGTGGCGGGAGGTGGTGGGCGTCGTGGCGGACGTCAGCCTGGAGGGGATCGACAGGGACGTCCCGATGCAGGCGTACCTGCCGCTGCCGCAGGCTCCGACATCCGGACTGAGCCTGGTCGTGCGCGCGGCGGGAGAGCCGACTGCTCTGGCGCCCTCGGTGGAGAAGGCCGTGCACGAGATCGACCCTGACCTGCCCGTCTTCGGGATCCTCACGATGGAGCAGATCCTGGGCGACAGCATCGGGAGGCAGCGCCTGGCGATGGTCCTGCTCGGCATCTTCGCCGGCCTCGCCGTGGCGCTCGCCGCCGTCGGCGTCTACGGCGTGATCTCTTACGGCGTCACGCAGCAGACTCACGAGCTGGCGGTGCGGATGGCGCTGGGCGCCGGGCGCGGCGACATCTTCCGCATGGTGGTCTGGCAGGGGATGCGGCTGGCGCTGATCGGGATGGCCTTCGGTCTCGCCGGGGTGCTGGGGCTCACGCGTTTCTTGGAGTCCCTGCTGTTCGGAGTCGAGCCGGCCGACCCGCTCACGCTCTCCGGCGTCTCCGCCCTGCTGGTCTTCGTGGCTTTCCTCGCGTGCGCCCTACCGGCGCGCCGCGCGGTCCGGATCGACCCGGCCATCTTACTCCGGAGCGAGTGAAAGTCGGGGTCCGCGCCTCGGCGGGCGCGCCTCGTCCTCCTCCCGCGGCGGAAACGCGGCCGCGGGCAGCCGGCGGAGCCTCGCCAGAGGTCCGCCCGCCCGGCGGCGCGTTCGCCCGGTCCGGGCACGGGTTCCATCCCGGAATCGGGCTGGACCTTCCCGTGAAAGGCGAGATGGCGGAGAGAGTGGGATTCGAACCCACGGTGAGGTTTCCCCCACACACGCTTTCCAAGCGTGCTCCTTAAGCCACTCGGACATCTCTC
>CAYNUH010000028.1:33131-41047 GCA_964400605.1 uncultured Acidobacteriota bacterium | reverse complement strand
CGCGTTGTAGGCGCCGCGGAACTTGAAGGCGCCCATCCGCTGCAGGTTCTCGCACTTGAGGAGGACGCGCGCCCCGGTCCTCGCGTCGAGCGTGCGCGACGTCGCCACGGGCGTGCGGTGCGCCACGCCTTCGAGGCGCCGCCGGGCGTCGAGCAGCCGCTCGATCATCTCCTCGTACGACGGGATCGTCTCCGGGGCGTCCCGGTGCTCCGTCACCTGCCCATCGCCTCCCTCTCCCCTACCGATACCGACCCATTCGGCGGACTTGGAGTGTAACGCCCTCGCCGCCATCTGGGTTACAATGACCCCGCCCCGCATCGGCCTGCAGCCGCCGGAGGGCGGGAGGCCCCATGCAGTACCGGAGGAACTGATCGCCCGCCGCGGCTGAGGCCGAGCGCGCGGTCGTGTTCACACCATTCCCGCCCCCCCAGGAGGTCCTAGGTGTCCGAGACGATCACGCCCCGCGCCGAGATCATCTCCGAACTGCGACGCCGCGCCGACCGGATGCGCGTGGCCTGCCTCAAGGCCACGACGAGTGCAGGCTCGGGCCATCCGACGACCTGCCTTTCGGCGGCCGACCTCGCCTCCGCGCTCTTCTTCGGCGTGATGCGCTACGACCCGGCGCGCCCCGACCATCCCGCCAACGACCGTTTCATCCTGTCGAAGGGGCACGCGGCGCCGCTGCTGTACGCCGCCTGGGCCGAGGCTGGGGCCCTGCCCTTCGAGCGGCTCGGCACGCTGAGGCGCATCGACTCCGAACTGGAAGGCCACCCCACGCCGCGCTTCGCCTGGTCGGAGGCGGCCACGGGCAGCCTCGGCCAGGGGCTCTCCATCGGCGTCGGCATGGCGATCGCGGCCAAGTATCTCGAGAAGGCGCCGTACCGCGTCTTCGTGATGATGGGCGACGGGGAATGCGCCGAGGGCTCCGTGTGGGAGGCCGCGAATCTGGCCTCCCACTACAAGCTCGACAACCTGATCGCCGTCGTGGACGTGAACGGCCTGGGCCAGAGCCAGCGCACCATGTTCGGCCACGACCTGAACGCCTACACCCGCCGCTTCGAGGCCTGCGGCTGGCGCGCGCTCGGCGTGGACGGGCACGACCTGGGCGCCGCCCTCGCGGCCTTGCAGTCCGCGGCACGCTCGGGCGACGGGAAACCCTCCGCCGTGATCGCCCGGACCCTCAAGGGGAAGGGGGTCTCCTTCCTCGAGGACAAGGAGGGCTGGCACGGCAAGCCCCTCTCGAAGGAGGAGCTGGAGCGGGCGCTGAGGGAAATCCCCGACCCGGGCGATCTCCTCCCCTTCACGGCGACGCCGCCGCCGCCCTTCACGCCGGTGCTGCCCGCCGGGACTGGCGACGTCGAACCACCCGCGTACTCGAAGGGCCAGAGCGTGGCCACCCGCGAGGCGTACGGGGAGGCGCTGGTCAAGCTGGGGCGCTCGGACGGGAGGATCGTGGCGCTCGACGGCGACACGAAGAACTCCACCTTCGCCGATAGGTTCATGAAGGCCTTCCCGGGCCGCTTCTTCGAGGGGTTCATCGCCGAGCAGAACATCGCCGGCGTGGCGGTGGGCCTCGCGCGCCGCGGCTTCAACCCGTTCGTTTCGGCCTTCGCCTGCTTCCTGACGCGGTCGTTCGACTTCATCAGGATGGCCGCCATCGGCAGGGCGCGCGTGCGGTTCTGCGGATCCCACTCGGGCGTGAGCATCGGCGAGGACGGGCCGTCCCAGATGGGCCTCGAGGACCTGGCCATGATGCGCGCCGTGGCCGGATCGATCGTCCTGTACCCCTCGGACGCCGTTTCCACCGAGAGGCTCGTGGCCGCCGCGGCGGCGCACGACGGGATCGCCTACATCCGCACGTCGCGGCCGAAGACGGCGGTCTTGTACGCCAACACGGAGCGGTTCCCCGTGGGCGGGTCCAAGGCCGTGCGGGCCACTGGGAGAGATGCCGTGACGCTGGTGGGAGCCGGAGTGACCCTGCACGAGTCGCTCAAGGCGGCGGACATGCTGCAGTCCGAAGGGATCTCCGCCCGCGTGGTGGACGCCTACTCGGTGAAGCCGGTGGACGTCGAAGGCTTGGCGAAGCACGCCGCCGAGACGGGCGGCCGGCTCGTCACGGCCGAGGACCACTTCGAGGCGGGAGGGCTCGGCGAGGCGATCGCCGCCGCGCTCTCGGGCGAGGGGTTCCGGATCACGAGGCTGGCGGTGCGCGACCTCCCGCGCTCGGGCAAGCCCGACGAGCTTCTCGACGCGCACGGGATCTCGGGGAAGGCCGTGGCCGCCGCCGCGAGGCGGACTCTCGGCCGGCGCTGAAAAACGGCCTCAGGACGCGGGCGGGGTGTCGTCCAGCGTCATCGTGAAGAGGATGGTGGTCCCCCCGACCAGAACCTCGCCCACGGTCGAAAGCGTCGCCCGGGCGATCTTCTCGCCGTCCACGTAGGTGCCGTTGCGGCTGTCGAGATCCTTCACCGTGCAGGTGACCCCCGAGATCTCGAAGGCGCAATGCTCCGTGGAGATCTCCTCGTCGGTGAGGGGAAAGTCGCCGGCGTTGCGGCCGACGACGACCCGGGCCTTTTCCATCGTCATCTTCTTGCCCCGATCGGGGCCGCTGATGACGGTGAGCGTGCAGCGGATGCCCGGCGGGAGGTTCAGAGCCGACGCGGATCCGGAGATGCGGGTGCCGGTGTCGGCGCCGCGCGCCGGAGCCGCGGGCACGGCGGACTTCGCCGTGGCTTCCTCCGCCGGGACGGCGTCCTCGATCACTTCCTCTTCGGCGGCGCCGGCCGCCCTCAGGAAGGCCTCGAGCTCCCCGACGCTCCCGCACGTGGGGCACTTGACCTTGGTGTGAGGGGGCGGCAGGGGGGCCTTCTTCGGAAACTTCACCTTGGCGCCGCACGCGGGGCACTGTGGTCCCATCATCTCCAGTCCAGCTCCATTCCCCAAACGAGTCCGGTGTGCACCTTACCTCAGGAGTCCTCGTCCTCCTCGGTCGCGTAGTCGAGGGTGAGCGGGAAGGGGTTGAGAACCTCGTAGCGGGTTTGACACTTCGGGCAGGTCACGATGTCTCCGATGTCCACGCCCTCCTCCACTTCGAAGTTGGTCTCGCACTCGAAGCAGGTGCCCATCCGGACGGCCCTCCTTCCCGCCGCAGCCGGCGGATTCATGCGTCGCCGAGCCGCGACAGGGTACGTCCGCGATGAAGGGGCGCGCAACAGCCGCGAAGGTCCCGCCGGCCGTCAGTGGAAGAGGGAGAGGACGTGCCCGCCGCTGCGTGTGGAGGCGGACGTCTGCGGGAAGTAACCGGCGATCCTTCGCCCGCAAGGGCACCGTCCATCCACCAGCCGGTAGGCCTCCACCTTGTGCCATGACCTGATGACGACCGCCTCGCCGCAGCCCGGGCAGTAAGTCGTGCTCCCCTCGTCGGAGAAAACGTTGCCGACGTAAACGTACTTCAGGCCCACCTCCAGGGCCTCCTCGCGGGCCGCCTCGACAGTCATTTGAGGAGTGCGGGGCAGGTCCTGAAGCTTGAAGTCCGGATGGAAGGCCGTGAAGTGCAGAGGCACCTCGTCGCCCATGTGGTCCAGCACCCAGCGGGCCAGGTCCCGGCTTTCGGAGCGGGCATCGTTGAGGGTGGGGATGACGAGGTTGGTGATCTCCACCCACACGCCCTTCTTCTGGAGCGCCACCAGCGCGTCGAGAACGGGCTGGATGTGCGTGAGCGTGATCTTCCGGTAGAACTCCTCGGTGAATGCCTTGAGGTCCACGTTGGCGGCGTCGATGAACTCGTACACCTCCGGGAGCGCCTCCAGCGTGATGTAGCCGTTGGTCACCATGACGCACTTGAGGCCCTTCTCCCGGGCCCGGCGGGAGATGTCGATGACGTACTCTCCCCAGATCGTCGGCTCGTTGTAGGTGAACGCGAGCGACGGGCACCCGAGCCTGATCGCGTTGGCCACGACGGCGTCCGGGGGCAGGTCCACGGAGTTGACCTGGTCCTGGCGCGACTTGGAGATGTCCCAGTTCTGGCAGAACTTGCACCCCATGTTGCAGCCGGCCGTGCCCATGGAGAGGATGCGCGTCCCGGGCATGAAGTGGTTGAGGGGCTTCTTCTCGATGGGATCGATCTGGATCGCGGCGGGGCGGCCGTAGCCGAGGGATCGGAGCTCGCCCCCGTGGTTGGCGCGGATGAAGCAGAAGCCGGACTGCCCCTCGCCGATCTTGCAGTAGCGCGGGCAGAGGTAGCAGAGCGCCTTCTCGCCCTCGGGGCGCCACCACCGGGCCGGCGCGCCCTGCTGTTTTTCCGTGGCGAGGGCTGGCGAGGACATCTTCAAGGGGCGTTCCGCGGAATCCTCCGCGGGGCCTGGCGGCCGCGCGGGATGCTTCACTCTAGGCCCGCCCGGCGCGCCGGTCAAGGCGGGGGGTCAGGGGGTAGTGGGCTTGGGAGAGGGAAAGGCGTTCGTGGCGGCCGACAGCCCCGGCAGCCCGCCAAAGAGGAAGGCCAGCCGGATCGTCTCCTTGATCTCGTCATCGGTCGCGCCGATACCCCGCGCCAGGTCGGCCACCACCTTCACGCCCTCCTCGCGCCGCAGGACCGCTTCCGCGAGAAGCGTCATGAGGGTCTTGATCTTCGCCGGCAGGGCGCCGTCGGTCATGATGAAGTTGCTCAGGCCGCGGACCTGGTCGAGGAAGTCATTGTCATTCGCCGCGAGCCTCTCGATGAACGGGGGGCGATCCATGTCATCCTCTCCGGCGGCTGTCGCCGCGACCAGGGAAGGGGCCGCCTTGGGGCCCCAAGATTCTCGTCTCGGAGCTCAGGTTGCCCGCAGGAACGGTTCCGCACAGGGCACGGACCACGACCGCCTTCCTGTCCACACGCCACTCCCCTGGCGAACTGAGCGAGTGAGCCGTTCCCGTGTGAGGGCGGGCATGGTACGGAGCCCTCGGGTGGGCGTCAAGGAGGCTGGTGGCGGGGCTACTTGGGGGGGAAGGCCCCCGTAACGGTGGAGATCTCCGCGTCCAGGTAGGCCCGCAGCCTGTCGCGCAGCGCGCCCTTCCAGTCGCGCCTGAGAACGGCCATCTGGATAGCGTCGTGGTAGGCGCCGTCGTGGAACTTCGCCTCGCGGCGGACACCCTCGCGCGTGAAGCCGAGCCCCTCGTAGCACCGCAGCGCGCGCTCGTTGTACGCGAAGACCTCGAGCTCGAGCCTGTTCAGGTTGAGGAAGTCCATCGCGTAAGCCGTCGTGAGGGCGGTGGCCTCCTTGCCGAATCCCCTCGACCAGAACTCGGGTTCCCCGATGAAGATGGTGAAGACGCCGCTGCGGTTCACGGGATGGATGCCGCGGATGGCGCTGCGGCCGATCAGCCGCATGTCTTCCCGGACGCGCACCGAGAAACCCACGGCACCGGCGGCGCCGATGAGGCCCGCGATCCGGCCGCGCTCCTCTTCGAGGGTGACGGGCCAGGGCCGGTTCAGGTAAGGGCGCACCCGCGGATCGTTCACCCAGGCCGCATACAAGGGAGCGTCGTCCGGGTCCACGGGACCCAGCGCCACCTTGCGCCCCAGGAGGAAGGTCGCCGGCTGCATGCGCCGCAATGTAGGCCACGCAACGAGGGGCGGCAACCGCGGCCTCCCGATGGCCTCCGGTTCGTCGTGGGCGGCGTTGCGTAGCGGGGACGGCTCCGGTTGCTGCAAGCTGACCCACGACGCACGCCGCCAGTCGCAGGTTGACACGGGCGTTTGCGTCGTATTGGATAAGCGCCCATGCCCACACCCGCCGAGTTCCTCAAGTCGCTCGGGGACGACCTGGCGCGCTACGACCGCGACCGTGTGGCGAGGATCGGCTGCTTCACCGCGCTCGGACTCCTGGCGGTCGGGATCGCGGCCGGGATCGCCGGCATCAGAAGCCCGCACCCGATCTTCCCGGGCTTCCTCCGCTTCTTGATGGCGTTGATGCTCGGCGGCGTCGTGATTCTCTTCGTGATCTTTGCGCTCGCCGAGACTCTCGCGGAGCGCAGGGCCATGGGCGCCATCCGGGCCTATCTATCGGACGGCAGAGCGGACCTCGCAACGCTGCTGGAGATGGCGCGAGCGCGCAAGGGGCGCTTCCCCGGATCCGACAAGGTCATCGGCATCCTGGAGCGCGGCTCGGGCGGGACTGGCACTGCATCTTGATCCCTTCCGGAACCCAGCCCTATACTCGCCGGGCTTCGTAGAAGGATGCCTCCATCGATCCGGCGGCGACCGGACGGACCGCCGGCCCGGATCATCCGCCGCCCATAGAGGTCAGGGTGCTCGACATCCTCATCATCGTGGCCGCGTCCGTGGGGCTCCCCATGGGGGCTGTCCTGGGGGTCTTCGTTCTGGCCGGGGGCCTCAGGGCGATTGAGAGGTTCATCGAGGGCCGGACGGCGAAGTCCGAAGACGCAAGAGTCGCGGGCAGCGCGGTCGTTCCTCCGGAGGCCTTCACGCCTCCGCCGCCTCCTCCGAAGGCACAAGCCGCCGCGGCAGCGGCGGCGCCAGTGAAGCCAGCACCACCCGCCAGGCCGGCCCTGGTGGCACCATCAGGGCCCGCGGCCGCCTCGGCGCCGCAATCCGATTCAGCCGCGCCGGAGAGACCGAAGCCGGCGCCGCCCAAGCCTCCTCCGCCCAGGCCGCCCGCTCCGGTATCCGGGGCCGGAAAGCCCGCGCCCGTGAAGCAACCCCCTCCCCTCACCGGCAAGCCGGCGCCGCCGAAGCCTCCACCTCCGCTGCCTCCGAAGCCGCCCGCACAGCCGGCCCCCGCCGCGAGCCCGACCTCGTCACCCGCCGTCGCACCCGCCGCGTCCGAGAACCCGGGCTCCGAGGGTGAGGGGTAAGCGGCCCCGCGGTCGCTTCCCCTCACGCGACTCCCGCGAGCAGACGCTTGAGGCAGGCGCCCGTGTGGGATCCGGCGGCTCGGGCGACCTCCTCGGGAGTGCCGGCGACGACGATGCGGCCTCCCTCGTCACCCCCCTCGGGGCCGAGGTCGATGATCCGGTCGCATCCGGCGACGACGCGCAGGTTGTGTTCGATGAGAACGACGGTGTTTCCCTGATCCACGAGGCGGTGGAGCGCCGTCATGAGCCGATCGACGTCGGCCATGTGCAGCCCCGTAGTCGGCTCGTCGAGCACGTAGAGTGTCCTCCCGCGCGATGGCTTGCCCAGCTCTTCGCACAGCTTGATCCTCTGCGCCTCCCCCCCCGAGAGCGTGTTGGACGCCTGGCCGAGTGCGAGGTAGCCGAGGTCCAGGTCTTCCATGATGGCGAGGAAGCGATGGATGGCGGGGACGTTCTCGAAGAAGCCCACCGCCTCGGCCACGGTCGCCTCGAGTACGTCGGCGATGGACTTCCCCTTGTAAAGCACGTCGAGCGTGTCGGGGGCGTACCTTCGTCCGCCGCACTCGTCGCAGGTCACCCACACGTCGGGCAGGAAGGACATCTCGATGCGGATCCTCCCCTGGCCGGCGCACTTCTCGCACCGCCCCCCCTTCACGTTGAACGAGAAGCGGCTGGCCTCGTAGCCGCGGGCGCGCGCCTCCGGCACCAGGGCGTACAGCCTGCGGATCTCGTCGAAGAAGCCCACGTACGACGCCGGGATCGATCGTGGCGTCTTCCCGATGGGCGACTGGTCCACCTCCACCACACGCTCGATCCCCTCCGCCCCCAGAATCTCCCTGTGCCTCCCCGCGGGGGCCGGATCGTCGTAGAGGAGGCGGCGCAGGCCGCGGTAGAGGACGTCGCGCATCAGGGTGCTCTTCCCTGACCCGGACACTCCCGTCACGGCGGTGATCGTCCCGAGTCGGATCTCGACGTCGATGCCCTTGAGGTTGTGCTCGCTCACGCCCAGGATCTCGAGGCGCCCCGATCCTCCGCGGCGTCCGATCCCGGCGGCCGCCGCC
>CAYNUH010000028.1:0-33031 GCA_964400605.1 uncultured Acidobacteriota bacterium | reverse complement strand
CAGGATCTCGAGGCGCCCCGATCCTCCGCGGCGTCCGATCCCGGCGGCCGCCGCCCCTGAGAGATACCTTCCAGTCAGAGACGCGGGCGCGCTGCGGATGACGTCGAGGGGCCCCGCCGCGACGAGGTTGCCGCCGTCGCGGCCGGCGCCCGGGCCCAGGTCCACGATGTAGTCGGCGGCGCGGATCGTCTCCTCGTCGTGCTCCACGATGACGACCGTGTTCCCCTTCTCCCGGAGGCCGCGCAGGGTCCCGAGCAAGCGCGCGTGGTCGCGGGCGTGCAGTCCGATGGTCGGCTCGTCGAGGATGTAGCACACCCCCCGGAGGTTCGACCCGAGCTGCGCCGCGAGGCGGATGCGCTGCGCCTCCCCTCCCGACAGCGTCGTGACGTCGCGGTCGAGGGTCAGGTAGCCGAGCCCCACCTCTCCGAGAAAGGCGAGGCGGGGGAGGATCTCCTTCAGGATCCCGGAGGCGATCGTCTCGAGGGATCCGCGGAACGTCATGGACGAGACCGCCTCGTGCGCGCCCGCCGCGGGCATCCGGACGAGGTCGGGCAGCGTGAGCCCCTCGACCTTCACCGCGGCCGACTCGGGCCTCAGACGGCTCCCCCCGCAAGCCGTGCAGGGGCGCCGCGAGACCACGCCTTCGCCCGCGATGCCTTCGCCCTCGCCCTCCAGCTCGGCTTTGATCTCTTCAGCCACCGAGAGGATGCGCCCGCGGTGCACCCGCGGCATGCAGGAGATCCTCCTGCGCCGGCCGCCCGCCCTCCCCGCCGCTGCGCGGGCACCTTCTTCGACCGTGCCGTACCCCTGGCAGGCCGGACACCACCCCTTCCTGGAGTTGAAGGAGAACGATCCGGGCTCCGGGTCGGGCAGCGACAGCCGGCAGCGCGGGCAGGCGCGCTCGCTGGAGAAGAGCCTCTCGGGCTCGCCATCCGGAGCGGCGAGAAACGCCCCCTTCCCCAACGCCAGCGAACGCTCGACGGCCGCAAGCACCGCCTTCTTCGTCCGCGCCGAGACCTCGATGGAGGCGACGACCGCCTCGATGCTGTGCTCCTTGAATCGGTCGAGCGCGGGCGGCGCGGCGGGATCGGAGTACCGGCCGTCCACGCGGACCTTCCGGAAGCCGGCGGCCGTGAGGTCGGCGAAGACCTCCCTGTGGAACCCCTTCTTCGCCGTCACCGCCGGGGCCAGGAAGCGCACGCGACGCCCGGCGGATTGATCGAGGATCTCGCCCGCGATC
The DNA here is from genome assembly GCA_964400605.1 of uncultured Acidobacteriota bacterium. Lineage (GTDB taxonomy): Bacteria > Acidobacteriota > Polarisedimenticolia > JACPZX01 > JACPZX01 > CAYNUH01. Next base: position 31,791 of record CAYNUH010000028.1, on the reverse strand, counting down.
CGGTCGGGCGTCTGGGTGGAGATCCGCAGCCCGCACGCCGGGCAATGGGGTATTCCCAGCCGCGCGTAGAGGAGCCGGAGGTAGTGGTAGATCTCCGTCACGGTCGCCACGGTGGACTTGCGCCCGCCGCGAGAGATGCGCTGCTCGATCGCGATGGTGGGAGGCACGCCGCACACCAGGTCAACGTCCGGGCGGCCCCTCTGCTTGATGTACTGCCGGGCGTACGCCGACAGCGAGTCCACGTACCGGCGCTGCCCTTCCGCGAAAAGGATGTCGAAGGCGAGCGTGGACTTGCCGGATCCCGACACGCCGGTGACGACGATGAGGCTGTCGAGCGGGAGCGCGACGTCTATCCCCTTCAGGTTGTGCTCGCGCGCCCCGAGGACGTGGATGGCCCGGCCGTCCTCCCGGATCCGGGCCGCCTCGGGGAGGTGTGCGCGGATCGGATCGAGCACCGGCTCAGGCGCGACGCTCCCGGGCACGGCTGTCGTCCTTGCGGGGGAGACCGCGCGTCCGGCCGCCGCGGTCGCGCCCTCCGCGGCTCGCGTGACACATGAGGGGATCTCCACTCCTGACTCCGGGGGAGCGGCGCCCCGGAGCACGTCGCGGAGGAAACGCCCCGTGATGGAACCCGGGAGGAGGGTGATCGCCTCGGGGGTCCCCACCGCCACGACGCGCCCCCCCGCCCGGCCTCCCTCCGGGCCCAGATCCAGCACGTGATCCGCCGCCTTGATAACGTCGAGGTTGTGCTCGATGACGACCACCGTGTTCCCGCCGTCCACGAGGCGGTTGAGCGCGACGAGGAGCTTGCGCACGTCGTCGAAGTGCAGCCCCGTGGTCGGCTCGTCGAACAGGAAGAGGGTGCCCCCCAGGGCGCCGCGGGCGAGATGCCGCGCGAGGCGCAGCCGCTGCGACTCGCCTCCGGAGAGCGTGTTCACCGGCTGGCCGAGCCTCAGGTACCCCAGCCCCACGGCGACGGCCGGGGCGAGCGCTCGGCCGACCTCGCCGTGCTCGCCGAAGAAGTCGCGCGTCTCGTGGAGCGTCAAGTCGAGGACCTCTCCGACGTGGCGCCCGCGGAGGGTGACCTCGAGCACCTCGGACCTGAAGCGGCTGCCCCGGCAGTCGGGGCAGGTGACGAAGACGTCGGAGAGGAACTGCATCTCGATCCGCTGCAAGCCGTCCCCCTTGCAGGCGGGGCAGCGCCCGCGGCCGGTGTTGAACGAGAAGTCCGAGGCCGAGAGCCTCCTCGCGCGCGCCGAAGGCGTCGCGGCGAAGGCGCGCCTCACGGGATCGAACGCCTTCAGGTACGTTGCCGGGTTGCTGCGAGGCGTGCGGCCGATGGAGGATTGATCGACGAGGACGCACTCCTCGAGCCTCCCGCTGACGTGGATCTCGTTGAAGCGGCGATGGAGAGGCTCCGACTCCGGTTCGCCGGAGACGCGGGAGGTCCCCCCCGAGGCCCACTCGGGATCCAGCTCCTCCGCACGAAGGACCCACCCCGCCGCACGCCTCCCTCCGGCTCGGGCGCGCCTGGTCAGCGGCTTCGCGGCGCGCAGCGCCTCGTGAAGCACGTCCTGCACGAGCGTGCTCTTGCCGGATCCGCTCACCCCGGTCACGCACGTCAGGATGCCCAGCGGGATCGTCACGTCGATCCCCTCGAGGTTGTGGCAGCGGGCGCCCTTGATCTCGAGGCGCTGATCGCCTCGGGGGACGCGCCGGCGCGCAGGGACCGGGATCGCCTCCCGGCCCGAGAGGTAGCGTCCCGTCAGAGAGGCCGGGCTCTGGAGGATGCCGGCGAAGGGCCCCTGGTAGACGATCCGCCCGCCGTTCCTGCCCGCGCCGGGGCCGAGGTCCACCATGTGGTCCGACTCGCGCATCACCTCCGGCTCGTGCTCCACCACGAGGACCGTGTTGCCGAGGTCGCGCAGTCCCTTGAGGATACGGATCAGCCGCCGGTTGTCGCGCGGGTGCAGACCGATGCTGGGCTCGTCGAGGACGTAGAGCGTGTTGACCAGGGTGGATCCGAGCGCCGTGGTGAGGTTCACCCGCTGGACCTCGCCCCCGGAGAGCGTCCGCGACTGCCTGTCGAGCGTGAGGTAACCCAGCCCGACCTCCACCAGGTACCGCAGCCGCGACCGGATCTCGGCCAGCAGCAGCCCGGCCGCCCGCTCTTCGAACGGCGTGAGGGTCAGCGCGTCGAAGAACCGCGCGGCCTCCCCCACGGGCAGGGCGTACACTTCCGCGATGTTGAGCCGCCCGTCGAGGCGGAACAGCATCGCCTCCTCCTTGAGGCGCGCGCCGCGGCAAGCCGGGCAGACGACGTAGGTTCGGTAGCGGGAGAGGAGCACGCGGATGTGCATCCGGTACGTGCGCCCCTCCAGCCAGCGGAAGAAGCCCCGGATGCCGTGGAAGCCGGCGTCCCCTTCCACGATGAGCCGGCGCTGAGGCTCCTTGAGGTCGCGGAAGGGGACGTGCGTCGGGATCCCGCGCGCGCGGCAGAAGGCCGTCAGATCCCGCTGCGCGTCCCGGAACGACTCCGTCTGCCAGGGTCTCACGGCGCCGGCGGCGATCGACTTGCCGGGATCAGGGATCACTTTCGTCAGATCGATCTCGATGGTCCGCCCGAATCCCTTGCACGTCCCGCAGGCGCCGATGGGCGTGTTGAACGAGAAGAGCCCCGCCGTGGGCTCCCGGTAGAAGGTGTCGCACGCCGCGCAGTGCAGCGCGGCGCTGAAGCGCACCTCGCGGCCGTCGTCGAGGATCACCGACGCCCGGCCCCCACCGTACCGGAACGCGTGCTCGATCGACTCGGCGATCCGCCTCGACTCCCCGGGGCCGACCGTGAGCCGATCCACCACCACGGTTAATGCATTCTTAGGTGGCGGTCCGTCCAGATCCTCGATGCGGGCCGGTCCCTTCTCCGTCAGCACGCGGTGGAACCCGGCGCGCAGGAGGTCTTCGCGAGTGCGCGCCCAGGTCCAGTCGCGGGGGATCTCGCGGCGGAAGGTGATCAGCGCCCGCGTCCCCCGAGCCTGGGAGAGGAGCCTCTCCCTCGCCGTGGCCGGCGTCTCACGGCTCACCTCGCGCCCGCAGCCCCGGCAGTGCAGACGGGCGACCCGGGCGAACAGCAGCTTCATGAAGTCGTTCACCTCGGTCATCGTCCCGACCGTGGATCGCGACGTGCGGATGGGATCGGTTTGACCGATCGCGATGGCCGGCGGGATCCCCTCGATCCGCGTGACGGCGGGCCGATCCATCCGGTCCAGAAATTGCCGGGCGTAGGTGGAGAACGACTCGACGTAGCGGCGCTGCCCTTCGGCGTAGAGGGTGTCGAAGGCGAGGGAGGACTTCCCCGATCCGCTCACGCCGGTGACGACGACCAGCGCCCCGAGGGGGATCTCGATGTCAAACCCGGTCAGGTTGTGCTGCCGGGCCCCGAGTACACGGATGGAGGAGGCGTCCAGGGGGGTCTCCTGTGGGAGCCCGCTACTATACCACCCGACCTCCAGGGCCCCGCCCGAGTGAAGAGAGGTCCTTTATTCACTTCTTCACGAAGTAGCCCGCGTCTGCTATTCTGCCGCGCGCCTGAAGGCTGGCTACCCAGCCCGGCGTCAAGGCCCACCCGGAAGCCGGCGGCGGATGACGCGCGGTCAGCGGCTTAATTACTGCAACACAAGGACTTATACCCAACGCCGCAGGGCGTGGTCTATATAGGGTGGACCGTCTGGGATGAACCCCTACATCTCAAAGATCCTGGGCCTGCTCAAGACCGGAAAGCCGGAGCAGCAGATGGCCGCGGCCATCATCCTGGGGGAGCTGCGCCCCAAGGAGAGGGAGGCGGTGCGGCTTCTCGGCCAGACGCTCGACTCGGGCGCCCGGCCCGTGCGCCTGGCCAGCATCGAGGCGCTGGGGAAAATCGGCCTTCCGGCCGGCCTGCACTTCCTGATGCCCCTGCTGGAGATCGAGGACGGGGACGTCCGCGGGAAGGCGCTCGAGGCCCTGAGCGCCTTCGGGCCCAAGGCCGTTTCGACCGTGTCGCGGAGGCTCCTGGACGCGCCGCCCACCGTGCGGCGCGCGCTCATCACCGTCCTCGCCCGCATCCACGGGAGGGAGGCGATGGAGTCGCTGCTGACGATGGTCCAGATGGCCCACCCGGAGGCGGCCCGTGAGGTGTCCCAGGCTCTCGCGGCCCAGGCGGCCTCGATCCCGAAGGCCGAGCGCCGTGCGATCCGGGCCCGGGTGGAGCGGATCCTCAAGGGATCGCCCAAAAAGGTCCAGCCCGCGACGCTTTCCGCCAGTCTGACCCTTCTGGGATCCTTCGGCGACGCGAGCAGCGCGCCGCTCATCCTGCGTCTCGCCGGATCCGGTTACCCGGAAAGCGTCCGCCGGGAGGCGCTGCTCGCTCTGGGCTCCACGCTACGCGGGACGACGCTCTCGCCCAAGATCCTGTCGGGGGTCTTCGCTCTGCTGGCCGAAAGGACATCACAGGCCCTCACCAGCGCGGCGCTGGAGGTGCTGTACCGCATGGACTTCCCGAGCTCGTCCGGAGAGTCGCTCATGGGTCTGCTGGAGGCGCGCGACCCGGCCGTGCGGCGGTTTGCCGCGCGCAAGCTCGGCAGCGTGGGGGGCGTGAAGACGGCGCGGCGGCTCGTGGCGCTGCTCGCGGATCCGGACCCGTCGCTGAGGGACGCGGCCTCCGATTCGCTGTCGCGGCTGCCCGAGGCCGCCGGGCTGCTGATGGAGGAGCTGATCAAGCAGACCGACGTGCACAAGGCGTGGACCGTGGCCCACATCCTCAAGAACCACACGGCCAAGATCCCCAGGCCGGCGTTGAAGACCCTGATGAAGAAGGGGATAGACCTCATCCTCAAGGACGAGCGTGTCTGGGAGCCCTTCCTGCACGTGGTCCGCCATGCCGACGGCAAGCAGCTCCACGGCGCGCTGCTGGCGGAGGCGGAGCGCCTCAAGAAGCAGCGCCGCTACGAGGAGGCGGAGGCGGTGCTCCGGCCGCTGCTCAGGACGGAGCAGTTCGACCCGCAGGCCCGATTCGAGCTCGCGCTCGCCAGCCTGAAGGCTTCGGCCAACCGCGAGGGCGTCTCGCCGAGAGCGCCCGACTCGCCGCTCGATCTGTTCCGCCAGCTCGCCAAGGACCCCAGCTTCCCTCTGCTCCAGCGGCTGAGGAAGGAAAAAGTTCACCTCGATTCGGAAGATCTTTACTGGCTGGGGTTTCACCTCGCCGAGGGCTCGGGCGACGAGAAGTCACTCGGCGCCGAGTTGCTCAAGATGGTGCAGCAGAAGGAAGGCAAGTCGAAGCTCGGACGCAACGCGCGCAACAAGTTGCGTCTCGAGGGTCTCGGCGCCTGACGTCCTTCCGCGCGCGCCGTCCGTGGTCGGCACAGCGCGTGCATCCCCGCCGCTCGGGATCCGATCAGGATTTTTTAGGCGGCTCGATCTTTCCGTGATCCACTCGAGCCGTTTCGAGGTACACTCTCTCATCCCGTTCACCATCTGAAACGACGAGAGAGGGAGCTTCGTACATGGCGCGCGCCACGAGCCCCGCCAATCCGTACGCCGAGCGCAACCCCAAGCCCAAGATCCTGGACATGATCCGCCTGCTGGGCGCCGCTCAGCGCGCGAACTACCACAAGCTGTCCCGATCGTTGAAGAGGCTGCCGGGGGTCCACGCCGAGTTGAACTACTTCGGCACGTCGTGGGGCTGGGCCCTGCGCTACCGGCGCGGCGACGCGACGCTGTGCACGCTGCACTTCCTCCCCTCGAAGCTCGGGGCCACGGTCACCGTCACGCGCGCCGTGGAAGACTGGGCGATGGGACCGAACCACCTCTCGACGACGACCAAGCGGGATCTGGTCTCGCTGCGGCGCTACTCCCACACGAAGTGGCTCACGATGCCCCTGAGTTCCGCGCGCCGGTCGCAGGATCTCCTGCGCATGATCCGGCACAAGGTGTCGGCGAAATAACCCGGCGGCGCGGCCTCGCCCCATCAGGAGCGGAACTCGAAGGCGATCTCCTTCTTTTCCCCATCGGCCAGGGTCACCGTCTCCTTCAGGCTCCCGAACAGCTCGTGCCACGCCTCGATCTCGTACGTCCCGGCGGGCAGACCCTTGATGGAGAAGCCGCCCCCGTCGCGCGTCACGTCGTGGAAGGGGTGGTCGACCACGCCCAGCCAGGCGGTCATCCAGTTGTGCAGGTCGCACCTGACCCTCACCATGACCTCGGGGACGGTGAAGAACCGGGTGATGCGCATCCCCTGTGCGGACATCCCGACGTTGAATGGCTTGTTCGCGGCCGGCATGGAGTGGACGTTGTGCAGCGTCGGATCACTGTTGACGATCTCGAGGATCTGGTGGACCTGCACGCCCAGCACATGCGGCCGGTAGGTGCAGCCTCTCTGGTCCAGCACCGCCGGGGAGGCCGGCGGGGCGAAGACCCTGTCGCCGAGGCCCGAGGCGACGCGCACGAAGACGTTCCGCAGGCCGCCCCCGGCGTCCACCGCAAGATCCTCCCTCACCTGGCCGGCTCCGGTGGCCTGGCAGGCCGCGTCGGAGGACATGCTGATGACCTCGGGAGGAGGCGGCGCGCCCGAGAATGTCACCCGGCCCGCGACCTCGCCGGTGCCGATGGATTGGCCCGCGGGGATGGCGCCCGCGGGAGGCGGCGGCGGGACGTCCTGGGCGCAGGCCACGATCACCAGCGCCGTGACGAACGCCGGCAGGCGGACGTGGAGCCTCATCCGTGATCTCCGAACGGCGGCGGGCGGACGGCTAGCTCGCTGCGAACAGCGGCAGGTGGCTGGCCATCCCCATGAACCAGAGCATGGGGATGGAGAGCCACGCGTTGGTGCGCGAGGCCAGGAAGACCCTCCGGGCGAGCTTTGCGGCCTCCGGGGGCATCGGTGTGCCCTTCTCGGCCGCCTCCTTCGTCCAGCCGATGATCCTCTTCTGGTGCGGCCAGATGATCCCCCACACGTTCAGCAGCATGATCGTGCCAAGGCCCCCGCCGATCCCGATGGAGACAGTCCGGTTCGTCGGGAAACCGGCGCCGGCGGCCTTGATGAGCACGATGGACATCACCAGCATTAGGACGCCGAAGATCACCCCGAGGACGATCCCCTTGTTCAGCGCGCCCGAGATCGGCTGCAAGCAGCCGTACATGATCCCCCACGTGATCAGCGACACGACGAGCCAGAGCCCGAGGCCGGCGTGCGAGGCGGGAAGCCCCTGCTGGCTGCGGGCGTTCTGCTCCGCGATGATGATCCACACGAAGTAGAGGAAGCCGCTGAGCCACGTCACGACGGCGCCCCAGCGGAACCAGAACAGCGCCCGCGGCATCAGCTCGGGCACGACCTTACTCTTGGTCGGCCCGTCGAGCGCCTTCATGAAGTTCACGTTCACGAGGTTGAAGAAGTACAGGATCCCGATCCACGTGATCCCGGCGAGGAAATGGAGCCAGCGCAGCAGGAACTGAGCACCGACGTCCGAGAACAAGATGTCCATTTCTTCACTCTCCTGTCTCTGTTTGATCGCTCGACGACGGCGGAAGCCGGCGTCCGGCGGCGCGGGCACGTCCGCGCCGTGGGGCTCGAAAGCCTCCGCCACGCTACGGAAGCCGCCGCACCTTGTCAACAGATCCCACGATGGGGTCGTGTCCTACCTTGCTTGCGGGAGACGGCCTGCGCGCGCCCGCGCCGCAAGATAGGCCCCTCCCCACGAGGGGGCAGTGGGAGGGGACTAAGGGGTCGGATTGGTGGCGGGCGAGGTCCGGGTGAGCGTGAGCGTGGCCGAGACGCGGAGGCTGTCGGCCGGGAGGTAGCCGCGCGGCGGCTCGACCCCGGCCGCGGGCGAGAGGATCGCCTCCACCTCGATCCAGAATGATCCGTCAAGGCTGCGCATCCGCCCCCGGAACTTCATCTCCGACCCGCTCTCGACCACGACGGCGCCGGGCACGATGGGCGCCGAAGGGCCTCCCGGCTGGCCGCCGAGGCCTATCTGCTCGCGCACCTTCTCCGACGTGATCTCGCCGACGGCGCGCAGCCTCACGGGGCTGGCCGATGCGACCACGAAATAGCGCGCGGTGGCGGGATCTTCCAGGAAGGGGCACGATGCCATGGGAGGGCGGGCCTCGAGGCGAGCCATCGCCTGGTCGCCGAGGGGCAGGAAGTCGCTGACGGTGACCCGGTCCAGGCCGCAGGCCGTCAGGAGGCGGACCAGATCGCCGCGGTAGCCGATCCCTTCGGTCTTGGGCGCGAGAGTCAGGACCTCCTCACCTTCCGGAACCAGGACGCCCACCAGCGTGCCGGCCGCGCCCTCCTTGATCTCGATCCTGCGCTTCGTGCCCTGCACCGGATCCGCGAACTCCCAGAATCCGGTCGAAGGCCTGTCCGTCTTGAGCACACGGAAGTCCAGGGGACGTTTCGCCGGCGCCTGGCCCTCCTGGCCGATGGCGGTCATCGGGAAGAGGGTGATCGCCAGAAGGCAGGCCCGACCAGCCGCGCTGGAGGCGGGCATCCGGCGCCGGCACCGCCTGACAGTTGCGGGGCTTGGGATGGGCGTGATCACGGGGCGACTGCGGGGAGCGGGTCTCACAGACATGCGGACCGCATTCTAGTCGCGATGTCTTCGGCGCACACAACGGGATCCCGCGGCTGCCCTAGGGTTGCCTGCCCTTGGAGTTCCGAGCCGACTTCCGTGTCTGCCCGAAGCTGTTCGTATTAGCCCGCGAATCCCCGTGCGCTGCCCCCAACCTCATGATTTTTCTTGACCTTATGGACTTTTCACGGTATAGAGTCTCGTTCTCCGTCCCCTGCCCACCGGCCCAGCACCTGTTCGTTGCGCTCGTGACGTGTCTGCGCACTGGTCTGGCCCTTCGACGTCAATCGGACTTCCTAGGAGAGTGACAGCCGTGAAGATGAACCGCAGCGGCCTTTCGATCTCGGTGGTCCTTCTGCTCGGCGCCGGAATGGCGCACGCCGTCACCGCCGGCAACGGCTTCTACCAGGTGGCGGTCGAGGACGCGAACTCCGGCGTCGGGATCGGCGCCTACACCGCCTCCACGGATATTCTCCATGATGTCACGATCGCCTACGGCCCGCAGAACGTGCTCTTCGGCGGCGGGGTGCCGTCCACCTCCTGGAGCGCGATCCACTCGTACACCTCCGACACCACCTACACGCAGCGCCGCGGGCAGTCTTTCATGGGTGGCGCTCCGGTGCCGTTGATCCTGGAGGATTTCGTCGTGGCGGGCGACGAGGCCGATCCGGTGGGGACCACCGGCTTCCGGACGCATTACCAGATCCTGAATGCCGGCAGCGGCAACGGGCCGAACGACGACCTCGACGTCTTCCAGACGCTGAGCGCGGTGGGGACCACGTTCAACGACTCCGCGGTCGAGATCACCACGGAGGTCTTCAACCTCGGCACCCACGACATCCAGGTCGGGATCCGCTACCTGCTCGACTTCCAGATCGGGGGCGGCGAGGACGGCCCCTCCTTCCAGCTCGATCCCAACGGCTCCATCGAGTTCCTCGAGCAGCACGTCACCACGCCGACGGCCGACACCTTCGTGATGCACGACAACAACGACCCGAACGACTTCGTCTGTCAGTTCGGCTCGTTCAACACGCCGTTCCCGTTCTTCGAGGTGGGCGGATCGGTGCGCGGGCCGTCCCGGCTCCAGCCATCCGCGCCGACTCTCCTGCAATACGTCTCCTGGCCCCACATCTCCGGCCTTCCCAGCAAGTTCGTTTTCTTCGCGGCCCAGGACGCGTTCGACTACGCCGTGGGCCCCACCGACACGGCGTCCTGCGTCCTCTCTTTCGACGACAGCGGGGCGGCGTACTACTGGGGCGAGGCGCAGGGGAACGCGTTCACGCTCGGGCCCGGGAAGGGGGCGAAGGTGACCGCGTATCTGTTCGCGAACCTGCCGGGTCAGAGGCCGACGTTTCCGCCGGCCGTGGAGGACTGCAACGACGGCATCGACAACGACGGCGACGGCCTCATCGACGCTCAGGACCCCGACTGCGCGCCGCTGCTCGTCGATCTCGCCTCGTTCGACGCGACGCCCGTCCGGCGGGGCATCCGGCTGACGTGGAGCACGGCGAGCGAGCTGGACAACGCCGGCTTCATGGTGATGCGCTCGACGTCCCCCTCGGGCCCCTTCGTCTCGCTGACCCCGTTCCTCATCCCGGCCCGGGGCAGCGACGTGAGCGGCGCGACGTACACGTTCGTCGATCGCGGCGTGGGGCGCCGGAAGGTCTACTATTACACGCTGGTGGACGTGGACCTCAGCGGACGCCAGACGGAGCACGGACCCCTCGCGGTGTCCATCGGGGGGCCGAAGCCGGAGCGCCGCCGCCGCTGAGCGGGCGGGATCCGCCCGCGCCGCGGATTCCTTGACAGGCTCCGTTCCGCGGGGCCTGATCGGCGCGTCCGCCCGCAGCCTTTCCCTTGTAGCGGTCCGCTGGAGACGCGCTTGAAGCTCGGCATCTACGGGTTCCCCCAGGTCGGCAAGACCACCCTGTTCAACCTCCTGACGGGCGCCCACGGCGCCACGGACGCCGCTCACCGCGCCGACCCCAACGTCGGCGTCGCCCGCGTCCCCGACGATCGCCTGACGCGGCTGTCGGCGATCTTCAAGCCGAAGAAAACCACTCCGGCCACCTTCGAGTGCGTGGACATCGTGGGGCTGCACCGCGGCGAGGCGGCGGCGTCGCTGAACCTGGCGGTGCTGAAGCCCGTGGACGCCCTCGCGCACGTGGTGCGCGCCTTCCAGGACGAGGCGGTGCCGCACTCGGAGGGCGCGATCGACCCCGCGCGCGACGTCGAGAACATGGAGATGGAGCTGATCCTCGCGGACCTGGACACGGCGACGAAACGCGTGGAGCGCCTCAAGCAAAGCATCGCCAAGGCCTCTCGCCCCGAGGAGAAGCGCGAGCTTCAACTTCAATTGACTATCAAAGCCTGGCTGGAGGCGGGGCGTCCCATCCGGGAGATGGAGACGGCCGCCGAGGACGAGAAGATCCTGAGGGGCTTCGCGTACTACAGCGCCAAGCCGCTGCTGATCCTGTTGAACGTGGGCGAGGACGCGGTGGGGAACCTGGATGCTGCGGCGCGCGCCTCGGGGCTCGAGCCGTTCGCGGCGAAGCCGCACGTGGTGAGCGTGGCCGCCTCCGCGCGCATCGAGATGGAGATGGCCCAGCTCCCCGAGAAGGACGCCGAGGCGTTCCGCGCCGACCTCCACTTGAAAGAGTCGGCCCTCCTGCGCGTGCTGCGCGGGGCCTACGGCCTCCTGGGGCTGATCTCCTTCTACACCGTGGGCGAGGACGAGTGCCGCGCGTGGCCGATACGGCGGGGCACAACGACCCTCAAGGCCGCCGGCACGATCCACACCGACTTCGAGAAGGGGTTCATCCGCGCGGAGGTGACGCCCTACGAGAAGTTCGTCGAGGCGGGGACGTTCGCCGCGGCCCGGGATCGCGGGTGGCTGAGGCTCGAGGGGAAGGAGTACGCCGTCCTCGACGGCGACATCGTCCACTTCCGGTTCGCGCTCTGAAGGCGGCCCCGCAGGGACTCACCTCAGATCGGCTGCGCCACGAGGCGCTCGCGGAGAAGCTTCGTGTCCGGGCCGCGGGCGCCCCGTCACGGCCTCAGGGAACCGGCACCCCGCACTGCGCGTTGCTGAGAAAGACCCGGCAGGGCTGCCTCGACGGCTGCCGATTGGGGGGTCCCGGGTTTACTCTCCCATACGGCCCCTGCTCGTCCGTGAGAGCGGTCACGATGAAGTACTGGGCCCCCGGCATGTCCTGGATCGGGAACGTGTACGTGGGCAGGCCTCCGGTGGAGCAGGTCAGCGGGAGGGGGTCCGTCATCCCGTCGCCCGTCCGGTCGATTATCCCCCGGTAGATCGCGAAGTCGAAGCCCGCGCAGTCGGGAGACAGGCGATCCCACGTCACGGTCATTTCCGAAGAGCTGTCGGAGACGTCCCTCACCACCGGAGCGCCCACGGGAGGACCGGGGATGACGCTGTAGAAGCGCACGGCGCCGGTGGGCCCTATCGGGCCAAACGAGGCGGCCGGGACTCCCACCATGAACTCGTGCAGACCGTCGCCGTTGAGATCGCCGAGGTCCGCCATCGCGTGGCCGAACCCCTCGCCCGGCATGAGGCCGGTCGGCTGGCAGAGCAGGCCACCGTTGGGCTGGCCTCCCATGTAGATCTCGACGCGCCCGGGGCCCGTCCCGGGCTGGCCGATGACGTCGGGAGCCCCCACCCAGATGTCGGAGACCGAGTCGCCGGTGACGTCGCCGATGGGGCCCACGGACCGGCCGAATCGCTCCTCCGGGAAAATGCCGTCCCTGCGGCTCAGGATGTGGCCCGGAGGGGCGCCGGAAAGGACGTAAACACTGCCGGCGCGGAACCCCGCGGCGACCTCCGCGTTCGGAGCCCCGACGATGAAGTCCACGCGCCCATCAGTGTCCGCATCGCCGACGGGCGCCAACGAGGAGCCGAAGCCTTCGAACTGGGCGGTAGCGGTTGGAACGAAGTAGCGATCGTAGAAGTCCCCGGTGGGACCGGACCAGACATAGACGGCCCCGGCGTCGTTCAGCATGGGAAGGGGCGGCATCAGGACATCCGCTCCGGGCGCCCCCACGGCGAGGTAGCGCACGTCGGTGGCGGCGTCGATGGGGTAGATGTGGTCGAAGCCCAGCGCGGAGCCGAACTGGTCGCCATCGGCCTCGCCGGTCTTCGAGTAGAGAAGATCGCCGGTCCTGCCCGAGTAAACGTACACCGCGCCCGTCCTCATCCCCACCGCATCCACGTCTCCGGGGGCGCCGATGGCGTAGTCGGGCATGCCGTCCCCGTCGAGATCCGCCCCGACGGCGAGGGAGTGGCCGTACATCGCCCCCGGGATCTGACTGGGGCCGGGGCTGACCTCGCGGAAGAGGGAGCCGTCGGCGCCGGAGTAGATGTACGCGCGCCCCGTCGCGAAGTCGGCAGGGACGTCGCTGGTGGCGTCGCAGTGGCGGCATCCGACCATGAACTCACCGATGCCGTCACCGCTCAGGTCTCCGAGACCCGCCACCGCGATGCCGAACCGGTCGTCGGGGACGACCCCATGCAGCTCGTGCAGGAGCATTCCATTGGCTCCCGAGTACACGAAGACCGCCCCCGGTTGAGGAAACGGCGATCCCGGGAGGCCGGGAGCGCCGACGATGATCTCGGACACGCCGTCGACGTTGATGTCGCGGAGTTTGCCGATCGAGTATCCGAAACCCCCGTAGGGAGCCGTGCCCTCGATCTGCCCCTGCATGACGCAGTCGGCGGCGTAGGCGAGGCCGACCACGAGAGCCCAGAAGATGACCCCGAGGGCGGCGGGCTTGCGGATGAGGTGAAGCGCGCGGGCTGCAAACCCGCCGTGCCGATCGAAGGGAGCGCGGGACATGAGTGAATCCCTCCTGAGGCCGCGTCACAGTGTACTCCCATACCTCCGGGCGAACAAGTCTTTTCCGCCGGTCGCCGCTCGCGCTTGCCGGCTGCGGGCGCCCCCTCGGGCAACGGCGGATCACGGCGAACAATCCGGGACGGCCGGCTTCTCCCAGTTCGTGGGCCACCTACCTTCGGCCGTGCTAGATGGCCCGCGCGCCGCGTTCCAATGTAGGATCGCCGGGCTCTCATGGCCTCGCCGCCTGCACTCCCCGATCCGCGGCGCCGCTTCGGCGGCGCGGCCGACTTCGCCGCCACGCTTCTGCTCGGCGCGTACGCGCTGCTGAAGACGTACGCTCTCGGGGCCTCCCTCTCGGATGAGTACATCTATCTCTACATGTGCCGGCGGATCGCGGAAGGAGCCATCCCCTACGCGGACTTCTTCTTCGCCCACCCGCCTCTGCACCTCCTGCCGGGCACGCTCCTCCTGGCGCTGTTCGGCTTCTCGCTCCCGCTCGCCAAAGTCGTCCCGGCGGTGGCCGGGGCGGTGGCCGGGATCGCCGTTTACCGGGTGGCGCGCCGGGCCGGGCCGCTCCAGGGGATCGTGGCCCTCGCGCTTTTCCTCTTCTCCTACGATCTGCTCCGCGCCTCGAGCCACTACACCGGCGCCACGGAAGCGGCGGCGCTCCTCGCGTGGGGGCTCGAGCGCGCCCTCGCGGGGCGCCCCATGGCCTCGGGAGCGTTGGCCGCGGCCGCGGCGCTGGTCGCGTTCTACGCAGCGCCGGCCGCCGCCGCCCTCGGGCTGGTGCTCTTCCTCCGGAGGGACGGCGCCGCGGCGCTATACGGTGCGGCGTGGGCGGCCGTCTTCGGAGGCGCGAACCTGGCATGCCTCGCCGCCTTCGGCGGGCGCTATTGGGATCCGGTCTTCCGGTATCATTTCTTGAAGCCTCCGGCGGGCGACGGCAGCAGCGCGGCGTTGATGAGGGCGTTCGTCGCGGACAACAACTGGCTGATCGGGTGCGCCGCGGCGGCAGCGGCGGCGATCTTCCTCGTCCGGCGCGTCCCGCAAGGAACCACGCCGCGCTCGCGCTACGATTCCGGAAGCGCCGGCCACGTCCCGCCGGACGATCCCTGGTGGCCGGCCGCCGCGGGGGTTCTGATGGCCGCATCGCACCTCGTCTTCCTCTCCGCGTCCGGTCGCCTCTTCACGTACTACTTCGTGCCCGCGTTTCCCGGACTGGCAATCGCGGGCGGCGTGGCCTCCATCGCGATTCTCGACGGGGCGCGCCGGGCGGCCCGCACACCACGCGGCGGCGCGTGGGCGCGCTCCGCCGCGTTCGCCTTCGCCGCCGCAGTGCTCTGTCTGGCCGGGCCGCAGGCGCTGCGCCTCGCGGCCGGGCAGGCTGCCGGCGAGCCGCCGGAGCGCGGCACGGCGAATCCCGTCGTCTGGAGGGATGCGCCGCTGCCGGCATCGTTGAACGTCGCCGTCCGCGCGCTCCTGTGGCGGGAGGACGGGCGCGCCGGCGCCCTCACCCCCGCCGTCACGCGGTATCTCCAGCACGAGAGCCTGCGCTTCGAGGCGCCGGCGTACTTCGCGTGGCGCGTGCGCGATCTGACGCCTCCCGGGAGCACTCTCTTCGGGGACTCGCTCACGGCGCCGCTCGTGGCGCTGCTGGCCGATCGGAGGATCGCCCTCGACGAGGCCGACACCAACTACATGCGCTACGCATCGGGCATCACGCATCCCGATCGGACGATCACGGCGCTCGAGCAGGCGCCTCCCGAGGCGATCATCGCCTCTCCCCTCCGGGGATTCTTCCTCGTCCCCGAGATGCGCCGGTGGGTGACCTCGCACTACCGGCTGGCGGAGACGTTCCAGGATCCGCTCTACGGCGCCCACCTGCTCTACCTGCGCGTGCCTCAACGATGATTCCCCTGTCCTCGAAGCCGCGGGATCCCGAAGCCCCCACGCGACGCGAGACGCTGGGGGCGGCAGCGCAGCCGCCGCCCGCTCCCGCGCGCCGGGAGGTGATGCCGGCGACCGCGATGGCCGGTGCGGCCGCCGCGCTGTTCGTGGCTCCCGTCTTCTCCCGTTGGGACCTGTGGGGGATCTGCGACTGGGACCAGCACCAGTTCTTCTACGGCGCCCCCTTCTGGTCGATCGTGCGCGCTCGCGAGTGGCCCTTCTGGAACCCGTTCGCCTGCGGCGGCAGCCCCCTTCTGGCCGATCCTCAGTCGCCCGCCCTCTACCCGTTGTTCGCCGTGGTCCTCGCGCTGGGGGTGGTCCCGGGGCTGAAGGTCTTGATCTGGGCTCACGCCGCGCTCGCCATCTTCGGGGCGTGGCTGCTCGGGAGGCGCTGCGGCTGCGGACCCATCGCCGCCTGGCTCCCGGCGGCGGCCTTCGGGCTCTCCTCCGCCTACGCGCTGCACCTGGCCACGGGGCACGCGACCTGGTTCGCCATGGCGTATCTGCCTCTCGCGCTCGCTGCGCTGCGGCGGGGGTTTGCGCGGCCCCGCCTGGCCCTCGCCGCCGGCGCCGCGGCGGCGATGATTCTCTTCATCGGCAACGGCTACCTCTTCGCTCACCTGATCCTCGTCGCAGGGCTCTGGGCGGCGCTCGTCGCGATTCAGCGCCGATCGTGGTCGCCCTTCGGGGCCTTCGCCCTGATGGGGCTCTCGGCCCTGGGGCTCTCCGCGATCAAGCTGCTCCCGATGCTGGACTTCGTGCGCAAGGTCACGAGCGTGGAGATGGGGGACGCCTCCGCCGGCAATCTCGTCCTGCTCTGGAATTCCCTGCTGGGCCGCGATCAGGGCCTCCGGGCCTACGAAGGGATCCTGCCGGGCCAGGCGTGGCGCTGGTGGGAGTACGGCGCCTACGTGGGACCGGTCATCGTGATCCTGGCCTGCGGCTACGCGGCACGCCGCATCGGCCGGGCCTGGCCTCTTGTAGCGCTGACGGCCTTCGTGGTGCTCCTGACTCTGGGAGCCGGCTGGGGTGTGTGGGACCTCCTGCGCGCGCTTCCCGTTTTCGACTCGCTGCGCGTCCCTTCTCGCGCCATCGCCTTCGCGGTCCTCTTCCTCGGGGTCATGGCCGGGCTCCAGGTGACGGAGTGGGAGCCGCGCGTTCCTCGATACCTTCTGGCGGCGGGCGTGGCGCTGGTCGCCTTCGACATCGGGTACGTCGGCCGCTCGCCCCTCGAAGAGGCGTTCGTGGTGGCGCCACACGCGCGCGAGCCGGGCGACTTCCAGCAGTCGATCGGAACGAAGGACTTCCAGGGCGCGTGGGATCCCGCCGCCCGCCGCTACACCGCCGCCTACACCGATCTCTATCCGGGCCTGCTGGCCAACCGCGGCACCGTCAACTGCTACAACCGGTTCCACCTGCCGATCCGCGCGCAGCCGGACCATCTTCCCGACGGATCACCCAACCCTTCTTACCGGGGCGAGGCCTGGAGCACGTCCGGAGGCCCGACACGCGTGCTGAAGGTGGGCGGACGGAGGATCGAGGTCGGCGTGGAGCCCGCGGGGGCCGGTGTGCTCGTCCTCAACCAGAACTACGACGACGGCTGGCGCACGGAAGACGGCCGCCGGGTGAGGGATCACGGCGGCCTCGTCGCGGCCGCCGTGAACCCCGAGGACCACCGCGTCGTGTTCCTCTACACGCCGCCGTGGTTCCTGCCGGGCGCGGCCTTGAGCCTCCTCTCCGTCGTCGCGGTGATCGCGGGCGCGGCCCTCCGCCGCGGGGAACCATGATCACGGCGGCGCGGGATCACCCCCGGCGGGAGCCGGACGGGCCCGAGGAGACTTCGTTCCGCCCGGTCTTCCTGATCCTGGTGGGACTCTCGATCCTCCCGCTCTGGGTGAGCCGGTATCTCCCCATGGTGGACCTCCCGCAGCATCTCGCTCTCATCAATATCTTCCATCACCTCGACGATCCCGACCTGCCCTTCGGGAGATTCTTCGACGCGAGGCCCGGCTTCACCCCCTACCTCGGCTACTACTGGACGCTGCACCTTATCTCGTACCTCGTGCCCCTCGAGATCGCCAACCGCCTCTTCCTGACCGCCTACGCCTCCGGCCTCGCGGGGGCAACGCTGGCCCTGGTGCGCGCGCTGGGCAAGAGCCGCTGGCTCGCGCTGTTCTCCCTCCCTCTGATCTACACCTTCGAGTTCCACATCGGGTTCGTGAGCTACCTCGCCGCCCTGGCGCTGCTGGTGGCCGCTCTCGCTCTCTACGCCGTGCGGCTTCAGGGGCGCCTCACCGGCCGCGGGTGGGATCTGCTGCTCGTGGCGCTGCCGGCCGCCTGCCTCGCGACCCACCCGCAGCCGTACGCCTTCTTCGCGGCGGGGCTCGCGGTGATGATCGCCGCCTTTCCCGGCCGGAGGCTCGCCACGTTCCTGCGCGCCCTTCCTTCCCTGCTCCTGTTCGCCTGGTGGCTGAGGCCGCTCCTCGGCGGCGGCGCAACGGCTCCGGCTCTGACGGCCGGCGCGCGATCGGACCCTTTCCCGGCGCGTCTCTCCGGCGTGGGGGGGTATCTGCTCGATCAGTTCACGGACCGGCTGGATTCGGCGATCCTTCTCGGCTTCGCCGCGCTCTGGATCTGGGTCATGGCGGCTGCGCTGCGTGGTCCCGCCGAGGAAGGCGCGTGGCGGGAGGCGTGGGTCTCGGCGCTCCTGGCGGGCGGCGCCATCGCGGCGTACCTCCTGATGCCCACGCACATGGACCTGATGCAGTTCATCCACCCCCGGTACGCGACACTGGCCTGCCTGCTCCTCGCGGTGGCCGTGCCACTGGCTCCCGGGAAGGCGCCGGGATCCTGGCGTCTCGCGCTCGTGGCCCTGTGCGCGGCCCACTCCATCTACCTGATCGCGCAGTTCCGCCGCTTCGACGCGGAGGCCGGGGACTTCCGCGCCCTCGCGGCCCGGGTCGAGCCGAAGTCCTGCGTGGGCGCGATCGCCGGTTACATGGACACCGGCGTGCTGCGTGATCCCGGGGCGTACGTCCACTTCGCCGGCTACGTGTCGTTGTGGCGCGGGGCGGTGCCGGGGTACACGTTCGCCTACACGAGGCACTCGCCGATCGCGTACCGGAAGACGGACGGGTCGATCGCCTCGGGCGCTCGCGATGCCGCTCTGCCCCAGATCGGGCCTCGGGCTGGTCTCATCCCGCCGGACGCGCTGTACGCAGCGTACGGGGACTTCTACCGGTACTTCCTGATCCCCGCCGCGCGCGACCCCGCGGATCTGTTCGGGTCCAACGCGGGCCGTCTTGCGAGGCTGGGCGCGAGCGGCCCCCTGGCGCTCTACTTCAACCCCGCAGGGAGATGCGGGGAGTGATCGGCCGCTCGGGAATGGGACTCGCAATCGCGGCCGCCCTGCTGGTGATCATCACGACGACGCTCCGGCTGGGAGACACGCCGCCGGGGCTGTTCATCGACGAGGTGGCCATCTCGCTGACCGCCCGCTCGCTCTGGGAGACCGGGCAGGACCTTGCGGGCCATCACCTTCCTCTCTTTCCCCTCTCGTATCCCGATCGCGAGAAGCCGATGCCGGTGAACCCGCTCTACACGTACACGGCCGTCCCCTTCGCGCTGGCGGGACCGGGGGCGTGGTCGGCGCGCCTCCCGGCCGTGATCTGGCTGTGGGCGGCCGCCGCCGGGATCGCTCTGTTCGCGGCCGAGCTGACCCGAAGGTGGGACGTCGGCGTGGCCATCGGGGCGACCGCGGCGGTCTCGCCGTGGCTGTTCGTCCTGGGGCGGATCGGATGGGAGGCCGTCTCCTTCCCCGCCGTGACGGCGTTCGCCTTCTGGACCCTCCTGCGCGGCGTGAGGACGGGACGCGGGCGGGAGATCGCCGCGTCGGGCGCGCTCTTCGGACTGTCGCTGTACGCCTACTCCACGGCCCGCCTCCTCGCGCCCCTCACGGTCGGAGCGGTGGCGCTCCTCCACGCCCGCCACCCGGAGGCGCGCCGGCACGCGTGGCGCTTCCTTCTCCCTTTCGCGATCCTCGCGGCGCCCCTGGCGGGCTACATGCTCCTCCATCCGGGCGTGCTCACCTGGAGGCTCGCCTCCGCATCCATCGGGGCGGACGGCGCCTCGCCGGCGGGCATCCTCGGCCGGTTCCTCCTGAACCACGCAGGCTACTTCTCGCCGCGATTCCTCTTTCTCGAGGGCGATCCCAACCCCCGCCACGGCACGGGCCGCGGCGTGCTCCTCTGGATGTGGGCGCCCCTCATCGCGCTGGGGATGTGGCGGGCCTGGAAGCGACGGCGCGATCCGGCGGTGCTCTCCGTGGCCGCCGCGCTGATCCTCGCCCCCGCAGGCGCTGCGCTTCTCGGCCACGGCCAGCCGCACGCGATCCGATCCATCAGCGCGGTTGTGTTCTGGGCGGGCCTCGCCGCGCTCGGCCTGCAGCGCCTCCTCGAGTGGTCGCCGCGCGGGCACGGCGCGATCCTGGCCCTCGCCGTCGCCGCGGTGATCGAGGTGGGGCCGTTCGCGAACGACTACTTCGGCGCCTACCGCACGAGGGCGTACGGAGCCTTCGACGACGGCAGAGGCGCCGTGCTCCAGGAGGCGTTCGCGAGGCGTGGAGGCCGTCCGATATACGTGCCCCCCGATCTGCACTCGGCCCCGCGCGAAAGTGTGTTCGTGCCCTATTGGGGCGGGATCTCCGTGGCCGACTGGATCGAGAAAGGGCCGGACGCGCTGGGGATCCATGCCTGGAAGGGCGAAGCGGAGCCGGGGAGTCTCATCGTTGTCGATCGGAGCGGGCCGCCGCCTCCCCCCGCTTCGCGGCTGATCTTCCCGCGCGCGAGCGGCGTCCCGGTGCGGTTCGCGCTCTACGAGAACTGAGATGACGAACAGGTGGAGATCGGCGATCGGCGGGACCCTCTCGAGACCGGGTCTCGCCGCCGCTCTGGGGGCGGTTGCGGCCGCGCTGGTCGCGATGAGGCCGCTCGCGCGCGGATTCTGGGGCCACGACACCGTGTGGCATCTCATCCGCGCCGCGCAGTGGCACCGGGGGGTGACGGAGGGCGTCCTCTTCCCGCGGTTCCTCCACGACGTGTACTGGGGCCACGGCGGTCCCGTGATGATCTTCTACTCTCCGGTCCCGTACGTGGTGACGGAGTTCTTCATGCTCCTCGGCACCGGTCCCGTCCGCGCCCTGGAGCTCGGCTTCGGCGTGGGCTTCGTGGCCGGCGCTGCCGCGATGTTCCTGCTGGCGCGGCGACCCCTCGGGACGGCGGGGGCGTTCGTGGCCGCCGCGGCGTACACGCTCGCTCCGTACCACCTGCTCGACGCCTGGGTCCGCGCGGCCTACGCCGAGCACCTGGCCCTGGCGGTGCTTCCCATCCTGCTCCTGGCGGCGCGCTCCGCGGTGGATCGCGCGGATGGGAGAGGGGCGGCCGGTCTCGCGCTGGCCACCGCGCTCATCGTGCTCACGCACGGCCTGAGCGCCGTCTTCGCCCTCCCTCTGGCCGCGGCCTACGGCTTGTGGCGGCTGCGCTCCGCCGCGTCGCCCGGTCGGGGCGCCGCCCTCGGCCGCCTCGCGACCGGCCTCGCGGTGGGGTTGGGTCTCTCCGCCTTCTACTCGGCGCCCGCCATTCTGGAGCGGGATTCGGCCCGAGTCCTCGAGGTCTTCGGCGCGGGCTTCGACCCGACACGGCACCTGCTCTGGGCCCGGCAACTGCTCCGGACCGGGTGGGGGTTCGGATGGAGCGGCCCTGGACCGGACGACACGATGAGCTTCCAGATCGGGTGGGTGCATCTCGGCGCTCTGATCGCAGGGGCGCTCGTGGCCTGGCGCGGGGCGAGGGATCTCCGCGCCGAGGTGCGGTTTTTTCTCGCCGCCGCCGCCGTGTCGATCTATCTCACGCTCGGCCACTCGGAATGGATTTGGAGGGTGACGCCTCTCCTGGCGACGATCCAGTATCCCTGGAGGCTCCTGGGGGTGGTCGCGCTCAGCGCCTCCCTCTGCGCCGGCTCGCTGATGACGATCACGGCCGGCCGGTCGATCGCTCTCCAGACGGCCGCCGCCGCCGGCGCCGTGGCGTTGCTGGTGGGGGCCTGCGCCCCCTTCACGATTTCCCAACCTCGGCGATACGCCGACAAGGACTTCACGCCGCAGGCCCTCTCGGAGTCGATGAGCACTGAATCCCAGTGGATGCCGAAGGGGGCCTTCCCTCCCGGACACGCTTCGCCGGTGCTGGTGCTGGATGGCGAGGCGGAGGTGGAGGTGCTGGAGGATCGGACGCACCATCTCTCCGCCCGGGTCCAGGCCCGGACCCCGGCGTCTCTCCGCGCCCGCATCTTCGCCTTCCCCGGATGGCGCGCCGAGCGGGACGGTGTCGAGGTGACGACCCGGAAAGATCCGACCGGCGCCATCGTGGTGGATGTGCCCGAGGGCGCGCACGAGATCCGGCTTACCTTCGGCTCCACGCCGCTGCGCACCGCTGCGGCGTGGACCAGCGCGCTCTGTCTGGCGCTCACCGCCGCGGGCCTGCTCTGGAAGGGCGCCCCCACGCGCGAGGGAAAGTCCGGCGGGGGAACACGCGTTGACTTGGACCGAGGCGCTCCGTAACCTTCCGCATCTTGGCACCCAGCCACCCCAGCAGCATCGCCGCGGCCGCCCCGGCGTCCGAGCGCCGGCTGGAACTCGCGGTGTTCCTGGCGGTCGTGGCCTTCACCTACGGCTCGATCACCCGCGGGCTGGTGGACGGCAACACCTGGTCGCGCATGGGGCTGGTCTTCGCCGTCGTCGAGCGCGGGACGCTGGACATCGATCCCGTCGTGCTGGAGCGCAGGACCGACGACTGGGCGCGATCCGGCGGCCACCACTACTCCAACAAGGCCCCGGGGCCCGCTCTTCTGGCGGTGCCGTTCTACCTGGCGCAGCGCCTGGTCCAGCGTTCCTTCGGCGTGAGCGACGACGCGCCTCTCGCCCGCGACGCGGCGGCCTACATCGCAAACCTCACGACGTCGATCATCCCCACCCTCGTCGCGCTGGCGTTCCTCCGGGGGCTGCTCGTGCGCCGGCTCGGAGTGTCCCAGGGGATGGCTTTCGCCTTGTGCGGAACATGGGCGATCGCGAGCCTCGCTCTCCCCTACTCCGTCCTCTTCTTCGGCCATCAGACCGCTGCTGCCTTCTTCACGATTGCGATGTGCCTGTCGGCACCGGGTCCGGCCGGACAGGGGGATCCGCGCACGCGGCGGCCGGCGCTCGCGGGGCTGGCCATGGGCCTGGCGGTCATCTCGGACTATCTGTGCGCGGCGCTGGCCGCGGTGTGGATGGCCCACCTCGCCTGGAGGGACCGCCGCCGCCTCGGCCCCTTCTTGCTGGGCGGCGCCGCCCCGGTGCTCGCCGCGCTCGCCTACAACGCGGCCTGCTTCGGATCCCCCTTCACGACAGCCTACGATCTGGCCTTCCTGAACCCGCGCTTCGCGCCCATCGCGGCCTGGGAGGCGCCCAGCCTCGCGCGGCTGGCGGACGTCACGGTGCGCCCCTGGCGCGGGCTCTTCTACTGCACGCCGGTCTTCGCGCTGCTGCTGGTCGGGCTCGACCGCCTGCGCGTCGAAGCCCGGCGCCACCCGGATCTGGTCCCGGCCGCGGCGGGGGTCCTCCTCTACTTCGGCCTCCTCGCAGCGTTTCCGTCGGCGTACGGCGGCTTCTGCGTGGGACCTCGCTACGTCACGCCCGCCCTGCCGTTCGCCCTGCTCCTCCTCGCGCCGGCGGCGCGGATGCTGCCGCGGTTGTTCGGCGCGCTCGCCGCCGCGGGCGCCGTGCTGATGCTGGCGGCCACGCTGACGGACCCGCTGCCCGACGAGCGGATCCAGGATCCCTTCCGGGAACACATCTTCCCCATGCTGGCGGCGGGGTCCCCGGGGCCGATGCGCAACGTCTTCAGCGCCGCGATGGGGCTGAGCCTGCGCGTCGCGTTCGTCGCCTACCTGGCGCTGTGGGGCGCCGCCGCGGTCTGGCTCGCCGTTCGGCTCCGTTCGCCGCGCGCGGCCCCGGGACCACTCCCGCCGGCGGCCTCCCTTGCGGTCGCAGCGTAGGTCCGGTATGCGCCCCTCCGCCGGCGAGGAGCCCCGGACGAAGGTCGCCATCTTCATCGTGGCCTACAACGCGGTGACCACGCTGACAAAGGTTCTCGACCGGATTCCCGCGGAGGTCTGGGGGATGGTCGCGGAGGTGTACGTCTTTGACGACGCCTCCGACGACGACACGGCGATGCTCAGCCGCGCCTACAAGCACGAGAGGGGCAAGACCAACCTCAACATCTACCGGCACGAGAGCAACCAGGGGTACGGCGGCAACCAGAAGGCGGGCTACCGCTACGCCCTCGAGAAAGGGTTCGACTTCGTGGTGCTCCTCCACGGCGACGGACAATACGCTCCCGAGGCGCTGCCGCGGATCCTGGAGCCGTTGCTCCAGGGACGGGCAGACGCGGTGATGGGGTCGCGCATGACGACCCGCTTCGGCGCGCTGCGGGGCGGGATGCCGATCTACAAGTACCTGGGGAACAGGGTGCTCTCCGGGTTCCAGAACTTCGCGCTGGACTCGAGCCTCTCCGAGTTCCATTCGGGGTACCGCGCCTACTCGACGGCCGCGCTCTCACGAATCCCCTTCCATCTCAACTCGAACGACTTCCACTTCGACACCGAGATTCTCATCCAGCTCCTCTCGCGCGGCTTCCGAGTCGTCGAGGTGCCGATCCCCACGTACTACGGCAACGAGATCTGCCGCGTCAACGGGATCCGCTACGCCGGCCACGTGATCCGCACGACGCTGGACTACCGCCTGCACCGGGCGGGGTTCAGGACCATCGAGAAGTACCGGATCGAGGGCGACCGCTACCCTGCCAAGCTGCACGACCCGTTCTCGAGCCACTCGAAGATCATCTCCCGGGTGCCGCCGGGCGCCTCGGTGCTCGACGTGGGGTGCGGCGCGGCCGGCTTCGGGGAGGCGCTGAGGCTCAAGGGGTGCCGGGTCGTCGGGCTGGACGCCGCGGCGCCTCCGGGCGGCGGAGGGTACGACCGCTTCATCGAGCAGGATGTCGACCGGGGTATGAGTCTGCCGCCGGATGTGGCCTTCGACGTGGCGGTCTTCGGGGACGTGCTCGAGCACGTTCGCGCCCCGCTCGAGGTGCTGCGCGCGGCGCGCGAGCGGCTCGGGAGAGGCGGGCGCATCATCGCCTCCACCGGCAACATCGCGCTGTGGTACTACCGGCTGTCGCTCCTCCTCGGCCGGTTCGACTACGCTCCGCGCGGGATCCTCGACCAGACCCACGTCCACCTTTACACGCTGGACGCCTTCCGGCGCCTCATCGAGGAGGCCGGGTTCCGGGTCACCCGGGTGGACGCGACGCCCATCCCGCTGCCGGCCCTCCATCCCCTCTTCGGCCGCGCCCCCTGGTCGTGGCTGCACCGCATCTCGCACCTCCTCGCGCGCGCCTGGAAGCGGATGTTCGCCTACCAGTTCATCCTCGAGGCGGAGCCTCGGGAGTGAGCGGCGACCGGCGGGTTGGTTCACAGCGGTGCGAAGGGATCTCGTGACCGGCGAGGGGGCGTCACCGGGCCCATCTCCGCTGCGCTCCGACGAAGATCCACGGCGTGTGCACCGCCCCTCGCTGCGCCTGCTCGGCGGGATCTTTCTCGCCTCGATCGCTGTGGCCATGCTGGCGTACCGCTTCGCGGATCTGGATCTGGCCGCCTTCATCCTGGACGAGCCCAAGATGCTGTCCCTCGCCCACGATCAACTCGTCACCGGAAGGTGGGCCACGCACCAGATGGCGGGCACGCAGGGGATCGCTTACGGGCCGTCCATCGTCTGGTTCTACGGCGTGGTGCAGCGGATCCTGGGCCCCGACCCGCTGCGAAGCATTTTCGCCCTCTGCCTGACCGTGAGCCTGGCGCACCTCGCGCTCGCGCTCGGCCTGGCCCGTCTCTTCGGCGGAGGGCTGCCGCTCTTCGCGACGGTGCTGGCCTGGATAGCTTCGTCCCCGTACCAGTTCTTCTGGTCGCGCACGGCGTGGGACCTGCTGGTCAACGCATCCGTCGCGGTAATCATCGTGATCCTCGCCCGATCCGGTCCGGTTCGATGGAAGAGGGCCATCGTCCTGGGGCTGGTCCTGGGCTTCGCGGTGTCGAGCCACCTCATGGTCGTGCCGTTCACAGCTCTGGTTCTCGCGCTGGTCATGGTGGAGATGCGCGCGGGGGCCGAACGGCCGCCGGAGCCGTCCGCAACACCGGCGCCAGCGGCGAACGCAGCGCGGGCGGGGGTGGGGAACGTGAGGCAGGCGCTGGCGGGCAGCGCTGCTCTCGGGCTGGGGATCGTCTTCGTGAACATCCCCTACTTCACGTTCCTGCTACGCGCGTCGCCGCACCTCAGCCGTTCCCCGGCTGGCTTTTCTCTCGGGATCTGGGCCGCGCACCTTCTCCAGCCTGCGCGCGTGGGGACGGTGTGGGGGGCGGACTACTTCTTCGAGGCGTCCTGGTGGGACTTCCAGGAATGGCTGGGGGAAGCCCGGATGCTGTTACGCCATTCGGCGCTGTCGATGGCGTTCGGCGCCGTCCTCGCCCTGCTGGGGATCGCAGCGGCGCTTCGATCCCCGGAGCGGGCGCGCCGCCGGATCGCGCTCCTCGCCGCCGCGACCTGGCTGGTCTATCCCTTCCTCTACGCCCTCAGGGGCCTGGCGCCGCATCCCCACTACCAGTTTCCGACCTGGTGGGTCATCCCGTTCGGGATCGCGGGATCGCTCGCCTGGCTCCGCCCGCGCCGGCCTGCCTTGGCCAACGCGGCGACGGCCCTCATATGGCTCGTGGCCGCCGCGCAGTTCGCGTTCGTCGTCTCCTGGGTCGGCTACATCCGCGATCGGGACGGCACCCGGGGAGGGTATGGGACCCCCGTGGGGAGCCAGCAGCGGGCCATCCGATCCGCCTGCGCCGCGCCCGAAAGCGCGATCGTCATCCAGAACGAGACGGCGCTCCGGAGCGTGTCGCTGCGGTACATCGCGAGCGTCGAGCCCGGGTGCGCGGCCAAGCAGGTGTCCGTCTGCGTTCCCGGCCGCTGCGCCGTCCACGGGGGATCGCGCCTGGTCCACCTGCGCTACGCCGGCCCGGAAGGCGGCGCGCTCGCGGTGGATTGACAGGCGCCGCCGCCCTGGCTCAGTTCTGCTTCTTCCAGCCGTTCGGGAGATCCGCGGCTCGGGAGACGAACAGCGGGGCGCTGTTCTGGGCACAGAGTTCCTTGAGCCGATCCAGCGCTTTCAGCTCGCCCTCGGCGTAAGCGTTGGGGGCGCTCGTCACCACCCACACGCCATTCTCACGAACCGAGGGGGCGAGTGTCTTGAGGAACTGTAGTAGCTCCTCCGCGGTCGCGTAGACCTTCTTTTCCTTGCTCTGGTGCCGGCCCGTCACCTGGAACCCGGCGGCCTTGTCGCTTCGCATCTTGGCGAGCCTCTCGGGCATGAAGTACACGGAGAGGCCGTCCTCGCGCTTGGGCTCGGCCGCCGCCGCGAGCGAGGTGACGACCAGGACGGCCAGCAGGCTGATGCTTCGCAGTCTTCTCATGATGCGCTTCTCCAAAAGAAGGACCGGTCGCCGGAGCGGCGCCCGGTGGGACCCCATACCTGTAGACCAAGCAGGGCCTTTCGTCAATCCGTCGAACGGGCCCTCAAGAATCTCTCCTGATGATCATGATGCTCAGATCGTCCGTCCTCGCGGCGCCCGCGCGGAACGTCACGAGATCGCCCAGCGACCTCGCGAGAAGTTCCTTGGGCGCGAGGCGCCCATGCCGTCTCAGCAGCTCCGACAGACGCTGCGTGCCGTACTCCACGCCGGAAGCGTCGAAGGTCTCGGAGAGGCCATCGGTGAAAAGCACGAGGCTGTCGCCCTTCTCCATCTCCAGCCTCCGGGAGCTGTATCGGCTCTCGCAGAACAAGCCGAGAGGGAGATCCGTCGATGCGACGGCGGACACGCCGCCCTGGTGGACGTGCAGCGGCAGGCAGTGGCCGGCATTGCAGATCTCCACACCGCCGTCATTCGTGAGCCATCCGCAGACGAGAGTCGCGAAGTGCGAGGAGAGAACCCCCTCGCAAAATATGCGGTTCGCTTTCGTGAGCAGATCGGGCAGACTCCGCGTGGACGGGATCAGGCTCCGGAAGATCGCATGGAGCTGCGTCATCAGCATGGACGCGGCGACCCCCTTGCCGCTGATGTCCCCGAGCACGAACAGAGCCGTGCCCGGCTCCACGACGATGAGGTCGCAGTAATCGCCGCTGACGGGCCCGGCCGGCTCATAGTGGTAGGCCACCGTCCAGCCGTCGACGGCGAGCCCGGACTTCGGCAGAAGTCCGTTCTGGACCTGGAAGGCGAGATCCAGGTCGCGCTCCAGCGCCCGCCGCTCGGCATCGGAGAGATGATCGAGGCAGTTCCTGCACAGAGGGTCCACGAGCAGGCGGTCGTTCTCGATCGAATCGTGACAGGTCTCGCAGATGCCGAATGCGCCGGCTTCCATCCTCTCCAGGGCCGCGTCCACTTCATGGAGCAGATGCACGAGATGTTCGACCTCCGGCCGGTTCGACGCGGCCGCCTGGAGTTTCCGTCTGCGATCGCGCAGTTGCCCCTGCAGCTCCGCATCCCGGATCTCGTTGCGTGATGCGCGCTCGTGGGCTCCACCCTGTTCCATGTGTTCCTCCCGCAATCTCCCGGCGACGCGGCGGGGTGACCTTTGCGCTCGGCCGCCGCCGGCGGGCCCGAGCCGCGCTGCGCCCCGGCAGGGTCCAAGGCAGGAAGCCAGCGGGCGGCAAGTCCCGATGTTAGACGGCGCGATCTTCGAGATCCACCCGGCGGTAGACCGCCTCGTACTGCGGACCCTTCGTGCACTCGCGGGCGTCCCGAAGGCCGCGATCCTCGGCGAGGCGGCCGAGCGCAGCCCCCGCGGCCACAGAGAATTCGATCCGAAGATTCCGGTGGATCGGGGGGCGACCGCCCCCTAAGCTTCGGACCATGACCGCGCACAGGCTACCGCCCGTCGTCGAGATGAGGGCCGCGTTGCTGGCTCGGGACGCAGCCTACGACGGCATCTTCTTCACGGGCGTCCGAACCACCGGCGTTTTCTGCCGGCCCACCTGCCCCGCGAAAAAGCCGCGCCCGGAGCACGTCGAGTTCTTCCGCTCGATCCGGGATGCGCTCTCGGCGGGTTTCCGGCCGTGCAAGAGGTGCCGTCCGGTGGAGCCCGAGGGAACGCCACCCGCCTGGCTCGGACATCTCATGCGAGCGGCGGAGGCCGACCCCTCAAGACGGTGGACCGACGCGGACCTGAGGAGGCATGGGATGAATCCGGATCGAGTGCGACGCTGGTTCCAGAAGCATCACGGCATGACCTTCCACGCCTACGGCCGCGCCCGGCGGTTGGGGCTGGCCCTGGGACAGATACGGCACGGTTCGGGCGTCGCCGCCGCGGCGTTCGAACACGGGTACGGATCGCTGAGCGGCTTCAACGAAGCCTTCAGACAGTTCCTCGGCACCGCCCCTCGTGACGCCCGGAAGTCCGCCCTGGTGACGCTCGGCCGCATCCCCACGCCGCTCGGACCGATGGTCGCCGGTGCGACCGAGGAGGCGCTGTGTCTGCTCGAGTTCGCGGACCGGCGGATGCTGGAGACGCAGCTCGGGCGGCTTCGGACCCGTCTGAACTGCGCCCTGGTCCCGGGAAACAACGCCGTCATCGATCGTCTGGCTGGGGAACTCGAGGCGTACTTCTCCGGCCGGCTCCAGCGGTTCTCCGTCCCTCTTCTCGCGCAGGGCACACCCTTCCAGCGGACGGTCTGGCGCCGGCTGCAGCAGATCCCCTTCGGCGCGACCACGAACTATGCCGCCGTCGCGAGAGACGTCGGCCGCCCGAAGGCGATCCGAGCCGTCGCGCGTGCCAACGGGGACAACCCCGTAGCGATCATCGTTCCCTGCCACCGGGTCGTCGGGAGCGACGGCCAACTGACGGGATATGGCGGAGGGCTCTGGCGGAAGCAGCGGCTTCTGGAACACGAAGCGCTTCGCGCACCGAGAGCCGTCTCACCCGGTGCCTGACGGCCGCTACCGCTACCTGCTGGGCGACTCGGGCGGCGAAGCGGCCCGCCTGAGAGCGCAGGCCCGGCTGTGGGACCCGACCGTCTCGGCGCTCTTCGACCGTCTGGGCGTGCGGCGCGGCTGGAAGATCCTCGAGGTCGGCCCCGGTCAGGGATCGGCGACCGCATCGTCATGAGCGCCCCAGGCCATCCAGACCTGACCCGGGGCAACGCCTCATCGATGCCGCCGTTTCCTCCCGGGCGACCGGAGAGGCGCGAGGAACGCGTTCTGTCCGCCCGCCGCAAGCGGCGGTGGATCGACGACCTCCTCGATGGAGACGATGTCGTGGAGCCGGGCGAGCCGGTTCGCGGCCGCCGCCAGCCCCCGGCGCGGGATCGGATCGAACGCTGCGTGGAGGAGCGTACGTCCGTCGATGTCCCAGACGCCCACGATGCGTCCGGCGCGCAGCACGACGTTGGTCACGTTGCCCATGCGGTCGACCACGTGCGGCCGGTGCGCGTCATCGAGGTAGCGGCTCCGGTCGCGGTGGGACATCACGTACGAGTCCCAGCAGGGAAGGAGGTGCACCTCGTCGGCGTCGGCGGCGGGCGTTCTCACGAGGTCGTCGAGCAGCTCCTCGGTGGCAAGGAGTTCTCCCTTCATCCCCTTCACCTTGATCGACCGCGCCCCGATCGCGTTCAGCGCCCGCGCCGCTTCCCGGACACTCGTCCCTGCCCACCAGGCGAGGTCGGCTGCGGTCGCCGGACCGTTCGCGAGCAACCAGAGGGGCGCGAGGGCACACAGCGCATCCGCGAGGGACGGCCGCTCGTCGGGGAGCTCGATCCAGTCGGCCATGCGCACGTACTCGTAGCTCTGGCTCCGCTCCCCGCCGCGGACGCGGGCGCGCACGATGCGCCCCTCGCGGCTCATTCGCCCGAGGATCGCGGTGAGGCCCGCGCCGCTCGGCGCCTTGTTGCCGAGCGCTTCCCGGATCTCGGCCGCGGTGCGCGCCCGCTCGGCGACGATCCGCTCGATGCGCCCCGTGAGCGGCGCGTACTCACGGACCTTGATGCCGGCGAGCCTGGCGCAGTGCGCCACAGGACGGAGCGGCGTCAGCGCGAGCGCAGCCGGCACGAGATCGCGGGGAACGAGGTAAACGGATCCGCGCATGGCGCGAACGCGAACGAGCTTGCGCGTGCGGAGGACCGCGTCGTCCACGTCGCCCTGCGTGTAGCCACGCACTCGCGCCTGAACGCCCAGATGGCAGGTCGGGGCGGAGCCGTAGATTCCGGCGGCGCGTTTGACCGCCTCGACCACGGTCCCCGCTCGCCCGCCGAGCGCGTGGGCGCGGATCGATCGCCGGAGGACACTCGCGATCGACGTACCTTTCATCGCAGCGATCCAGAGTGGATCGTGGTCGCGCCAGGGAGCATCGCCATTTGTTTCGGTGCCTGTTCTTTAACCCGACAGCCATCGCACGCGCCTCGGGGTCTGTAGTCCCTACGTTCTCCCCACGTTGTCCATCGCGCGCGCCACTCGCCACCGCCATTCCCTCTTTCGCCAGATCTCGAGATAGCGGCGCGAGATCTGCTGACGATCGCCGCCATCGCTGGGCGCCAACGTCACGAGGAACGTCCCCCGTGTAAACATTGGACGATCACAGCCGAACCTCGCTCATGAGCGCAAGAAGGTTTCCGTCCGGATCGCGGAAAAAAGCCATCCACAGTTCATGGTCGGGCAGTTTCGCGATGACGTGAGGCTTCGCCTCGAAAAGAACGCCACGGGCCGATAGCGTTTCGAAGGCAACCTGGAGATCGGGGACCGTGTAGTAGATGACTGAGCTGTAATTCTCGGCCTGGGCTTTGGCGGGAGCATCCAGCATCAGCCGGACACCGGCGCAATCGAAGAAACCCAGGCCCGGTGGGGCCTGAAAAAGGAAACGCATTCCCAGAGTATCGCGGTAAAAGGCGATTGCCCGCTCGATATCGCCGACCGGGACCGCGATCTGCCCAATTTGAACGAGTCCAAAGTTGGCTGTCGCAGAGCCGCTCATGGAGGGTTTCCTCCCGTGAAGTGCCTGATTAGCAGAACAGCCTGACGAATGTGCTCACGATCTTGCCAGTGCCTCTCCCAGCTCCCTGGACGATAGGCCGTCCAGCGCCCGGCATCAGCCGCAGCCGGCGAGCGCGGAGACGTCTCCGCGGCAGGCCCCCCGCCCGCCGGCGGGTTCACGGTTGTTCATAGGTAGGATCTTAGTAACTCATTGAAAACAGATCACTTATTGTGAGTTC
>CAYNUH010000027.1:29992-41381 GCA_964400605.1 uncultured Acidobacteriota bacterium | reverse complement strand
CCCGTATGGAACTCCCATCCACAACACCTCGCCGGTTTTAACCGGCGCACGCGAACTGAGCCACTTCCGAACGCCCTCTTGCGTTGACGCTCGCGGAGGCAGCGTGGTACCGTCGTCCACGCCGCCGGAAGCGGCGGCGCCGACGGATGACATCCAAGCTCGCCTTACTCATCCTGCCCCTGCACGCGCCGAGCGCCCGCGCGGCCGTGATCGCGTTCCTCGTCCTCGCTTGCGGCGCCGCGCCCGCGGCCGCGCTGTGCGGAGATCCTCCCGGGGCGTTCGCCCGCGGCCCCGCGCGGCCGTCCGGTACGAGGGTCCTCGTCCTCACGTTCGACGCCGCCTGGTCGGCCGACGGCGCGGGCGACGTGCTCGACGTTCTCGGCGCCGCCGGCGTCCGCGCCACCTTCTTCCTGGCCGGCCGCTTCGTGAGCGAGCACCCGGAGATCGCCCGCCGGATCGCGGAGGAAGGGCACGAGGCGGGCAACCACACCTTCCACCACGATCACCTGACCCTGCCCGGCGGCGACCAGGGCCTGAGGCGGACGCTTCCGGGCTTCACGCAGTCCCGCCTGGCGGGAGAGATGGACGACGCGCGGCGGATCTTCGAGCGGGCGACGGGACGCTCCCTCGCCCCTCTGTGGCGCGCTCCTTACGGCGAGATCAACGCTGAGATCCTCTCCTGGGGGGCGGCCGCGGGGTACCGGCACGTGGGCTGGAGCGCCGGATTCGACGCCCTGGACTGGGTGAGCGACCGGTCGTCGCGGCTCTACCATCCGCCGGCGGCTGCGGTGGCGTCCCTTCTCCGCCGCCTCGCGGCGCGCCGCCCGGGCGAGGGCCCGGCCGTGGTGCTGATGCACCTGGGCAGCACGCGGCCCCGTGGCGAGCGGTTCGTCGAGGTGCTCCCTCTCCTTATAGAAGGCGCGCGACGGCTCGGCTACCGGTTCCGCGGCGCCGGCGAGGTCGCCGCGGAGGGACTGCTGCCGTGACCATCCGGTTCGGCACCGACGGCTGGCGGGGCGTCATCGCCGACGAGTTCACGTTCGAAAACCTGCGCCGGGCGGTCCGGGCCGTCCACGAAGTCATGCCCGCCGCCGCGGGGCCGGTGGCCGTGGGGTACGACACCCGATTCCACTCCGCCGCCTTCGCGCGCGAGGCCGCGGAGGTGCTCGCCGCGGGCGGCCGTGACGTCCGGCTCTCCGACGGACCGTGCCCCACTCCGGCGGTCTCCTGCCAGGTCGTCGCGGCGATGAGCCCGTTTGGACTGAGCATCACAGCGAGCCACAACCCTCCCGAGTTCAACGGGCTCAAGATCAAGTCCGCCCGCGGCGCCAGCGCGGGCCCCGAGGTGACCGCTCTGGTGGAGAAGCGCCTGGCCTCCGGGGAGCGGGCGGCTGGGAGCAATCCTCAAGTCCGCGGGGCCGTCCGCGCCTTCGACTTCATCGGCGAGCAGCGGCGCCGTCTGGCCTCCATGGTGGATCTGGAGCGGATCCGGCGCGCCGGGCTGCGCGTCGTCTTCGATGCGATGCACGGCGCCACGGGGCGCATCCTGGAGGAGATGCTCCAGGGATCCGCCACCGTCGTGGAGACGCTGAGGGGGAACCCCGATCCTCTCTTCGGCGGCGTCAACCCGGAGCCTCTGCCGGCCCATCTCGCGCCGCTCCGCGATCGGATGAGCCTCGGATCCGCCGACATCGGATTGGCTACCGACGGCGACGGAGACCGGATCGGCGCCTACGACGAGAGGGGCGTCTTCGTCACGCCGCTCCAGATCGCGCCGCTCCTGGCACTACGCCTCATCGCCCGCGGCGGGCGCGGCGAGATCTGCAAGACCTACGCGAACACGATCCTGCTCGACCGGATCGCGAAGCGCCATGGCCTCCCCTTCTCCGTCCACCCCATCGGCTTCAAGTACATCGCGGCCCGGATGGAGGCGGGCGGCTTCCTCATCGGCGGGGAGGAGAGCGGCGGCATCGGAATCGCCGGCTACCTCCCCGAGCGCGATGGGCTGCTCGTGTCGCTTCTGCTCCTCGAGGCGCTCGCAGCGGAGGGGAAACCGCTCTCCGCGCTGCTGTCGGAGATGGCCGCCGACTACGGCGAGCTCCACTACTCCCGCCGCGACATCCCCTGCCCTCCCGAGAAGGGCCGCCTCCTCGCCGGAGCGCTGCGCGAACGGCCCCCCGCGACCGTGGGAGGGATGAACGTGACCGGGATCGACACTCTCGACGGCGTGAAGCTCCTCTTCGGAGATGACGGCTGGATCCTCGTCCGCCCCTCGGGCACCGAGCCGGTCCTCAGGGTGTACTGTGAGGCACCGGGCGAATCCGCCGTGCGCACCGCGCTCGACGAGCTGACCGCGCGCGTCACCGCCGGCTGACGCGGCGGGCACACTGTAACGAGCGGATCAAAGCGGAAGTCATACTGTCTACTCCGCCTCGCAGGTCCGCGGTGGGGCGAAGGGGATATTGCCGGAGGATCGCGTCAAGTGGGAGGCTCTCGCACGATACTGATCACGGGTGCGGCGGGAAACCTCGGTAGTCTCCTCGCACGCCACCTCGTGCCAGGTGGACACCTCCTCCGATTGATGTATCACCGGAGGCCGCTTCCCGGGGACCTTCTCGGCGCTCCCAACGTCCGCCCCGTGCGGGCGGATCTTCGCGACCCGACAACGTTGGATACGGCCGTGGACGGATCAGACGTTGTCGTTCACTTCGCCGGCGTGTTGTTCGCTCCACGGCCAGAGCGCTTCCTTCCCGAGACCAACACCCTCTGGTTCTCGAATCTCCTGGCTGCCGCGCTGGAGGCCCGGGTCGGAAGGGTGATTCTGATCTCCTTCCCGCATGTGGAGGGTCCAAGCTCAGTGGACCAGCCGGCAACCGGCCGGCTGGACCGCCAGCCCATCTCGGTCCACGCCCAAACCCGCCTTCAGGAAGAGAGACTCCTTTTCGAGCGCACTCAAGGAACGGGGACCACACCGGTGGTTCTTCGGCTCGGCATGGTATACGGGCGCGGCATCCTCATGATTGAAGCGGCACGGTGGCTCGCACGGCGGCGCCTCCTTGCGGTCTGGCGGGAGCCAACCTGGTATCAACTGGTTTCCACCGCGGATTATCTCCGGGCCGTAGAGGCGGCGATCCTGAGGCCCGGTGTACGAGGCATCTACCACGTCGGAGACGAGCAGCCGGTCACGCTCCAGCACTTCCTGGACGAGGCCTGCCGCGTGTGGGGGTATCCCCGCCCACTCCGTATGCCGGTCCGGCTGATCAGCATGGCAGCGTCCCTGTGCGAGTTGGTCGCGACCATTGCAGGCACGCCTTCCCCACTGACCCGCGATTTCATCCTTATCGGCCGGGTCTCCCACTGGGGGGACACACGCCGAGCGCGCGAGGAGCTCATTCCGCAGCTCGAACACCCGACGCTCG
This sequence comes from uncultured Acidobacteriota bacterium, assembly GCA_964400605.1. Classification (GTDB taxonomy): domain Bacteria; phylum Acidobacteriota; class Polarisedimenticolia; order JACPZX01; family JACPZX01; genus CAYNUH01. The sequence goes on along the minus strand of CAYNUH010000027.1, from coordinate 37,962 downwards.
ACGCGGGGCTGTCCACACTATGACCAGGGGCGGATCAACATCGCGTGGCGCTGCGCCGGCGCGGGAGCGGCGCGCCCGGCCGCTGGACCACGCTCCGCACCGTGCGGGTGGTGAAGTGGTGGGAGGGGATGTCAAACTAGACCGTCTGCCCTGGCTTCCGCTCCGGCTGCGAGGGGTTGCATCGTTCCAGGGCTTGGAGACAACATGGAAGCCGTCATGCTGCGTCGCTTCGAGTCACCCGACGAGACCCGGAAGTTCGAGAAAGGGGTGTTCGAGCTGGTCCATGTGGGCGGCATGACCGTGGGGCGTGCGCGGTACGAGCCCGGATGGAGATGGTCCACGCACGTGGGTCCGTCAGCCGGGACGCGGAGCTGCCAGGTGGCTCACGTGGGTCTCGTCGCTTCCGGGCGCGCAAAGGTTCTGATGGACGATGGTCGCGAGGTGGATCTCGCGCCCGGCGACCGGCCCGCCGCAAGCACACGACACCGGGGCCGAGCCGTGGGCGTTTCCATGCGGCTTCGCAGGAGGACAGTGACCCCATGAGCGTACCAGCCATCCAGTCTCTCAATCTCGAGCTCGCCCGGGTGCCCGAGGCGCTGCGGCTGCTCCTCAGCGGGCTGACCCACGCTCAGGTGATCTGGAAACCATCCGCGACGGAGTTCTCGATGCTCGAACATCTGTGCCACCTCAACGATCTCGAGCAGGAGGGCCACACGGTGCGCATCCACAGGATCCTGGAGGAGGAAAGTCCGTTCCTGCCCGACATCGATGGTGAGAAGCTGGCAGTCGAAAGGAGCTATGACACCCAGGAGGTGGACACCGTTCTGCCCGGGTTTGCGCGAGCACGGCGAAACAACTGTGCCTTCATCGCGAGGCTCACGAGCGAGGAGTTGGAGCGGAGCGGGGAGTTGGAGGGCGTCGGGCGGATCACGCTGGCTGAGTTGCTGCACAGGATACAGGCGCACGACAAGGACCATCTGGGGACGCTGAAGCAGTTGCGCGCAGCGGTGAGGCAGGTGTAGAACGAGCCCACACGGCCGCCGGCGCTCCTGGTGCCTCCGCCGACCCGTTGACACCGGGCGCGCGCGCCGGGTAATCTGAGCCACCTTTCTCAGCGTGAAGATGCAGCCCTCGGCGCCATCCGGCGATTCCCTCCGGGACGCGCCGGGACGGCCGGTGGCCGGGAGCCGGAGCGCGCAGGAAGATGCCCCGCCGCCTGCACAGGAAGCCGCTTCCGGAGTCTCCGTCCGCCTCCGGCTCTATCGAGGAGGCGCTGGATCGGCTGGCCCTGCTCGACCTCAGGGGAGCCGCCGAGGCGTTCGAGCACTGGCTGGCCTCCCTCGATCAGGGCAGCGCCCAGGCGGCAGCCATCTCCTTCCTGCTGTTCGACGCCGTCTGCCAGGCGCACCGGACCGCGCAGGCGGTGAAGCCGATCCCAGCCCTCACGGAGGACAGGCGGCTCCTCCTGGCGCAGCGCCTCGGCGTCTGCGAGACGTCCGAGGAGAGGGCACAGGTCTTCCGGGCGGCCGTCCGCGAAGTCCTGGGGGCTCTCTCCGACGGGCCGATGCGGAGCCCGGCCGTGGAGCGGGCGCGCGACTACGTCCATTCCAACTTCACCCGGAAGCTCTCGCTCCCGGAGGTGGCCCGCTTCGCCGGCATCTCGCCCAACTACCTCTCCCACCTGTTCCGCAAGCAGTGCGGCGCCACCCTCACGCAGTTCGTCAACAAGCTCCGGGTGCGTGAAGCCTTGAGGTTGCTGCGCGGCGGCTCCAAGAGCATCTCCGAGATCGCCTATCTGGTCGGCTACCAGAACTATCGGGACTTCCACCGCAACTTCGTCAAGATCGAGAGGTCCCCTCCCAAGCGCTACCGATCCACGCCGCGGCCGCGGCTTTAATCCGGCGCCTCAGGTCGGCCTTCAGTCTGGCCGGGGCCAGCGACCCTTCCACCGCGTTCAGGAGAAGCCCCGCCGCCTGCTGCGGGCGCACTCCGACCTCCCGCATCGCCAGCGCGAACTCACCCCGCAGCGTGGTGCCGAACACGGTCCGATCGTCGGAGCCGAGCGCGACCCGGACCCCGGCGTCAAGGATCGAAGGCAGCGGGTGCCGTCTCAGCGAGGGAACCGAACCCGTGAGGACGTTGCTGGTGAGGCAGACCTCGAGGAGGATCCCGCGCCGCGCGAGCAGCCGGAGAAGCGACGGGTCGGAGGCGGCCGCGATGCCGTGGCCGATCCGCCCCACCCCCAGCTCCTCGATGACCTCGAGGACGGATCTCGGCGTGGTGCCCTCTCCTGCGTGGGCCACGGTGGCGAAACCCGCCTTCCGGGCGCGCTCGAAAGCGCGCCGGAACGCCCGGGCCGGCGCCGCGGACTCTTCGCCCCCGAGGCCCACCGCGACGACGCCGGCCCCGGGGACCGCGGCGATCTGATCCACAATCTCCTCGAACCACCCGGGCGCCCACAATCGCCCGCCGTCGGCGATGAAGGCGACCTCCGGCCCCCCGGCCTGCCGCGCGCGGAGCCGTGCCGCGCCCAGCGCGGCCACGATGTCCCCGACCGGGAGACCGCGCCGCGCGTGGACCTGCGGCGTGAAGGCGATCTCGGCGTAACGCACCCCTTCCGCCCGGAGGTCCGAGATCAGCGCCGCGGCCGCCTCCTCGACGTCCTCCCGGCTGCGCAGCAGCGAAGCGCTGAAGACGAATGCGTCCAGGAAGGCGCCGAAGCCCCGGCCCCGCTGCAGCGGCCGGCGGACGCGGCCGATCTGCCGAGGCAGCGGTCTTCCTGCGCGCGCGGCGAGCCGGGCGAGCACGCGCCACGGGATCGACCCTTCGAGGTGGACGTGCGTCTCCAGGAGGGGGAAGCCGGCCGGCAGGCGCCGCTGCCCGGGGGAGGCGCCGCGCACGCCCCGCCTCAGAAGCGGAAGATCCCGGCGGCGGAGATCTCGGTAGCCGAGAAGCCGGCCTCCACCAGGTGGGCCCTCGCCTCGAGGGAAGCGCCCCACCGCGCGTCCGGCAGGAAGTCCACGCCGCCGTAGACATGAGCTCCGAGGTGCACCGCGTCCTCCAGCGCGCGGAAGTCGCCCACGTCGCTGATCTGCACCCCGGCCCGCTTGCTGAAGCCTCCCGAGAAGGCCTCCACGGCGTAGATGCCGAGCCCGGCGCCGGCGAAACACGTCACCCGGGCGCGCGGCCAGATGTGAAACCACGAGATGAGGAGGGGCTGGATCTTGATGTCCGCGTGGAAAGTGAAGGTGACGGGCCCGCCGCCGAAGTTCAGATCTACGAACTCGGTCCGCTGCTCGGCGAAGAAGTAAACCCCGTAGGCCATCCCGTTGCGGGCGTCGAGAAGGTTGCGGACCTCGATGCCCCACAGAGTCCCCTGCGACGTGGGCAGGTCCGCGGGGAAGTAACCTCCGATCCGGAGCCGTACGTCGTCGTCGAACGGCTGCGCACGGGCCTCACCGGCCGACAGGAGGATCACCGCGGCCATCACGATACCAGGACATCGGCCTCGCGCGACCATCCAGCCTCCCTTCAAGCCGCCTGCGCACGCGGACGGGCGCCCGCCCCGCAACCGGCGCCTACGCCATCTCCATGAGGATCTGGCCCTGGCCCGAGGCGACGGCGAGGCTCCTCCCGCCGCCCATCAGGGATCCGAGCGGTGGCGAGGCCCCGGACCTCAGGGTGACGCCCTCGGTCCAGGCCACGATCCCCTCCGCTTCGAGCCGCAGCGAATGCTCGCGCCGCATCTCGACCACCAGGTGGTCGGACCCCAGCGTGAGGGCGAAGATGCCCGAACCGCGCAACCCGAGCGGGACGCCCGGCAACCCGGCCACGGCGTCTCCATCCACCGCGTCGACGCAGCCCTCCCAGGCCAGGGCCCTCGGACGCGAGATCCAGACACGCTGGGCGGCGAGTGGGAGCAGGAAAATGGACCCGGGGCCGGCGGCGAGAATCACCCTGCCGGGCCCTGAGAGCTGGAGGAAGCCGTCCGGGCCGGGGGCGGCGGTCATCTCGCCGGAGGCGAGGACAGCGGCTCCCTCGCGCGCGCAGATCCGCCCGAGGAAGGCCACCTCCAGCGCCCGGCGCCCCTTGAGCGCGAAGAGCGACTCGCCCACGAGGCTGCGCACTCGCTCGCGGGATTCGATCAGGTCGCGCAGATCGAGCGGGGCGTACGCCGGCGGCGTCGATGCGGTGGGAGCCGCCGCGAAGGACGGACGGCGCGCGAAGGCGACGACCTCACCTCCCGCGGACGCCTCCACCCCCCCGCCCGCCGGCGCATCGCCGGCCGGCGTCTCGAGCCGCTGTTCGGGTCGATTGGCCGCCCGCCCGCCGCCGGAGGCGAGTCTGGCCGCCAGCGCGTCGGCGCCGGCCGACCTCAGATGATCCAGACATTCCTCGTCGCGTCCCTGCAGCCGCGCGATGAGTCCCAGATAGAGGTGCGGCTTGGGATTCCTCGGGTTGAGCCGGAGCGCCTCGGTGAGCTCCAGGCGCGCCTCCTCGTGCCGCCCCTCCTTGAACTCCAGGATCCCGAGGTTGGAGTGGAGGATGTCCGCCTCGGGGTGCAGATTGAGCAGATTCCTGTAGAGGACCGCCGCCTCGCGCCGCATGTCGAGCCGGAAGTAGACCATGCCCAGGAGATTGAGCACCATCTCGTCGCTCGGGCGGAGCTTCAGCGCCTCCTCGAGCTCCACGCGGGCCTTGTGAACGTCGCCGCGGCCCAGGCACTCGCGCCCCTTGTTGAGGTGGAGGAGGAATATCCCCTGATCGAATGCCGGGGCGGTGAACCCCCTCGCGGCGCGCTTCACGGGGCGTCCGTGCGGACCGCGGCTGGCGCGCCCCGCGCGGGCCGGCGTGGCCGGAGGTTCGTGTAGTGCGGGACGCCGCCGGATTCCACCTTCGCCAGGCGGATCCCCACGCCGCCCGTGCTCCGGTCTCCCTTCTGCAGATCGTCTCCGTAGTAGACGCGGATCCGCTTCAAGTACTCGCGCGTCTCCTCGTAGGGGGGCACGCCGCCGTAGCGGGCAACGGCCTCGGGCCCGGCGTTGTACGCGGCCAGGGCCAGCGCCATGTCGCCGTGGAAGCGCTGCACCAGCTCCCGGAGGAAGGCGACGCCGGCCTCCAGGTTGGAGGCGGGGTCGTGGACGTCGCGGATCCCGAACCGCCGGGCCGTGGCCGGCATGAGCTGCATCAGACCGCGCGCGCCCTTCGGCGAGACGGCCCGGTGGTCGAAGGACGACTCCGCCGCCACGAGCGCCTCGATGAAGGCCGGGTCGAATCCGTAGCGGACGGCGGAACCTTCGAGGAGGTCCACGATGGGCGGCGGCGTGACCGGAACAGCAGAGGAGCCGAGGGGCCTCGCACGACCGATTCCGACGGACGCGGACACCTCCGGCCTGGGATGGGCGCTCGGGATGTTCGTGGCGACGATCTCTCCGCCGCGCATCTCATGCCGGATCTCGCCACGCGCGGGCGAGGCGGCCGGAACGGCGAGCGCCACCACCAGAGCCGGCCATGCCGCTGCGGGCCGCCTCACCGGGCGCCCTCCGCGGCTCCTGTCAGGCAGCGCGCCAGGACGGAGCGACTCGTGCTCAGGGCCGCCTGAAGCTTCTCCGGACTTCTGCCGCCCGCCTCCGCCAGCGTCGCTCGGCCGCCGCCCCCGCCGCCCATGACCTCCGCGATCCCCCGCACCAGGACGCGGGCGTCGAGGCGCGACGACAGATCGTCGGTGACGGCCACCAGCAAGGAGGCCTTGTTCGCCTCGGCACACCCCAGCACCACCACGCCGGAACCGATCTCGCGCTTGAGGCTGTCCGCGAGCGTGCGCAGCGCGGACCGGTCCAGCCCTTCCACGCCGCGCACGATCAGGCGCACCCCTTCCACAATATCGGCGCCCGCGGGCTGATCCTGCCTGATCGTGGCTTCGCCCTGCGCCAGCTTGAGGCGCAGCCTCTCGATCTCACGCTGGAGAGAGCGGTTCTCCTGCTGGAGGGCCGCGACCTCCGCCGCAGCCTGATCCCTCTTCCGGTTGATCACCCCTTCGACGTCCCGCAGGATCGCCTCGTTCTCCCGCGCCCGATCGTAAGCCGCCAACCCCGTGAGGGCCTCGATGCGCCGCACGCCGGCCGCGATCCCGCGCTCGGACGTGAGGATCATCAGGCCGATGTCGCCCGTGCCGCGGCAGTGGGTGCCGCCGCACAACTCCTGCGAGTATCCCAGCACCGTCACCACGCGCACGCGCTCCCCGTACTTCTCCCCGAAGAGCGCGACGGCCCCGCCGCGGATCGCCTCGTCGTAGGGCCTCTCGGTCTTTTCAACAGCCAGGTTCAGCACGATCCGCTCGTTGACCTGGCGCTCGATCTCCCGCAGCGCCTCGGGGCCGACCGGCCCCGGGAAGTTGAAGTCGAAGCGCAGCCGGTCCGGGCCCACGTAGGACCCGGCCTGCTGGACCTGGGGTCCCAGGACCTTCTTGAGGGCCGCGTGCAGCAGGTGGGTAGCCGTGTGGTTGCGCATGGTGGCCGCCCGAGCCTCTTCGTTGACGGCCGCCTCCACCGCGCCGCCCTCCTCGAGGGCTCCCGAGAGGACCTTCACGTGATGCAGGATGATCCCGGGAGCGGGGGAGGACGTGTCCTCCACCTCGGCCTCGCTCCCCTCCTGCGACGAGAGCCGGCCCGTGTCGCCCACCTGCCCGCCGGACTCCGCGTAGAAGGGGGTGCGATCGAGCACCACGAAACCGCTCTCCCCTTCCTGGAGGATCCGCACGCGGCCGGTGGAGGCGAACAGCGCCAGCACGCGCGCGCCTTCCACGCGCAGCGTCTCGTAGCCGAGGAACGCGCTCCGGACGGCGCCGGCGATCGAGGCGACGTCCGGCGGCAGCGCCCGCCCTCCCGTCCCCTTCCAGGAGGCCCGGGCGCGCTCCCGGTGCTTCTCCATCTCCGACTCGATGGCCTCCGCTCCGGGCAGGCGCGTGCCGAACGGCAGCGCGAGCGCGTGCTGGATCTCGAACGAGAGGCCATACGTGGTGTAGAGGCGAACCGCCTCCGATCCGGGAACCTCTCCGCCACGGAAGCGGGTGTAGACCTCCTCCGCCACATCCATGCCCCGGGCCAGCGTCGCCTCGAAGGCTTCCTCCTCCCTGCGGCAGGTGGCCGCCACGGCCTCCCGGCGCTGCGCGATCTCCGGGTAGGCGTCCCTCATGCCCTCCACCACGCCGCCGGTCAGGGCGTGCAGGAACGGGGGGAGCATCCGGAGCGTCTTGCCGAAGGTGAGGGCCCGGCGGATGATGCGGCGCAGGACGTAGCCGCGCTTCTCGTTGGAGGGCACGACCCCGTCGGCGATCAGGAAGGTGATGGCGCGGAGGTGGTCGGCTATCACTTGAAGGCAGACGTCGGCGGACGCCGACTCGCCGTAGCGCACGCCCGCCCGTCGCGCGATGGCCTCTATGAGAGGGAAGAATAGGTCGCTGCGGTAGTTCGTGGTGACCCCTTGCTTGATCGCCGCGAGGCGCTCGAGGCCGGCCCCTGTGTCGATGCTCGGCCTCGCCAGGGGCTTCAGCGCGCCGTCGGGCTGCCTCTCGAACTGCATGAAGACCAGGTTCCAGAACTCCAGATACCTGTCGCAGTCGCAGCCCACGGCGCACGCCGCGCGGCCGCAGCCCACGCCGGGGCCCTGGTCGAAGTAGATCTCCGAGCACGGCCCGCAGGGGCCGGTGTCCCCCATGGCCCAGAAGTTGTCCTTCTGGCCGAAGCGGAGGATGCGGGAGCCTTCGACGCCGGCGACCTCGCGCCACAAGGCCTCCGCCTCGTCGTCGTCCTGGAAGATGGTGACCCAGAGTCTCTCCTCCGGCAGCGCAAGGTCTCCCGTCACCCACTCCCACGCCATGGCGATGGCGTCGCGCTTGAAGTAGTCGCCGAACGAGAAGTTGCCGAGCATCTCGAAGAAGGTGTGGTGCCGGGCCGTGCGGCCCACCTGCT
>CAYNUH010000027.1:0-29955 GCA_964400605.1 uncultured Acidobacteriota bacterium | reverse complement strand
CGTCCTTGAACTGATTCATCCCCGCGTTGGTGAACAGCAGCGTGGCGTCGCCGGAGGGGATGAGGGAGGAGCTGCGCACCACGCTGTGGGCGCGGCCCTCGAAGAATCTCAGGAAGCTGCTGCGGATCTCGGCGGCCTTCACGCCTCTTCCCCCGGCTCCTCTCCCTTCGCTTGGTATCGCCGGACCGCCCGGACGATCTCGGCGCCCGAGTAGCCCCGGCGGTGGAGCGCCGCCTTCAACCGGTCGCGGCCCTTGCGGTCCGTCGGGAACCCGCGCTGTCGGACCGCCTTCTCGACGGCGCGATCAATCTCCGCCTCCGGTGACGGCCCTCCGGCTTCCGCGCGCGCCATCTCGGCGTCGATGACGGAGCGAGGCACGCCCCGTTTCGCCAGCTCGCGCCGCACGCGGTGCGGCCCCCACAGCCTCGTCGTCGCCACCGTGACGATGAACGACGCCGCGTAGCGCGCGTCGTCAACGTAACCCAGATCCGACAACCTCTCCACCGCGCCCGCGATCGCCGCGCCGGCGAAGCCCTTGCGTCGGAGGAGGCGGCGCACCTCCGCCGCCGTGCGGGAGCGGCGGACCAGCGATTCCAGAGCGATCTGAAGCGGCCCGGCCGGGCTCGCGCCGGCGCGCCGCCGCGGGGAGGACTCCGATCGGAGGGCGGCCGTGGGACTTCCCTCAGCGGGTGATGGTGAAGGGAGAGTTGGGATCCTCGGGACCGAACTCGTCGCTGTGGAGACTCGCTTCCATCTCCTGGCTCGCGGCGTCGCTGGTGGACTGGATCCCCTGGATCTTCAGCTTGAACTCGTCCGGATTGGACGCGCGCCGCAGCGCCTCGTCAAGCGAGATCCGTTCCTTCTGGTAGAGGGTGTAGATGCTCTGGTCGAACGTCTGCATGCCGTACTGCGAGGTGCCCTGGCTGATCGCCTCGCGGATGAGCTTCGTCTTCTCCTTGTTCTCGATGCAGTCCCGGATGTAGGGCGTCACCCGCATGATCTCGGCGGCGGGCACGCGGCCCTGCCCGTCGATCCGCGGCAGGAGCCGCATGGAGACGACCCCCTTCAACACGGCGGCGAGCTGGATGCGGATCTGCTTCTGCTGGTGAGGCGGGAAGACCGAGATGATGCGGTTGACCGTCTCCGTGGCATCCAGGGTGTGGAGCGTGCTCAGGACGAGGTGGCCCGTCTCGGCGGCCGTTAGGGCCGTCTCGATCGTCTCGTAGTCGCGCATCTCGCCCACCAGGATGACGTCGGGATCCTGCCGCAGGGCGGAGCGCAGGGCCTGCGCGAAGGACTTCGTGTCGACCTCGACTTCGCGCTGGTTGATGAGGCTCTTCTTGTCCCGGTGCAGGAACTCGATGGGATCCTCGATGGTCATCACGTGCTCTGTGCGGGTGGAGTTGATGTAGTCGATCATCGCGGCCAGGGTCGTGGACTTCCCGGAGCCCGTGGTGCCCGTGCAGAGGATGAGACCCCGCTGCTCCTCGCAGATGGTCTTCATGACGGCGGGCAGATCCAGATCCTGGAAGGTGCGGATCTTGATGGGGATGACGCGGAGCACCAGTCCCACGGTGCCTCGCTGCTGGAAGATATTGCAGCGGAAGCGGCCGAGGCCCGGCACCGAGTACGCGATGTCAATCTCGTAGTTGTCCTTGAATTTCTGCTTCTGCCGCCCGCTCATGATGCTGAAGGCCATCGCGATCGTGTCTTCCTGCATGAGGCGCTTCAGCTCGGTGAGCGGCTGCAACGTCCCGTGGACGCGGATGACCGGGTAGGAGCCGACCTTGAGGTGGAGATCGGAGGCGTTGCGGTCGGTGGCGATCTTGAGGAGGTCGTTGATGTGCATGCGCGCTCCCGCGCGGGGCATGGGCCCCGGAGGAAGTTCTCAATATAAATGAGCCACTTGGGTAAGTCAAAATGCGGCCGGTAAGCGCCGCTCCAGCCGACGGTCCGCTGCGCGGACCGCGGCTGAGCGGCGGGAGGGCGGCAAAGCCCATCGACAGCAACCCCATTGCGCGGCCCGCGGCTGAGAGGCGGCAGGGCCGGGAAGCCCCGTGAGTCGAGCGCCTCAGCGCCGCAGGTAGTGTCCTACTTTGCGGAGCGGGGCCCTCTGAGACCAGCCGGGTACCCGCGACTGCGTGGCGGGACCAGCAAGGAACATCAAGAACTGCGCCAGGAGCGGGTGGCGCAGCGAAGGGGGAGCCGAGCGCGCACAGGTGCGCGCGGAGGCGTCCCCGCGAGCAAAGTAGGACACTACCGCGCCGCGCGGGCTCTTGATCCGCGTTCGCGCCCGGGCGTAGGCTCGTGCCACGAGGTCCGGCCGCGGTCCTCGGGGGCGGGGTGCAACCGTCCGTCGGGCCGGAAGCAGCACAGACGTTTGCGGGGGGAGTTCTCATGAGACGCTTCATCAAGATCGCCCTTGTCGCCTTCCTGGCGATCGCTCTGGCCGGGGCCGCCTTCCTCGTCCCCACCATCTGGTTCAAGCCGTGGTCGATCGATCACTTCTACGCCCGGGTCTTCCTCACCTTCGCCCTCAGGCACCCGATGATGCTTTCGCAGCTCCGGATCCTGGAGCCCATGGGGATCACCTACCACAGCGACGAGCTCGACGACTTCTCCACGGAGTTCGAGCTGAAGGAGGCGCGCTCGATGGAGGGCGAGCTGGGGGTGCTGCGGCGCTACGACCGCGCCTCGATGAACGAGAGCCAGCGCCTCTCGTACGACGTCCTCGAGTGGTTCATGGCCAACGCCCACGATGGGACCCGCTGGATGTTCCACGGCTACCCGGTAAACCAGATGAGCGGCATCCAGACGCAGATCCCGGACTTCATGATCCAGATCCACGCCATCGGCCGGGCGGCCGACGCTGAGGACTACATCGCCCGGATCGCCAAGTTCGGCGTCGCCTTCGACCAGATCATCGGAGGACTCAAGGAGAGGGAGCGGCGGGGCGTCGTCCCGCCCCGGTTCGTCATCACCAAGGTGCTCCGCCAGGTGAGGGAGATGAAGGAGAAGCCTCCGGAGGAGAACCCGCTGTACGCGAACCTCCGGTCGAAGCTGGACGGCGTCAAGGAACTCGACGCGGCCCGGCGCCAGGCGCTCCTGGCCCGGCTCCGATCCGAGATCGAGGGGACCGTCACCCCGGCCAACGGGCGGCTCGTCGAGTACCTCGAGCACCTCGAGGGGATCGCCACCACCGACGACGGCGTCTGGAAGCTCCCCGAAGGCGACGCCTACTACGCGTACCAGCTCCGCACCGCCACGACGACGGACATGACGGCGGATGAGATCCACGCCCTCGGCCTGCGCGAGGTCGCCCGCCTGCGGGAGGAGATCCGCTCCATCCTGGATGCCCAGGGGTACGGCTCTCAGGGGAACCGCGAGGCCATGACCCACCTCAACGGGGAGGCGAGGTTTCTCTATACCGACAGCGACGAAGGCAGGTCCCGGATCCTCACCGACTTCCAGGGGATCATCGACGACGTCAACGGCAAGCTGGGCGGGCTCTTCGACGTTCGCCCGGCGGTCGGCGTGAAGGTGGAGCGGGTTCCCGGCTTCAGCGAGGCCGACACCGCGGCCGCCTACTACCAGCCGCCTTCCATCGACGAGAGCCGGCCGGGCGTTTTCTTCGTCAACCTCCGCAAGGTCGGGGACGTCATCAAGTTCCGCATGCGCACGCTGGCCTACCACGAGGCGATCCCGGGCCACCACTTCCAGATCGCGATCCAGCAAGGGCTCAAGGACCTCCCCTTCTTCCGGCGGATCATCCCCTTCACCGCCTACGTGGAGGGCTGGGCCCTCTACGCCGAGAGGCTCGCGGCCGAGAACGGCTTCGAGGACGACCCGTTCGATCGCCTGGGGTACCTGAGCGACCAGATGCTGCGCGCCGCCCGGCTCGTCGTGGACACCGGCATCCACAGCAAGAGATGGACGCGGGAGCAGGCGATCGCCTACATGCTGGACAACACCGGGATGCCCGAGACGGAGGCCGTGGCCGAGGTCGAGCGCTACATCGTCATGCCGGGGCAGGCCTGCGCGTACATGGTGGGGATGCTGAAGATCCTCGATCTGCGGCGCCAGGCGATGGAGCGGCTCGGCGACCGATTCGACGTCCGGCAGTTCCACAACGTCGTCCTGACCAACGGCGCGGTGCCGCTAAGCATCCTCGAGCGCCTCGTTCAGGATTGGATCGCCGAGACCGCCCGCGGCGCCGCGTGACGGCCGGGGGGCCGCGAGCTCAGCGGGACATCTCGCCCGCGTGCGAGAGCACGAGGGTGAGCGCCACCGCCGCGGCCGCGGGGGCCGAGACGGTGAACTCTATCCAGGCTCTGCGGTGCCGCTCGGACCGGCGCGACCCCGGGGGATCCGATGGGACCATCGCATCCTCAGGCCCCTTGCGGGCGATGATCAGGAGAAGAGATCCTTCACCTTCGCGAGAATCGACTGATCTTCGTCGGGCAGTTCCTCGTCCCCCGTCGCGGCCAGCCTCTGGAGCGCCTTGCGGCCCTCCTTGGAGATCTTGACCGGCGTGCGGACGATCAGGGCGACGAAGAGATCCCCGGCGCCGGCGCCGTCCTTCACGCCGTATCCCCGGAGGCGGAGCTCAGTTCCGGACTGGGTCCCCGGCGGGACCTTGAGAGGAGCGGTCCCCCCACCCATCACGGGGATCTTCAGCTCGGCGCCCAGGGCCGCCTGCGAAAAGGTGATGGGGAGGTCGCAGCGCAGGTGCCGGCCGTCGCGCCTGAAGAACTCGTGTTCGCGGACGTGGATGACAACGTAGAGGTCTCCCGGCGGCGCGCTCGCCTCGCCCGCCTCCCCCTCGCCCCGCACTCGCAGGCGGCTGCCCGTGTCAACGCCCGGCGGCACTCTCAGCGTCAGCGCGTGGTCACGCCGCACCTGTCCCGCCCCATGGCAATCGCCGCACGGTCTGCGGATCGTCCGGCCCCTTCCCCGGCAAGTCCCGCACGTTCTGGAGATCGTGAGGAACCCGCGGTGAAACGTCTGCTGGCCGGTGCCGCGGCAGGCCTGGCAGGCGACCACGTCGGTGGGGGAGTCCGCGCCCGATCCCCCGCAGCGCGGGCAGGCTTCGGTGCGGACGAGGCGTATCTCCGCTTCCTTGCCGAACACGGCCTCCTCGAGGGTCAGCTCGAGGTCGTATCCGATGTCCGCGCCGCGGTGCGGACCGCGGCGCCGCCGCCCGGCGCCGCCAAAGATATCCCCGAAGCCGAAGAAGTCTCCGAGAATGTCCGCGAAGTCGCCGAATACCGACGCGTCGAAATCGACGCCCCCTGCCCCCGCAATCCCCTCGTGGCCGAACTGGTCATAGCGTCCGCGCTTCTGAGGATCGGAGAGGACGGCGTACGCCTCCGCGGCCTCCTTGAAGTTCTCCTCCGCGCTCCTATCGCCCGGGTTGCGATCGGGGTGATATCTCAGGGCGGCCTTGCGGTAGGCGCTCTTGATCTCCTCCGTGGAGGCGGAGCGCCCCACGCCGAGAACCTCGTAGTAGTCCCGCTTGGCCATCCCTCTCCCCGGCGGCGCGTTGGTCACTCGGGCGCGGTCGGCGGTGGTGCGCGACCTAGATCTCGCCTTCCGGCTCGGGCTCGGGCGGAAGCTCACCTTCCGCCTTCGACACGGGGGAGGGGTTGTAGAGGATGACGTCAGTGAGGATCTTGGAGGCTTCCTGGAGCTTCTCCAGGCAGGCCGTGCTCTCCGCGATGCTCGTCCCCGCCAGCGCCTTGCGCGCCCCCGCGAGCGTGCGCTGGACGTCCTTCCGCCTGCCTTCGTCGAGGAGGTAGCCGAACTCGGTGAAGGTCTTCTCGTTGGAGTCCAGGAGCCCCTCCAGCCGGTGCTGGATTCGCATCAGCTCCGCCCTCACGCGATCCTCCTCCGCGTGCCGGCGCGCGTCGTCGATGATGTCGTTGATCTCCCGCTCGGACAGGCCGCTGCTGGGGGTGACGAGGATCCGCTGCTCACTCCCGGTGGCCTGATCGCGCGCGGAGACGTGCACGATGCCGTTGCTGTCGATGTCGAAGGTAACCTCGATCTGCGGCACCCCCTTCGGGGCCGGCGGGATCCCCACGAGCTCGAAGCGTCCCAGCGACTTGTTGTGGGCTCCCAGCTCACGCTCCCCCTGAAGGACGTGGACCTCCACCTTTGTCTGGTTGTCCGTGACCGTGGTGAAGATCTTCGACTTGCGGGTGGGGATGGTGGCGTTGCGCTCGATGAGCTTCGTGAACATCCCCCCGCGCGTCTCGATGCCGAGGCTCAGGGGAGTCACGTCGAGGAGGACCATGTCCTTGATCTCCCCGCGGAGGATGCCTCCCTGGATGGCCGCGCCGACCCCCACCACCTCGTCCGGGTTCTTGTCCCGGTTCGGCTCGCGCCCGAAGATCTCGCGCACCATCTCCACGACCCGGGGCATCCGCGTTTGCCCGCCCACCAGGAGCACTTCGTCGACGTCCTCCGGCTTCATGCGGGCCGCTCCCAGCGCATCGAGGCAGGGCTTGCGGGTCCTCTCGACCAGGCCCTCCACCATCTTCTCGAGTTCGTTGCGGCTGAGCTTCACGTTGAGGTGCTTGGGGCCCGTCTCGTCGGCCGAGAGAAACGGCAGGTTGATGTCGGCCTGATCCTGCGCCGACAGCTCGCACTTGGCCTTTTCCGCGGCCTCCTTGAGCCTCTGGAGCGCCAGCTTGTCGTGGCGCAGGTCGATCCCGTGCGCCTTGTGGAACTCGCCGAAGAGCCACTCGACGATCTGGTGGTCGAAGTCCTCCCCGCCCAGGAAAGTGTCGCCCGACGTGGACTTCACCTCGAAGACGCCATCGCCGATCTGGAGAATGGTGATGTCGAAAGTGCCGCCCCCCAGGTCGTACACGGCCAGACGCTTCTCCTGGGTCTCGTCGTGGCCGTAGGCCAGGCAGGCCGCCGTGGGCTCGTTGATGATCCTCGAGACCTTGAGTCCGGCGATGCGGCCCGCGTCCTTGGTGGCCTGCCGCTGGGAATCGTCGAAGTAGGCGGGCACCGTGATGATGGCCTCGTCCACCTCCGTACCCAGATAGTCCTCCGCGATCTCCTTGAGGCGCGACAGGATGATCCCGGAGATCTCCGGAGGGGCGTAGTCCCGATCCTTGATCCGGACGCGGATGTCGCCGTTGGGGGCCTCCGCGACCTGGTACGGAAGCAGGGAGCGAGCTCGCTGGACCTCGGGGGAGTTGAACTTTCTCCCGATGAGGCGCTTCACCGCGTGGACCGTGTTGGTGGGGTTGGTGATCATCTGCCTCTTGGCGATGTGTCCGACCAGGCGATCGCCCTTCTCGGTGAAGCCGACGATGGAGGGAATGGTGCGGCTCCCCTCCTTGGTGGGGATCACGTGGGGCTTGCCGCCCTCGATGAAGGCGATGCAGCAGTTGGTGGTGCCGAGGTCAATCCCGATGATCTGTCCCATCGGACTCTCCCTGCGCCCCCACGGGCTCCTCCGCCCGTCCGGGCGCCGCCACCGCGACCTTTACCATCGAGGGCCTCAGCACCCGCCCCATGAAGAAGTACCCCCTGCGGATCTCCTCGATGATGGTGTTGGGCGCGAAACCCTCGCGCGGCTCCACCGCCAGGGCCTCGTGTCGGGAGGGGTCGAAGGTCTCTCCCAGGGTCTCGATGGCCTCCATCCCCAGCTTGCGCAGAGATTCGTCGAGGCGGCGCCGGATGAGATCGACGCCCTCCCGGAAACCTGTGGCCTCGGGCGGCTGCGCCAGCGCTCGGTCGAGATCGTCGAGAGCGGGCAGCATCTCACGCAGCAGGGCGGCGCCGGCGCGCGCGCGATCTTCCTCGCGCTCCCGCTCGACCCTCTTGCGGAAGTTTTCGAGGTCCGCCCGAGCCCGCAGATAGAGATCCTGCAGCTGCTCTTTCTCCGCCAACGCCTCCTTGAGGAGTTCCTCGGTCCGCGAGGCGGCGGCGGCGTGCGGCTCCTCCGCAGCGGTGCTCGCGCCCGCCCCGCCCGCCGGAGCGGGGACGTCCTGCGCGCCCCCGCCGGGCGTCTCGGTCTGAGGGATGATCTCGATGATCCCGTCCTCTTCGTCCGGCGGACCGGACCCCCCGCCGCCCTTGAGGACGTCGTCGAGGCTGATCTTCTCGGGCTTTCCCGGTCCCTCGCTCACGGCCAGCCCACCCTTTCAGGGCGCGGTATACGACGCGAGGAGCCTCCCGAAGAATCGGGAGACGTAGTCCACGAGCGCCACGGCCTTCGCGTACTCCATGCGCGTCGGGCCGACTACGCCGAGAGCCCCGAGGGGCGTCCCCTCCGGCCCGTAGGCGGAGGCGACCAGCGTGCAGCGCTGCAGGTCCGGCACGTGGGTCTCCGATCCAATCAGGACCCGCACGCCCGCCCTTCCCTCTTCGATGCAGCGGTTCAGGATGTGCACGATGTGATGTTTCTCCTCGAAGGTCTTGAGGACTGCCCGGAGGCGGTCGGCATCGCCGAACTCCGGCGCGCCCAGAAGATTGGAGGTCCCGTCCACGAATACGCTGTGCCCCTCCGCGGGCGCGGATGTCCCCTCGACGGAGGCGCGGCCCAGAGCGAGGGCGTCATGCAGGGGGCGATCGAAGGATGCCTTCTCCTCGGCCATCATCGTCATGATCCTCTCACGGATCTCGAGCAGCGTGGATCCCCCGAACGTGTCCGTCAGGAACCGCCCCGCCCGGTCGAGCTGATCCTGAACGTAGTCCTCCTCGGTCTCGAAGACCTTGTTGTGGACCACGCCCGTCTCGGCCACGATGATCGCCACAACGCGCCGCGGTGCAAGCCTCACGAACTCGATGTGCCTCAGCCGCACCCGCGAGACGTTGGGCGTCACCACGACGCCGATCTGGTGCGACAACCGCGACAGGACCCGGGAGACCTGGGCGAAAAGATCGGCGGCCTCCGCAGTCGGATGCTCCAGGGCGTTACGGATGAACTTCTCCTCCTCCGGCGCGATCTGCCGCTCGCGCATGAGGTTGTCCACGTAGACCCGGTACCCCTGGTCGGTGGGGATGCGCCCGGCCGATGTGTGGGGCTGTTCAAGCAGGCCCCTCTCCTCGAGATCGGCCATCGTGTTGCGGATCGTGGCGGCGCTGACCGGCTCGGGACCGTGCCGTGACAGCGTCCGCGAACCCACAGGTTCCCCGGATGCGACGTAGTGCTCCACGACGGCGCCGAGGATCATCTGAGCCCGTCGGTCCAGCGCGTTATCTGTCATGTGATTGAAAACCCGATAGTTATGCGGCCGGAAAGAGCCGTACGAATATAAGATCACACCCCCGCACCGTCAAGGCCGGGCTCGAAGGCGTCACCTTCTAGTCGTCACCCACCGACCGCTGGCCGAGCGTCCCCGAGCCGGCGGCCAGCAGGTAGGTGCGGATGAACCCGTCGAGGTCGCCGTCGAGCACGTCCTGGGGCTGGGTGCTGACCCTTCCGGTGCGGAGGTCCTTTACCTGCTTGTAAGGGTGGAGGACGTATGAGCGGATCTGGCTGCCGAACCCGATCTCGCGCTTGGCCCCTTCCTCCTTCGCCCGCTTCTCGTCCTTCTTCTGCCTCTCCAGATCGTAGAGGCGCGACCTCAGGACCTTCATGGCCATCTCGCGGTTGCGGTGCTGGGAGCGCTCGTTCTGGCACGAGACGACGATCCCGCTCGGCGCGTGCGTGATCCGCACGGCCGAGTCGGTGACGTTCACGTGCTGGCCGCCGGCGCCGCTGCTGCGGTACGTGTCGATCCTGAGATCCTTCTCGTCGACGTCGATCTTGATGTCGTCCTCCAGCTCCGGGTAGGCGTACACGGCTGCGAAGGAGGTGTGGCGGCGCGCGTTGGCGTCGTAGGGGCTGATCCTCACGAGGCGGTGGACGCCGTTCTCGGCGCGCAGGTATCCATAAGCGTTGTCGCCGGTCACGAGCACGGTGGCGCTCTTGATGCCCGCCTCCTCCCCCTGTTGAAGATCGATCACCTCGAAGCGGTACCCGTGCCGCTCGCACCAGCGCAGGTACATCCGGTAGAGCATGTCGGCCCAGTCCTGGGCCTCGGTCCCCCCGGCGCCCGCGTGGATGGTGAGGATGGCGTTGACGTGGTCGTGCTCGCCGCAAAGCATCATCTCGAGCTCGATCTGCTCGGCGCGCGCTTCCAGATCATGCACCAGCGCGGCGAGGTCCGCCGCGACGGGCTGGCCTTCACGGCCGAGATCGAGGTAGGCCTCCGCGTCGTCCAGGTCGGCGAAGAGCTTGCGGCCCCTGGCGAGCGCTTCATCCATCTGGGCCCGCCGCTGGAGGAGGCCCTGCGCGACCGCCGGATCGTCCCAGAGGGCGGGATCGGCCATCCGGACGTTCAGGGCGTCGAGCTCTTTCTGCTTGGCCGGCAGGTCAAAGGTAGCTCCGCAGACCCTCCAGGCGCTCCTTCACGGCGGCGTGCTGCCTGAGAAGATCCTCGTCCATGAAGCGTCTCCTGTCCGGGCCCTGCGAGCGATCGTCGCGGCGACGGCCACTATAACACACGTCCACCCGAGGACATCTCCGAAGCGGGCATACGGCGTGAGGCCCTCGTACAGCTGCGCGTCGGCCACCAGCACGGCCTCTCGCCCGCAGGCGGCCGCCTCGATCACGCGGCCGTGCGCGTCCACCACGGCGGAGATCCCCGTGTTGGCCGCGCGTAAGAGATACCGTCTGTTCTCCACGGCGCGGAAGAGCGATAGCTGGAGGTGCTGCCGGGGGCCTGCCCCGCGGCCCAACATGGCGTCGTTCGTGATGTTGACCAGAACCTGGGCCCCCTCGCGCGTGAAGCGGCGCACGAGCGCGGGGAAAATCGCCTCGAAGCAGATGAGAGGCGCGAGGACCCTTCCGCCGCTCCGCATCACCACGACACGATCGCCCGGAGAGAAGTCGCCCGCCTCCACCACCAGCTTCCGCACAAAGCCCAGCCACGGGCGCAGGGGCACGTATTCGCCGTAGGGCACGAGGTGGATCTTGTCGTAACGCTGCGCCGCCGCCCCGGGCTCGCTTCCACGCAGCAGGAAGGCGCTGTTGAAAGTTCGTTCCGTGCTCCGCCCCGGGTCCTCGTAGTGGACGCTGCCCACCAGCAGGTCGACGCCGAGGTCCCCCGCGAGGGATTCGAGCCGTGAGCGGTAAGAAGGATGGGAGGTCAGAGGCAGCGGCACGGACGACTCCGACCATATCACCAGTCGCGCGCCCGCCTCCGCCGCCCGGCGCGTGGCCTGCAGGTGCGCCTCGAGGATCCGCTCCCCCTCAGACGCCTCCCACTTCTCCTCCTGCGTCACGTTCCCCTGGATGAGGCCCGCGCGGATCGTCCCTATGGGGTGCGGCTCCTGCGACAGCCGCGCCGAGCCGTAGGCCAGAGCCAGAGCCGGCACCGCGAGGAGCGCGGCGCAGGCGCGTGTCCATGGCGCCGACACGTCGCCGGACCCACGCGCGCGCCGCGCGAGGAACGCGCCGGCGACCGCCGCATTGCCCGCCGCCACGACCAGAGACACCGCCGCCACGCCGCCGAAATCGGCCACCTGGATGAAGACGAGCGCCCTATGCTGGGTGGCCCCGAGGAGCGACCACGGAAGGCCGGTGAAGGCCCGGCTGCGGATCAGCTCGAGCCCGGCCCAGACGGCGGGCGCCAGAAGAATTGCGGCGGCCTGCCCGTGCCGCGCCGCGGCGGCGCGCACGCAGGCGGCGAACATCGCCCCGTAGGCGCCGACGTAGAGGGCCAGGCCGAGGTACACGGCCGCGGCCTCCGGGTGGGAGAGCCGGCCGTAATCCACCAACAGCCCGTACCACCACTGGAACGTGAGGCCGTGGAAGGCGAGGCCGAAGGCGTACCCTTCCATGGAGGCCGACGGCACCGAGCGCGCCGTCACCGCCAGGGCCATGACGGGCGCGACGGCCACCCACGCGATCCAGCCGATGTCGGGCGAGGGGAAGGCGGCGGCGAGCAGCGCCCCCGAGGTCGTCGCGAGGAGAACGCGCCTCACGTCAGGGTATCCAGGTCCGGACGCCCTCCTCGGATCGAAGCCTCCTCGCGATCCTCTCCGCCTCCGCGCGCGCGGCGTAGGGCCCGACCCGCACCTTGCTCCATCCCGCGTCGCCGGGTCCTGTGCCCTCCGCGACGCTCACCGGGTAGCCGCGCGATTCGAGCCTCTTCGCGAGGAGCGCGGCCGCGGAGTGGTCCTTGGTGGCGAGGACCTGGATCAGGATCCCCTGAGGCGATCCCCGCCCGGATGCGCGCGCCGCATCCGCCTGCGCCCCGGCCGCCACGCGAACGGGTTCGGGCCGCGGCGCGGGGGGCGGGACTGCTACGCTCGGGGGGGGCGAGTCACCCTCGAGCGTCCGGAAGTAGGTCAGCTCGCGGTTGACGTCCTCCACGGCCAAGTCACCCGCCGCGGCGCCGCGTGCCGCCTCGTCGCCCGTGCCGCGGAACGCCTGCCTCTCCACCCACCGGCCCAGCATGAACGACGCCACGCAGAGGAACGCGATCAGCACCACGATCGCGGCCAGGTGCCTCGTCTCGAGCTGGAACTCGCGAGGCGCGGAGCGGCTCTCCTCGGCCACGCTAACCTTCGGGCACTCGGTTCATGCCCAGTCACCCGGCCGAGCCGGGAGGCCCCCGACTTTCAAGTCCGGGATGGCCGCCTTCGCCGCAGCCGTGCGCGGTTCGGAGTCAGGGCTTCCCCGCCGGAGCGATGAAGGCCTTGAGGAAGTCCACCGGGACCGGGAAGATAATGGTGGAGTTCTTCTCGGTGGCGATCTCCGTGAGCGTCTGCAGGTAGCGAAGCTGGATCGTGACGGGATTCTGCGAGATCTCCATGGCCGCCTTCCCGAGGTTGGCCGCCGCCTGGTACTCGCCTTCGGCGTGGATGATCTTGGCGCGCTTCTCCCTTTCGGCTTCCGCCTGCTTCGCCATGGCGCGCTGCATGTCGGGGGGAAGGTCCACGTGCTTGACCTCCACCATGGAGACCTTGATCCCCCACGGATCGGTGTGCCGGTCGAGGATGGCCTGAAGCTGGGCGTTGAGCTTCTCGCGCTGGGAGAGCAGATCGTCCATCTCCACCTGGCCCAGCACCGACCGCAGCGTGGTCTGCGAGAGCTGCGACGTGGCGTAGTGGAAGTTCTCCACCTCCACGATGGCGCGGTTGGGATCCAGCACGCGGAAGTACACAACGGCGTTGACCTTCACCGAGACGTTGTCGCGCGTGATGATGTCCTGCGGCGGCACGTCGAGGACGATGGTGCGCAGGCTCATCCGCACCACGCGGTCGAAGGGCCACAGGATGAGCGCGAGGCCCGGGCCCTTCGGCGTCGGCAGCAGGCGGCCGAGCCGGAAGACGACGCCCCGCTCGTACTCGTTGAAGATCTTGATGCAGTTGAAGACCCAGAAGACGAAGAGCAGCAGCGGAACAAGCATGAACTGGATAGGGATGGGCATCCGTACCTCCTGAGCGCGTCAGCCAGACTCGGTTCTCTCGACCTCGACCACCATGTCCTTCACGGCGCTGATCCGGACCTTCTGACCCGCCGGGATGCGCTCGCGGGCGGTGGCGCTCCAATACTCGCCGTGCACGAAGACCCTCCCTTGCCCCTCGATGTCGGTGAGCGCGGTGCCGATCTCGCCGCGCAGACCTTCTTGGCCGGTGGCCACCTTCCATCTCTGGGCCCGCAGCGCCCTGTGGGTGAGGAAGGCCATGATCGCGCCCAGGGTGAGGCTGGCGGGGAGGACCGCGGAAACGGGCACCCGCATCTCCGGCACGGGTCCCTCGAAGAGGATCAGAAAGCCGAACGTGATCGCGATGACGCCGCCCACCGTCAGCAGCCCGAAGGAGGTCACCTTGATCTCGAGGATGAAGAGCCCGATGCCCAGCGCGACGAGGAGCAGGCCCAGCAGGTTGAGGGGCAGGATCTGGGTGGCCATGGCGAACAACAGCAGCGCGAGGCCCCCCACCACGCCCGGAGCGATCAGGCCGGGGTGCGTGAATTCGACGTACAGACCCAGGATCCCCACCACGAGCAGGATCAACGCCACCGTCGGGTCGGAGACGACCGCGAGGATCTTCTGCCTCCGGGTCATCTCGAAGGTCTGAAGCGCGGCCCCCTTGAGGTGGAGCACGACCTCCGCCCCGTCGAAGCGCTTGATGCTGCGGCCGTCGAGCTTGTCCAGCAGATCGGGCACGTCGCGGCAGATGAGGTCGACCAGCTTCTGCTCCACCGCCTCCCGCTCCGTGAGCGAGATGCTCTCGCGGACCATCTTCTCGGCGACCTCCACGTTGCGCCCCCGGTTCTGGGCGATGCTGCGAGCCTGGGCCGCCAGGTCGTTCTCCGCCTTCTGCATCATGATGTCTTCCTTCTTGTTCTCGCCGAAGGGGGTGACCGGGTGGGCGGCGCCGATGCGGGTTCCCGGCGCCATGGCCGCGACGTCGCTGCTGATGGTGATGTAGAAGCCGGCGGAGGTGGCGCTCGCGCCGCTGGGGCCCACGAAGATCACCACCGGCGTGCGCGACGAGAGGATCTTCTGGATGATCTCCTCGGTGGAGGAGACGAGTCCCCCGGGGGTGTCGAGGGTGATGACGAGGAGGGCCGCGCCCGACGCGTCGGCCCGCTCGACGGCCCGCGCAATGTACTCGGACGTGATGCCGTGGATGACTCCCTTCACCTCCGCCTGCAGCACCGTGCCGGACGCGGAGGCCGTCCCCATCCACAGGATCGCGACGATCGCTGACACCAGGAAGCGCTTCACGGTAGAGTCCTTCCCTGAAAGGCCGGGGGGTGGCACGAGGACGTCTTCGGCGTCCGGCGGCCGGCGCCACTGTGCCACGGCGGCACAATGATACTCGATCACGGGGAGTCCGGGGCCCCTCAACCGACGCTGCGGCGGATTCTCACCATGCCCTCGCGGATCTGCGGAAGCGCGAGCGCGTAGGAGAAGCGCAGGTAACCCGGCGCGCCGAACGCCTCCCCGGGCACCGTGGCCACCCGGGCCTCGTGCAGCAACACCTTGGCCACCGACGCCGAGTCCCGCACGCCGAGCCGCTCGTAGAGTCCGGTCACGCGCGGGAAGACGTAGAACGCGCCGCCGGGGGTGCCGCAGACGATCCCGCTCACGCCGCGGAGCCCCTCGACGACAACCGCCCGCCTCGCCGCGTACTCCTGGAGCATCCGCCTCACCGAGTCCTGGGGGCCCGAGATGGCCTCCGCGGCGGCGGCCTGCGCCACCGCCGCCGTGTGCGTCGTGTCGTGCCCCTGCACGGCGGCCATGGCGCCGATGACGCTTCGCGGCCCCAGAGCGTACCCGACGCGCCAGCCGGTCATGGCGTAGGACTTCGACACGGCGCTCACGAGCAGCAGCCTGTCCCGGAGCCTCGCGTCCGAGCGGGCCGGCGTGGCGTGTCTGAGGCCGTCGTAGAGGAAGTGCTCGTAGCACTCGTCGAAGATCAGATAGAGGTCGCGCCGCAGGGCGAGATCGGCGAACCGGTCGATCTCCTCCTGCGGGATCACGCCGCCGGTGGGGTTGCTGGGCGAGCAGAGGATGACGGCGCGCGTGCGCGAGGTGACGAGGGCCTCCACGGCCGCGGCGCGCGGCACGAAGCCGTCCTGATCCGTCGCATCGAGGATCACCGGCTCCGCACCGGCGAGGCGCACCTGCTCCGGGAAGGACACCCAGTAGGGGGCGGGGATGATAACCTCGTCTCCCGGAGAGTAAAGCGCCATGGCGGCGGCGTACAGGACGCTCTTGGCGCCGCAGCCCACCACGATCTCGTCCTCCGCGTAGTCGCGGCCGTATCGCTCCCGGTACGAGGCGGCGATGGCCCGGCGCAGCGACTTCAATCCAAGCGGCGGGAGATAGTGGCTGAGGTTCGCGTCGATGGCGCGGTGGGCCGCCGCTTTCACGTTTTCGGGCGTGTTGAAATCAGGCTCGCCGGGCCCGAAGTCGATGACGTCGATCCCTTTCTCCTTGAGCCTGTCGGCCTCCGCCTTGACCTCGAGGGTCGCCGAAGGTTGCAGCGCCGCGATCCGGTCGGCCAGTCTCACCGCCTGCCTCCTTCCCTCCGCCTGCGGGGGCGCGTTCCCGCACGCCGGCCGGCGCGGCCGTCCCGGCCCGCCGCCCCCACCGCGCTCCCCTCCACCCCGGGCGGAGCGGCCGTCCCGGAGCCTGCCGCGGCCAGCCGCGCCCGAGCCGCCCCGCTCTTCCGGCGCGCGCGCCGCACGATGAGCTGCTCCACCTCCGGCGGCACCAATCCTCGCACGCTGCCCCCCAGCAACACGACCTCCTTGACGAGGCGCGAGGAGAGGTACGAGTACGCCTCGTTCGGCATCATGAAGACCGTCTCCATGACCGGGTTGAGCCGCCGGTTCATGAGACCCATCTGGAACTCGTACTCGAAGTCGGAGATCGCGCGCAGCCCCCGGACGATGACGCGCGCCCCCTTGGAGCGGGCGTAGTCGGTCAGGAGCCCCGCGAACGACTCGACGTCGACGTTCTTGAGACGGGCGGTGGCCGCCAGGATGAGCCCCCGGCGCTCCTCCAGCGTGAGCAGAGGGTCTTTCTCCGGGTTCTCCAGGATTGCCACGATCACACGGTCGAAGAGACGGCTCCCCCGCTCGATGATGTCCAGGTGGCCGTTGGTGATGGGATCGAACGTGCCGGGATAGACGGCCACCACGGGAGTCGTCGGGCGC
This sequence comes from uncultured Acidobacteriota bacterium, assembly GCA_964400605.1. GTDB lineage: Bacteria > Acidobacteriota > Polarisedimenticolia > JACPZX01 > JACPZX01 > CAYNUH01. Next base: position 13,265 of record CAYNUH010000027.1, on the reverse strand, counting down.
GCGCGCGGGTTCACGGCGCTTTCCGGCCGTTGATGAGCGCGGCGGCGTGGCGCCGGGCCGTGGGCGCCTGGGGCGATCCGATCATTCGAGCCAGCTCCTCGACGCGATCGGAGCCTTGAAGCGGGAGAGCGGCTACGCGGGTGCGTCCTCCCTGCGTCTCCTTCTCCACCCTGAGGTGACAGTCGGCCAGGGCCGCGATCTGCGGCAGATGCGTGATGCAGAGGACCTGCTGCGCGCGCGCCAGGGCCTTGAGCCTGAGCGCCACGGCCTCGGCCACCGGGCCCCCGACGCCGGCGTCCACCTCGTCGAAGATGAGCGAGCGCGCGTCTGTAGGCGACTCGGACGCCGCGCGAAGCGCCAGCATGATGCGCGACAGCTCGCCGCCCGAGGCGATGCGGGCCAGCGGGCGCGGCTCCTCTCCGGGGTTCGGCGCGATCAGGAACTCCACGGACTCGACGCCGCCTTCGCCCCACGCCACGCGCCGGCCCTCCACCACCACCTCGCTGTCCGGATCGTCCCGCATCCGGAACTCCACACTGAAGCGGCAGGATTCCATCGCCAGCGCCTTCAGCTCCCGGCGGATCGCCGTCTGCAGCGACCGCGCCGCCTCCCGGCGCCTCCGGGACAGGTGCGCCGCCTTCTCCGAGTAACGCCGGGCCGCGCCGGCCACATCCGGGTCGATGGCGCCGAGCCGCTCGGCGGCCCCGCCCAACGCCGAGAGCTCTTCCCGGGCGGCGGCGAGCCGGGCCACGACGTCCGAAAGGCCGGGGCCGTACCGGCGCTTCAGCCGATCGAGGGCGGCCAGCCGCGCGGCCACGGCCTCCAGGCGCCCGGGCTCGTGATCGCCGCCGTCCCGGTACGGCTCGATGCCGCGGAGCGCCTCCCTCAGAGAGAGCCTCGCCTCCTCCACCGCCCGCAGGGACTCGGCGCAGCGATCGTCGATGGCGGCGAGCCGGCCCAACCTATCGCGAACCGTTCCGAGCCTCGAGAGCACGGAAGCGTCGTCCTCGTTGAGCAGGGCGCACACTTCCTCGGCGAGGGATCGCACTTCCTCGGCGTGCCTCAGCAGCGCTTCTTCGCGTCTCAGCGCGACCTCCTCTTCGGGGTCGGGCGACACCGCCGCGATATCGCCGATCTCCGTGCGCAACACCTCCTCGCGGACCGCCCTTCCCGATTCCATCCGCCGGAGGGCGGTTCTCTCGGTGATCAGGCCCCTCAGCGCCCCGGCCGCCTCGGCCACCCCCCCAGCCTCCTCGCCGTGACCTTCGAAGCGATCGAGCGCCTCCATCTGGCCCTCGGGGCGCAGGAGCGACTGGTGCTGGTGCTGCCCGTGCAGGTCGGCCAGGGCCTCCCCGATCTCCTTCACCTGCTGGAGCGTGGCGAGGGTGCCGTTGATGAAGGCGCGCGAGCGCCCCGCCGAGGTGATCTCCCGGCGCAGCACGATCCCTTCGGGGCCGGAGTCGATCCCCATGCGTCCCAGATTGTCGAGGAGCGCCGCGCGCCCGGCCGTCTCGAAGAGGCCCTCCACGGTGAGCCGCTCGCAGCCGGTGCGGATCATGTCGGCGCCACCGCGCTCTCCCAGGAGGAGCCCCACGGCGTCCACGATGATCGACTTGCCGGCCCCCGTCTCGCCCGTGAGGACGTTCAGACCGGGGCCGAACTCGACGGAGAGGGCGTCGATGATGGCGAGGTTCTCTATCTTCAGGTAGGAGAGCATGGCGCCGGGTCGGGATCCCTCCGCGCAGGGACGGCGCATCTTACCCCGGTGCCCCGGGGGGGTCAACGAACGGTCAACGAACGCCAGTCCGGCGCCGGGGGTCCTCCTCATTCGCGGAGAGGGTCCGCGTGGCGCGTCGAGCGGGGCCGCACATGGGCCCGCCTGCCGATCTGGCTTCAGGGGACGGCGTCGCCGCAGCTCCCCTCCTCTCGGAGGACGGCCGGGTCCAGGGCGTCTTGGAGGTGATCAATAAGGAGGGGGCTCGGCCTCTGTCGCTTAATCCGCGTCGCGGTTGATCCCCTCGAGACGGCTGTGCTACGGTCCGCGCGCGGAGACGATCCGCGCGATCCGCGCCGGTCGTGAGCCGTCACGACAGCCCCGTGGAGGCCCTCTCTCCCGCCGATGCCTTCCTCCGGATTCCAGGGCGACATCCTCAGCCTTATCTCCCACACCGGCCCCATGGGCCAGCTCGTGCTCTTCGTGCTGGCAGGTTTCTCCGTTATCTCGTGGGCCATCATGGTGGAGAGGTATCGCGTTGTGTCGCGAAGCGAGCGGGAGTCGGCAGCGTTCCTCGGCAGGTTCCGGGCGGTTTCGAGCCTGGGCGATCTGCGGGACACCGCCGAGCGGCTCCCCCATTCCCCCGCGGCGGCCATCTACCGCGCCGGGTTCCGCCAGATCAACGCCATCGGCAACCCCCGTGCCGTCGCCGCCTCGAACCCCGGCCACGGCGGGGGCGGCCCCGTCCGTGATCCGATCGCCAGCATCGAGCGCGTCCTGATGCGGGCCGCGGCCGAGGAGCAGGCTCGGCTCGAGCGGATGCTGCCTTTCCTCGCCACCACCGCGGCCGCCTGCCCCTTCGTGGGCCTTTTCGGAACGGTGTGGGGAATCATGACCGCCTTCCAGTCCATCGGGGGAATGGGCACCGCCAACCTCGCCGTCGTCGCTCCCGGCATCTCCGAGGCGCTGGTGACGACCGCGGCCGGCCTCGCCGCGGCCATCCCGGCGGTCATCGGCTACAATTACTTCGTCAACCGGATCCGCGCGATTGGCACGCGGATGGACAACTTCGTGGCCGACTTCCTCACCCGCGCCGAGCAGACCCTCTACTGATGATCGTCCCGCGCGCGTCCTCACGCAGGCTCGGCGGGAGCCTGGCCGAGATCAACGTCACGCCGCTGGTGGACGTCATCCTCGTCCTCCTCATCATCTTCATGGTCACGGCCCCCATGATGCAGCGCGGGATCGACGTGGCCCTCCCCCAGGCGCGCAGCGCCACGGGGGCCGAGGAGGACCGGCTGGTGGTCACCGTGGACCGCACCAACCGCGTCTGGCTGAACGAGACCCCCGTCGCGCTGCACATGCTGGAGGAGCGGCTGGAAGCGGCCTCGCGCTCCATGGCCGATCCGTTCGTGTACCTGCGTGCCGATAGGGCCGTCCCGTACGGAGACGTGATGGCCGTCATGGATCGGATCAAACAGGCCGGGATCGACCGGGTGGGGCTGGTCACCGAGCCGCTCCCTCCGGCCGCGGCCGTCCCCGTGCGCCGCCGGGGGAGCCGCAGGTGAGCGCCATGCGCGTGAGGGTCCGGCTCGGCACGGAGCCCCGATGGGGGCTTCCCGCCATGGTGGGATACTCGGCGGCCGGCCACGCCGTCGCGGTGCTCCTCATCCTGGCCGCCCCGCGCGTGATCCCCAGGAAGCCGCCGCCGCCCCTGATCCTGAGCGGCCAGATCGTGAGCCTCCCTTCGGCGGCCCCGGCCGCCGCGGCCCCGGTGCCTCCGCCCTCGAAGCCCGCGCCTAGGGCGGTCCCCGCTCCCGCCACGACGAGCGAGCCCGTCGAGCCGCCGCCCCGCAAGCCTCCGCGCGAGATCGTCCCGCCGGAGCCCGGAAAACCCAGGGCTCAGGAGCCGCCCCCCGAGAAGCCGGAGGCTCCGCCCAAAGAGGAGAGGCCGCCCGAGCGGGAGGCGGCGGGGCCGATCCCCGAAGGCGTGGGGCTCGCCGCCGCGGCCGGCGAATCCTCGGAAGGCATCCCCTCCATCACCTCGGCAGCCTTCCCGTACGACTGGTACCGGACCACCATGGTCAACCTGATCCGATCTCAGTGGCGGCGGCCCGTGACGCCGGGGTTGACCGATCCGCTGAGGTGCTCGGTTTCCTTCGTGATCGCGAGGACCGGCACCGTCAGCGACGTGACCATGTCCGCAGGCAGCGGCTTCTCGGCGCTCGACCTCTCGGCGGTGCGGGCCGTGTCGGAAGCGAGCCCGCTGCCGCCGCTCCCGTACCAGTTCACGGCGCCCAGCATTCACGCGGAGCTGGTCTTCGAGCTCACGCCCGACTAGAACCGAGACGCGCGGCCGGCCCTTCACGCACGCTCAGGAGCGAGACCTGGATCATGATTGAATCGCGAAGGATGCTCACGCCGGCGACGGCCTGCGTCCTCATGTCCTCGATCTTCGCCCTCTTCGCCGGCGGCGCCGCGCCCGCGCGCGGAGCGGCGGGCACCGAGCAGATCACCGGCGTCATCTCGGCGCCGGGGCTGTCCCGGCTCAACCTGGCCATCCCGGCCTTCCGGACCTCCCCGCTCACCCCGGGCGCGATGCGGGAGGCGGCCTCCGAGATCCACGCCACGCTGATCTCGGACCTGGAGTTCACGGGGTACTTCGACGTGCTGCCCGAGGATCGCTACAAGGGTATCCCCACCGACGCCGCGCAGGTCCGGTTCGACCGCTGGGCGGTCACGGGGGCCGTGGCGCTGCTGCTCGGCGCGCTCACGCCCGAGAACGAGCGGCTGGCGCTCGAGGGGTTGCTTTTCGACACCCGGGGCGAGCAGCTCATCCTCGGGAAACGCTACCGCGGAGAGCCTTCGGCGGCCCGCCAGATCGCGCACCGCCTCTCGAACGAGATCGTGATGCACTTCACCGGGCGCTCCGGCGTGGCTCTCTCGAGGCTCACCTTCGAGGGGAGGGTGGGCCCGGCCAAGGAGATCTTCATGATGGATTACGACGGGCGCGGATTGCGGCAAGTCACCCGCAACGGCACGCTCAACGTGGCGCCGGCGCTCTCCCCGGACGGCACGCGCGTGGCGTTCGTCTCGTACAAGTCCGGGATGCCCCGGCTCTATGTCCTGTCGCAGGACGGCCCGATGACGGACGTCTCTCTTCCCGGCGCGGACCTCTGCGCGGCGCCCGACTGGTCTCCCGACGGCCGCTTCCTCGCCTACTCGGCCGCCCGCGAGGGAGATTCCGAGATCTACGTCCACGATCTCGGAACCGGCGCCGCCCGGCAGGTGACGTTCAGCCCCGGCAGCGACACATCTCCCTCCTGGTCGCCTTCGGGGCGGGAGATAGCGTTCACCTCGGATCGATCGGGGAGACCGCACGTCTACGTCATGGACGCGGAGGGCGCAAACGTCCGCCGGCTGACCTACGAAGGATCCTACAACGACCAGGCAGCGTGGTCCCCCCAGGGGGACCGGATCGCCTACGCGGGGTGGTTGGACGACCACTTCGACATCTTCGTGACGGAGGCGGCGGGCGGGGCACCGCAGAGGCTCACGGATGCCGCGGGGTTCAACGAGAACCCGCGCTGGTCGGCGAACGGCCGCCACATCGTCTTCGCCTCGAACCGCGTGGGCATCTACCAGATCTACGTGATGGACGATACCGGCGCGCGCCAGTCGCGTCTGGCCACGCCCTTCGAGGCGCTGGCCCCCGACTGGAGCCGGTAGAAAGCGGCGGAGACTTCCTGTGCTAGACTCCGCGCGCCCATTGTGGAGAACCCTCGGTTCGCTCAGGGGACCCAAGGCGTCCCTCCGCATTCCTCATGCGGAACTCGCTGATCGGTTGAGGAAACGGGCCCCAAATCGCTGGAGGTGCACCGTGTTGAAACCCAGGTCTCTGGTTCTCATCGTGGGGCTGCTGGCGCTCTCGCCCGCGGCCCTGACCACCGTCGGATGCAAGAAGAAGCCGCCGGCCGAGCCGGCGGCCCCGGCCGCCCCGGCGCAGCCCGTGGAGCCCCCGAAGCCCATCGTCGAGCCGCTGCCTCCGCCGCCGCCCCCTCCGGCGCCCAAGCCCGCGCCGAAGCCCGTCGAGCCGAAGCCGCTCACCGCGGCCGACCTCAACGCGCAGAGAGTGCTGAAGCCGATCTACTTCGACTTCGACAAGCACGACCTCCGCGAGGACGCGCGGGCCATGCTCGCGGAGAACGTCGCGTGGCTGACGGGCAACACGAGGTGGCGCATCCTCATCGAGGGGCACTGCGACGAGCGCGGCACCAACGAGTACAACCTGGCGCTCGGGGACAAGAGGGCGAACGCGGCCAAGAACTACCTCGTCAGCGCGGGCGTGGGAGCCGGCCGCATCCGAACCATCTCGTACGGCGAGGAACACCCGGCCGACTTCGGTCACGACGAGGCGGCGTGGACGAAGAACCGCCGAGACGAGTTCGTGATCGAGGAGTGACGTGATCCCCCGCGGCCGTGTCGCGGCAGGCGCCGCCATCGTTCTCTCGCTCGCGGCCGCGGGGTGCCTCACCGCTTCGCCGCAGTCCCGGGTGCAGACGGACCTCGATGAGGTCCGAAAGCAGATGTTCGAGGTGCAGCGGGACACGGCCGCCATCCTCTCGCGGATGGCGGCCCTCGATGAGAAGCTCTCGAAGCAGGAGGGGGCCTCCCCGATCCGGTGGGCCGACCTGCAGGCCCTCCTCCAGACACTCTCGGACGAGGTGCGCTCCCTCGGCGCGCGCCTCGACGACAACACCGCCCGGATGGGGTCGCTGTCGAGGGACATGGCCGCCGCGCGCGACCAGTACCGGGCGCTCGACGCCAAGATGTCGACCCTCCTGGCCGCTCGCGGCTCCGCGGCGCCGGTGGGCGGGGGCGTGCCGATCCCGGTGCCGGAGGCCGTGGCCCCGCTGATTCCTTCAGAAGCCCCGCCGATCACGGGCGCGCCTCAGGTGGAACCGGCCGCCCCGCGAGGCGCGGCGCCGGCCGCGCCCGACGACGAGGCGGCCCAGGAGGAGGCGTTCCGCGCCCCGTACTCGGAGTACACGCGGGGCAACTACGATCTCGCGCTCGCCGGCTTCCAGGAGTTCCTCAAGCGGTATCCCGGAAGCCCTCTGGCGGCCTCCGCTCAGTACTACACCGGTGAGTGCCTCTTCAGCCAGCAGCGGTACCAGGAGGCGGCCGATGCGTTCGGCCGGACGGTGGCCGAGCATCCGGACAGCGACAAGATCGCCGCCTCCTATCTGAAGAAGGGGCTGTCGCTGCTGGCCTTGAAGCAGACCGCTCAGGGAGTGGTGCAGCTCCAGCACGTCATCGAGAGCTTCCCCCGCAGCGAGGAGGCGCGGATCGCCGCCGATCGGCTGCGCCAGCTAGGGCTGCGCGACCGCTGAGGTTGACACTCGGGGGCGCCCCCGCTAGGGTGGAAGCCGCTCTCGCGAGCCCCACCCCCCAGATGGAGGTACGAGGAAGTCCATGGCCACGCACGGTTCCGCCCTGAAAGCCCACCGCCAGAGCCTGCGCCGCCGCGAGGTGAACCGCAGGAACCTCTCGCGCCTCCGCTCCGAGATCAAGCGGCTTCGCGAGACCGTCAAGTCCGGCGACGCCGCCGCGGCCGACAAGCTGCTCCCGAAGACCCTCTCCCTCATCGACAAGTCGATCCAGAAGGGAGTGCTGCACGACAACGCCGCGGCGCGGCACAAGTCCCGCCTTTCGAGGCTCGTGCGATCGTCCAGGCAGGCCGGATCGAAGGCCTGAGACGCTCTTCCAGGACGCCTATCCCCCCGTCCGGCTCCGCCCTCACTCTTTCACGAAGGGAGGGCGCTGGGCCAGGTAGCCCTGGACGGCTTCGGCCACGGAGCGAGCCCCGCTCTCGTTGAAGTGGCAGTCGTCGTAGAAGGTAGAGAGGTTCTGCGTGACGAGGGGCGCCAGATCGAAGCACTCGATGCCGTCGCGCGCGCACGTCGCCAGCAGCGTTCGGTTGTAGGCCGAGAGTCCCTCCGCGAGCGCCTCGGGAGCGTAGTAGCGCCCTCCGGGCTTCTCCTGGTATTCGCCGATCCCGCCCATCCAGAGCGTCCCCATCTCTTCCGCGCTCAGACCCGCGCGCCACAGCGCCGGCTGCGTGATGAAGACGACGCGAACGCCGACTTCCTTCGCCCGCCGGGCGATCTCCTCGATGTGGCGGGCGTACTCCTCGAGAGCGGCCTCCAGAGGGGGCAGCGCGTGGACGATCTCCCCGGTGCGTCGGTAGTCACGCCACCTCTGGAAGATGAGGCCCGCGTTGTCCACGACCTGATAAGGCTTGCGGCGAGCCGCATCCGGGTCGAGGTCGAGAAGGCGGCCCACCACTCCCTTCCGGTAGAAAGGCTGGTTGGCGTCGTCGGGGTGGACGGTGAAAGCGTGGCGGATCTGGTAGGCGACGTTCTCGTCGGTGGCCAGGAAGTCCGGATTGAAGGCAGCGTCCTGGGCGAGGCGCAACCCGATCTCGTTCACGCCCATCATCACGGTCACCAGATCCGCCTGGAGGTGTGGCACCAGGAGACGCATCTCCATGACGTGGTCGCGGCTGCCATGACCGCTCCGGCCGATGTTGCCCGTCCATGCCTTGCGCCCGTCGGCCGTGCCGGGCAGCCGGGCGCCGACGAGGGCGGGCCACGCCTCGTCCTGGTCGAGGTAGAAGCACTCGGTGGCGCTCCCCCCCAGGAAGAGGATCCGGTACTCATTCTTCCTGTGTTCCGCGAAGTCCGGCCCGCGGATGCCGAGAGCGTTCGTCTCGAAGCGCGACTCCCCCTCGATTCCGCGAAGGACGCCCGGCGCCGGGATGTTCTTGTGCTTCATGTAGGGCGGCCAGACGAGGTGGGCGGGAAGATCGCCCGGCTCCTCGGGAGCGCCGGCTTGGTGCGCGGGCGCGGCCACGACGGAGGGAGGGATCCCGGCGCCGACTGCGAGAGCGACAGTCAGAGAAAGGAGCATCCGCCTCACGTGTCAACCCTCCAGAAGGGACAGCCGCAGCCGCCCGCGAAGGAGATCGGCCTCCTCCAGCCGCACGCGCACCGACTCGGTCAGCACGAGGCGTGAGGCACGCGCCGTGGGAGCGAAGCCCTCGGCCAGCCCGACGGGCAGATCCTTCCCCTGAAGCGCCACGAAGACGCCCGTGCGGACCATCCCCGAGACCCACCCGGTGAAGACCTGCCCCACGCGCGCCCTCATGTGGTGCGCCACCATGAGATCATTCAGGGCCCTCTCGGCCCCTTCCGCGCGCCTCTCCAGCCGCGACGACTCCGCCGCGATCTCCGCGAGACGGCCGGCAGGCGGGATGGACTCGTCCTTTCCGATTGAAGCCCGACCGCCTTTTCGCGATGGGCTCGGCGCGCGCCCGGGGGCCGCGATCACCGCGCCCCTGCGGGAGGCCGCCGTCCCATCAGGCTCGCCTTTCTCGAGCTCCCGTGCCGCGCGTAGAATCCGGTGGACGACCAGATCCGGGTAGCGTCGGATCGGCGACGTGAAGTGGGTGTAGTGCGTCAGCGCCAGCCCGAAGTGGTCGGCGCGCGCGTCGGCGTATCGGGCCAGCTTCATGGCGCGCAGGACGTGCCGGGCCACGATGGACTCCTCCGGCTTCCCCCGGAACCCCGTGAGCAGATGCTGGAGCCGCGCCGCGAGGGATCGGCCTCCCGCGCGGCGGACGCCGGCCGCCGCGAGCGTCTCCTCCACCTCCTCCACATCGGCCCGGTCCGGCGGATCGTGAATCCTGTACAGCGAGGGCGCCGCTGCCTCGGAGAGGTGCCGCGCCACGGCCTCGTTGGCGGCCAGCATGAACTCCTCGATCAGCCGGTGGGACGCGGTGCGCTCGCGCGTGCGCGGCGACGCGGCGAGGCCCTCCTCCGCCGGCCGGAACTCGATCTCGGGAAGGTCGAGATCGAGCGAGCCGCGGGCGAGCCGATTCTCCGTGAGCCGCCGTGCGAGCGGCGCAGCCGCTGCGAGCAACGCGGCGGCCCTCCCGCCGCCCTCGCCACGCCCGGTCAGGCTCTCCGGATCCTCCATCCCGGCCGCCGCCTCCTCGTACGTCAGCCGGGCGGCGCTGCGGATGACACCGTCGGCGAAGCGCACCGCCAGAGCCTTCGCCTCGCGCGTGTAGTCGATCCCCACCGACTGGACGAGCCGGTCCTCCCCCTCCCGCAGCGAGCAGATGCCCGAGGAGAGGGCGTGCGGCAGCATCGGGACGACCTGGCCCGGGAAGTACACGCTCGTGCCGCGGGCGAGCGCCTCGCGGTCCAGTGCGCCTCCCGCGCGAACGTAGTGGGCCACGTCGGCGATGTGGACCCAGAGCCTCAGCCTCGCGCCGGGCAGCGGCTCCACGGAGAACGCGTCGTCGAAGTCGCGGGCGTCCGCGGGATCGATGGTGATGGCGGTGCGGGAGCGGAAGTCCTCCCGGCCGCGCAGGTCGTCCTCGGAGAGGGGACGCCCCGCCTCTTCGGCCTCCCGCTCGGCCTCCTCGGGGAAGCCGCCGGGGAGCGCGAACGCCGCGCGGATCATCTTTTCGGCCGAGGCCGGCTCGATCGCCGGCCCGATCACCTCCACGACCCGGGCGCGGCCCATGGGCCCGGGTACCGATTCGGCGACGACGAGATCGCCGGGGCGCACGAGCTCGCCTGCATCCCGCGCCCCCGCGCCCGCAGATTCCCGCACGCGCCTGCGGCGGTACCCCTCCTCGCTTTCGAGCCTGTCATCCCCGGCGCCCTCGCGCGCGGATCCGTCTCCCGCGAGAGGCATCTCGAATGCCGCGCGCTCGTCGCGCGGGCGCACGCGCAGGCCACCATCGCCCAGGACGACCTCCCCCACGAAGCGTGGCGGCGCCGCTTGCAGGATGGCCACGACAGCCCCCTGAGTCCTGTCGCTGCGGGCGGATGAGAGAGCGCGCGCGAGGACGACGTCGCCGTGCCGGGCGCCCGCGAGGCCGCGCGCCGGCAAGTACAGATCTCCTTGCGTGCCGGGGGCGGAGACGAAGCCGAAGGAGCCGGCGGCGCCCCAGTGGCGTCCCGTGGAGCGGGACGAGGCCGGGATCGACAGGCGCCCCACCACCAGCCGGTCCCTTGAACGCAGAGCGACGCGGCCGCGCCGGTGGTGCACGACGATCCCTTCCCTCTCCAGGAGCGCGACCTGCTCACGGAGCGCGAAGGCGGCGTCGCTGCCGAGACCGAGACGCTCGAGCAGCTGCCACAGGCTCAGATCGCGATCCCGCTTCTCGATGAGGAAGGAGAGCAGGCGCTCCCACGGAACCGCCACATCGGTGGGCCACGCGGGAGCGCGCCCGCGGCCCTGCCCGGCGGGCTCCCCCGCGCCCTCGACGGCGGTGCTCCTTCTGCCACGCCGCCACCGACCCTCATCGGCGCTTCGCCCCGAGCGGGCCTCCTCGCGGCGGCTCCGGCGGACGCGGAAGCGCTTCACGACGCTGCGCCGAGACGGATGAGCACGATCCTGTCCACCACCACTCCCTTCTCGGCCGCCCTGATCTCCACCACGGAGATCTTCTCTTTCAGGTGCAGGTCGAACACCTGCCTGCGGCCGAGGGCGAATGCCACGCGGAGGATCTCGCCGCCCAGGCGCACGCCCACGGCGTCGTGGCCGGGATCCTTCCCCTCCCCCTCCACCACCAGGCGGTAGCGCCCGGGCTCCGCTTCGACCGGAAGCCTGCAGAGGGCGGTGGTGTCGCTGAACTCGACACCCGCGCCGCCCGACATCCCCTCCTTGTCGACGCGCGCGATCGGTCGCGGCGAGCCCTCGGGACCGGCGGATGCGCCCGAGCCGGGATTCTCCCCGAGGCATGACTCCGCCTCGATCATCCGCCGGGAAGGCGGCGGACCCAGCGGCTCGATCAAGATCGCCGCAGACTTCCCCGGAACCTCGATCGCCCGGACCTCGACGAAAGTCTCGTCCCAGAAGACGCCGCCCAGATCGACGCTCTGTGGGTCCGGTTGCGGGTTCACGAGGACCGTGCCCTTGTCGAAGTCCCGCCGGAACGCGCCGATCCCCGCGATCGCGTGCGGGGAGCCGGATGGCGATCCGAGATCGACGTCGTAGAAGTGGAACCACGGCATCTCGTCGGCACGGTACGAACGACCGTACCAGAAGGCGTTACGGTCGGAGGTGGTGGTCATCAGGTACGACGCGAAGTCAAAGAGCGCCTCCTCGCGCGAGAGGAACGTGGCCTGGCAGAGAAGGTTCGTGCGCTTGCCGGCCAGCGCGGCATTGCGCGCCAGTTCGACGCGCGCCCGCCACCCCCACTTCCCCTGCGGGTCGATCTTCCGGCTCATCCAGCCTTCGGAGTTGGCTCCGTCGACCGGCCCCAGGTAGCGCAGGGCAAGTTCCGGCTCCCCGGCGCGGATGTGGTTGAAGAGGATCTCCCTCTCCTTGTATCCGGCCTCCGTCGCGGTGCGGCGGATGCGGCCCATCATCGCGATCTCGCTCTCGTACCATCGCTCCTCGGTCATCTCGACGGGGAGGGCCGAGATGAACCGTCCCACCTGGACGGGACGGTACGAGTAGTCGGTCTCGACGTTGTCGAGCTGGACGCCGTCGTAGCCGTTCTCGAGGAACTTCACGCACTTCCCGGCGAGGTAGTCCTGCCAGCCCGGATCGGCGACGTTCATGGCGTAGCGGGCCAACTCTCCGTGGTAGTTCTGGATCCGCACGCGCACCCGATCGCCGCGGGCGTCGTGCAGGAACCAATCCTCGTGCTCCTTGAAAAACGCGGGGCCTTCGTCCGTGCGGGACAGGATGATGTCCATGGTGTTGAGGTAGGCGAAGACCTTCGCGGCGGGATGGTCGCGCCGCGCCTTTTTGAGAACCTCCGCCGGCTTGTCCTCGGGTGACACGATGAGGAGATCGACGGGGCCGCCCTCCCTCAGCCGGTAGTTCGGGTGCGTGCCGAGCGCCACGAGGCAGATCCGCGCGGTGCGGGGAGAAGCCGCGTGGGGGATCGCCGAGCCGGGCTCGCCGGGCGGGGGCGGCTGCGCCGCGGGCCCGAAGGACGCGCGATCGGATGTGGAGGATGCTCCCCGCCTCCCCGCCCCCCTGGCCGGCCCGTTATCCCATCCGCGCGCTTCGGCGAGACGGGACGCGCCCCTCTCCGCGCGCCCGGCGGCGGCCTGAGACCGGAGCTGAGGCCCGACGGCAGCACGATCTGGCCCAGCCCCACCGAGCGCCGCGACGAGAGCGGCGATCACGAACGGGCAGGCGCCCGCGGCTTTGAGACTGGCCGGATCTTGCTGCGAAGGCCGCGCGCGCGTTGACCGCATGGGAGGCCGATGATAGATTACCGGCCTCCCTGACGGCGAATGCAATCGCGTCCGCCGAGGTCCTGTCGTGCCGAAGTGGCGAAATTGGCATACGCACTAGATTCAGGGTCTAGCGCCCGCAAGGGCTTCGGGGTTCGAGTCCCCGCTTCGGCACCAAATCGCGCCCGATTTGAAGACGGCGGCTCGTCCCCGAGAGATCCCAGCCTGCGGAGCCGGCCGTACCGACCGAACCCGCTCGTTCAGCGGTAGCCTTCCCG
>CAYNUH010000026.1:0-41408 GCA_964400605.1 uncultured Acidobacteriota bacterium | reverse complement strand
CCGGCGCGTTCGGCAGAAACGATCCCGTCGAGGTGATGTAGACCGGTCTCATCGAAACACTCCTGTCACCGGCAGCGCCGGCGAAGTCGATCGCAGGCGCTTGAGAAGATTGGTGCCGATCATCCACGCCGCCCGCACGGTGCAGACGAGGAAGAAGGATAGGGAATTCTATCACGCTGCCGGCGCACCGGAGCGGTGAGCAGGGCCGTGGATTTCGCCGGCGTCCAAAGCCGCTACTCTGCGGGAAGACTGATCACAGTTTGTGATCTGCAAGTCCTCGCCGCTCCCCGATGGCCGCGGCGTTAGCCCCGGCAGGGGAGACCTGGCCGGGGCTTTCTCGTGTGCGGGACGCCCGATCGGAGGCAACCGGGGCAGGAACGGAACTCCTCCGCACGCACCCGCTCCTCCGTACGCACGGGTAGCGCGTCTGCCGGCGGTCGCACCCCCGCTGCGAGGCCTGTCCGCTGACTTCCTCGTGTCGCTGCTACCGCTCCCACCTCCTGACCCAGGGCCGCACACGAAGCTGGTATCATCGGTGACGTGGTGCGTCCTGAGAAAAGCTGCGCCGACCTTGCGGGCGCAAGTCCCGCCCGGGTCATCTCCGGGCGGAGGCGACAGACAGCATCCGGTGAGACCGGAGCGGATGCTGGACCTCTCCGGGGTAGGGGCGGCGGCACGTTCTCACAGGGCGGTGCGGAACAGGAGAGGCCCGGTTGTGAAGACCATCGGTGAGCCGTGTGCGGAAAACCCGCACGCACGGTTTGAAAGGGGAGACCGGAACCGGGCCTGCATCACGCAGGCACCGCGCCGGTAACTACCAATGCCAATTCGCTCAGCGACTGGTTCGGCGTCCCGACGCCGCTGGGCCGTCCTCGCGGTCCTGGGAGCCGTCGTGCTCGCCGCCGTCGGCGCCAGCGTCCGGCAGGTGCCCGAGGGCGCTCTCGTCGTCCGCGACAGTCCCGTGCTGGGCGTGGACCCGGTGCGGCTCTCGCCGGGCTGGCACCTGGTCCCGCCAGGAATCTTCCGGCTGCACCGCTACGAGGAGCGGCCGCCGTCCCACGTGTTCGGGGACCCCGAAAACCTCAGGTTCACCACCCCTGAGGGCGCCTCGGTCATTGCCGCCGGGGAGGTGGACTTCCGAGTCGTGCCTGAGAAGGTGGTTACGCTCCACCGAGCCTGCGAGGGAGACCTGCCGCGATGGCTCAAGGCCCAGGTGCTCTCCGCGGTGGGCGAGGTCGTCGCGGCGCCGGAGTTCGTCCCCCTCACGCGGGACCGGGTGCCGAAGATGGAAGCCGAGGGGAGGCGCCGCTTGGAGGCCCTCGCCGGTCCGGCCGGCCTGCAGGTCGCGGCCGTGCGCTTCAGCAAGATGGGCTACGAAGGGGCCCCTCTGATCGCAGCAGGCCCCAGGGCCCGCGTCAAGCGGAAGGTCCTCTGGCTCGCCGTGGACTCGTTCGACTGGGACCTGATCCGGCCCCTCGCGGAGGCGGGCCGAATGCCCAACGTGGCCCGGCTCCTCGAGGAAGGCGCCTGGGGGAACCTCCAGTCGATCGCCCCCCTGCTCTCTCCGGTGATCTGGACTACCGTCGCCACGGGGAAGCGGCCCGAGAAGCACGGGATCGTGGACTTCGTCGCCACCGATCCGGGCACCGGGGCGGTCATCCCCGTCACGAGCACGCTCCGCAAGACCCGGGCCTTCTGGAACATCCTCGGGGACGCGGGGCTCACCGTGGGCGTGGTGGGCTGGTGGGCGACCTTCCCGGCCGAGCCGGTCCAGGGGTTCATGGCCACGGACCGGATCGCCTACCAGCTCTTCAAGGACAGGATTCGCGACTCCGCGGAGGACAACCCGCTCAAGACGTTCCCCCGCGACCTGTACGGCAGGATCGCCCCGCTCATCCGCCCGCCCGCCGCGGTGCAGCCGGCGGAGGTGTCGCGGTTCGTGGACCTGAGGCGCCACGCAGGGCGCTTCTCCCCCGACGACGTCAGCCGGATCAACGAGTTCCGGACCGTCCTGGCGGGGAGCAGGACCTACGCCGACATCGGATTCACGCTCTTCCGCGAGCGCCCCACGGACGTGCGGGTGATCTACTTCGAGGGCCCCGACACGGCCTCGCACCTCTTCATGCCGTTCGTGCCGCCCCCCTCGCCGGGAATCGAGCCCGAGAAGATCGAGTGGTTCGGCCGGGTCGTTCCCGAGTTCTACGTGTACCAGGACGAGATGATCGGGAAGTTCCTCGAGGAGTTCGCCGACGCGGAGACGACCGTCATCCTGTGCTCGGACCACGGATTCAAGATCGGCGCCGACCGGCCGCAGACCGACTCCCGGATCAGCAAGGGGCGAGCGGCCGACTGGCACGCGCCCGAAGGAATCCTGATCCTGGCGGGCAAGGACGTCCGCAGGGGAGGGCGCATCCTGGGGGCATCGGTGCTCGATCTCGTGCCGACGCTCCTGGCACTGTACGGCCTCCCCGTCGCCGAGGACATGGATGGGAAGGTCCTGACGGCGGCCCTCGCCGACGGGTTCCTCGTGGCCAACCCGGTGAGCACGCTCGCCACCTACGACACGGGCCCGGCCGAGAGGCCCCACCAGTTCGCCCGGATCACCGAGGACGACCAGGCTCTCCTCGCGAAGCTCCAGTCCCTGGGGTACATCCAGCAGAGTATGCCGACGGCCAGGATCAACGAGGGAACGATCCACATGCAGCGGGGCGACTACCCGGCGGCGATCGCCGCGCTCCGGTCGGCCCTCGAGAAGGTCGAGCAGCCGGCGGTGCGCCTCAACCTCGCCCGGGCCTGTCGCCTCGGAGGGGATCGGGAGGCGGCGCGAGAGGAGCTGGAGCGGGTGCTGGCGACCGGCTGGAACCGGGCCGCGGTCCTCGTCGAGATGTCGGCCCTCCGCCGCGACGAGAAGGACTGGGCCGGCGCGGAGGGCCTTCTGAAGCGGGCCCTGGAGGCGGACCCGAACTACGCGGACGCCCACCTCCACTTTGCGCGGTTGTACGAGCAGCAGGAGCGCTGGGACGACGCCATCGGAGCCTACCGCGAGGCGACGGCTCTGGACCCGTCGCTGGACGAGGCCCACAACCAGATCGGCGTCATCATGCAGCGTCAGGGGCGCAAGCGCGAGGCGATCGAGCAGTTCACCCGCGCCATCGAAGTGAACCCGGACACGCCCGGCCCCTACAACAACGTGGGGTTGATCTACCGGGAGATGGGCCAGATGGAGCGTGCCCGGCAGGTCCTCGAGACGGGCATTACGATGGCCCCGAGGAGCGCGGTCCTGCACAACAGCCTCGGGAGCCTGCGGTACGACGTTGGCGAGATTGATGAAGCCGTCCAGGAGTTCGAGAAGGCCCTGGAGTTGAAGCCCGATTACGCCGAGGCGGTGTCGAACCTGGCAGTCTTACACCAGGAGCGGAAAGATCCCATCAAGGCGGCCGCGTACCTGTCGCGTCTCGTTGCGCTCGAGCCCGGCAACGGCGACGCCCGGGTCTCCCTGGCGCTCGCGCTCCTGGCTCAGCGCAAGGAGGGTGAGGCCGTCACGGCCCTCCACGAACTCTTGAAGCAGGACCCGTCGAACCTCAAGGGGCTGATCGCCCTCGGGGAGGTCCGGCTCCGGCAGGGGCTCCCCCGGGAGGCGGCGGCGCTCCTCGAGCGCGCGGCGCGGAGCGGCGGCGAGATCCCACGCGTGTGGAATTCCCTGGCGCAGGCCTACACGGCGCTGGGCCAGACCGCCGCGGCCCGCGAGGCGATGCAGCGCTCCCTCGCGCTGGACCCCAACCAGCCCGGCTTGTCCCGGAGGCTGGCTGGTGCGGGCGCTGACCCCGGACGATGAGACGAGTCCGGCCATCCAGGATGAAGGCGTGGGGCCCGGCCGGCTTCCGGCCGGGCCCAGCTTGACTAGCCCTGGTGCGTCAGAACCTCCATCGTCCCGCGATACGCGGGCCCGACCAGACGATCTTGTCCCGCTCCTCGCCGCGTATCTCCGGGATCCCGCCCTGGTCGTCGGTACCCATCGTCGCCCTCCCCAGGTTGAACTGGGGCAGGTCGGACCACGTGGTGTAGGTCCACCCCAAGTCCAAGTCCAGGTGTTTCCCGAGGTGAAGCGCGAGCCCCGCGTCGAAGTCGATGGTCGTGGCCAGCTCGTCCTCGCGCGTGGTCGCCTCGCTCCACTCCACGCCGGCCGAGGAGTAGTACCCGTCCTGATCGACCACGGCGTGTTCGGAGTCCACGTTCGAGTTCACGAAGCCGACCCTCAGGTTCGTTGCGAGGCCCAAGCGGTCGTTGAAGCCGTACTCGGCCCCGACGCTCCCTGAGAAGCCGAAGCCATCACCCTCCACCTTCCGGCGGGCCGGAAACTGGATGAATCCGGCGACGTTGTCCAAGGTGTAGACGCCCTCCACCGTATCCTTGAAGTCGAGGAACCGGAGCCCGATCCCCCAGGTCACCGTCATGGGGCTGTTCATGACGACGGCCCGCTTGAACTCCACGTCGAGGGCGCTGGCCTTGATCTCTTGATTGAAGTTGAAGGCAACGGTCTCGTAAAAGGAGTATCCCCAGCTCGCCGTCGGCCCGACAGTGAACCAGTTGTAGTTGGTCCCGGTCGGGTTGGAGTAGGCGTCGTAGCTTCCCGGCCTCCCGCTCTTGCTGCTTTCGTCCGAGTAGCTCCAGTACGTGACCTGGAGCCTCCCCTTCTTCCCCCACTGGTAGCCGAGCCCGATCTTGCCGGAGAGGCTGTCTTTCCAGTCCATCCACTCGATCTCGTTCTGGAGGTCAGTGGTGCCGCCAGAGGCGGCGCCGTCGGCCGGGCTGCCGGCGATGAGGGGGGTGTTGGTGTTCCCCGGAGTGACCAAGGCTCCGTCCAGCTCGACGAAGAACCCTTTCCAGTCCGGGTCGGTCATGCCCGCGAGGGCCGCGGACGGCAGGAGCAGCGCTGTCGCGGCCGCTGCTGTCAGAATCCACAGACGCTTCGTCATCGCGAATCCTTTCAGTAAAGGTGTTTGGGAGCCTCACCTGAACGCGCCTCGATGGAGCATCCGAGACTTTCTTCTAGCCGTCGCACCTCCTTTCCGGGACGCCTCGCGCCTCTGTCACGCGTTTCCGGCGACGGCCTAGGGTACGCGGGGCTGCTGCCGGAAGTCAACGACTCCACACCAGTGCGGTCCCAAGGACGCCGGTTCGACTGCGAGGCGGTGAGGCACCGGAAGGGAGTCGGCTTTGAGGTCGGGGAAGACAGGGACGACGGGATGGAGCGTGCGGCTTCCCCTCGAGGTCTCCCGGGCTGCGGCTCGTCTACTTGAAGTCGCTGATCAGGACCACGTCTTGGCTGGACGAGCCGTAGGTGAAGTAGAGGATCGGCTCGTCGGGCGCCCAGAAGTGCCGCCCGAGCCGGCCCGTCTTGAACTCCGCGATGAGGGTCGGCTGGGTTCCACCGGGCTTCAGCATCCAGAGACTTTCCTGCTGATTGGCCCGCCGGTGAATGACCATCCGGGAGCCGTCCCGGCTCCACCGATGATCCACGACCTGACCGTCCTGGAAGTTCGTGAGGGGCTGGGGATCGCCGTCGGGGAGTCTCTTGCGCATGAGGTTCCAGCCCTGGCCCCGATCCACGTACGTCAGGGCGGTGCCGTCTGGCGTCCACAGGATGTTGGCAGCACCGGGAGGGAGGCTGACGCTGGCCAGGGGCTCGCCTCCCTCCAGGGGGAGGATGTCGTAACGCGGCAGGAACCGTCCCTTGACCTCCTCCAGTGTCACACAGAGAACTCGTGTGCCGTCGGGTGAGAAGAAGGGGTCGCCGACCGCCTTGCCGTCCACGATCTTGTAGGGCTGCCCGCCGTCCAGCCTCAGGATCCAGATCGATCGCGGGTCTTCCGATCTCGTGAACGCCAGGGCGTTGCCTGCCGGCGAGAGTTCGGCGAGCCGCTCGCCGTCGCCGTCGGTCAGGCGCCGGAGCCCGCTCCCGTCCGGGTCCATGCGCCAGACGTGCCCGAGGGTCTTCTCTCCGCCCTCGATCTGGGTGAAGACGAGGCCCGCTCGGTCGGCGTATTCGGCCTTCTGGACGAAAACGCCTTGGGAGGTCAGCTGGCGGCGGTCGGATCCGTCGGCGCCGATGCGCCACAGGAAGAACTTGTTGTCCCTGGGGGCCGAGAAGGCAGCCGCCCCGCCGGGGAGCGGCTCGAGCTGACCGATGGAGCCCGCGCTGCCTGAGGCGAAGGTGATCGGCTCCGCCTCCTTGCTCGTCTCCACGCGAGCCACCCAGAGGTTGTCGACGGTGGTCCTCCGGATGGCGGCGATGGAGGAGCCGTCGGAGGAGATGGAGATGTTGGCGTACCCGTCGAGATCGTTGGTCATCTTGAAGGTCTCGCCGCCGGGGTAGGCGACGCGGTAGATCTGAGGCGCCGTGCCCGAGCCCAGATCGAACGCGCTGACGAGAACGGCGCTCCCGTCGGGGGCCCAACCGACGCTGTTGGCGGCCAGCCACGTGCGGGCGCCGATCCTGGCGCTCTCTCCCGTCTCGACGTCCACGGACACCAGCCAGGTCTTGACGCCACCGGCGGTGCTCTGGATCCCCGCGACAATCTTCGCTCCGTCAGGGGACCATGCCGGGGGAACGGTGAATTGCTCGGGGCTCTTGACGCGGAGAAGCTCGCGCTCCTTGCCGCTCTCGGGATCGACGATCACGAGCGAGTCCGCGGAGACGTCGAGGAGGCCGCGCCTGAAGCACGCGCGCTTCCCGTCGGGTGAGAAGGTGGCTCCGGTGTCCACGTCGAAAACCAGCTTGCGCGGCGACCCGCCCAGCGACGGGACCTGGAAGAGGGCGCTGTAGTTGGGAGCCTCCGTGTCCCTGTTCAGGTAGTAGAGGTAGTCGCCGTCGGGGGAGAAGCTGATCCCCCGGATCTGGAAGTCCTGCTCCCGGAGAATCTCCACGTCGCTTCCCGTGCGCACCTGGCGCACGGTGAGGGACGTCTTCTGGTCTCTCGCGGTGACGTAGGCCAGGTAGCGGCCGTCCTTGGAGAGGACCGCCTCGTTCAGATCGTTGCGGCTCATGAGAACGGACATCTTCATGTTCTGGAGGCTCGAACCCGCGCCGGCGGCCGGCGCCCCCCGGCCGAGGATGGTGTACAGGCCGAAGGTCAGGCCGCCGATCCCGAGGATGGCCGCGGCGCCGACGACGGCCCAGAAGCCCCTCCCCCTCCCGGGCGCCGTGCCCACCGCTCCCGAGACCGCGGAGGTGGCCGACGTTGCGGTGGGCGAGAGCGAGTCCCACTCCTCCACCAACTCCCGAAGGTCGATGGCCAGGTCCTTCATCGACTGGAAGCGCTGGTCGGGGGTCTTGGCCAAGCAGCGGCGGATCACGCGACGGACCTCTCCCGGCACCTCCGGGTTCAACTCCTCGACGGGCCGGGGCTTCTCCCGCAGGATCTGGTGCATCACCTCCACGTCGCTGTCGGCCATGAAGGGCCGCCTCCGCGTGGCGGCCTCGTAGAGGATGCAGCCCATGGAGAAGATGTCGGAGCGGTGATCGACCGTCTTCGCCTGCACCTGCTCGGGGGACATGTACCCCACCGTCCCCATGACGACGCCCTCGCCCGTGGCCGCTCCCTCGGTGGGCGCGCTGGACAGATCCCCCTCGGAGGCGGCCTGCCTCTCGGTCAGCTTGGCCAGGCCGAAGTCGAGGACCTTCGCGAACCCGTCCTTCGAGATCATGATGTTGCCGGGCTTGAGGTCGCGGTGGACGATGCCAGCGGCATGGGCCTTGGAGATCCCCTCGGCCGCCTGGGCCAGGTATCCGAGCAGTGTCCTGAGATCCGTCTTCTCGTGATGGATCTTCTGGGTCAGCGTCTCGCCGGCGACCAGCTCCATCGCGATGAAGTGGACCGGCTCGGGGATCGGGCCGGCCTCGTCGCCGGCGCGGCCGGGCCGGATCACGTCATGGCCGATCTCGTAGATGGTGACGATGTTTGGATGGTTCAGCGAGGAAGCCGACTTCGCCTCGGTGACGAAGCGGCGCACCCGCTCCTCGTTGCGCACGAGGCGCGGCGGCAGGACTTTGAGAGCGGCGCTGCGCTCCAGCTTCTCGTCCTGCGCGAGGTAAACCTCGCCCATCCCGCCGGCACCGAGCGGGCCGACGACGCGGTAGTGGGAGATCCGATCCTCGGGCTGGAGTGTCCGTCCCAGGGCGCGCCTCTCTAGTCGAGGGGAAAAGGCGACCATGGTAGGCGCCAGGGTGGGACCTGTCCATCCGCGGGTCGGGGATGCCGAGAGCCATCCTCTGAATAGGTGGCGGGACGGCTCTCTTCGCCGTATAAGAGAAGAAACTCATGACCCGGATAGCAACGCGCCGTAGCTGGAGGTAGAGCCATGATGAACAAGAGAATGCTCCCCGCGGTTTTACTGCTTGCGCTCCTGCCGATGGCCGGCTCGGCCGAGGCGGCGCCCAGGGACAAAAACCCGCCACCCCAACTCGTCATCACGAGCACCGGGATCACATTCGCCGGCGGCCTGCCGGCCACCATCATCATCAGAGGTGAGAAATTCGGGGAAAGACCGGGGCGGGTGACCCTCGGAAATCGGGATCTTCAGCAAATCATGAGCTGGACCCCCACCGAGATCGAAGCGGGACTTCCCGCTGGGCTCGATCCGGGCACCTACGTGCTCACGGTGACGCGCGGTCCCTCGACCACCCAGACCTACTCCGTCGAGGTGACGATCGGCGCGACAGGCCCTCCAGGTCCCGGGGGCCCCCAGGGCCCTCCGGGCCCTCCGGGCCCGCCGGGACCCGCGGGACCTCCCGGGCCCCAGGGAGAACCGGGAACCCTGGATCTGGCAGGTGAGATGTGCCCGAATGGCCGTGCGGTCATCGGCTTCGATGACATGGGAGCCCTCGTCTGCACGGAGGGAGGGTGCCCTGCCGGGCAGACCCATTGCGGGGGCTTCTGCGTCGATCTGCACCTGGACGACAACAACTGCGGGGCCTGCAACAACGCGTGCGCGGCGGGTGAATCTTGCCGCGCGGGAAACTGCGAGCCCTTCCCCTCGGTGATCGACAACACGGCGCTGCTCGAGATTGAAGGTACCTTGGTCGACCGCGTGCTCGTCACCTCCGGCCCGGCGATCGACATCGAGAGGATCCCGGGGTTCGATTCGAGCGGAAGACCCAGGGACTCATCCGGTCCGAACATGGAGCGCGACTTCGTGTTCGAGTACGCCGGACCGGGCTCGAGCCAGCTCCAGGCCCTCCACGAGGCTTTCATCAATCAGGGCGAGATCCGGGCTGCCAGCCTCATCGTCAAGGACATTGCCGGAAACGAGATCTTCCGCTGGAACCTCTTCGAATTCGGCCTGGCCGTCATCGAGCCCGGCTCGGCGGGCCGGAACCGATACGTGATGCGGCAGACGCGCCTGCCGGACAACCTGGTCATGCTCCAGGAAGGCCCGAGCAGTGGACGGACGGATTCCTCGAACAATCTGCTGACGGACACGCGCGTCGAGGTCGATGGGATCCAGACCGGGCCCTATCCCATGGTCGTGGACGATCCCGTGAACCGGACCCTCACGATGACCTTCGACTACGTCGAGGGAGGGGGAATCCTCGGCTGGACTTTTGAAGTCGCCACGCAGGGCACCTCCAACTTCGGGCGGAAGAACATGAGCGTCATCGAGGAGTCCTCCCCCGGCGTCGAGACCGGGCGGATCAACTACTTCGAGTGCTTCCCGATCCGCTACGAGAACTTCACCGGGTTCGGCCAGCCGGAGAAGATCAAGGAGCGCATCGTGATCGCGTACGGCTTCCAGGAGCCCGGCTGATCGGCCCTCCCTGCCGGGGGGATAGGAGATTCGATGACGCTGCCGGCGTCTCCCGGGCTGCCGCTGAGACGTTTCGACTCAGAACTCCCAGGCGATCCCGAAGGTGGGAACCCTCTCCATCCAGGTGTCGCCGACTCCATCGACCTTGACGGCTCCGCCGGCCCGCGGCAGGAATCTGAACTCATCGACGCAGCAGACATTCCGTTGATTGAGGACGTTGAGCACCTCGAGAAGCACGGTGAGGGTGCTCTCGGGGAGGCGGACGCGGCGCACGAGCTTGAGATCCAGCCGGCCGTAGGACGGGAACCGCTCGGCGTTTCTCGGACCGAGCGTGGGCTGGATCGACACTCCCCCGTTGGGATCGGTGACGCTGCGCGCCTCCACCCGCGTCGTGGGCCAGCCGGTGTGGTGGGTGCCGGCGAGATCGACCTCCCAACCGGGGCCGATTCGCCAGCCCAGGCCCCAATTGAGGGTGTGACGCTGATCCCAGCTCCTCGGCTCCGATCTGCCGCTGACCTCGTCGTCGGCCGAGGACAGCGTGTACCCCGCCCACCAATCGATCGCTTTCGAGGGACCGCCCCTCAGGAAGAGCTCGAGGCCCTTCGCGGTGGCGCCGCTGGGAGCAATCTCGATCCGATCCGACTCACCTTCGGGGATCAGCTCGATCGGGTTGAACAGGTTCTCGAATCGCGGCCGCAGGTGGGACATCTCCTTCCAGTAGGCGGCCGCCTTGAACCGGTAGCCGGCGTCGAAGTCGTGCTCGACGCTCACCAGACGGTGCTCGGCCCGCTGGGCCGGGAAGAAGTCCCGCACACCGTCCTCGACCTGAAGCTCGTCGATGCGTTGGGATTGATGGAACAAGCCCCAGGCGGCCCGCACGGTGGTCCGCTGTCCCGCGGCCCAGACGAGGTTGACCCGCGGGTCGATCTGCTCGTCGCCGGAGTAGGTCTGCCGGCCCCAGCGAAGACCGGCCTCGACCGTCAGCGGCGCGAGGACCTTCGCCTTGGCGGCGGCGTAGGCCTCGAGCCGCAGGCCGGATGGCTGCGCCTGGATCCGCCGGTCCACGACGATGGGAGCCCCGGTGGGGGCGAAGATGGGGTCGTCGATCTGCGAGTGGGAGGCGTAGTCATACTCCGCGTGGAGAGCCCTCGCGTCGAAGCCCCACTTGAGGACGTATTGATCGGATCCGCGGAAGAACCAGTCCTGCTTGGCCCCGAAGAATGCGGAGCCGCGCTCGTCGGCGACCTGCGCGATCTCCTCCCCCAGGTCCTCGGCGCTCCCGAAGCGGTTCGACTTGAGGCTGCCGGCGGAGAATTGGGTCAGGGAGTAGAGCCGCGGAGTCCAGGGGGATTTCAGGTTGAGCCACGCGTACTGAGTGTCGTATCTCGCCCTGGTCTCCTCCCCGGCCTCCCTGCTCAGGAAATCCATCGAGCCTCGCGCCGCCAGGACATGGCCGGAGATCATCGCGCCGCTGTCCCGCTGGGCCTCGAACTTCCCCAGCATGTCGTAGTAGTAGGGATCGAGGTCCTCGCCGCCCGGGTCCACCCCTTCGCGCAGCTTCACCGGATACCATCCGCGGGTCGCCACGAGCCATCGCTTCTCGTCATCGACCGTCCTGCCATCGGTCATGACCCAGGAGTTCGGGACGCCTGTGCCCGCGGACGTGGAGCCTTGCTTGGTCGGGATCGACGAGAAGAGCTCGATCACCCCGCTCATCCGGTCTCCGTACTCGACGGGAAATCCCCCCGTGAGGAGATCGATCCGGTCGATGGCCCTAGAGTCGATGATCCCGGAGAAGGCGAGGAAGTCCTTCAGGTGATACGGCTGATCGATCTCGAGCCCGTCGAGGAGCACGAGAGTCTCGTTCCACTCGCCGCCCCGCAGGCTGATCTGGGCCGACTTGTCGCTCGCCACCGCTCCGGGGAGCCTGCCTGCCGCCCGAAGCGCGTCATCTCCCAGGTACGCCAGCCGCGCCAGCTCCTCCCCCTCCAGAGACTGTCGAGACTCGGGCCGGTCATTGACGATCCGGTAGCGCGTCGGAGTGACGACGATCCCCTCGATCAGAGCCGGCGCCGCCGTCAGTCCAATGGCGATCCGGGTCATCTCCCCGGCCGTCACGTTCACCTGGACGCCCTGACGCATGCTTCCGTCGGCCGATTGGACGTCCAGGAGCCAGGTGCCCGGCGGCAGCCGGGCAATGAGGAACCGCCCGTCGGGGGACGCGACGACGTCGACGGCCGTTCCCGGCACGGAGATCCTCGCCCCCGGCGCCGGCCTTCGATCGTCCCCGCTCACGATGCGGCCGGCGATGCCTCCCGTAGGGACTGCGGCCGCCTCGCCCATCACGATGAGGATGGTCCCGCCTGGCCCGTCGCGCGCTTCGAGGCCGTGAGGAGAGATGAGATCTTCGAGGATGCCGCGAGGAGTTGACGCGACCGGCTCGGCCAGGACACGCATCCCCGGTCGCACCAGATCGCTGCTGTAGATGACGTCGAGACCCTGCGAGCGCAGATCCTCGAGCGCTTCGATCAGGGGACGGCCGGCGTAGAACCGGCGGGCAGGAGGACCGGCCGGGGCGGCCAGGTCCCATGAGAGGAGGAGAACAATGAGCGCCGGCAATGCATACCGTCTCGCAGGCAACTCGCTCCCCGGAAAAAGGACTTCCTCAACGACGGCCCACCCTTGCGCATTGTATCGGCCGCGAGAGGCCCGTCAAGGAAGTCCCGGGGGCGCGCGGCGGCGGCGGCAGCGCCATGGGCGGCTGCTGAAGTCAGTGCTGGTCTCGCCAGTCCCCATTCCCCATGAGCAAGAGCGGGGTCAGTACAGCTCTTTTGCGACGAACGGCAACAAGAGAAGGAGTCGAGGCAACTGCGGCACCAGTGCGCGCAGCGGCACTGAGGGGAGCCTTGTGACACTCGACAGCACGGGGATCCATGCTGGAACGGCCGAACGGTATCGATGATACTCCTCACCATACCATCTGGAGAGTCGGCGATCTTCGTAGCTGACGAACACGATTGAGTACATAGCCCAAGCCCACAACACCGAAATGGGAAGAAACCAGATCAGCTCGGACGCGCTCGTCGCACCGGCGATGATGAAGATGTTGCCCAGATAGAGCGGGTTCCGAACAAGCGCGTAGGGCCCGGTGCATGCGAGGCGCCTCCTCCTGCTTCCGGCATAGTAGCAGTGGGTGGAAGCCCAGCCCCGAAGGGCGATTCCGCTGAGGCACAGCACTATTGCAATCGACCAGACCGCCCACTCGTTCTCCCACTCCCATCGCCTTGAAACAAATGCATATGCCAGGGGCAGACCGGCGAGAAAACTGCGGTACCGGAACAGTGCCTTGCCGAAGCGATCCATCGCCCGTCGCTGCAAGCGGCTCATCAAACGTCTCCGTTGCCGTGCTCGTCCGCCCAACGCCCGGCCTCAGCCGCGCGCGCGCAACGATGCCTCACACCTCCGGGCGCGCGCCCTCGCGCGCATCCGCTGCGGCGCGTTGGGCTGCACGAATCCTCAATTTCAGCGATCAGCCCTGGGCCCATTGAGAACGTCGACGAGCTCGATGCGTTCGCCGGTCTCGAGGTCCTCCTCGAGGACCAAGCCGGTGCCGAGGGCGTAGTGCTTGTGCTCGTTCGCCTCGGGCTCGAGAGGCGTGAAGTCCCGGGTGACCAACGTGCCGTTGAACGTGCCGAAGGGCACGGTCGCGGACCCGTCATCGTCCAGGATCTCGCCCATGTCCTCCGCCTCGAGGAGGAAGAACTCCTGGCGGTAGACGTCTCCGACCTGGGGCGCCGCCTTCATGATGATCCCGGGCTTCGCTCCGTCCACACCGGCCTTCCACGAGCCCCCGACACCGACGATCTCCCCATCCTCGACCTCGAATGACAGCTCGCCGAAGTACCAGGCATTGCCCAGGTCATCCATGGCGAACCAGTCCTGAGTGTCCTCGACCACGCCGCCGTCGAGCGTTCCCACGTCCCGCACCACGATGCACTTGACTCCCAGGATCTCGACGGTATCGAGGGTCACGGTGACCTCCACACGTTCAAGGCCCTTGGATGTCAGTCCCTCGTACACGTAGGTGGTTCCTGGAACCAGCGGGAAGTAGGGATTGGCGACCGGTGAGTCGAAGTCGTTTGGATCGATGACGGGATCGTAGGGGGCCTGGCCGAGGAGATCGCAGGCGTCGAGGTAGGCTTCGTGGATGTCGGCGCACTCTCCCAGGGCCTCCTGCCGCTCCGTCTTCACCTCCACCTTGCACGCGGTTTGGTCTGCCTGAGAGTGCGTGCTGTTCAGACAGTTGCCCATGCCGATCCAATATCCCTCGTGCGCGCCGCGCTTACAGGCCTCGCGCACGGTGCCGGCGGTCTGGGCGCAGGCTCCGGCC
This sequence comes from uncultured Acidobacteriota bacterium, assembly GCA_964400605.1. GTDB lineage: Bacteria > Acidobacteriota > Polarisedimenticolia > JACPZX01 > JACPZX01 > CAYNUH01. The sequence goes on along the minus strand of CAYNUH010000026.1, from coordinate 27,211 downwards.
CTTGCGGTGTCGGAGGCGGCTAGGGCCATGAGACCGGCAGCTACAACCATCAAGGATCTGGGTCTGCTCATTCTGCGTCTCCTCCATGGAACGCGGGTCACGTCGTCCGAGAATCAACGGGGTCGCCTTTTCCATTCCCCCGGTAAGAGGGCCATCTCGCGGCGGATCCTTCGGTCGAGGTCATGATCCCGGCCCGCGCGGATCCCTCCTCGAGGATGTCGAGCCCTCTTTATTTCCCGCCTTCTCCGGCGATCGCAGGACCGACGACCAGAGTGTCGCCGACCACACGGCTGATCAGCCCACATGTCGGCAGAACGGCGTCGGGCGCCTGATCGGGCCTCAGGCCGGCGATCGAGCCATGCAGGACGATGCCGGCCGCTTCGCGCTCGATCAGCTCGCCGGCGAACCGGACGCGCAGGCCGGTCTCCGAGGAGACCCACTCGAGGAACTCCCCGAGCGTCCGACCTTCGAGCCGGAACTCGGGCGCTACGTCGAGGATCCAGCTCCACAGCGGTCCGTACAGCGGCACGGTCCCCATCTTGGTGCCGCCGGCTTCGTCGACGGTAAGCTCCGCGCCTGGAAGGATCTCGTGGGATCGGGCCTCGCGCTCGACATTGACGGCCCCTTGCCGCACCCTGACCCTCAGCTCACGGTCCTGCACGCGAACCTCGAACCGGGTGCCCATCTCTCGAACGACGCCGATTCCCGTGCGTATCTCGAGATCGCCGCGCTCCCCCGTCCTCCCGCCGGAATCGACGTAGATCCTTCCGCGCTCGAGCCCCAGCGCGGAAAGTCCCTCCAGCGTGATGCGCGTCGCCGAATCCAGCCGGACGGTGGCTCCGCTGAGGAGGTGAAGGGCGGCTCGAGCGTCGCCGGCGGTCTCCAGGGAGGCGCCGAGCGGGATGCCGTCCCCCTCGTGCACAATCGCTCCCGCCGGCCCGCGTACCACGCCGACGCCGAGGACCAGAGTGCCCGCCGGCTCGGCGCTGGCAGGAGGCGCAACGGCGCCACGACGGCTCCCCAGCCCGACGATCAGGAGAACGATCGCGGCGGCGGCGAGCGACCCCGCGAACCAGCCCAGACCTCTTCGACGCCGGCGGGCCTTCAGTCTCTCCCGCCATCGCGCGTGGACGAACGCCTTCACGCGTTCCTTCGCTTCCTGGGGCGCGTCGGGGCGCGGGCCCGCCAGGCGCAACAGCCGGGCGATGATCTCGCCCTCCTCGGGTCCACTTCCCACACTTTCTCCTTGAGGATTCCTCGGTCCGGTCATGACGCTCCTGTCCTCCCGGATCCCTCGCTTGAAGGGCGGATCCTCCGTTGAACGCCTGCGAGGGTCGAGAACCCGTCGCGGAAGGCCGCCCGCGCCCGACCAAGCAGCGACTCGGCAGCCTTCAAACCAAGCTGCAGTCTCGCGGCGATCTCCTTCACGGACAACTCATCGATGTACTTCCACTCCAGCGCGCTGGCGTACCACCAGGGGAGGTTGTCGAGCGTCACCTGTACGAGGCGAGCGACCTCCTTCCGGTGAAGCCGGGCCTCCGGCCCTTCCTCGAGCGCCGCCGCGAGCGAGTCCAGTGCGGCTCGACTCTCCTCCGACTCCTCGGACAGGCTTACGGAGGCTGGTCGTTTGTCGCGCCGCCGGTAGTAGTGTCCTATCTCGTGACGGCCGATCGTGCACAGCCAGGTGAAGAGCGCCGACTCGCCGCGGTACGTCTCGAGTCGCGCCACACCCTGGCAGAGGGTGGCCTGGGCGACCTCCTCCGCGGCGCCGGCGTCGCCGCCGAGACGGGTCAGGGCAAACCGGAAAAGCCGTGAGAAGTGGCCCTCGAAGAACTCCTCGAAGGCCCGCTCGTCGGCCGCGAGCATCCGCCTGACCAGCACCCTGTCGCTTTCCGGCTGCTCGGGCAATGCGTCGCCCCTCCCTGATCTGCCTCACCCCGTAAGAGGGCGTAAGACGAGAAGATCCTTCGATTATTTCGCGCGAAGAAACCGGTGCGCCTCACCCCTCCGTGCCAGCCTCGCGGAGGTCTTGCCGAGGACTCCCTCGCCGCAGGCGTTCATTGTCTGGCCGAAGGTGCTCAAGGAGATGTGCGACAGGCGCGCGCGGCAAGGGCGTCAGCCGCCTGCGAGGTTGCGGAGGACGAAGAGAACGTTCGCCGGGCGCTCGGCGAGACGGCGCATGTACCACGGGAACCAGAAGGCGCCGTAGCTGATCAGCACGCGGACGCGATGACCCTCGCCGGCCAGGCGGACCTGTTCGGCCGTCTGGATGCCGTACAGCAGCTCGAACTCGAACCCGCCCTTCGGGATCCCAGCCGCGGCCGCGTGCGCCGTGACGCGGCGAATCAACCGCCTGTCGTGCGTCCCGAATGCAGCCCAGACGCCCGCCCGGCGTGCGTCCTCGCCCAGCAGGCGCGCCGCGAGCGCGAAGTAGTTCTCGTCCACGTCGCGCTTGCGGCGAAAGGCGAGATCCGGAGGCTCCTGGTAGGCGCCCTTCACAAGACGGACCGCGGCGCCGAGAGGGATGAGATCATCCAGGTCGGACGCCGTCCGGCGCAAGTAGGACTGGAGGCAGACTCCGACGTTGTCCCGCTCCCGCCGGAGGCGCCGGAACAATTCAAGAGTCACGCCGGTGTAGCGGCCGTCCTCCATGTCGATCCAGACGCGGTTGTTCAGATCCGCGGCGCTCGCCGCGAGCGCGGCCAGATTGGCCAGCGCGAGATCCGGATCCAGATCCAATCCGAGGTGCGTCAGCTTCACGGAGATCTCCGCGTCCAATCCGGCCGCGCGGATCCGCTGCAGCGCCTCGACGTAGTGGCGGACCACCGCTTCGGTCTCGCCCCGATCGGCCACGTTCTCCCCCAGGCACGTCAGAACGGCGCCGAGGCCCCGATCGCGAAGCGCGCGGCCGGCGGCCAGGGCATCGTCGAGATCCTCTCCGGGCATGAAGCGTGAGACGGCCCGCCGGACGAACCGGAGCCGCACCGCCTTCTCGCGCAGCCAGCGGCTCCGGGCGCCGGCGAGGAGCACGGCGCGCAGGATGTTCATGATTGACCTCTCCTCGGCCCTACGGATCCGGCGAGGGCTCTTCCTCGCCCCCCGCCGGCCTTCCCTCGGGCGGCATCAGGAACGGGGACGCCTGCGATTATCCCACGGCTCTCCCTCCGAGGCTCGGCCTCCCCCGGCGGAGCGGCCGGGACGGCCGGTCTCACGGCCGGGCGGATCGCCGCGCCTGCACGGCCGCGAGGCCGGCCGCCGCGCGCGAGTCGTTGGGATCCATCCTGAGGAGGGCTCGGTAGATCTGCTCCGCCTCCCCTACCTCCCCCGTGGAGATCAGGGCGTCGGCCAGCCCCTGCCGCGCGCGCCGAAGATCGTGCCGCACAGCGAGACTCGCGCGGAAATACCGGATCGACTCGTCCACGTGTCCCTGTCGGAAGAGCGCCAAGGCCAGGTTGCACAGGGCCTGGGCGTTTTCCGGCTCGAGGGCGACGGCCTTGCGGTACGCCGAGGTGGCGCTCGCCGGATCGCCCTTCGTCTCCCGGGAGTAGCCGAGGCCGTTCCAGGCCGAAGCCGAAAGAGGGTCGGTTTCCGTCGCGCGCACGAAGGCCTCCGCAGCCTGGTCCGCCCTACCGAGCTCGAGAAGCGCCATACCGAGCCCGATCATCGACTTCACATGATCCGGCTTGACGGCCAGCGCTCTGCTGAACTCTTTGACCGCGAGGTCGAACCTGCGCTGCAAGTGAAGGAGCCGGCCCAGGTTGAAGGCGGCGGCGTAGTAGCCGGGCTCGCGCTCCAGGCAGGCGCGGTACTTCTCGATGGCCTGATCGATGAAGCCCTGCTGCTCCAGGACCCCCGCCTGGTTGTACAGCCATATGGCCGCCCTCGGGGCCGTCTCGCCCGGCCGCAGCGCCAATCCGACGGCGGAGGCCGCATTCCCCTCGGGCGCCGCGCCGACCGCCTTCCAGAACTCCGAGGCGTCCGCGCCGCGCACCTCGCCCAGCAGGCCGCTCCCGTTGAAGGCCTTCCACAGCTCGAGGGCGATGAGCCGGTGACCCTTCGGATTCGGATGGACGTAGTCCTCGATCAGGTTGAACCCGACCAGCCCATGGGGCGATGCCTCCTCGAAGACGCGCTCGATGTCCACCAGGATGGCCCCGCGCTCCGCCGCGACCCGGCGGATCGTCTCGTTGAAGGAGCCGAGGGCCCGTGAGGGCTGCGCATCCAGGTCGCGGGCGAGCGCGTAGGCGTCGTGCGCTTCCTTCCAGCGCGACAGCGTCTCGTAGGCCCGGCCGAGTCTGAAGAGGATCTCCGCGTAGCCGGGCGCCAGACGCAGAGCCTCCTCCAGCGTGGCCGCCGCGGCTGCGGCGTCCCCGCCCTCATGAAGGCCCTTGGCTCGCTCCAGCAGCGCCAGGGCGGCGTCCCGGGCCTCCGGGCTGAGGCTCACGCCGAAGAGCGACTGGTTCGGCGGCCAGTCGCGCACGTTGGACGCAACGGTGCAGAGCACGACGGGCACGTTCCTCCGGACCGCCAGATCGAGGATGCCGCGCAGGTTCTCCTCGAACCGGCCCCGGACACGCGATTTCTCCTCCTCCCGAGTGCCGGCGGCATCCTCGCGCACGACGTCGAGCCCGAGCAGCTCCCCTACGGCCCGTCCCTCGGAGGAGCGCTCCTCCCGGCCGACCCCCCGGACCCTTTCGGCCATCCGGATCATCAGCGAGTAGAGACGCGACCGGTAGAGGAGGGCGTGGAATCGGCCGAGGGAATCGTCGGGCTTCAGCACCGCCCGGTAGAAGCGCTCCTCCACGAACTCGTTGTGCGCCTCGTAGACGATCAGCGCGTCGGGGGAGTAGTCGAGGATTTCATGGGCGAGGATCCTCAGGCGGTGGGAGCCGTACGACATGCCCGCCGCGTTCACCGCCTCGATGCTCCTGCCGGGCCACGAAGCCGAGAGCGCGTCACCGAGCACCCTGGCGAAGGCCGCATCCGCTCCCCAGGGGAAGCCGGCGGCGCTGGAGCCTCCCAGCACGAAGAAGCGGAAGCCGCCCGCGGGCTTGAGGCTCCGGAACTCCTGGTAGTTGAAGGTGTGCTGCACGGCGCGCGGCGGCGTCGCGTGGATCCCCCGCTCGGGATACTCCTCGAAGACCCGGACCAGTCTGGAGAAGCCCTGGAACGGATCGCGTTCGGCCAGCAACGTCTGCGTGCCCGCCGCCCACAGGGCCGCCTCGACGATTCCGAAGAACGACACGACGGACGCGAGGGCGAGGGCCAGGTTCACCCACGTCGCCGGCGCTCCGGAGGAACATGGCTCGAGGCGACGTCCGGCGGCAGCGCCCCGGCTTCCATGCCGGCGCGTCATCCCGGGTTCACTCCGCCGGGTAGACGTTCCGCGCTTTGGCCACGACCACCTCGGGGAGGCTGATGCCGAGATGCAGCGCCGAGGCGCGGTTGAGGAAGATCGAGATGTGGGGGGGCGGTTCGGGCTCGAGGGCCGAGGTGGGAGTGCCGCGCAGGATCCGGACGGCCAGCTCGCCTGCCCGCCGGCCGATCTCCTCCGGGTCGGGGGCGAGGGCCGCGAGCGCGCCGTTGCGCACGAACCCCTCCGACATGGCGAAGAGCGGCTTTCCGGCTCGCAGCCATAGCAGGATCAGCGCGCGTGCATTGGACGGGGTCAGAACCCTCGGATCGGCTATCGCCCAGACGGCGTCCACGGCCGGCGCGATGAGGGCGGCCGCCTCGAGAACCTCGGATTCGCTGCGCACCGGCTGCGTCAGCAATTGCAGGCCGTGCGCCTTGGCGGCGGCCTGAGCACGCTGCACGGCTTTGCCCGTGGTGGCCGGGTCGTACAGGACGCCGATGCGGCGCGCGGAGGGCAGGATCTCGCGGATCAGCTCGAAGTGCCGCTCCGGGGGCACGTCCATCGTGACTCCGGTCGTGTTGCCGGCAGGAGGATCTCCCGGGCCCGGAAGATCGATCGAGGCCGGATCGAGAACCATGGCGTAGACCACCGGCGCGCCTGCGGCGCCGGCGCGCGCCGCCTTCGCGGCTCGGGACCCGATTGCGACGATCAAGGACGGTCGGGAGGCCAGGAGCTCCGCGGCCTCCTCGGCGCCATCGGGATCGTCCAGTGTGACGGATTCGAAGGTCGCCGCCGGGACCGCGATCTGGAGGGCGGCCCGCATGGCCCTCTCCGCCTGGGCGTAGGCCGGGTGGCCGGATGCGAGGAGCACCGCGACCGCTTGACCCGATTCGGTCTCGGCCCGGGAGACCCGATCGGCGGCGAGGGCGGCCAGGGCCGAGAGCACAGCAAGCAGGCTCAACCAGGGGCGCCCTCCCCGCCGGCCGATCCCCGGCGGCCCGGTCCTACCGCGCATCCAGCCGTGCGGCCTGGTACGGTCAGGCGGGTGATCACCGAGAATCAAAATTCCGCCCTCAGTTCCAGGACGCCTGTGCGGCCCCGGAGCGACGTGTTGATATCCGGGCCGTCCAACGTCTCACTTGGATGCTGGTCCGTGAGATTGCGCCCCATCAGGCCGAGCCGGATCCGGGCGCGATCGGACGGAAGCGTGTAATGGATCGCCGCGTCCACGAGCTCGTAGGATGGCTGTGGCCGCAGACCGAACACGTCGGGAAACGAGACCGTGTAACCGCTCGAGTAGCTGCCGGCCAGGTCGAAGATCCACGCCGGGCGGGGGTTCCACGCGAGCGTCAACGAGCCTCGCTGTCTCGGCGCGTAGGCGGCCGCGGGATCGTCGCCGTCAAGCGTGAGGTCCCGGTGGGCGTAGCCGGCCGTGAGAGAGAGGGTCCGGGCCGGCCGCGTGATGGCCGTGAGCTCGAAACCACGGACGGCGAACTCCCTGGGCCTGTTCCTGAACGTCGTCCGCACCTCGCTGGGCGAGCCGAACACGAAGGCCGACGGCCCGCGCTCGATGAATCCGCTGATCCTGTTATGGAAGAGGTCGAGCTTGAACACGACCTTGGGCACCGGCCGCCAGGAGATGCCCGCCTCGGCCGCGTCCACCCGCTCGCGATCGAGCATCGGGTCCCCGTGGATGGTGATGATCAACCCGGGCGCGACTTCCCTCGGGAGGAAGCGCTGCCGGATGTACCTCTCGTTCCAGGTGGGCGCGCGGAACGCGCGGCTCCAGGAGCCCCGGATCACAAGGTCGCTCCTGGGTTCCGCGACGAGCGCGATCCGTGGCGAGGTGGCGCTTCCCAGACCTTCGGCGTCATCCTCGCGCACGCCGGAGATGAGGTGGATCGGCCTGCGGCCGAAGCGCCACTCGTGCTGGACGTAGAGGCCGGCGCTCCGGCGGCCGGTCGGGGCGCCGGCGAGCCGCACGATGTCCCGATCCACGGAGTCCCGCGCGGCCTCGACGCCGAAGATGAGGTCCTGCCGCTCGGTGAGCGTGCGGTCCGCGCGCAGGGACACGCGGGCCCTCTGGTCCACCTCACGTTCGTCCCCCACGTCTCCCGTGAAAGCGCTGTCGGGTTCGAGCGTCAGGCTGTTGTGGCATTCGGCGCAGGTCGTCCCGCGGTACCGATTCAGGGTCGCCGACCCGCGAAAGACGATTTTCTGTAGGCGCTTCTCGTAGTGGGCGTCCAGGATATCGACGCTGTTCTCCGCGGTCTGGGTCATGGTCCGATCGAACGGCATCGGCCCGTGACGGCTCTCCTGGTGGAGGACCGACCCCCACACGCTGCCGCGGCGGACGGCTCCATACAGGTACGTGCGGCTGTGGTCTGCGTCTTCGTTGGCCCTCACGGGCGTGTCGCCGTCCAGCGCTCCCCCTTCGAACGTGGCGTCCCATCGTCCCTTGATCAGCGCGGCGCGGACGATGCGTTCGATGAGGTTCCGCTGCCCGACCGAAAAGCTCCCTCCATAGGCCGATCCCTCGATCTTGTCCGTGACCGCGTCGGCGGCCTGCTTCGAAACGATGTTGATCACCCCTCCGAAGGCGTTCGCACCGTACAGGACCGAGATCGGTCCCTTGATGATCTCGATCCGGGCGATCCGGTCGAGGGGGAAGAAGCCGCTGTAGTTCGGATGCCCGGGGAACCCTCCCTTGTCGGGACTGTTGTAGGGCGCCCCATCTATCAAGAGGAGCACTTCCTCGCTGAACGGCGACGCCCCGGTGGACCGGATGGCGATGTGGCCCCCCATGGGCGTGTAGCGGATGTCCACGCCCGGCACGCGGCGCAGGAGCTCGAAGATGTTCGCCGCCGCCGACCGCTCGATCTCCTCCGCGGTGATGACGGTGGTCGCGCCGGGCGCTTCGCTGAGGGGCAGCGCGAGGAGGGACGGCGACCCGGGGCCCAGGGCCGCCAGCTCACGTTCCTCGGTATCGTCACCGAGAACGGGAAGAGAAAGGAACCCGAGGAGGATGGAGAGAAGGAGCCGGCCGGCAACGTTCGTGTGCAGGGGCATTGATCGGCCTCCCGTTCGACGCGTCAGAGGATACCTTCTTTCCGCCGCCGCGAGATCACGCGCGTGCGGAGCCGTGCCGGTTGACCCTCCCGGAAACGCTCGGCTAAACTGCGAAGCCTTCTCTGGAAACCCCGATCAGCCCGCATCATGCCGAACTCCGCGGCCGGGTGACTCCATGCGCGCCATCGTCAAGGAAGCGGAAGCCCCGGGCCTGGCCCTCAAGGAGATGCCGCCCCCGAGGGTGGGGCCCGGCGAGGTTCTCATCCGGGTCAGGCGCGTCGGGCTGTGCGGCACCGACCTGCACATCTATCACTGGCACCCGTGGGCCCAGGGGCGCATCCGGCCGCCGCTCATCATCGGGCACGAGTTCGCGGGGGTCATCGAGGAGACGGGCCCCGGCGTCGCCGGATGGAGCCGCGGTGACACCGTCACGGCTGAAGGCCACATCGCGTGCGGCTCCTGCTTCCAGTGCCGCACTTCTCTGGCCCACATCTGCCGCAAGGTGCGGATCATCGGCGTGGACATCCACGGCGCCTTCGCCGACTACATCGCCATGCCGGCCTTCAACGTCTGGAGGGTCGACCCCGAGATCTCCCTCGACGTGGCCGCGATGCACGATCCCCTGGGCAACGCCTTCCACGCGGTGATGTCCTCCGATGTGCGCGGCAAGCGGGTCCTGGTCCTCGGCTGCGGCCCCATCGGATTGTTCTGCGTCGGGATCGCGAAGGCCTCGGGCGCCGCGCGCGTGATCGCCTCGGAGATCTCCGAGAGCCGGATGGCGCTCGCCGCCCGGATGGGCGCCCACCGGGTCGTCCATCCGATCCGGGAGAAGCTCGAGGAGGTCGTGGACTCCGAGACCGACGGGGCGGGCGCCGACGTGGTGCTGGAGATGTCGGGCAGCCCCGGAGCGATCCGGCAGGCGCTGCGCACGGTCCGCGACGGCGGGGAGGTGGCGCTGCTGGGGCTGCCCAACGAGGAGGTCTCCATCGACGTCGCGCGCGACGTCATCTTCAAGGGGATCACCCTTCGCGGCATCGTCGGGCGCCGGATGTTCGACACCTGGTACCAGATGAGATCTTTTCTGCGCGCCGGCCTTTTCGATCCGACCCCGGTGATCACTCACCGCTTCGGGATGGGCGAGATCGAATCGGCCATGAAGGCGATCGCCTCGGGCGCGGGAAAGGTCCTCTTCAACCTGGAAGCGTAGGGCTGCCGGCAGGAGATCGAGGATGAACCGCGGCTTCATGTCGAGGCTGGGCGAGGAGATCGAGGGCTTCAAGAAGGCGGGGGTCTACAAGCGGCTGAACCACCTGGAGTCCCCCCAGGCGCCGTGGGTGCGGATGGAGGGCCGCGGCAAGGTCCTCGTCCTCTCGTCGAACAACTACCTCGGCCTCGCGGCCGAGCCTTCGGTGGTGGAGGCCGGCGTGAAGGGGCTCCAAACCTACGGCGCCGGCACGGCCTCGGTGCGGTTCATCTGCGGGACGTTCACCATCCACCGGGACCTGGAGCGGGAGCTCGCGGCGTTCCTCGGGATGGAGTCGGCCCTCACCTACGTCTCGTGCTGGAGCGCCAATACCGGCCTCACCCCCACGTTCCTCGAGGAGGAGGACGCCGTCATCTCCGACGAGCTCAACCACGCCAGCATCATCGACGGCGTGAGAGCCACCAAGACCACGCGCAAGCTCTACAAGCACTCCGACATGAAGGCCCTCGAGGAGGCCTTGAAGGAGACAAGGGAAGCCCGGCACCGCTTCATCTTCACCGACGGCGTCTTCAGCATGGAGGGGGACCTCTGCCGGCTGCCCGACATCATGGAACTCGCCCGGCGCCACGACGCCGTGGTGGCGGTGGACGACTCTCACGGCACCGGCGTGATGGGGCGCACGGGCCGCGGGGTGCCCGAGCACTACGGCCTGAACGGCCAGGTGGACGTCGTCACCTCCACGCTCGGCAAGGCGCTCGGCGGCGCCGCGGGCGGCTTCACCGCGGGGCCGGCCGTCCTCACCGACTACCTCACGCAGCGATCGCGCCCGCAGCTCTTCTCCAACGCGCTGCCACCCACGGTCGCCGCCTCCGCCCTCGCCGCCGTCCGCTTCCTGGAGGCCCACCCGGATCGCGTCGAGACCCTCCATCGCAACGCGCGCCACTTCCGCGAACGGCTCATCGAGAAGGGGTTCAAGCCATATCCCGGCGAGACGCCCATCGTGCCCATCCTCGTGGGCGAGGCGGCCCTGGCCATCCGGATGAGCGAGCGGTTGCTGGAGGAGAAGGTCTTCGTCACGGGCTTCGGCTACCCGGTGGTCCCGCAGGGGCACGCGCGATTGAGGTGCCAGATCTCGGCGGCCCACACGCGGGAGGACCTCGACTTCGCCATCGCGGCCCTGGAGAAGGTCGGCCGCGAGGTGGGGCTCCTGAGATAGGCTGCGCGACGGATGCTCGACTTCGGCCGCTTCGAGGTGATGAGCTTCGACTGCTACGGGACGCTCATCGACTGGGAGAGCGGCATCCTCGACGCGCTGAGGTCGATCCTCGCCACGCACGACCTCTTCGCCAGCGACGACGAGCTGCTGTCCTTCTACGCGGAAGCGGAATCGCGCGCCGAGGCGGGGCCCTTCGTCCCCTACAGGGATGTCTTGAGGTCCGCCATGGTGCAGGTCCTTCGCCGCCAGGGCGTGGAGGCGTCGGCTGCGGAGGCGGACTACCTCGTCCGATCGCTCAAGGACTGGCCGGCCTTCCCCGACACGGTGGAGGCGCTGCGGACCCTCAAGAAGCGCTTCCGGCTGGCGGTGATATCGAACACCGACGACGAACTGTTCGCCCTGACCGCGAAGCACCTCGGAGTGGACTTCGATTGGGTGGTTACGGCCGAGCAGGCGCGCGCCTACAAGCCGGACCCGCGCGCCTTCACGTTCGCCCTCGGGCAGATCGGCCTCCCGAAGGAACGGATCCTCCACGTCGCGCAGAGCCTCTACCACGACATCGAGCCGGCGAAGAATCTGGGGCTCTCCGCCGTGTGGCTGAACAGGCGGCAGGGCCAGGCCGGATCGGGCGCCACGCCGCCCGCGCAGGCCGCGGCGGATCTGGAAGTGCCGGACCTGCGCACGCTGGCCGCCCTGACCTCGCCGCGCTGAGGTCGGAGGGCCGCGCGGTACTCGTGCCCCGAATCATGGTTTTCGGTTTAGAATCTCGCCCGGAGGGTGGGAGTGACCACATCGGCGCAGGCGGTGACGTATTCCGTGAACGACGGCCTGGCGACCATCCGGATGGGGCGCGAGCACGGCAACGCCATCAACGGAGCGCTGGTGGAAGGGCTGACGGACGCCTTCCTTCGGGCGCGGGACGACGTGGAGGTCAAGGGCGCGCTGCTGGCGTCGGCGGGCAAGATCTTCTGCCCGGGGCTCGACCTTCAGGATCTGGTCTCGCTCGACAGGGGCGCCATGGAGAGCCTCATGGGGCGGTTCAACGCCTGCCTGCTGGAACTCTACACATTCCCGAAGCCCATGGTCGCAGCGATCTCCGGACACGCGCTCGCGGGCGGGTATATCCTCGCGCTCACCGCCGATTGGAGGATTGTGAAAAGGGGCGCCATGGTCGGCCTGAACGAGATCAAGGTGGGCGTGCCCTTCCCCTACGGCGTGGCCCTCATCCTGAAGGACATGGTGCCCCGTCCGCGGCTCGAGGAGGTCGTCCTGATGGGGCGCAACTTCACGGACGAGGAGACTGTGGCCGCGGGACTCGTCCACGAAGTGCAGGACGCGGACGGCTTCGAGGAGCGCTGCCTGTCGAGGCTCTCGGACCTCGCCTCCAGGGATCGACGCGCTTTCGCGACGACGAAGCGATACCTGCGTTCGGCCACGGCCGAGAAGATGGCGGCGGGCGACGCGCTCCACGTCGCCGAGTTCCTGGACGGCTGGTTCTCCCAGGAGACCCGCGCCCGGATCGCGGAGATCGTGGCCGGGCTGAAGAGCCGGAGCGCCTGAGATGGACGAATCGGGATCGGCGCCCTGGGCGCACCCGTCCAAGAGGTACCCGTACCACCTGGAGGTCCGCGCGACGCTGAGGGACACCGACGCCCTGGGACACGTGAACAACGCCGTGTACCTGAGCTGGCTCGAGGAGATCCGCAACCGCTACATCTTCGAGCGCCGCGGCCTCAAGGACACGAGCCAGTTCGACTTCATCCTGGCCTCCGCACGGCTGGACTTCCGATCGCCCGTGATCATGCACGAGACGATGGATCTGTGGTGCGGCCCCCTTCGGATCGGCCGCAGCTCCTGGGACCTCGCCTACGAGGGCCGGGCCCGATCCGACGGCCGCCTCGTGGTGGAGGCCCAGACGGTGCAGGTCCAGTACGACTACGCCCGGAAGGTGACGGCGCCGATCCCCGATCCCTGGCGGCGTATCCTCGAGGCGGACATGCTCGGTCAGGGACCGGAGCGGACATGAACGCGCGCAGGAACCTTCCCTCGAACCGCCGGCGCGCGATGTGGCTCTCCGCGCCCACTGCCTTGCTTTGCGTCGCCGCAGCAGCGCTCATGGCTGCCCCTCCGGGTCCGGATCCGCTGCGGGATCCACGCGAGGCGCGCCTGCGAAGCATCCACCAGATCACGTTCGGAGGCGAGAACGCCGAGGCGTACTGGTCGCCCGACGGGCAGAGCCTGATCTTCCAGTCGAAACGCGACGGCTTGGGGTGCGATCAGATCTTCGTGATGCGCTCCGACGGCAGCGGCGCGAGACGGGTGTCCACGGGCCTGGGGAAGACCACGTGCAGCTACTTCTTCTCCGACGCGAAGCGGTTCCTCTACGCGTCCACCCATCTGGCGTCGCCCGCCTGCCCGCTCGGGCCCGACTACTCCAGGGGGTACGTCTGGAGCCTTCATCCCTCTTACGAGATCTTCTCAGCCTCCCTCGACGGCGGCGCCCTCACTCGCCTCACCGACAACCCGGGCTACGACGCCGAGGCGACGGTGTCGCCCGACGGCAGGCGGATCATCTTCACGTCGCTGCGAGACGGCGACCTGGACCTTTACACCATGAACCCCGACGGGTCGGACGTGAAGCGCGTGACGTCCGAGCTGGGGTACGACGGCGGAGCGTTCTTCTCGCCGGACGGCCGGCGCATCGTCTGGCGGGCCTCGCGTCCGAAGACCGAGGAGGAGAAACGGGCCTACCGCGATCTGCTGGCGGAGAACGCCATCCGGCCGATGGCCCTCGAGATCTTCGTGGCCGGCGCCGACGGCAGCGGCGCCCACCAGGTCACCGCCAACAGCGCCGCCAACTTCGGACCGTACTTCTTCCCCGACGGCCGCCGGATCATCTACGCCTCGAACGTGGCCGACCCGAATGGGCGCAACTTCGATCTGTGGATGATCCGCGACGACGGCACCGGCGCGGAGCAGGTGACGTACGATCCCTCCTTCGACGGCTTCCCCATGTTCAGCCCCGACGGGAAGCGCCTCGTCTTCGCCAGCAACCGGAACGGCAAGGTGAAAGGCGAGACCAACCTCTTCGTCGCCGACTGGGTGGACGCGCCCGGCCCCGCCGGCCCATGAGGGCGGCGCGCCGGGCCATCGCCTTCGCGGCGGCCGGTCAGACCCCGGCGGCCTGAAGAAGCGCTCGCTTCACGGCGGCCTTCGCCAGACGCACCTTGTAGGCGTTGCCAGACATCGGGCGGTTGCCGGCGACGGCCGCCTCGGCCGCCTTCGACGCTGAGGCCTCGTCCACACGCCTTCCCGAAAGCAGAGTCTCGGCCTCCACCGCCCTCCACGGCACGGGAGCGACCCCTCCCAGGCAGATCCGCGCCTGCCGGCAGACGCCCCGGTCGGCGTCCACCCAGACGGCGGCGGACGTCAGCGCGAAGTCCCAGGCGCCGCGCTGCGTGAACTTCACGTAGGCGCTGCGGGCGCTCTCCCGCGGCGCCGGAAGCACCACCGACGTGAGGATCTCCCCGGGCTTGAGCACCGTCTCCTTCATGATGTCCTCGCGCGGGCCGACGAAGAACTCCTCCAGGGGCAGGCTGCGCTCCCCTTCCGGCCCCACCAAGTGGACGCGCGCACCCAGCGCGATGAGCGCCGGGGCGGCGTCGCTGGGGTGCACGATGTAGCAGCCGAACCCCCCCAGGATGGCGTGGTACTGGTTCTCGCCCCGGATCGAGAAGCAGATCCTTCCTCCCTTGCGGCTGCAGTCGAACGCCTCTCCACGCAGGTACCAGCACCGCGGGCGCTGGCACAGGTTGCCGCCCAGCGTGGCCATGTTGCGTATCTGCGGCGTGGCGATTGCGCCGGCGGCCTGCGACAGCGCCGCGTACTTCGAGGCGATGAGCCCGTCGGCCGTCAGGCGGGACAGCCTGGTGAGGGCGCCTATCCGGTGGCCGCCGCCCGGGTCCGGCTCCACCCCGTGCAGGTCCGGGATGGAGGTGATGCTGACGAGGCGGTCGGGGGACGCGATCCCCTCCTTCATGAGCCCCAGCAGGTCGGTGCCGCCCGCGAGGAGGTGCGCCTTCCCGGGACGGTCGGTCAGCAGGCGGATGGCCTGCGGGACGCTGCGCGCGACAGCGAGTTCGAAGGCGTGCATGGTCATCCTCCTCTCAGGATCTCCGGCCCGCTGCGGCCGGAGCCGGGTTCTCGATAGCGGCCAGAACCTTGTCCGGCGTGAGCGGCAGGTCTCGCACGAAGGCGCCGGTGGCGTTGTAGACGGCGGCGGCAATCGCGGCGGCCGTGGGGACGATGGGCGGCTCGCCGAGCCCCTTCGCTCCGACGCTGTTGGCGCGCGCGTCCACCGCGTCCACGAAGATCGCCTCGATGTCGGGGATCTCCCGGGCGGTGGGCAGCTTGTAGTCGTGGAGGTTCGGGTTCGCGGCGCGGCCGGTCGTCCGGTCCATGATCCGGTCCTCGTGCAGTGCGAAGGCCATCCCCTGGATCACGCCGCCCTCGACCTGGCTGGAGGCGGTCAGCGGGTTCAGCACGCGCCCCACTTCCTGCACCGAGACGATCCGCTTCACCTGCACGATCCCGGTCTCCATGTCCGCCTCCACCTCGGCGAACTGGGCCGTCCACGTGGAGATGGACACATCCCGGGGGTTCGGCCCCCTCACGCCGGTGCCGAAGATGTAGTCGCGTCCCATGGCGGCCGCGACCTTTCGGATCTCCACTCGCCGGCCCGGATCGGACCTCACCCGGATCCACCCATCGACGGCCTCTAGGTCCTCCGTGGAGGCGGCTCCGAGGGGGGAGTCTTTCACGGCTAGGGCGAGGGCGAACAGGCGCTCCCGTGCGTCGGCGGCCGCGTTCCTGACCGCCGGCCCCACCGAGGGGGCGGTGAGGCTGCCCCCCGAAAGGGGTCCGGGCGGGCAGAGGTCGGTGTCGCCCACCGTGATCTGGACGTCCTCGAGGCGCACTCCCAGCTCCTCGGCCGCGATCATGGCCATGATCGTCTTCGTCCCCGTGCCGACATCCTGCGTCCCCGTCAGGACGTGCGCCGATCCGTCCGGGTTGATGCGCACGATGGCCGAGGCGGGCGCCCCTCCGGCCCCTCCCCAGATGCCGGTGGCGCAGCCGATGCCGCGCCGCCTCGCTCCGGTCGCGAGCGGGCCCCTGCCGGGCTTCGGGTTCCGGCGGGCCCAGCCGATCTTCTCGGAGCCGATCCGGTAGCACTCCTCCAGCCCCTTGAGGGCCCAGGGCCGCCCGTCCCGGGGATCGGTGCGGGCGTAGTTCACGCGCCGGATTTCGAGGGGGTCCATCCCGAGCCGGTCGGCGAGGCGCTCCATCGTCATCTCGAGCGCGAACGTGTTCTGGACGTTGCCCGGGGCCCGCGTGGGCCTCGGCGCACCGTAGTTCACGGAGACCTCGTGCTCTTCGACCTTGACGTTCGGACACGCGTAGACCGACACGGTGGGGTTCGAGCAGGAGTCGTCGAGCGACAGCCAGGTGCGCAGGTGGATGGCCGTCAGCGTGCCGTCCTTCCTGGCCCCGGCCTTGAAGTGCTGGACGGTGGCGGGCCTGTGGCCGGTGTTCTTGGACTCATTTTCCCTGTCGTGCACGAACTTCACGGGGCGGCCGGTCCGCTTCGAGAGGAGGATCGCCAGCATGGTGGATCGGTCCAGGACCGAAGCGTCGTAGTTGAGCTTGCTGCCGAATCCGCCCCCCATGTGATGCATGACCACCCGGATTCTCGACAGGGGCATTTCCAGGAGCGCGGCCAAAGTGGTCCGCAGCGGGAAGACCCCCTGCGTGGAGGCGTACACGGTCAGATGGTCGGAGTCCCAGTCGGCCACCGTGGCGTGGGCCTCCAGGCACTGGTGGAGGTTCACCTGCGTGGAGAAGGCTTCCTCGACCACGACGTCGGCCTCGGCGAACCCCCTCTCCGCGCTCCCCCGCTCCTCGTTCACGGCCTGCCGGACGTTTCCATTCTCGGAGAGCTGCGGGGCGCCTTGCCTCATGGCCGCCTGGATCGTGTGAACGAAGGGCTGTTCCTCGTACTCGACCTCGATGAGCCTCAGGGCGTCCTCGGCCACCTTCTCGTCCTCGGCGCAGACGGCGGCGACCTCCTGCCCCTCGAAGCGAATCTCCGGGTCGAACACCTTCCAGGGATCCCCGGAGGGCGTTTTGAACTCGGGGATGTCGCCCGCGCCGACGGCCGCCCTCACGCCGGACAGTGAGAGAGCGCGCGCCAGATCGACCTTCTTCACGCGGCCTCGAGCGACGCGGGAGAAGAGGATCTTGCCGTGGAGCATGCCGGTCAGACGCAAATCGTAGGTGTACTTCGCCTCCCCGGTGACCTTTTCAACGCCGTCCACCCGCGGGTGGGGTCGCCCCACCACGCTGAGCACGGCGTGATCGCCCGGCCAGGGCGGGGCTTCCGTTTCGGGGACCTCGATCAGGACCTCGTGGATCTTGTTCTCGATGTCGATCTTCGTCCGGACGAACCTTTTCGACATGGCCCCCTCCTCACGCCTTCATCTTCGAGGCCATCTCGACGGCCTGGAAGATCTTGGGGTAGGCGCCGCAGCGGCAGAGGTTGCCGGCCATGCCGCGGCGGATCTCCTCCGGTGTGGGGTGCGGCGTCCGGTCGAGGAGGGCCTTGGCGGCCATGATCTGGCCCGGTGTGCAGAAGCCGCACTGATAGGCGTCGCACTTCAGGAAGGCCTCCTGGATCGGGTGGAGTTTTTCACCCTGCCTGAGCCCCTCGACCGTCTCCACCTTTCTGCCTTCGGCCAGAACGGCCAGCGTCAGGCAGGAGTACACCGGCTCGCCATCCACGATGACGGTGCAGGCGCCGCATTCGCCCCGGTCGCAGACCTTCTTGGCTCCCGTGAGGTCGAGATCCTCCCTCAGGGCATCCAGAAGGGTGCTCCTCGGCTCGACGGCGAGGCGGGTCTTCTCCCCGTTCACGTCGAGGGTGACGAGGACCTTCCCCGGCCCGAGGAGGTCCGGGTCGGGCGTGGAGGTTGGCGCCGGCGTCCCGGCGCCGCTCTGTTCCGCGGCGAGGGCCCTCGCCGCGGAGCCGGCCACGATAGTCCCTACGACGCCCGTCCCGAGCCCGGTCAGGAAGCGGCGTCTCCCGATGTCCACGTCCGTCATGGTTGAACCTCCCCCCTCGCCGGACAGGCGAGGGCGCTTTGCGGGCCGGCCGATCCGACACGCCGTCGATGGACGGCGATCAGACCCGCGCGCGCACCGACAGGGACAGGCTCCTCCCGGACCCCCCCCTGCGGCGCACCGCGATCAGCTCGGCCACGATGCTGATGGCGATCTCTCCAGGCGAATCGGCCCCAATATCGAGTCCCACCGGAGCGTGAAGGCGGTCGAGCACGTCCTTCTCAATACCCTCGGCCGCCAGCTTCTTCCTCATGAGGGCGACCTTGCGGGCGCTGCCGATCATGCCGATGTAGGCCGCATCGGTCCGGAGCGCCTGCCTGATGATTGTCTCGTCGTGCTGATGCCCCCGGGTCACGGCCACCAGGTAGGTATGCGGATCGACCGCCAGGGAGGCGATCGCTCCCTCCATGGGAAGGACGCGGGTCCCGTTCGCCTCCGGATGCCGCTCGGGGCTCGCGAAGGCGGGACGGTCGTCCACCACCACGACCCTGAAGCCGGCCGTCCCGGCCACACGGGCGACCTCCCGGCCGACGTGCCCCCCCCCGAAGACGACAAGCGTCGGGGTCACGAGGATGGTCTCGAGGAAGACCCCGGCTTCCCCGTCAACCCGCTCCACGCCGATGGCGTCGCGGCCGATGAGGGGGGCGGCCAGGTCCGCCACCTGAGAGTCGAGCTCCGCGGCCCCCAGCGACCCGGCGCGCGATCCGGCCCGCCGGATCAGCATCTTTCCGGCGGCCTTCGAGGGGTCCGGCCGGCGGAGCGACGTCGCGAGGACGGCCTCCTCCCGCCGGTCGATCACGTCGAGGCAGGAGGCCAGGACTTCCTCCACCGGGCCCGGGGCGAGCACCTCCGTCAGGATCTCCACCGTCCCGCCGCAGTTGAGGCCTTCGGCGCCCGCCTGCTTCTCGGTGAGGACGAACCGGCTCAACACCGGGACTCCGTCGCCTTCGAGGACCTCGCGACCCCGTGCGAAGACCTCCGCTTCGAGGCAGCCGCCGCCGACGGTTCCCCTGAGAGTGCCGTCCGCCAGGACGAGCATCTTCGAGCGGCGGGACATGGGAAGCGAGCCGCGAGCGGAGACGATCGTGGAGAGGGCCGCCCTCTTTCCCGAGGAGACGGCGTCGATAGCGGCTCGGAGGATGTCCTTCATGGCGGGACCGATGACCCGAATCGAGATTAGGCCCGCTCTCGATCGGGTGTCAAGGAGGATCGCCGTCGCTTTTTTCTTGACAGAAGTGAAACGAGTGATAAGTTAACCCTGACATCGATCGTGATCGTGTCCTTCATGCTCATCATCACGATCCGATCGACACCCGGCGCACGAAGAGTTCGATAGAGAAGGCAAGAGGAGACCAGGAACGGATGCCGGGTCATCCAGCAGGCCCGCTGCAAGGTCAGCCGGCCCGGAGGACGCCGACGCGATCGCATCGAGGTCGCCGCTCCCGCGCATGACGGCGCCAGCGCCAGAACGTCCCCACACGATCCCTCCCGAGGCGACGGTTTCTCCCCGGCCTCATCTAGAGGTATGAGACCTCTGCACCCATCACGACCCACCACGTCCCCCATGAGCCCTTCCCAGGACCCCGTGAGAGCCCGTCAGGGGCGCGAATAAGTGCGCGCCGGGCCGTTACGGCGAAGGTCCATCCGGGGGTCGCATTCGAGGAGTTAATGGAAACGGAGACGCGCAACAACACCAAGCCCCAGCAGAGCGTTGACGCCGCCCAGTGGAACGACTGGCGCTGGCAGATCCGGAACCGGCTCTCCACGATCGAAGAATTGCGCGAGTACGTGAACCTGACGCCCGACGAGGAAAAGGGAGTCAAGATGGCCCAGGGCAGGTTCCCCGTGGCCATCACCCCCTATTTCGCCTCGGTGCTCGATCCGAACAACCCCAGGTGCCCCCTGCGCCGGCAGGTCATCCCAACGGCGCGCGAGCACCTGGTCTCCGCACACGAAATGGTCGACCCGTGCGGCGAGGACGCTCACAGCCCGGTGCCGGGAGTGGTCCACCGTTATCCCGACCGGGTGCTCCTGCTCCCGCTGAACATGTGCGCGGCGTACTGCCGCTACTGCACGAGGAGCCGGTGGGTGGGCGACGAGAACGAGATCATCTTCGGCTCCAGGCTGGAGGGGGCGCTCGACTACATCCGCAAGAACAAGAGGATCCGGGACGTGCTCATCTCGGGGGGCGATCCTCTCCTGTTCAGCGACGCGCGGCTGGACGAGCTGCTCGGGAAACTCCGCGCCATCCCGCACGTGGAGTTCCTGAGGATAGGCACCCGTGTGCCGGTATTCCTCCCGATGCGCATCACGCCGGCCCTGGTCCAGGCGATGAGGAAGCACCACCCTCTCTGGATCTCCATCCATTTCAACCACCCCAAGGAGATCACGCCGGAGGTCAAGGCCGCCTGCGAGATGCTGGCCGACGGTGGGTTCCCACTGGGAAGCCAGACCGTGCTGCTGAAGGGGGTCAACGACAGACCGGAGATCATCAAGAAGCTCTGCCACGAGCTGCTGCGCATCCGGGTGCGCCCCTACTACATCTATCAGTGCGACCCGGTGCGCGGGACGTCCCACTTCCGAACGCCGGTCTCGAAGGGCCTCGAGATCATCGAGAACATGAGGGGCCACACCACCGGCTACGCCGTGCCCACCTTCGTCATCGACGCCCCGGGCGGGGGAGGGAAGGTCCCCCTGATGCCCAACTACGTGGTGAAGCACGAGGGAGACGCGATCACCATCCGAAACTACGCCGGCAACACGTACACCTATTACGAGAACGACTGACCGCCGTCACGAGGAGTTCACTTGAAGGTCGGCCTGGCTTTCGACCACAAAGACAGCTTCGTCCCTCGCAAGGGAGATCCCCCCGATGCCGCCATGGAGTGGGACTCGGAGGAGACGATCTCCTTCATCGAGGAGGCCGTCCGCTCGCTGGGCCACGAGGTGGTCCGGCTGGGCGGAGGGCGCGAGATCTTGCGGAGGGCGGCCCGGAACGGGCTCGGCGTCGATCTCGTCTTCAACGTCTGCGAGGGGCGCGACGGCCGGAGCCGCGAAGCTCAGGTGCCCGCCATCCTGGAGCTCCTGGAGGTCCCGTACACGGGCTCGGATCCCCTCACGCTGGCCGTGAGCCTCGACAAGGGAACGGCCAAGAGGCTCCTGCGGGACCGGGGAGTCCCGACGCCTGACTTCGCGGTCTTCTCCTCCGCCGAGGAGGCCGCCGGCCAGCGGCTGCGGTACCCGCTCTTTGTCAAGCCGCTTCATGAGGGGACCGGCAAGGGGATCGCGCCCGATTCCGTGGTGAGGACCGAGAGGGATCTGAGGGACCGGGTGGCCTCCATCGTCCGTGCCTACCGGCAGCCCGCCCTGGCCGAGGAGTACCTCCCCGGACGCGAGTTCACCGTGGGGGTGCTGGGTAACGATCCGCCCCGGGCGCTCGGGACGATGGAGGTCGTCGTGACGGATCCCGCAGAGGCGGGCATCTACTCTTCCTCCTCCAAGGCCGATTGGCCGCGCAAGGTGCTCTACCGCCACAACGGGGACGTCGAGCCGGCGATGCGCGCCGCCGCGGAGAAGGCGGCCGTGGCCGCCTATGAGGCGCTGGACTGCCGCGACTTCGGGCGCATTGACCTGCGCTGCGACGCGGCTGGGGCGCCGAACGTGCTGGAGGTGAACCCCCTTGCGGGGCTGAGCCCCGTGGACTCGGACCTGTGCTTCATCGCCCGTGAGTCGGGCCTGCCGTACCGGGCTCTCATCGCCTCCATCCTCGAGGAGGCCTGCCGCCGCACCGGCGTGGGGGTGGCCGTTTGAGGGTCGGCATCCTCTACAGCAAGCCTCCGGACAGCCTCCCCGAGTGTCCGGCGGGCAACCCGGACGACGAGGACCTGATCGTCGAGGTGATCGCGGTGGAGGGGAGTCTGCGGCGCCTCGGCTACGCCTTCGACCGGATCTACCTCGAGGACGACGTCGGCGCCCTGATCGCGTGGGCGCGTGCGAACCCCGACGGCGTCGTCTTCAACCTGTGCGAGTCGTTCCGCGGCAGCAACCTCGCCCACATGAACGTGCCGGCGCTGCTGGAGCTGCTGGGATTGGCCTACACGGGATCGCCCCCTCTCACGCTCGGGATCACGACCCACAAGGCGATGGCGAAGGCGGTGCTGCGGTCGGCGGGCCTGCCCACTCCGGACGCGTACCTGTGCGCCGTCGGCGAGATCCCTGGAGGCGCCCCGCCCTGGAGCTTCCCGGCCATCGTGAAGCCGGCCCTCGAGGACGCCAGCGTGGGCGTGGACGAGCAGTCGGTGGTCGGAGACGTCCGGGCGCTCGCCGCGCGCATCCGGATCGTCCACGAGAGGTACTTCCAGCCGGCCCTGGTGGAAAAGTACATCCACGGCCGGGAGATCAACGCCGCCGTCATCGGCAACGGCCATCCCCGGGCGCTGCCCCTGTCCGAGATCCAGTTCGTGGACTACCCCGATAACCGGCCCCGGGTCGTCGGCTACAAGGCCAAGTGGGTGCACGAATCGTTCGAGTACCAGCACACGAAGGGGATCTGCCCCGCGCCTCTCCCCGAGGGCCTGTCCCGCCGCATCCAGGAGATGGCCGTGACGGCCTTCGAGGTTCTGGGGTGCCGCGACTACGCCCGTGTGGACTTCAGGCTGGCGGACGACGGAACGCCTTACGTGCTCGAGGTCAACGCCAACCCGGACATCACCGACGGCGCGGGCCTCGCGCGCGCGTCGCGCGCCAGCGACCTGGGGTACGACGGGCTGATCCGGACGATCATCGAAGGCGCGATCTCGCGCTCCGCCAGCCGCGAGGTAGGGGTCAAGACGGCATGAGGGGGCCCAAAGCGGCGGCGGATGTGACGCTCCGGGCTCCGCGCTTCGAGGACCGCGAGCCCATCGAGGCGATCCTGAAGGCCACCGGCGTCTTCTACGACGACGAGGTCGGCGTCGCCTTGGAGCTCCTCGACGTCGCGTTGGACCGCCCGGGCCAGACCGACTACATCTTCCTGTGCGCCGAGAGCGAAGGGAGGCTCACCGGATACGCCTGCTACGGGCCGGTACCGATGACCGACCGCACGTACGATCTCTACTGGATCGCCGTAGACCCACGCCTCCACGGCCGCGGCGTGGGGCGCGCCCTGATGGAGGCGGTGGAGGAAGATCTGAAAGGGCGGAGCGCCCGGAAGCTGTTCATCGAAACGGGCGGCCGGGAGGCGTATGCGCCCACGCGCCGGTTCTACGAGGCGATCGGCTACAGGATCGCCGCCACCCTTCCGGGCTTCTACCGCACCGGGGACGACAAGGTCGTATTCTCAAAGGACCTCCGCTCGTAATCCCCCGGGGAGGACGTGGACGGCGGGCCCCGGTGAGTGGCAGCATGCGTGCGCCGAGCACCCTCTCCCCCCCGGAGGCCCCCCACCATGAAGGAGATCGTCCCGGGCATCTTCACGTGGGCGTACGCCTCGCCCGAAAAGGGAATCGACTTCAACGGCTGGTACGTCCCCTCGCCCGACGGCGGGGCCGTCGTGGATCCGGCCCCCTGCAAGGAGAAGACATTCTCGGAGATCGAGAAGCGCGGCGGCGCCAAGGCGATCATCCTCACCAACAAGGATCACGTCCGACGCGCGGAGGAGTTCGCGGCGCGGTTCCGGGCGCCGATCCTGATCCATTCTGCCGACGCCCCCCTGATGACGATCCGGATCGGGGGGCTCTTCAAGCATGGCGACGAGCTGCCGGGGGGGCTCCAGGCCGTGCGCCTCGCGGACGCGAAGTCCCCCGGCGAGTGCGCGATGCTGGTGCGCCGCGCCAACACGATCATCCTTGGCGACGCTCTCATCGGCAAGCCGGCCGGCCGGCTCAACATGCTCCCGCCCGACAAGTACCCGGACCCCGCCAGGGCCCGTGAGGGCGTGCGCGCCCTCCTCAAGCTCCCCTTCGACGCCGTCCTCGTGGGAGACGGCGTCTCCGTTCCCAAGGGGGGCCGCAAGGCCGTCGAGGAGTTCCTCGCCCGCACGGGCGGCTGAGACCCTACCCTCCCACCAGGAAGGCTCGGAGGGTGAGCGCGAAGGACCCCGCCTCCTCCATGTAGGGGAAGTGACCGCTCGTCTCGAAGATGAAGAGGCGCGACCCGGGGATGAGGGCGTGCATCTCCTCGGCGCGCTCGGGCGGGCCGATGAAGTCGTGGCGGCCCGTCAGGATCAGCGTGGGGACGCGGAGCACCCCCAGCCTCTCGCGCGTGTCGAAGGCCGGCGCGTCCAGCTCCGAGAAGGCCCTCAGGGGCTCGGGCGAGAGGCGCAGGTGCTCGAGGTCCTTCAGGACCTGTTCCCGGAAGGGCTCCCATCGGTGAAAGTACAGCGGGATCTCGCGCTTGAGGAGTTCCCTCAGATCTTCCTCCGTCTTCGCGCCGGGCTCCTCCGCAAGCGCCGCCGCGGCCCCGGCGTACCACGGCTCGGACGCCCGGCGCCGCGCGTTGCGTTGCACTTCCGCGCTCCACTCGGGGCCCGTGGCGGCGACCGTGTCGCACAGGACGAGCTTCCGGAGCCGGGCCTGGTGCCGGAGGGCGTAGAGCTGGGCGACCATCCCGCCGTGAGAGTGCCCCAGGAGCACCATCCGCTCCAGCCCCAGCCGGCGGCGAAGCGCCTCGAGGTCGTCCACCATCTTTTCCATGCGGTAGTCCTCGAGCCGCGGCAGCCGCGAAGATCCACCCGAGCCCCTCGGGTCGAGGTACACCACCGTGGCGAAGCTCTCCACGCGCGGCATCCGCACGTAGCGCCACTCCAGGCCGGGGCCTCCCGGATGGACGACGATCACGGGCCCCTTCCCGGCGATGACGTAGTGCAGGTCCACGCCGTTGACGCGCGCGGTGCCCTCGCCCGGAGGCAGGCCCCTCCCGCAGCCCGCCAGCGGGAAGAGGGCCAGCGGGAGAACGGCGGCTGCGAGGGTGACCCATTCGATCATCGGCGTTGTGCCCATCACGGCTCCACGCTCGGAACCCCGTACGCGCGAGACTGGATCGATCCTCGCCGGGCTGTCAAGGCGCAGGGCTTCGCCGCGACTTGGTTTGACAGAAGATCCGCGCCGTTCCTATACTCCCGGCCGGTGAGCAACCCCACATGGACAAGCGGAATCTCGCGCTCGACCTCTTCCAGGAGGCCTACGAGCGGCAGATGAACGGGGACCTCGAGGCCGCGATCTCTCTCTACAAGAGATCGCTTCAGGTCCTGCCCACGCCGGAAGCCCACACGTTCCTGGGCTGGACCTACGCCTTCCAGAAGCGCTACGACGACGCCATCCGGGAGTGCCAGAAGGCCATCGAGGCCGATCCCGAGTTCGGAAACCCTTACAACGACATCGGCGCCTACCTGATCGAGGACGGCCGGCACGACGAAGCCGTCCCCTACCTCAGGCGCGCCCTGAGGGCGAAGCGGTACGAGGCCTACCACTACCCTCATTACAACCTCGGCCGCGTCTTCGAGAGGAAGGGCCAGTGGCGGGAGGCGATGCGGGAGTACCGGGAGGCGCTCCGCATCGAGCCCGAATACGTGGTGGCCCAGCGCTCCCTCGTCCGGCTGCTGGCCCAGCTCAACTGACCGGACCGCCTCTCCTCCCATGACGCGCCCCGCCCCGTGAAGAAGGAAGCCCGCAGCCGCCCGATCCGGGTCATCCAGTACGGTCTCGGGGCCATCGGGATCGCCAGCGCCCGCGCCGTGACGGAGACGCCGGGCCTCACCCTCGTGGGCGGGGTGGACGTGGATCCGGCCAAGACCGGCCGCCGACTGCGCGACCTGCTGGCCCCCGCGGGGGGCCGCCCACCCTCCCTTCCCGCCGGCCTGTGTGTCTCGGCCAGCCTCGAGGAGGCGCTTCGCGGAAGGCGCGCGGATGTCGCCATCCACACCACGCAGTCATCCCTGGCGAGCGTCTTCTCGCAGGTCCGAGAGTGCCTGGAGGCCGGGCTCGCGGTCGTCTCCTCCACGGAAGAACTGTCGATGCCCTACGCCACCGATCCGTCCCGAGCGAGGAGGCTCGACAGGATCGCTCGCCGGCGCGGCGTGGCCCTCCTCGGAGCCGGAGTAAACCCCGGGTTCGTGATGGATCTGCTGCCCGTCGTGGCGTCGGCCTGCAGCCGCAACGTGCGCGGCCTGCGCGTGGAGCGCGTCCTCGATGCCGGAACCCGGAGAACCTCCTTCCAGCGGAAGGTGGGGATCGGGCTGAGCCCGACGGAGGCGCGCCGCCGGCTCCGGGCCGGATCTTTCGGGCACGTCGGGCTCCTCCAGTCGGCGCTCCTTCTGGCCGCCGGCTGCGATCTGCACCCCGACGAGATCCGTGAGGCCTCCCACCCCGTCATCGCGAGCCGGAGGATGGCGTCGGCCCTCGGTCCCGTGCGGCCGGGGCAGGTGGCCGGCCTGCACCAGAGTCTGGCGGGGCTGAGGCGGGGCGTGGAGATCCTCCGCCTTGACGTCGTCATGGCCCTCGGCGTGAGAGATCCTCACGACGCCGCGACCATCGACGCGGACCCGCCCGTGAGATTGCGCCTCGAAGGAGGCCTCCCCGGCGACACGGCCACCATCGGGGCCCTCCTTAACGCCATCCCGCGGGTGCTCCGAGCCGCGCCCGGCCTGCACACCGCCCTCGATCTGCCAGTCCCGAGGCCCATGCGCGGTTCGAGAGCCTGACGCCGGCCGCACCGGGGGAGAAGTTTCAGCTCCGCTGGCACGACCCTTGCGGTTCCCGTATGTGCTGGAGCGCGGAGCCAAGGGTTCGGGCGGCGGCCTCGAGCGTTCCGCCGCGCGAGGAATCTTAGGTGGACTCACCTTCGGTCGCCTTGCTGCTGTGGATCCGTCCCCTCCGGAGAAGCGGCGGTGGGGCGGCCGAACGAAGGCCGGGCCCGGCTCGACACGGGCCCCGCATTCGGACAGACTCAATAGTTTGGAGGCGGGGTGAACGGCTCCGGCTCCATCACGGTTCGGAGGAGGCGGCGTCGGCGTCATCGAAGGGCTCCCAGCCTGGGTCCAAGAGGCTGGAGGAGGAGCTGAGCGAGGCAGGCTCCACGCGCGGGGGACGCCGGGGCGGGGAGGTGGGTGATGACGACCCGACGGTTCGCGGCGACGCTGGTCGCCGTCTGCGCTCTGGCGATCACGGGGGCCTTCGCCCAGGCCACCACCGCCACCTTGAAGGGGAAGGTGGTG
>CAYNUH010000025.1:0-41474 GCA_964400605.1 uncultured Acidobacteriota bacterium | reverse complement strand
GGAATCACATGGTCGTGGCCTCCCGGGGGCGCAGGGTTGGGGAAGAGGCGGGGCCTGAGCGCACGCAGGATCCTCGCCGGCGTCTCCACCATCAAAAGCGGCGATGTGGTGTTGCCCCTGGTGGACGGCCGCGAGCTGAGGCTGCGCAGAGTGAGCCGGCCCGATCCCCAGCAGGCCGAACTGCTGGCGCGCCTGGGCATCGACCTGCCCGAGAGGGTCGGAACCGACTCGATGACCGGGCCGATGTAGTACAGACCTACGAGGCCCGGATCAGTAATGACGGGTACTTACTAGTGGTCGGTGGCCCTATCTGCGCAAGTTCGGTTAGATGTACGAAGGCAAGGCCGAAGGGCTCTGAGGCCGGGGGGCTGCTTCGGTTCAGGAGCCGGCGGGAACCCTCGCCGGGCGGAAGAGCCTGTAGATCAGGTAGGCGAGGCCCGCGAAGGGCAGGAGGAGCACGATGGGAAGCAGGGCCACGCCGAGGAAGACCACTCCGAGAATCCCGAAGACCACGAAGCAGACCAGCCCGGCGATGAGAAGCCCGACCGCGCCCAGGGTGCCCCCGATGAACCAGGCCGCCAACCTGACGGGGAAGAGGATGATCGCGAGGACCAGCCGGAGCGCCACGAAGACGACGGCGAAGGCCAGAAGGAGCGGGAGAGCGATGAGGCACAGCAGCGCGAGAGCCAGAAGCCCGAAGGTGAATCCCAGCGTCATCATGAGCGCTCCTCCGAGGTGGCCGGCGGCCCGGTAAGCCATCCTACGATCC
Organism: uncultured Acidobacteriota bacterium; assembly: GCA_964400605.1. Lineage (GTDB taxonomy): Bacteria > Acidobacteriota > Polarisedimenticolia > JACPZX01 > JACPZX01 > CAYNUH01. The sequence goes on along the minus strand of CAYNUH010000025.1, from coordinate 40,705 downwards.
TGCGCCCGGCAGAGTTCCCCGAATTCCGCACCAACATACCGCTCCAGGGCCCTGCGCGCCCGCGCCGGCCGCCGGGGCCCGGCTGTCTCGGGTCGGGACTCGGAGGAGGGAGACCCCGTTCGTCAGTCCATCTGGCGCCTGAGGAACGTCGGCACGTCGAGATCGTCGCGCAGGTTCGTGAAGTTGGGCCCGTACCCTCCTTCGTCCGTCCCGATGGGCACTGTCCTGCCGGGCCCCTTCCTGAGGAAGGGGGTGTCCGCGCGGGTGGCCTTGCGGAATGGCGCGGCATCGGAGGCGGCCCTCACCGCGGGGCGGGCCGGCTTCACCCCCGGATCCTCCTTGCGGACCTCGCGGAAACCCGTGGCGATGACCGTTACCTTCATGGCGTCGCCCATCTTTTCGTCGATCACCGTGCCGAAGATGATATTGGCGTCCTCGTGGGCCGCCTGATGGATCAAGTTCGACGCTTCGGCCACCTCGAACAGCGTCATGCCAGGCCCACCGGTGATGTTGATCAGGACCCCGCGCGCTCCCTCGATGGAGGCGTCCTCCAAGAGCGGAGACGAGATCGCGCGCTGGGCCGCCTCGGTGGCTCTGGGCTCGCCGGTGGCGATGCCGGTCCCCATCAGCGCCATCCCCATCCCCCTCATGACCGTTTTCACGTCGGCGAAGTCGAGGTTGATCTCCCCGGGGATCGTGATCAGGTCCGAGATCCCCTGAACGGCCTGCCTCAGGATGTCGTCGGCGATGAGGAACGCGGCCTGCAGCGTCGTCTGGCGATCGACGGTGGCCAGGAGGCGCTCGTTGGGGATGCAGATGACGGTGTCCAGGCACTCCCGTATCTCGCCGAGGCCGAGCTCGGCCTGCTCGCGCCGCTTGCGCCCCTCGAACGTGAACGGCTTGGTGACGACGCCCACCACCAGCGCCCCCAGCTCGCTGGCGAGGGAGGCGACCACCGGCGTGGCGCCCGTGCCCGTGCCGCCGCCCAGACCCGTCGTGATGAAGACCATGTCAGCTCCCTCGAGGACCTCCAGGAGCTTTTCCGTGTCCTCCAGGGCGGCCTGACGGCCAATCTCGGGATTGGATCCCGCGCCGAGCCCCTTGGTGAGCTTCGAGCCGATCTGCACCTTGACGGCGGCCTGGGAGGACTTGAGGGCCTGGCAGTCGGTGTTCACCACGATGAACTCCACCCCCGTCATCCGCGCCGCGATCATCCGGTTGACGGCGTTGCCGCCGCCCCCCCCCACGCCGATCACCTTGATCCGCGCTCCGACCATCGGGTCGTCGTCGAAGGCCAGCTTCACCCGGCCTTCGCCTTCGCCATGCCCGTCGTCCATCGTGATCATCGCGCCCCCTGTCGTCGCCGGCGCCGCCTTGGGCGCAAGCCCTTGAGGCCCGGCGTCCCGATCCTGGTTGAGTTCCGATGACTCGGTATCCGCACCACGCGGCGGAGCGCCGCACGCCCCGGCGGGGCCCGCCGGCCGCCGCGTCGCGCGCTCTCGCCGCCCGATCACCTTCCCGCTCCGAAGATGTCCGTGAAAAGCCCCTTCACCCTCTGAGAGAACCTGTTCATGAGGTAGGCCGGCACCCGCAGGCCGTCGCGGCGGACCTGTTGTGCCGCGCCGTGGAGGAGGATGCCCACCGCCGTGGCCCACGAGGGCGAAGAGACCAGATCCACCAGGCCCCCCATCCCGAAGGGCGCCCCCAGCCGCACCGGCAGGTCGAAGATCTGCTCGCCGATCTCCGCCAGCCCTTCGAGCTGCGAGGCCCCGCCCGTTATCACCACGCCGGAGCTGAGCGCCCCCTCGTAGCCGCTTCGCTCGATCTCCTCCGCAACCATGTTGAAGAGCTCTTCGCTGCGCGGCTGGAGGATCTCGCAGAGGATCTGGCGAGAGAGGCGCCGGGGTTTTCGCCCGCCCAGCGTGGGCACCGCGATGGTTTCATCCTCATCCACCAGGCGGGCGAGGGCGCATCCGTACTGAACCTTGATCTGCTCGGCTTCGTGGATGGGCGTCCGGAGCCCCACGGCGATGTCGTTGGTGAAGTGCTCGCCGCCCATGCGGATGACGGCCGTGTGCCGGACGGCGCCGCGCTCGAAGACCGCCAGGTGGGTGGCGCCGCCGCCCACGTCCATCAGGGCCGCGCCCAGCTCCTTTTCCTCGGGCTTGAGGACCGACCCGGCCACGGCGAGCTGGTCGAGGACGATTTCAGTCACCTCGATGCCCGCCCGGTTCACGCAGTTGGTGATGTTGTGGACGGCCGTGAGGGATCCCGTCACCATGTGGACGTTCGCCTCCAGCCGCGATCCCGTCATTCCCACCGGGTCGCCGATCCCCTCCTGGTCGTCCACCATGAACTCCTGGGGCACCACGTGGAACACCGCGCGGTCCGGCGGGAGCGAGATGGACCGCGCCGAGTCGAGCACCCGCTGCACGTCCGCCGGTGAGACCTCCCGCTCGCGCCCCGAGACCGCCACGACGCCGCGGCTGTTGAACCCTCGGATGTGCGAGCCGGCGACCCCAACAAGCGCCCTCTCGATGGTGACGGCCGCCATGGTCTCGGCCTCCTCCACCGCCGCCTTCAGGGCCTCCACGGCGGCATCGAGGTTCACGATCGACCCGCGGCGCACGCCTCGCGAGGGCGACCGGCCGACTCCCAGCACCTCCACGGACCCGTCTTCCTTCACCTCGCCGACGGCGCAGCCGATCTTGGCCGATCCCAGATCGATCGCGGCCAGGTACCTCTGATTACGCGCCACGCCCGTCCTCCCGGGTGCGGATCGGCATCACTGCGATCCGATCCTTGAAGCGCAGATCGATGTACTCGGTCTCCACGCCGTCCGACTCCAGCCGCTCCCTGACGGCGGCGAGATGATCCAGGTTCCTGAGAGGATCCTCGGAGCACAGGTAGATCGGCGCGGCGAAGTCACGGAGCGTGGCCGTCAGCCTGTCGCGACGCGAGAGGTCGATCGAGGACACCGCCGCGGCGAACTCGGGCGCGTCCCGGCGCAGGCGGCGGATCGCCTCGATACCCGAGGTCAACCGGCCGCGGTCCGCGGCTCCGCCGGGAGAGACCACTCCCGTCAGCACGGGATGATCCTCGAGGGCGTCTCGGGACTCGTAACGCCCCATGTCGGTCCCGGAGGCGTCCACCATGTGGACGCGCTCGCCCGCGAGAACGAGGGCTTCCACGCGGCGGGCCGTGAGAAGGACGTGCAGCCCGGACGGCAGCCGGCGGTGTATGGCGGCCGACCGCACCCGCTGGTGGGCGAGGGAGATGCGCTCGACGTCGCGCAGATCGATGGTCAGCACGTTGCGACCCAGGAACGCCGCAAGCGACGATGTCACCTCCCCGTCCACGCGCTCCCCGCCTCCCTCGACGACCACCCGATGCAGCGGAAAGCGATCCGGGCTGGTGAGCAGAGACCAGCCCTGGCGGAACCCCGCCGCGGCCAGGCCGGCCCCCGCCAGCCAGGCTCCGCACCAGAGCGCGACGCGAAGGGCGGTCCGCCTCCGCCTCCGCCTCCGCACCCTCAGGTTTCCCCGGGGGCGCAGGTAGCGCGGCTCTTCGCCGCGGAAGGGCGGAGGCGGCGCGGCGCGGGCCCTGTCGCGGAGTGGCGCTCTCACCGCCGCGCCCTCACGTCCATCTCACGACCTCCTCCTCGAGCGCCACGCCCGCCGTCTTGAGGACTTTCTCCTTGATCAGGTCTATGAGCGCGAAGACGTCCTCGCCGGTCGCATCTCCGCGATTGACGATGAAGTTGGCGTGCACGTCGCTTACCGAGGCGCCGCCGACCGCGAGGCCCTTGAGCCCCGTCGCGTCGATGATCCGCCCCGCCGAGTCGCCGGGCGGGTTCTTGAAGATGCACCCGGCACTGCGCTCCCGGGGCGGCTGCGATCGCATCCGGCGGGCCTGCATCTCCCGCATTCTTGATTCGAGCAGCCGCGGGTCGTCCTCCTCCAGGCGGAAGACGCCCTCGACCACGGCCCCCTCGTCGCGAAAGGGGCTGCAGCGGTAAGCAAAGTCCTCCGCTCCGACGTGGCGCCTCCTCGACGTCCCGTCGGGAGCGAGCCACGCCACTTCCTCGATCCGGTCGGACATCTGGCCCCCGTACGATCCCGCGTTCATCACGATCGCTCCGCCCACCGTGCCCGGGATCCCTTCGGCCCACTCCAGCCCGCCCAGCCCGCGCGCGACGCACCCCCGCACGAGCCGCTTGATGTTGAAGCCGCCTCCGGCGCGCACCCGCGTCCCCTCGAAGACCGGTTCCTGCCGGATCGTGCGGGTGAGGATGACCGGATCCTCGAACGGCCCCGGCCCCCCCGCCACGTTCGCTCCGCCGCCGAGGATCCGGAACGCGAAGCCGTGGCGGTGCAGCTCCGCCAGCAAGGCAGCGAGCGCGGCGGCCGAGCGCGGCCGCAGCAGCGCACGGATCTCGCCTCCCACGCCGATGCTGGTCAGCTCCGAGAGCCGCCGCCCGGACTCCATCGCCACGCCGCAGTCGAGGGTCAGGGCACGAAGCAACCGATCCTTTTCCGGATCCAAGGCCTGGCTCCATCACTCTTCGGACGCCCGCGGCGTGCGGCCGGCGTGGGCCTTCCGGCCCGAGGCGCGGGCCGCCGCGGTCCCGGCGTTGCGGGACAGGAGGCGGTCACAGATCTTGTTGACGTCGCCCGCCCCCAGCGTGAAGACCATGTCGCCCGGCTTCACCACCGCACGCACGGCCCTTTCCGCCTCCTCCAGGTTCTCAACCAGCGCGACGTCGCGGTGGCCGTGGCTGCGGATCCCCTCGTAGAGAAGCGAAGCCGTCACTCCGGCGATGGGATCCTCCCCCGCCGGGTATATGGGCGTCACGAGGAGCACGTCGGCCTCGTAGAAGCTCCGCGCGAACTCGTGGGCCAGCGCCCGCACGCGGGTGTAGCGATGCGGCTGGAACACGACGACCGTGCGCCGCCCCCATCCCTCCCGGGCCGCCGACAGGGTCGCGCGGATCTCGGTGGGATGGTGGGCGTAGTCGTCCACGACCATCACGTCGCCGGGCAGGCGGCCGCGGAGCTGGAAGCGGCGATCCGCGCCCTGGAATGAGGCGAGGCGCTCGGCCGCCTCGCCGAACCCCACGTCGAACTCGAGCGCCACGGCGAGGGCGGCCAGGGAGTTGTGGATGCTGTGGCGCCCCGGCACCGAGAGCGTCACATCGCCCAGCCGGCGGCCCCGGAGAGACGCCTCGTAGCGGCTCGTGAACCCTTCCACCCTGATCGCCGCGGCGATGAGGTCGGCCTGCGCGCTCACCCCGTAGGTGATCAGCTTCCGGCTCAGCCGCGGCATCAGACCCTGGATCTCCTCGTCATCGAGGCACACCACGCCCAGCCCGTAGAAAGGGACATTGTTGAGGAAGTCGGCGAAGGCGTTACGCAGGGGGTCCATGGCGCCGTAGTGGTCGAGGTGCTCCGCGTCGATGTTGGTCACCACCGCGATGGTGGGGTTCAGGTGGAGGAACGACCCGTCGCTCTCATCCGCCTCCGCCACCATCAGATCGCCGCCGCCGAGGCGCGCGCTGCCGCCCAGACTTCCCAATCTCCCTCCGATGACGACCGTGGGATCGAAACCCGACTCCGCGAGGACGTGGGCCACCATGGACGTCGTCGTCGTCTTGCCGTGCGATCCGGCCACGGCCACGCCGTACTTCATGCGCATCAGCTCGGCCAGCATCTCGGCGCGCGGGATGACCGGGATGCCGAGCCGGCGCGCCTCGGCCACTTCCACGTTCTCCGGGCGCACCGCCGAGGACACGACGACGACGTCGGCGCCGCGCGCGTTCTCGGGGCGGTGGCCGACCTCAACTCTGCCGCCCAGGTGGATCAGCCTCTCCGTGACCGGGGTCCGCTTGAGGTCGGATCCTGTGACCTGGAAGCCCATGTTGATGAGGACCTCCGCGATGCCGCTCATCCCCGCGCCGCCGATCCCCACGAAGTGCAGATGCGACGCCTTGCGGAAGGCCTTCGCTCCGCGGCCGCCGGAAAGGCGCGCCTCGGCGGGCGGGACCTTCCGGACGGCGGCGCTCATGAAACCGGTCCCTCTCCGCCGCCCGCCATGGCGGCAGCCATCTCCGCGATGCGCGCGGCCGCCTCGGGTCTCCCGAGCCCCCGCGCCGCGAGCGCCATGGCGTCGAGCCTCTCGTCGCTCTCGAGGAGCTCCACCAGCCGCGACGCGAGCACCGGCCCCGTCAGCTCGCTCTGGCGGATGACCACGGCGGCGCCGGCCTTCTCCAGGGCGCGGGCGTTGTGGGTCTGGTGATCGTGAACGGCCGTGGGCAGGGGAACGAGCACGCTGCCGCGCCCGGCGGCCGTCAGCTCGGCCACCGTGGTGGCGCCCGCGCGCGCGACGATGAGATCCGCTTCCTCCATGGCCCGCGCCATCTCGTGGATGAAGGGAGTGACCTCGGCGGCGATGCCGGCCCGCTCGTACGCCGATCGCACCGCCTCCACGCCGGACGCGCCCGTCTGGTGGCGCACGCGGAGCCGCGCGCGGAGGGGCCCGAGCCCGGCGAGCGCCTCGATCAACGCGCAGTTGAGGGCGGCCGCCCCCTGGCTGCCCCCGAAGACCAGCAGATGGCGCGTGGGGCGGCCCTTGGGACGCGGTGGCACGGCGGCGAACTCGCGCCGCACCGGGTTGCCGGTCACGACGCCGCGTCCCCGCAGGCGCTCCACGCTCTCCGCAAACGTCACGGCCACCTCGCGCACGAAGGGGGCGAGCCATCTGTTGGTGGCGCCGGGGATCATGTTCTGCTCGTGGATGAGCGTCGGCACCCGCCTCAGGACGGCGGCCGCCACGAGCGGCCCCGAGGCGTACCCGCCCACGCCGAGGACCACCCGCGGCCGCTCGCGCACGAGGATCCGGAACGCGGCGACGAGCGCGGCGGGCAGCATCAGGATCCCCCTCGCCGCGGCGCCGAGGCTCTTGCCCTTCAGCCCGGTCACGGGGATGGTCAGCAGCCGGAGCCCCTGGTCCGGGACGATCTTCGACTCGAGCCCCCTGGCCGTGCCCACCATCACCACCTCGCACCCGGGGACGCGCTCGCGCAGCTCCCGAGCGACGGCGAGCGCCGGGAAGACGTGGCCCCCCGTGCCGCCGCCCGCGATGATGAACCGAAGCATTCTCTGGTCATCTCCCGATCCAGCCGGCCTCAACCCGCATGTTGCGATGCATTGAGGAGCATCCCCGACGCGAAGAGGCTGGTCACCAGCGACGAACCGCCGTAGGAGAGGAACGGCAGCGGCAGCCCCTTCGCCGGAAGCATCCCGAGGCACACGCCCATGTTGATCAGGGCCTGCCCCACCAGCATCACGGTGACGCCGCAGGCCAGAAGCGACAGATAGAGATCGGGCGCGCGCGCCGAGACCACGAGCCCGCGCGCCATCAGCACCACGAAGGCCGCCACCACCGTGAGCGTGCCCACCAGCCCCAGCTCCTCGCCGATGTTGGAGAAGACGAAGTCGGTGTGGGGATAGGGCAGGAAGAAGAGCTTCTGCGCCCCCTCGCCGAGCCCGCGCCCGGTCAGCCCGCCCGACGCCACCGCGAGGCGCGACTGCCGCACCTGGTAGCCGGCCCCCGAGGGATCTCCTTCGGGGTTGAGGAAGGCCCAGATCCGGTCGCGCTGGTAGCCGGTCATGGCGACGGATACGGCGGCGGCCGCCACCACCACCACGGTCGGGACGATCAGATAGCGCCATCGCAGCCCGGCCGCGAACAGGACTGCGCCCGCCAGCATCGCGATGGAGAGCGCGGATCCCAGATCCGGCTGCACCGCGACGAGCGCCACCACGACGCCGGTGGCGATCAGGCATCCGATCATGGGACCGCGCATCTTCACCAGGTCGCCGCGGCGGCGCGCGATCAGGTCCGCGATGAAGATCAGGATCGCGAGCTTGGCCGGCTCGGCCGGCTGGAGCGAGAACCCCGCCACGCGCACCCAGCGGTGCGTGCCGTTGACGGGCGCGCTCACGAGCGCCATGACGAGGAGGCACAACGTGAAACCGAAGAGTCCCCACCGCGCCCATGGGCGCTGCAGGCGGCGGTAGTCCATCCGCATCAGCACGACCATTCCGGCGAGACCGATACCGAGCGCGAGCGCCTGCTGCGCCAGGTAACGGTAGGGGTGGCCGAACTGCCTCTGGGAGATCACCGCCGAGGCGCTGTAGATCATCAGCAGCCCGCCGGCCGAGAGGAAGATCACGACACTGAAGATCACCCGATCGAAGGATCGCTTGGCGGCCATCAGGCCTCTCCCCACGAGGCGGCGATCTCCTCGACCGTCCTCACGAAGTCGTCCCCGCGGGCGGCGTAGCCGGAGTAGGCGTCGAAGGAGGCGCACGCCGGGGCCAGCAGCACCACGTCGCCGGGCCGCGACGCCTCGAGCGCCGCGCGCGTCGCTTCTCGGAGCGCCCCGGAGCGGATGACCGAAATCAACCCCTGAAGGCGCCGGGCGATGACGGGGCCCGCCTCGCCGAAAGTGACCACCACCCGCACCCGGCCCGACAGGTGCGGAACGAGCGAGGCGAAATCGCCTCCCTTGTCCCGCCCGCCCAGAAGCAGGACCACGGGGGCGTCGAAGGCCTCCACGGCCCGTATCGTCGAGCCCACGTTCGTCGCCTTCGAGTCGTCGTAGACGAGGGCGCCCTTGACCTTGCGCACAAGCCGGAGGCGGTGCGGGAGCCCCTGGAAGGAAACGACCGCCCGCCGGATCGCGGCGGAAGGCGCCTGAAGGGCCCGCGCGACGGCCGCCGCGGCCGCCACGTTCTCCAGGTTGTGGCGCCCCGGCAGCGGCACCTCCGAGGCGTCCATCAGGCGCGTCTCGGTGCCGCCGCGGGAGTCCACGAAGGTGCCGCCGCGCAGCAGCACGCCCTCCGCGGCGCCGCTCCGGAGCGAAAAGCCGGTCACGCGCGAACGGAGGCTCGAGGCGAGGGCCCATGTGGGCGGATCGTCGGCGTTCAGCACGGCGGCGTCCTCAGCCTCCTGGTTCTCGAAGATGCGGGCCTTGGCCGCATAGTAGCCGGCGAGATCGTCGTAGCGGTCCTGGTGGTCCGGGCTGAGGTTCAGCAGCGCCGCCACGGCGGGCCGGAAAGTGTTGATGGCCTCGAGCTGAAAGGAGGAGATCTCCGCCACGTACACCACGTCCGGCGCGTCGCCTCCCGTGGGCTGCTCGCGCCCGAGGTCTTTCACGTACGCCGGGCGCCCGGGAGCGCCCACCAGCGCGATGAGCGGCAATCCGATGTTGCCGCACGGGCGCGCGCGGATGCCCGCCTCATCGAGGATCGCCGCCGTCAGCGCCGTCACCGTGCTCTTCCCGTTGCTGCCCGTGATGCCGACGATCCGGCCCTTGAGGAACCGGCTCGCCAGCTCGACCTCGCTGATGATCTCCGCGCCCGAGAGGCGCGCTTGATGGAGGGCTTCCTGCCTCGGTGGCACTCCGGGGCTCACCACCACGACCTCGCAGCCCTCGAAGACGCCGGGGCTGTGCCCTCCGCACTCGACCTGCGCCCCCTCCTCGCGCAACCGCGCCGGGACGCCCGCCTGTTCGGTCTCCGGCCTCGCCTCGCTCGCCACCACGCGGGCGCCGCGGGCGAGAAGGAAGAGGGCCGTCGCCTCGCCGGTCAGACCGAGGCCCATCACGCCCACCTTCCGGCCCCGGAGATCCAGGACTCCACCTCCCCTCACCTCAGCTTCAGGCTCGAGAGGCTGAGAAGCGCGAAGATGATGGCGAGGATCCAGAAGCGGATAACCACCTTCGGCTCCGCCCACCCCGCCTGCTCGAAGTGGTGGTGGATGGGCGCCATCCGGAAGATCCTTCTTCCCGTCATCTTGTACGACGCCACCTGGAGGATCACCGACGCCGCCTCGATCACGAAGAGACCCCCTACGAGCACCAGCAGAATTTCCTGCTTGATGAGCACGGCCACGGTCCCGATGGCGCCCCCCAGGGCCATCGATCCCACGTCGCCCATGAAGATCTGCGCCGGGTTGCAGTTGAACCACAGGAACCCCAGCGAGGCGCCCACCAGCGCGGCGCAGAAGATCGTCAGCTCGCCCGAGCCTTTCACGTTGGGGATGCCCAGGTAATCCGCCACCACGGCGTGACCCACGATGTAGCTCAGGATCGCGAACGTCGCCGACGCAATGAGCACGGAGCCGACGGCCAATCCGTCCAGCCCGTCCGTGAGGTTCACCGCATTGGCCGATCCCACGAGCACCAGGAGGACCAATCCGACGTAGAACCAGCCGAGGTCGGGGTTGAACGTCTTGAAGAACGGGAACGAGAGCCGGGTGCTGAAGACCCCCTTTTCGGAGAGCACGACGAGCATGAGGCCAACGGCCAGGGCGACGACGATCTGCGCGGCGAACTTCTCGCTCGCCCTGAGCCCGAGCGAGCGCTTGAGAGACACTTTGAGGTAGTCGTCCGTGAAGCCGATCACGCCGAAGGCCAGCGTGGCGAAGACGGCGATCCAGACGAAGACGTTGCGAAGGTCGGCCCATAGCAGCGTGGGCAGGACGACGGCCGTGATGATCAGGATCCCGCCCATGGTGGGCGTGCCCTTCTTGGCCTGGTGGGAGCCCGGGCCCTCGGATCGGATCTCCTGCCCCCATTGCAGATCCCGCAGCTTGCGGATCAGGAATCCTCCGAGGCCGAACGAGAGGACCATGGCCGTCAGCGCGGCGAGGGCCGATCGGAAAGTGATGTAGCGGAAGACATTGAAGGCGGAGATCGAGTCGTGGAGCGGGTAGAGGGCGTGGAAGAGCATCAGACCAGGCCCCCCGTGGACGTCTCTTCGCCGAGCGCCTCCAGAACCGCGCGCACCACCCGGTCCAATCCGATGCCTCGCGACGCCTTGACCAGGACCACGTCGCCGGGACGTATTCCGGGCACGGCGCCGCGGACGGCCTCCTCGGCCGTCTCCACGCTCGTCACCGCTTCGAGCCCGGATTCCCGCGCCGCCGCCGCCGTCTCCCGCGACAGCGGCCCGACGGTCCAGGCCGCCTGCACGCCGCTGGAAGCCAGGACGCGGCCGATCTCGCGGTGCAGCGACGCGGCGCCTACCCCGAGCTCCAGCATGTCCCCGATGATCGCGACCCTGCGTCCCCCCTCTCCGGGATCGGATTGCGCCAGCACCGCGAGCGCAGCGCGCATGGACGAGGGGTTGGCGTTGTAGCAATCGTCCACCAGGCGCACGCCGCCCTTCAGCCTGTAGACCCGGCCGCGCATGGCGGGCGGCTCGAGGTCCGCGAGCCGGGCCGCCATCGCCTCCAGGTCGGCGCCCAGCATGAAGCCCGCGGCCAGCGCCGCGAGCGCGTTCATCGCCTCGTGGGATCCGGCCAGGCGCAGGCTCACCGGGTACCTGCGTCCCCGATGTCGCAGCACGAAGGTCGAGCCCTCCGGCCCCTGCCCGTGGTACTCCTCCCCCATGAAGTCGGCAGCGGCGTCCATGCCGAATGTGACGGCGTAGCCGTGGAAGGACGCCGCGATCCGGCGGCTGAGGACGTCGTCGTTGTTGAACACGCCCGTCGTGTTCGGCTTCATGCCGGAGAACATCTCCGCCTTGGCCAGGGCGTAATCGTCGATGTCCGAGAAGAATGCGAGGTGGGCGCCGTGGACGTTCGTGAGAACGCCGACGTCCGGAGAGGCGATCTCCGTGAGCCGCGCCAGCTCCCCGTGCGTGCTGAGGCCCATCTCCAGGACCGCCACTTGATGGCGCTCGTCCAGATCCAGGAGCGAGAGGGGCAGTCCATACAGGTTGTTGAGGTTGCCCCGGGACGCCATGACCTCGAACGTCCCCGAGAGCGCCTGTCTCGTCATCTCCTTGGTCGTCGTCTTCCCCGAAGATCCCGTGATGCCGATCACCTTGGGGCCGCACCGGGCCCGCCGCCGCGCCGCCAGATCCTGAAGCGCCCGCGTCGTGTCCTTCACCACGATCCCGGGAATCCCTCCCGGCAGCGCCTCCGCGTCGGACACCACGGCGCCGGAGGCCCCGTTCGCCGCGGCGTCCGCCACGAACCGGTGGGCGTCGTGCTTCGGGCCCACGATGGCGAAGAACAGATCGCCGCGTCTCAGGGTGCGGCTGTCGATCGAATAACCGGAGGGGCGCCGGTCGGCGCCGCCGCCTCGCAGCGCGCCGCCGACGGTCTCCGCGATCTCACGCAGGTTCTCCACCGGCATCACCGCGCTCCGATTCGAGCCGAAGTTCGATCTGGCGGCGGGCCACCTCCACATCGTCGAAGGGGACGCTCCGATCGCTCAGGATCTGGACGGTCTCGTGGCCCTTGCCCGCGATCAGCACCGTGTCTCCGCCGCGGGCTTCCCGGACGGCCGCGGCGATGGCCGCAGCGCGGTCGGGCTCCACGATGACGCGCGCCTCGGCGCCGGGCACGCCGCGAATTCCCTCGAGGATCATGCCGATGATGGAAAGGGGGGCCTCGCTTCTTGGGTTGTCCGAGGTCACCCACACGCGATCCGAGAGTCGCGCGGCGTGGGCGCCCATCTTGGGTCTCTTGCCGGCGTCGCGGTCTCCGCCGCAGCCGAAGACGGTGAGCAGGCGCCCCGCCGTGAGCGACCGCAACACCTCGAGCACGTTGCGCAGGGCGTCGTCGGTGTGGGCGTAATCCACGACCACGGCGAAGCTCTGGCCCGCTTCCACCCTCTCGAGCCTCCCGGGCACCCTTTCTACGCGCCCGACTCCGTCGGCGATCGCCTCCCACGACAGGCCCAGTGAGCGCGCCGCCGCCGAGGCCGCGAGGATGTTGAAGGCGTTGGGGCGGCCCTGAAGCGGGGAGCGGATCTCGCGCTCGGCGCCCTCCGCCGCGATCCGGATCCGCATTCCCTCCATGCCGCCGTCGGCGCACACGAGCCTGAAGGCCGAAGCCTCCGACTCGCCAAACAGGATCGGACGCCGGAATCCCGCGCCCCCCGCCGCCAGCCGGCGCCCGTAGAGATCGTCCGCGTTGAGGATCGCCGCGGCGTCCGGCGGAAGGGACTCGAAGAGGCGGCGCTTGGCGGCGAAGTACGTCTCCATGTCTCCGTGGTAGTCCAGGTGGTCCCGGGTCAGGTTGGTGAAGACGCCGGCCGCGAAGCGGATCCCCGTGACGCGCCGCAGATCGAGGGCGTGGGAGGAGACCTCCATCACGCACGCTCCTGCGCCTCCGTCCCGCATCCGGCGCAGGCACCGATGGATCTCGGGCGCTTCGGGAGTCGTGCGCCCGGCGGGCAGCACCTCGCCTCCCAGCCGGTACTCAACCGTGCCGATCATCCCGCAGCGCACGCCCGCCGCCTCCCAGATGGCCGCGAGAAGGTACGCCGTCGTCGTCTTTCCGTTCGTTCCGGTGATCCCGATCACCGGCATCTCGAGGTCGGGACGGCCGTAGGCGGCGCGGCTCATCAGCGCCAGCGCGTGGCGCTCATCCTCGACCTCGACCACGCTCACTTCCGGTCCCGGCCCCGCCGCCGCGTCGCCCCTCGGGTGTGGCGTGAGGAGACTGAAAGCCTCCGCGGCGCGGCCGCGCCCGACCACCACGGCCGCGGCGCCCGCTGCCACCGCCTGCCGCGCGAATCTCAGGCCGTCGCTCTTCAATCCGCGCACGGCGACGAACGCGTCCCCCGGGCGGACCTCGCGGGAGTCGTGCGTCACGCCCGACACGACGAGGCCGGGGCGCCACGAGCCGCCGGTGATCGCTACGTCCTTCAGCATCTCATCAAGGGTCATGGGCGGAACTCCCGCCCGCGCTCCTCACGGCCGCGGAGGGCGCCGCCTGCCGGCGCCGCGCCGCATGGCCACCTTCTGCGTCCCGGCTCCATCTCGTCGCTCCGGCGTGAAGGATGCGGCCGCCTTCCCCGGACCGCCCGAGGCCGTTGGGGAGATGGCCGTCGCCTCAGGCGCCTCGCTCACGAAGCGCCCCAGCGTGAGGGCCACCACGGCCCCGGGTTCCACTACGGCTCCAGCCTTCGGATCCTGCGTCACGACGAAGCCGTCCCCCGCCACCGAGGCGGCCAGCCCCAGGCGGGCCAGCCCGACGACGGCGTCCCGGAGCGGCGCCCCCGCGAGGTCCGGGACGACGAGCGGCTCCAAGAGCGCTTCCGGCGCCCCCACCGCGCCGCCCCTGCCGGCGCCGGAGCCATCGCCCGAAGGCAGCGGCCTGGGAGCCACCGGATGCACGGACGGTTCGGCGTCCGAGGCTTTCGCCTTGGCCGCCGGGGCGGGTCGCGCACCGCGATCCGCAACGGCCCGGATCGGCGCCGTCCGGACCGGCCCCGCCGCGGCCTTCGCTTCACCTTCGGATCCGCCGGTCAGGGAGGCGAGGACAACGCTTTCCGCAGAGGGAGCGTCCTCGGGCACGCCGAGGTACCGGAGCGCCGGTTCCGCGATCCGCCGGAAGACCGGCGCGGCCACGTCACCCCCATGAAAGAGCATCCCGCGCGGTTCGTCGAGGACGATCAGGACCGTGAGGACGGGACGTCGCGACGGAACGAAGCCGGCGAAGGAGGCCACGTGCCGGTCGGCCGCGTAGAGGCCCTCGACAATCTTCTGGGCCGTGCCCGTCTTCCCCGCCACGCGATACCCAGGCACCGCGGCCAGGCGTCCGGTCCCCTCGTTGACGGCGTTCTCCAGCAGCTCGATCAGGATGTCCGCCGTGGCCTCACTCACGGCCCTCACGCTCCGCGGGCGTTCCATCTCCCGCACGCGCCTTCCTTCTCCCTCGATGATCCTCGTGACGACCCGGGGCGGCATAACGATGCCCCGGTTGGCGACCGTGGAGAAGGCCGAAGCGATCTGCAGCGCCGTGGCGCCGATCTCCTGCCCGAACGAGATGTAGGCCTCGGAGGTGGCCGCCCACTTCGACGCGGGGCGCAGCAATCCCCGGCTCTCGCCGGGCAGATCCACCCCCGTGCGCGCGCCGAACCCGAACCGGGCGATGGAGTCGTGGAAGTCGCGCACGTCGAGCCTCATCCCGACTTTCATGGTCCCCACGTTGCTGGACTCCGAGAGGACCTCCGCGAACGAGAGGAGCCCGAAGGATTTGTGATCGTGGATCGGGACCCCGGCGACGACGATGAGGCCCTGCTGGCAGTCGATGATCTCGGAGGGGCGAACCAGCCCTTCCTCCAGCGCCGCGGCGGCGGTGACGATCTTGAAGGTCGATCCCGGCTCGTAGAAGTCGGTGACGGCTCGGTTGCGCCTGTCGGCTGCGGAGGCAGCGCCATAGCGGTTGGGGTTGAATGTTGGATGGTTGGCCAGGGCCAGCACTTCCCCCGTGGGCGTATAGAGGACCACCACCATGCCGGAGCGCGACCCCGTCTCGTCGACAGCCGCGGCCAGCTCCCTCTCCGCGATGTGCTGGATGACCTCGTCGAGGGAGGTCACCAGGTCGTGCCCGCGCACGGCGCCGCGGCGCTCCTCCACCAGGAAGCGGCCTCCCCGCGCGTCGCGCAGGGCGAGAAGCGCCCCCGGTGTGCCGCGGATCTCGGCGTCGTAGCGCTGCTCGAGCCCCTCGCGCAGGTCGGGCTGATCGAGAACGACGAAGCCGAGCACGTGGGCGGCCAGGCTGCCCCGCGGATAGAAGCGCTTCGACTCGGCGACCAGGTGGACGCCCCCGAGATCCATCGCGCGGACCCGGTCGGCCACGTCCGGGGCCACTCTTCGACGAACGAGGACGAAGCCGTCCTCCGACAGCCGCGCCCGGACCTGGTCCGCGCCCAGTTCGAGCGCCCGCGCCAGAACCGCGGCTGCCCCGTCCGGATCCTGCATCTCGGCCCGCACGGCGTAGATGGAGTAGGCGTCGGTGGAGACGGCTAGTTCGCGGCCCACCCTGTCGAGGATCGTGCCGCGCCGCGGGTCGACTGGGATGATCTGTTCCTGCTGGCGCCGGGCCAGATCCCGCATGTCGTGCGTGCGGCGTACCTGGAGGTCGTACAGCGTGTGGACCACGAGGGCGGCCCACGTCAGAGCGCCGGCCGCCACGGCCCACAGCCGCGCGCGCGAGATCCGCCCCGCGGCGGCGGGACGCGCCGCCTTCATTGGGCCGACCCGCCGGAACCAGCTCCATCCGGCCCCAGGAGGGGCCGGTCCGCCCTCGCCAGGGAGGGGACCGGAGCGCCGGCCATCGGCACCACGGCGAGAGGGACCGGAGCCAGCCCGAGTCGAGCCTTCGCCTCACGCTCAACGCGGGCGAGCGACTCGAGGCTGGATCTCTCGATGCGGAGCCGCTCGCGCAGCTCCATTTGCGCGAGCCTCTCTTTCTTCAACCGCTCCATCTCGTACCCCACGCGGATCCACTCCATGTGGTTCCAGACGTAGCCCAGGAGCGGCAGGAGAAGGAGGGCGACCAGGGCCACGACCAGCAGAAGCTCCTTGACGCGGCCGCGATCCAGCTCCCTGACGAGATGCCTGTTCCTGACCGGCGGGACGGTTCGGATCATGACCGGATGCCGACTCAGATTCTCTCGGCCGCCCTCAGCCTCGCGCTGCGGCTCCTCGGGTTCGTCGCGACCTCCTCCGCGGAGGGACGCACCGGTTTGCGGGTCTGCAGCACGAGGAGGTTAGGCTGGCCGCAGGCGCATTGGGGGAGGCTCTTGGGGCAGGAGCATCGGAACGTGAGCCACCGCAGCCGCTGCTTCATGAGCCGGTCCTCGAGGGAGTGGAACGTGAGCACAGCGAGCCTCCCCCCAACCGAGAGAGCCTGGGCCGAGCACTCGATGAATTCGTCCAGTCCCTCCAGCTCGCCGTTGACGGCGATCCGGAGCGCCTGGAAGACACGTGTCGCCGGATGGATGCGGCGCGAGGAGCGCCCCGCCGCGCGGGCCACGACATCCGCCAAGTGCGTCGTGGTGCGCAGCGGATGGACTCTCCTTTCGCGCACGATCGCCCGGGCGATCCTCCTCGACCGGCGCTCCTCGCCGTATTCGAAGAAGATCCGCGCGATCTCCTGCTCCTCCTCGCTCTCGAGAATCGACGCGGCCGTCCGCCCGCCGCTACGGTCCATCCGCATGTCGAGCGGGCCCTCCTTCCTGAAGGAAAAGCCGCGATCGGGGATCGAGAGCTGGTAGGAGGAAATTCCGAGGTCCGCCAGGACCCCCGCGAGAGGCGGGTTGCCGCGCGAGGCCAGGATCTGCGGGAGCGTGCGGAAATCGGCATGAACGAGATCGACCCGCTCTGTGAACCGCTCGAGCCGCTTCGCGGCGAGCGCGAGGGCCTCGCCGTCCCGATCCAGACCTAGCAGGCGGACGCCGGCGGCGGCGGCCAGGATGGCCTCGGCGTGTCCGCCGAGGCCCACCGTGGCATCCACGAAAAGCCCGCCCCGCTCGGGGAGAAGCGCTTGAAGCGTCTCCCGAAGAAGGACGGGAACGTGGATGGCTTGGCCTTCCGGCCGGACGGGATCTCGGCCGGATCTTGCCGGGCGGCGCGGGCTGGAAGCCCGCGCCGATCGTGCCCCGGGTGCGCGAAGGTCCCGGGCCTCCGTCGGGATTCTCTTGGGGCGGGAACCATTCCCCTTCTCGAGGTGGCGCTCCCGCGAACGGGAGCGATGGTCCGTATCTGGGCTAGGGCGCCGTGAAGGGCCCGCATGGGGAGGGAACGGGTTGGTGGGATTCGGGAGGGGTGGGTTGTGGCCGGCGACTTGCCGGAGGAGGGAATCCCGACAGAGGCTCTGGGCGAGAGAACCTGCTTGGGACACTTGGTACTCCGGAGGCTGTGACACCTCCTAAAAGCCGCGTTCCGAGAGGACCTTGAGGTCCTCGTCGGTGAAAGTTCGCGAGGCGATCCTTTCGTCAAGCTTCTTCCGGTTCCACACGTCGAGGTAGGTGAGCTGACCCAGGATGGCGACCTCCTCGACGATCTTGGCCCGCTCCCTCAGCAAGGTCTGGATGAGGACGCGGCCCTGACGGTCCATCGTGGCGGTGGCTCCGAAGTAAGTGAGCGCTTCCCGGAAGCGCATGAGGACCGGGTCGAACGATGGGTGTGAGACCATCCGCTCCTCGATCTCGAGCCACACCGGGAAGGGGTACAGACGCGCCGATTCCCCATCGAGGCTGGTGATGTAGAAGTCGCGCCCGTACTTCCCCTCGACGAACTGACGGTAGTGGGCTGGGACCTTGAGACGACCTTTCTCGTCCACGCGCGCCAGCGCGCTCCCTCTGAGCACTTCTCCTAGGCCCCCGGGATCGCAGAGTCAGATCCACCCCGTTAATCCACTTTGAACCACTTCACTCCACAGGGCCGGATCTTACGGAGACGACCTGTCCCTGTCAAGTGGAAAGTCATGAAATTTCAAACAAATACGGACGGTCGATAACTACTATGGATGGCGTCCGGCGGACTTTCGCCACAGGTGATGGAGGCGGCGATCGAGCATGAAAAACGGTCGGGCGCCCTGCGCCGCGAGGCGTTCGCGCCTGAGTTCCGTATTCTCAGGAATCGCGCCCTTAAAAGAGGCGCTCGGCGCCAATTTTCACCGGATGGATGGGGATGGGGGATCGCCCGGGCGTGAGTCGTCCGCTTCGTGGCGCGCCGTGGACCGCGGTGGACTACCTCCGAGCTTGGTGGGGGCCGCAGTGGTCTGGTAGGTTGGGGGCGTCGTGACACCCAGGCAAATCCTCGACACATACCGGGTTTTCGCCGTCGTGGGGCTTTCGCCGAGGCCGGAGCGCCCCTCCCACGATGTCGCCTCGTTCCTGAAGCGGATGGGGTACCGGATCGTCCCCGTCAACCCGGGGCACAGCGAGATCCTCGGCGAGACCTGTTACAGCGACCTACTCTCGATCCCTTTCTCCATCGAGGTGGTGGACATCTTCCGCCGGAGCGAGGAGGTGACGCCGATAGTCGATCAGGCCATCGCCGTCGGGGCGAAGGCGGTGTGGATGCAGATAGGCGTCACCAACGATGCGGCCGCGGAGAAGGCGCGCGCCGCCGGGCTGGCAGTCGTCATGGACCGCTGCCCGAAGATCGAGTTCTTCCGGCGCTAGGACGGCGGGCGGAAGTAGTCCCCCTCCCCCACGATCTTCTTCGGCTCGATGAATACGCGCCGCGAGGGATCCGCGACCACCTCGCCCATGTGCGTGACGGCGATGCCCTCCCGGCGGCCGACCTCCCCCGCCAGCGAGAGCACGGCCTGCTCAGGCGGCACGATGACGCAGAAGCCCACGCCCATGTTGAAGACGCGGAACATCTCCTCGTCGCTGACGCCGCCGAGGCGCTGGATCATCGAGAAGATGGGTTGGGGCTGCGGCAGCGTGTGGATCCGGAAGGAGACGGCCGGCTGGATGCGGCACAGATTCAGCAGCCCGTCGCTCGTGATGTGGAGCATCGCCTTGAGCGGCACTCCCGCCTCCGCGAGGGCACGCACCACCCGGACGTAGATGCGCGTCGGCTCGAGCAGCTCCTCCCCCGGGGGCCGGCCGAGGTCGGCCGATCGGATCGAAGGCGACAGTCCTGCACGCTCGAAGAGCACCCGGCGCGCCAGGGTGAGCCCGTTGCTGTGGATGCCGCTGCTGGCCAGGCCGAGGATCGCGTCGCCCGGCCGCACGTCCTGTCCGACGTTCACCCGGTCGAGGCCCACGAGCCCGGCGCACATCCCGACCAGGTCCACGCCCGCTCCCGGAGCGTGCCCCCTGATGATCTCGGAGATCTGCGAGAGCTCTCCCCCTACTATTCCGACTCCGGCGAGCTCGGCTCCAGCGGCCAACCCCCTGCCGATGGCCTCGATCACCTCCGGGCGCGCCTCCTCCACCGCCAGGTAGTCGAGCATCGAGATCGGCTCGGCTCCCACGCAGATGACGTCGTTGACGTTCATCGCCACGCAGTCGATGCCGATGGTGTCGTAGCGGCCCATCATCTCGGCCACGATCACCTTCGTCCCCACGCCGTCGGTGGTGAGCGCCAGACCCGTGCCGTGGCCGATGTCCACCACGTTGGCGAAGTAGCCGATGGGGAGGACCGATCGCCCGATCCGGCCGGCACGCAGCGAGCCGGTGGGTGCGACCCACTTCAAGAGCGCGTCGAGTCCCGCCTCCTGGTTCGTCTTCACGCCCGCCTCGCCATACGTCGCGGGCTTTTCCGGTTCTTTCATTCCCGGGGTCTCCTCGGAGCCGGCGATTCGAGCTCAGGGCCTCGGACGCGGCCGCCCCCCTGGATGCCGCTGCGCGCGGCTCGAGGGTTCATGGTATCCACCCTGCCTTGAGGCGGTCAACGACCGCGGCCCTTCAGCCCTCTCCCCGAAAAAGCCGAATCACGGGAAAGGATGGGCCCGCTGGGCGCCTCTACAAATGGTTGCGATTTGACATATGTACGTTTCTATCTATACATATGGACAATCTGACCGCCGGGCGAGACTGTTTCCTGATCGTGACGCGACCGCGAGCGGCCCCCTGCTCCGAGGCGGCTCGACCCCGCGCACGCTGCCATTGCAGGGGCGCCGAACCCGGCGGCGACGGCTGGGGACCCAGGACCACATGAGAGACAAATACCGGCATGTGAAGGCCTGCACGCTCGCTACTGAGGAAGGGATGACCAGATCCGATGAGCGCACAGCGGAAGAATCTTCCACCGGGTAGGGTCCTCGTCGCCGAGGACAATCCGCTTTCCGGCGATCGTCGGGTCGTTCCTGACCCGGTGACGGGGCGGCGCCGATGATCACCGGTTTCACTCCGGCCGCGGTGGAGGAGGATTTCGCGAAAGCCGCGAGCGGATCCGTGGGGGGCGCGGGACCGGCCCGTCTCCTTCTCGTGGACGATGACCCACGCAACCTGAGGCTCCTGGTGTCTCTCCTCGCCGGACGCGGCTACCACCTGCTCAGCGCCGGCAGCGGCGAGGAGGCGCTGGCGATCCTCTCCGGACAGACGGTGGATCTCATGCTGCTCGACGCCGTGATGCCCGGGCTCAGCGGCTTCGAACTCTGCGAGAGACTCCGATCGGACCCCGTCGCGCGCCGGCTGCCTGTGGTGATGGTGACCGCCCTCAACTCGGTGGACGAGAAGGTCCGGGCGCTGGAGGCGGGTGCCGACGAGTTCCTGAGCAAGCCCGTGGACCGTGCCGAGCTGCTGGCGCGGATCCGATCGCTGCTGAGGGCGAAGCGCCTGTGCGACGAGATCGACGCGGCCCGCCGGGACCTCTCTGCCAAGAACGCCGAGCTGCAGCGCCTGGAGGCCCACAAGACCACTCTCATGCAGATGATCGTCCACGACCTGCGCGGGCCCCTCTCCGGGATCATGGGCCACACGGAGCTGCTGCGCGGCAAGGTCGAAGGCGTCCTCCCGCAGCTCGAACGCTGGGTCCACGGCATCCTGATCGCATCGCGCCACATGCGCGGGATGCTCAATGACCTCCTCGACGTGAGCCTGCTTCAGGAGAACCGTCTCGTGCTGCGTCCCGAGAGGATGGACCTCCGCGCGACCGCCACTCTCATCGTCGAGGAGCACCGCCCCCTGGCCGAGGCGTGCGAGGTGAGCCTGGCGGTGAGTGCCGGAGCGAAAAACCTCTCCCGGCAGGGGCCCGTCCTCCTGGCCGACGCCGGGATCATCCAGCGCGTCATCGGCAACCTCGTGGACAACGCCGTCAAGCACACGCCGGCCGGCGGATTCGTCCGGATCGAAATCGGCGAGCCGCACGGCGGGAGCATCGAGTTCCGCGTGGCCGACACGGGGGAGGGGATCCCCGAGGAGGCGCGCGCGCGCATCTTCGACAAGGGGGCTCCCGCGCCAAGCCAGAAGCACGTCGCGCGCCAGGATCCGGGGCTGGGGTTGACCTTCTGCCGGATGGCGGTGGAGGCCCACGGCGGGCGGATATGGGTGCAGCCCAACGACGAGGGCGGCTGCACCTTCGCCTTCGCTCTGCCGATGACGCCCTGCGACGATCGCTTCGAAGAGACGGCCTCCGGGGTGGGCCCTTGAGCGGCGCGCACCTGCTCCGCCGCCGCCGCTTGGGAACCCACCGGCATCCCGGGCGATGGGTCGTTCTGGTGCCGCTCTATGCGGCCCTTGCGGCCCTCCTCGCGACCCTGACCTTCCTCGCCTTCGGGTGCCGGGTGGAGGAGGCGGCGCCGGCCGTGGGGCCGACGCTCACGCTGCGTCTTCCGGCCGATCCGCCCACGCTCGATCCGGCGGGCGCCGGCCGCTGAGCCGCAACCCCGAACCGCCCTCCACGATGGATTTGCACGCGGGACGGAGCGCGCCTCAGGGCGCCGTCCGCGAGCGGCGTGAGGGGGCATCTCCAGCCGGCGAACTCGATCAGCGCCGCCCAGAGGACTGAAGGCAGGTGGACCCATGCGCAGCGCCGCCAACTCAGCGCCAGGAACCCTCCCGGCACAGCGAACGCGACGAAGCAGACGTGCGCCAGAATGGTGAGGTCGGCCAGGACCCGGTAGACCATCTCTTCGCGGAGCGACTCTCAAGGAGCGAGGGCGTCCAGGATCTCCTCCGGCGTCGCGGTCGCGGTGCCGACCTTGCCCACGACGACGCCGGCGGCCGCGTTGGCGATCTCCGCCGACTCGCGCATGGAAGCCCCGGCCGACAGCGCCAACGCGAACGCGGCCGCCACGGTGTCGCCCGCGCCCGTCACGTCGTAGACCTCACGGGCCGAAGCGGCGATCCGCGCTGGCTCCGAGCCCGCCTCGCAGAGCAGCATCCCCTTCTCGCCGCGCGTGAGGAGCACCGCGCGGCAGCCGAGCGCCCTGAGGATCTCCATCCCCGCGCGCCGCGCGCTGTCATCGTCGCGGACGCGGATCCCCGACATCTCCGAGGCCTCGCCGCTATTCGGAGTGATGGCCGTGATCGGACGGTAGGCGCCGTACAGCGACGGCTTCGGATCCACAACCACGGGAATGCTCGAACGCCGCGCTTCGGGGAGGAGCCCCTCGAGGAGCGGCGCCGTCACCGTCCCCTTCTCGTAGTCGGAGACGATGAGGGCCGCGGACCCCCGCAGCGCCGCTCTCGCGGCCTCGAGCACGCGCACCGCCGCCCCAGGTTCTAGCGCCGTGTCCTCCTCGCGGTCGAACCGTACGACCTGCTGCGAGTGGGCCACGATGCGCGTCTTCTTCGTGGTGGGACGCCCCGCGACCTCCACCACGCCCTCGCGACGCGCGCCGGCCCCGGCGAGCGATTCGAGGATCCGCCTGCCGGCCTCGTCGGCCCCCACGACGCCCACGGGGATCGCGGCGGCCCCGAGCGCGGCGACGTTGCTGACGACGTTGCCGGCGCCGCCGAGGTGGAACGACTCGCGTGTCACGCGCACGATCGGGACGGGCGCCTCCGGCGATATCCGCGACACCGATCCCCAGATGAAGTGGTCGAGCATCAGGTCGCCCACCACGGCCACTTTGAGGCCGCGGCAGGCCTCGAGGATCGCCCGGGCGCGGGAGCGGTCCATGGGCGCGCCCTACGCCGCACCCGGCGGGACGAGTCGGGCCGGCACTAGGAGCCTCTGCCGCCCGAGGGCGACGGCGGCTCGATCGTCGCCTGATCGATCAGCATCACGGGGATGTCGTCCTTGACGGGATAGACCCTGTGGCAGGCGTCACACTTGAGGGCGGAGCCCTCCTTCACCAATCGAACGGCGGTCTTGCAGACGGGGCAGGCGAGGATCTCGAGGAGTTCGGGATCGAGGGCCACGGCGACACCTCCCGAGCGGCCACGCGAGAGAGTACCGCCGCTCGCATCAGCCGCAAGGCTACCCCGCAGCGCGGACGCCGGTCAACGAACCTACCGCCCGCCAGCAGCCAGTGCCCGGTGTTGACACGCGCGGACGGCGACGCATCATGGATCTCGCCGGAGCATGAACGCCGTCGCATCGCCTCCGCAATCGATCCTGGTGGTCCGCCTCGGGGCGGTGGGGGACGTGATCCGCACGCTGCCGGCCGTCTCCTGCCTGAGGCGGTCGTTCCCACAGGCTCGGATCGCCTGGGCCGTGGAGGAACCCTCGCGCGAGATCCTCGAGGGTCACCCGGACATCGACGAAGTCCTGGTCCTGAGACGGAAGGTCGTGAAGCGGGCGCTGAGGCCACTCGGCGCGGCGGGCGCGGTGCGGCACCTCCGCGAGTACGCCGCGTCGCTGCGGGAGCGGAGGTTCGACTGGGCGGTGGACTTCCAGGGGACGCTGAAGTCCGCACTCATCGCGCGCGCGGGCTCTCCGCGGCGCCTCTTCGGCCTCGGCTCCGGCCACGCCCGCGAGCACGCACACTTCCTCTACACCGATCCGGTCCGGCTCCCCCGCGGCCCCCAGGGGAGGATGAGCCGCGTGTCGATCTCGTTCGCGCTCGTGGAGGCGATGGGGGCTGACACGTCGCGGCCGCGGACGACGCTCCCGCCCCGTGACGCTGCAGCCGCATTCGCGCGGCGCTTTTTGGACGCCTCCGCGCCGCGCCGCCCTCGCGTGCTGATCTTCCCCGGCACGAGCGAGACGCAGGCCTACAAGCGCTATCCGGCGCCGCTGTTCGCACGGCTCGCCGACGCCCTCGCGGAGCGATCCGGCGGGACGGTGATCCTCGGATGGGGCCCCGGCGAGGAGAGGATCGCCGAAGAAGTCCGCGGATCCATGTCCCGCGAGGCTGTGCTCGCCCCGCCCACCCGGCTTCCCGAGCTGGCCGAGATCCTGCGCGCGTGCGATCTCTTCGTCGGGTCCGACACGGGGCCGCTTCACCTGGCGGCGGCGGTGGGCGTCCGCATCGTCGCCCTCTACGGACCGACCGACCCTCAGCTCAATGCGCCCTATACGGAGCAGGCGCACCTCTCCTTCGTGGGAGACGTCACCTGCCGCCCCTGCCGCAACCGGGGCTGCCAGAACCGATCGTGCCTGCGGCTGATCGATCCCGACCGGGTGGCGCGGCAGGCGATGGAACTCCTCCGCGAGAGCGCGCCGCCCGGCCCCTCCGGAGGGCCGGACCGGCCGTGACGCCGTCGATGCCGCCTCCCCTGCCCCCCCGGATCCGGAAGATCCTCGTCCGCTCGACGAACTGGATCGGGGACGTCGTGATGATCTCGCCGGCGCTGCTGGCGCTGAGGCGCCGGTACTCCGACGCCCGGATCGAGGTGGTCGCCACGCCCCAGGTGGCGGAGTGCTTCGCGGACAACCCCGCCGTGGACGAGGTGGTGGTCTTCGATCGGCGGGGACGCGACCGAGGCGCGGCCGGCCTGGTGCGCTTCTCGGCGAGGCTGCGCGAGCGCCGCTACGACCTGGCCGTGCTCTTCCAGAAGGCGATCGGGGCGGCGTTGATGGCGCGCCTCGCGGCCGTGCCCGCGCGCGTCGGGCTCGCCTCCGACCTGCGCGCCTGGCTTCTGACGCACCCGGTCCGGCTCACGGAGGACCTGAGCAAGCGCCACCATCTCGAGATCTTTTTGGAGGTGGCGCGGGCCGCGGGGTGCGACATCCGCGACCCCACGGCGTTCTTCCCGGTCGGCGCCGAGGCCGAGGATTGGGCGCACGCGTTCCTGCTAGAACGGCGCGCCGAGCGGTTCCCGTTCCTGGTGGCGCTTCATGTGGGCGCCTCCAAG
The DNA here is from genome assembly GCA_964400605.1 of uncultured Acidobacteriota bacterium. GTDB lineage: Bacteria > Acidobacteriota > Polarisedimenticolia > JACPZX01 > JACPZX01 > CAYNUH01. Next base: position 15,189 of record CAYNUH010000025.1, on the reverse strand, counting down.
CGGCCGCGCGCGTGGCATCTCGATCGGTTCATCGAGGCGGCGCGGCGCATCGCGCAGGACCAAGGAGCCGGGGTCCTGCTCGTCGGCGGCCGCGCCGAGGTGGACGACATGGCTCGGGTCGAGTCCGCGCTGGGCGGGCGCGCCGTCAACGCCTGCGGCCGCACCACCATCCGGCAGATGGCCGCGCTCATCGCGCGCTGCCGCCTCCTCATCGGCAACGACAGCGGCCCGATGCACCTCGCCTCCGCGCTGGGTGTGCCGGTCGTGGCGGTGTTCGGCCCCGGCGATCCGGATCGCACGGCGCCCTACGCGGGGCCCGGATCGAGCGCGCGCGTCGCCGTGATCTCCCGACGCTACCCGTGCGCGCCGTGCCGGCAGGACTTCTTCCGCGAGTGCTACCCCTCGCCCGCCGGCAAGCCCATGTGCCTCGAATCCATCGGCGTGGAGGAAGTCGTCCGCGCCGCGGTGGAGCTGCTGCGCTCGGGAGCCGGCGCCCGCGATGCATCCTGAGATGCGACGTGCCGCGCGTCATCGGGCAGGGGGCCTGCCTTGAGCATCGAAGCCCTGATCTTCGCGATCGGGTGCGGCATCGGCGTCATCTCGGGGACGCTCGGGATCGGAGGCGGCATCGTCCTCGCCCCCCTGCTTCTCTACCTGCCGCCCCTTCTCGGCTTCGTCCCCATGGACATGAAGGCCATCTCGGGTCTCACCATGGTCCAGAGCGTGGCCACGGGCCTGACGGGGATGCTCCTGCATCGCAAGAGTCGCCACGTGCACGGCCGCCTGGCTGCCGTCATGGGCGCCACGCTGGCCGCCGCCGCCTTCGCCGGGGCGCTCGCGTCGGGGCGCGTCTCCTCCGAGGCGCTCCTCGCCGTGCTCGCCGTCGTAGCCTTCGCGGCCGGGGTGATCCTGATCCTTCCGAACCCGGGGGCCGACAGGGAGGTTCCCTCCTCTGACGTACCCATCAACGCCCCCCTCGCCGCCGGCGTGGCCGCCGCGATCGGATCCGTAGGAGGGCTCATCGGCCAGAGCGGCGCCTTCCTCCTCAACCCGGCGCTCATCGTCATCCTCCGCGTGCCCACCCGCGTGACCATCGGCACCTCCCTCGCCATCGTCTCGTGCGCTGGCGTCGCCGGCACGCTCGGGAAGGCTCTCGCAGGGCAGATCGTGCTCGTCCCCGCGCTGACGTTGTGCGCGGGCGCGGCGCTGGGCACCGTCGCCGGCTCCCGCCTCAGCGGGAAGATCCGGGTCCGCACGCTGCGGCTCGCCCTCGCCGTCCTCATCCTCGCCTCGGCGGTGAGGATGGCTGCGGACGTCCTCACGAGGTAGCGCTTCCCCCCGAGCGAGCGGATGATTGGGTAGTGGCCTATTCTGCGGCGCGGGAGCCTGTGAGACGAGGCCACGAGCGGCGCGAACCGGTGAGCGCCGTGCTCGCGAGATTCGGCCGCTGCCGTGTGCGGCCGAAGGGCACCCGCGGAGGCGTTCGGCGCCACCTGGCCGTGATCAATGCCAGCGCCGCCGCAGTGGGACGAGCGCCGCGAGCCGGCGAGCGACATCTTGCGAGATTCGGGCGCGGCCTTTCGCGCCCGAAGGGCCAAGCGAACGGAGGCCGAGCGCCCCTCCGGCCCGCAAGAGCGGCGGGCCGGATCTCGTACCGAGCGCTCGCCGGCTCGCGCTACTCATGGCGCGCGCAGGCCGTCTCCCGCACGCAGAATAGGCCACTACCGATTACCGGCGGCGCTTCAGGGCCCACCCGAGGCGGTGCAGCGCCATGAGCGGAAGCCGCCGGCGCAGGGCGCGGAGCAGCGCCCGGCGCATCGGGCGGCTGGGCCCATCAGCGGCGGCGAGGTAGCCGTGGAGGAACGCCGCCGCGTCTCGTCCCCGCTGCGGATCGCCGCCCAGGTGCTTCTCCGCGGAGCGAAGGAGCCGGGCGAGATTCGACGCCCTGCGCCCGGGCTGCAGGGGAGCGCCGAACCGCGAGACGCCCAGGTCGATCACCCAGGCGCCGAGGGCATCGGCTCCGGACTCCCGGGCCACGCTCCGCACGCCCGAGAGCCCCACCGGGCGGCGAGGGGGCTTCAGCAGAAGGTTCCCGATGTTGAGGTCGGCGTGATCCAGCCCGAGGTCGTGGGCCCGCCGCACGGCCACGCCCCCCCGCGCGAGGGCGTCGCTGCGGGTCTGGCGCGTGGCGCGCGAGGAGCGCGCCCACCTCAGGTACCCGGCCAGATCAGAGGCGCCCTCGATCTCGTACGTGGCCAGCACCGCCGCCGTGACGCCCCGAGGCAGCGCCGTGGTGGCGCCGAAGGCGACCCTCGCCGCCGGAACACCGCGCGCGCGCGCCTCTTCCAGGATTGCCATCTCGGCGATCAGGCGCGAGCGGCCGTGGTATCCGCCTCCGAGGCCCGCGGTCAGCCCCCCGCGCCGCAGCGCCTTGACGATGAGGCGCCGCCCGTCGTCGTCGCGCGCGGCGAGGATCCCACCCCGTCCCGGACCCCCGGCGCGCCGCCGGCCCGGATCCGTCCCCGGCGCGCCGCCGCCCGGATCTCCTTCATCGGGCACTCCACCGGACGCGACTGCCGCCCCGGCGGGAAACAGTCCCTCCCAGCGTCTGACGAACGATCGCGCGGTGTCCAGGTAATCGCGGCGCGCGACCACAGTCCAGGCCCCCTCCGGTCCCGAGCCGAACGCGTCGAGCGCCCCGGGCAGCACCGCGGAGCGCGGCCGGGCGCGAGCCTTCATGCTTCCCTCGCGATCTTCGAGATCCGGTAGTAGAGCGCCTCGGTCGCGTCCACCATGGCCTGCGTGTGGAACCGCTGAACGCGCACGCTCCCTGCGCGGCCCATCTGGCGGAAGGCCGCGCGGTCGCTCAGGACGCGACGGATCGTCCTGGCGAGCGCCGCAGCGCCCCTCTCCGGCACGACCAGGCCCTGCTTGCCGTTCTCGATGATCTCGCGGATGCCGGGCTGATCGCTCACGACCGCGGGCAAACCGGCCGCCATTGCTTCGATGAGCGACGCGGGAAAGACCTCCCCCCCGCGGCCGGCGAAGACGTACGCGTCGAAAGCCTGCAGCACCCTGGGGACGTCCTCGCGCCACCCCGTGAAGATCACGCGATCCGCCATGCCGGCCCGGACCGCGAGACGCTGCAGCGCGACGCGCCGGGGGCCTTCTCCCACGACCACGAACCGCGCGGCCGGACGGTCGTGCGTCAGGAGGGCGGCGGCCTCGATGATCTCGCCGACGCCTCTGTCCCCGTCGAGAACCGCGACCGTCCCGACGACCTCGGCGCCCTCGTCGAAGCCGAGTTCGCGCCGGGCGTCGCCGCGCACCGCGGCGTCCGCTGCGAACGCCTTCACGTCGATCCCGGGATGGATGACCGCGAGACGATCCTCATCGAACCCCTCCCTCACCAGCGCCGCCCAGAGCGCCTCGGAGGCTGCGGCGATGTTTCCTCCGGCGCGCTGATGGGACGCCAGCCGGGCGAACGGCGGGGCCTTCCTGCCGGAGCGCAACCCCCGGTAAGTCACCAGGAGCCGCGAGGGAGGAAACGACCCATTCGGACTTGCGCCCGTGAGAAGGCCCACCGTGCGGGCGTAGGAGCCGGCGTCGTGGAAGTGGATGAGGTCCCACTCCCCCTTCGCCGCGATCACCCGCCCGCGGGATCGCGACCACCAGGTGAGGAGCCCGGAGGGGCCCAGCGGAAAGAACGGACCCAGGGGGAAGATCGGCGCCCCGGCGCGCAGGGCGCGCCGCTCCATCGGGGTTCCGCGCCGCACCAGCGCCAGCACGCGGTGCCCGCTCTTCGTGAGGCCCGCCACCAGGGCCGCGGTTTCCCGCTCGGCGCCTCCGTCCCTGCGCCCCATGTGGACGTGCAGCACCGCGAGTGTCCTCACCTCACCCCTCCGGGCCGCCGCCCGCCACGGGAGGCGGGCCCGGCGAGCCATCCACGAGGGCGGGCGGGGCGATGGTGTTCACGGGCGCCGCGGTGCGGGACGAAGGTGTCGGTGCCGTCGAGCGGGGCTGGAAGAGCCACGAGACGCCGATCCCCAGCACGAAGAGCACCGTCATCGGCACCCCCACCAGCATCATCGAGAACACGTCTGGCGGCGTCACCCAGGCGGCGATGAGCCAGATCACGAAGACGGCGTGGCCGAAGTAGTGCAACAGGAAGGCGGGCGTCACCAGGCCGATCCGCGTCAGAAAGAAGATGAGGACGGGCATCTCGAAAACGAGGCCCGTTCCGAGGATGAGCTGCAGCTCGAAGGAGAAGAGTTCCCTGACCGTGATCACGGGCATGAACCCCGCCTCCTGACCCAGCGAGAGGAAGTACTGCGCCGCGATGGGAATGACGGCCTCGTACGCAAAGGCGCCCCCGAGGAAGAAAAAGAACGTCGTCGCCGCCACGAACGGGATCGCCCAGCGCCTTTCCTTCCTGTACAGGCCCGGGGAGAGGAAGAGCCAGAGCTGCGTCAGGACGAAGGGAGAGGCCAGGAAGATCCCGCCGAGGAGGGCCACCTTCATGTAGAGGATGAACGGATCCGAGATGCCCGTGTAGGCGAGGCGGGCCCCGGGGGGCAGCTCGGTCAGTGCCGGGCGGGCGACGAAGGTGTACATCCGCGGGGCAAAGGCCCAGGCGATGAAGAAACCGCCGACCAGCGCCACGAGGGATTTCAGGATCCGGGAGCGCAGCTCCTCCAGATGCTCGAGAATCGACATCCGGTTCGGATCACGGCGGCGAGGTCCCTCCCGGCTCACGCTCCTCTTCCTCCCCTTTCTTCACGGCCGCTTCGACGACCCTCGCTTCCGCCTCGAGATCCGAGAACACCCGGCCCGCCTCCTTCCGGATGGCCTCTTTGATGTCCGCCGCGGTCCTCTTGACCTCCCCCAGGTCGGCCTCTTGCTCGATAGTGGCCTTCATCTCCCCGGCGGCCCGGCGCAGCTCCGTGAGGGTGCGCCCCAGGGATCGCCCCAGCTCCGGGAGGCGGCGGGGGCCGAAGACGAGCAGGCCGATGGCGGCCAGGACGAGGAGCTCGAATCCGCCGATGGAGCCGAACAACGCGCCTCCGACCGGGATGCCGGCGTCCGGAGCAACTCCGGCGCCGGCGGGAGACAAGCGCATCTCACAGAAAGGACAGGAGATGTTAGACCCGGCACTCCGGCACTGTCAAGGCGGGCGACTGCTCATGGCATGGGTCCTGATCGGGTGGTATATTTTTGCACTGCTTTGCCTTAGGAGGCTTCCTCCCCGGGATCCCCACCTTATGAGGACCAGATCTTTCGTCGTCACGGGAGCGGTCGTCCTCGTGACGCTCCTCGCCACGGCTCAGCCCGCCGGGCCCCCGGAGGCCACCACCAACGAGGGCGACCCCACCCTGAGGACCTTCACCCAGGTGCTGAGCCTCGTCGAGGAGAACTACGTGGACGAGGTCCCGTCCCGCGATCTGGTCTACGGCGCCATACGCGGGATGCTGGGGAGGCTGGATCCGCACTGCTCGTTCTTCGACCCCAAGAGCTTCAAGGAGATGAAGGAAGAGCAACAGGGGTCGTTCTCCGGGCTGGGGATCGTCATCTCCCTGAGGGGCGACGAGAGGGAGCTGACGGTCATCAGCCCCATCGAGGGCACGCCGGCCTCGCGCGCGGGGATCCGCGCCGGGGACGTCATCAGCCACATCGAGGGGAAGCCCACGTCCGGGATCAGCATCGACGACGCCCTCGACAAGCTGCGCGGCCCCAAGGGCACGCGCGTGAACATCACCATCCAGCGCGAGGGGTCGGAGCAGCCTCTGGACTACTCGCTCGTGCGCGACGACATCCCCACGGCGAGCATCCCCTACTCCTTCATGATCCGCCCGGGCGTCGGCTACATCCGCATCAAGAACTTCACGCAGACCACCAACTCCGAGCTGGACCAGAAGATCAAGGCACTGGAGGCGCAGGGGATGACGAAGCTCCTGCTGGACCTGCGCTGGAACCCCGGTGGTCTGCTGGATCAGGCCGTGAGAGTTTCGGATCGGTTCCTGAAGCCCCGGGACATGATCGTCTACACGAAGGGTCGGGCTCGGGACGACCACAGGGAGTACCGCTCCAGCGACCGCGCGGGCGTGGACTCCATGCCGCTGGTCATCCTGGTCAACAAGGGCAGCGCCTCGGCTTCGGAGATCGTGGCCGGCGCCATCCAAGACCATGACCGCGGACTGATCGTCGGCGAGACCACGTGGGGCAAGGGGCTGGTGCAGACCATGTTCCCGCTCAGCCACAGCGCCGGCATCGCGCTCACCACCGCCAAGTACTACACCCCATCGGGACGGTTGATCCAGCGCGACTACAAAGGCAGCCTCGACGACTACTACGCCGGCCGCGTCGATGTCGAGGAGGAGAAGCGCGAGACGCGCTACACCGACACGGGCCGCAAGGTCCTCGGCGGCGGCGGGATCAGCCCCGACATCGCCGTCTCCCTCAAGGAGGCCACGTCGCTGGAGCAGGCGCTCGAGCGCCATAGCGCGTTCTTCGACTACGCCGTGCACTACGTCGCGCAGCACAAGGACACGGCCGACAGGACCTTCGCCGTGGACGCCGCCGTGCTGAAGGACTTCCGCGAGTTCGCCACGGAGAAGAAGATCGAGATCACGGACAAGAACTGGCAGGAAAGCGTCGAGTACGTTTCCACGATGATCACCGCAGAGATGATGGGGGCCCTTTACGGGCTGGAGGAGCGCCAGAAGGTCATCTCGGAGCGCGACCCGCAGATCCTGAGGGCGCTCGAGGTGCTGCCGTCCGCGGAGAAGTTCCCCATCGTCGCGCTCGATCTCAAAGAAAAGGACAAGGCTCCCGCCGCGCCCGAAGAGAAGGCACAGGCCCAGCAGAACTGATGTCGCCCTCTTCCAGATTGACCAAGCTCTCCGGGCTCATCCTCATTACCATGGGGAGGAGCGAGTCTCACGATCCGCCCGCCGTCTGAACCAACGCTCCGACGTCCCCTTGCCAGCAAGACCCCGAACCCACGCGGCGACAGCGCCGCGGACGGGACCCGTCCTCCGGACGCCGGGGACCCAGACGCCGTGACGCCCGCGACCCGGGCCCGGCCCCGGGGCCCGCGGGCGGAGGCGGATCCCGCAGACAGCCATAGGAGAGCGCTCACATGCATGCGACCATGACACCCGACAGGGCGATGGACACCCTGAAGCGATGGATGCTCGTGGACGGATTCGACGTCCTGGTCGACTTCGAGAGGAGCCGCGGCTGCACCATCGTGGACTCCCGCTCGGGTCGCCCCTACCTCGACATGTTCTCGATGGTGGCCTCGCTCCCCCTCGGGATGAACCATCCCGCCCTCACGGAGCAGGCGTTCCTCGAGAAGATCGGCCGGACGGCGCTCCACAACCCCAGCAACTCCGACATCTACGCCGCCGACACGGCCGCGTTCGTCGAGACGTTCACGCGGATGGCCGCCGGCCCGGCCATGAAGCACCTCTTCCTCGTGGCCGGAGGCACGCTGGGCGTCGAGAACGCGCTCAAGGTCGCCTTCGACTGGAAGGTGCGGAAGAACTTCAAGAAGGGGTACAAGGAGGAGAAGGGCCGCCAGGTCATCCACTTCCGGGAGTGCTTCCACGGCCGGTCGGGCTACGCTATGAGCCTCACCAACACCGATCCGGCCAAGACGAAGTACTTCCCGAAGTTCGACTGGCCCCGCATCGTGAACCCGAAAGTCACCTTCCCTCTCACGGAGGAGGGACAGCGCGCCGTCGAGAAGGTGGAAGCCGAGGCGCTGGCGGCGATCAAGCAGGCGCTTCGAGACTACAAGGACGATGTCGCGGCCCTCATCATCGAGCCCATCCAGGGCGAGGGGGGCGACAACCACTTCCGCGGCGAGTTCCTCAGGGCGCTGCGGCAGGTGTGCGATGAGTCGGAAGTGTTCTTCATCGTGGACGAGGTGCAGACCGGCGTCGCGATGACGGGGAGGTTCTGGTGCTACCAGCACTTCGGCTTCGAGCCGGACGCCATCGCCTTCGGCAAGAAGACCCAGGTGTGCGGCTGCCTCGTCTCCGCGCGCGTCGATGAGGTGGAGAACAACTGCTTCGCCGAGTCCTCACGGATCAACTCCACGTTTGGAGGCAACGTCGTGGACATGGTCCGCGCCACGCGCTACCTGGAGGTCATCGAGCGCGACCGGCTGATCGATCACGCCGCCGCCACGGGGGCCTACGCGCTGGAGAGGCTGCAGGCCTTGCAGAAGGAGTTCCCGGGCGTGACCGCCAACGCGCGCGGGCAGGGGCTGTTCATGGCCATCGACCTCGTCGATCCCGCCTTGAGGCCCGCTGTCCTCAAGCACGCCTTCAACGCAGGGATGCTGATCCTCCCCTCCGGCACGCGATCCATCCGCTTCCGACCGGCCCTGATCGTCACCCGCGCCGAGATCGACCGCGCGTTCGAGATCCTCGCGGAGGCGCTCCACGCGGTGGCCCCGAAGGCCGCCGCGCGGACGTAGGCCTGAGGCTGCAAGACCCTCGTCTCGGGGGGCCGGCTCCGGCCGGCCCCCCTTCCTACCCCACGGCTTCCAGCGTCTCGGCGTTGACACTCCGGGAAGGAGGACTGTAGCCTCCGGACATGGACTCCCGGCGCGAGAGTCTCCGCCGCTTCCTCGAGGAGCGCTGCCTCATCCGCCGGCCCGGCGTGAAGCTCGCGTCGGGCCGGATCGCCGACTACTACTTCGACTGCCGCATCGCTGTCCTCGACCCCCGCAGCCTCCCCCTCATCGCGGAGCTCGTGCTCGATCGCCTTCTCGCGCTGCCGGAGCGTCCCGTCGCCCTGGGCGGCGCCATCGTGGGCGCCGTTCCCATCACGGCGGCCGTGGTCCACCTCAGCGCCGCGCGCGGCACCCCCGTCGGAGGCTTCATGGTGCGTCGCGAGGTGAAGACCCACGGCACCCAGCAGAAGATCGAGAACGCCCCGCCGGCCGGATCGCGGGTCGTCATCGTGGAGGACGTGGTCACGACCGGCGGCTCGACCCTCGGCGCCATCGACGCCGCCGAGGAGGCCGGGCTCAAGATCGCCGCTATCATCCCTATCGTGGACCGGGAGGAGGGCGGCGGCGACGCGCTGAGGCGGCGCTGCCCCGCCGCCGTCTACGAGCCCCTCTTCGTGAAGTCGGATTTCCCCGCCCTCGGAGACGACTCCACGAGGTCGAGCGCCGGGCACATTGGCCGCTGACCTGGAGTGTTTTTTCGACCAGGCGGCGGGGTCTCATTCTCCGAGCCCTGACCGCATCCGAAGGCCGGCGCGACGCCGGAGGTCAGGTCGATCCCGGCACGGAGACGCAGTGGTCCCGGGTTGTTTTTTCCCTCCCGGCCGTTATCTTTCGGACGCAGCAGCCGCGAACCGCCCGAGCGCCGGAGTCAGAGTGTGGCGCGCGGCGCGGGCCGGCCGGGAGACATGCAGAATGCCGAGAGCCGCCTCCGTCCGCATCGCCCTCATCGCGGGGTTGATCCTTTCAGCACCCCCCTGCTCCGCCGCCACGTACATCGTCCCGCCGGACGACGTCTCCATCCGCAAGGCCGCCGTCATCGTGCGCGGCCGGGTGGCGGACCTGGCCGGCGTCGAGATTCCCGGCGGCGGCATCCGCACCGAGATCACGTTCCTCGTCGAGCAGGTCCTGAAGGGAGCGGTGCCTTCTCCCTCCATCATCGTCGCGCAGCCGGGAGGCCGGCTGGGCGACGCCGTGGAGTCGTACCCCGGGATCGGCTCGTTCGACCCCGGAGAGGAGGCGCTCCTCATGCTCGAGCCCCTCTCCGACGGGACCTTCCGTCTCAGCGATTTCGCGCTCGGCAAGTTCCACGTCGGCCGAACGGCCAAAGGCTTCGAGTTCCTCCGCCGCGACGGCCTGCGCGAGGCGCACATCCTGCAGGAGAGGACTCTTCCGGACGGCGAGGAGTTCGCCGATCCCGACCGCGACGCCGCCGCCTTCGAGCGCTACATCAGGGCGCTCGACCATGGATTGAGGCCGAAGCGCGACTACGCTCTCCCCGCAGGACTGGAGGACACCACAGTCACCGGCGCGGGCCGCTACGCCGAGTTCGAGCTTCTTGGGAACCCTCCCGGCCGGTGGATCGAATTCGCGACCGGAGGGACCATCACTTTCGAGGACAACGCGACGGGCGACACGGGAGCGGGCTGCCCCACTGGCTGCCACGCCGAGGTGGCGGCGGGCGTCCAGGCCTGGAACGGCGCCCTCGGCGCGCTCATCTCGTACGCCTACGGCGGGGTGGACGCAACGATCGGTTCGAAGTGTCTGACGCAGTCGCCTTCCCTCGTCAACGAGATCCAGTTCGGCGACCCCTGCGATGAGATGACGTCGCTCTCCGGCTGCGGAGGGACTCTTGCTCTGGGCGGCTTCTCCTCTTCCAACCAGAGCGCGGGCACGACGTGCCCCGCGAAGGGAAGCCCCGCCTTCGTCAGGATCACCAAGGGGGGCATCGTCGTGAACAGCGGCGTGGGGGGCTGCCTCAACCCCTGCAACTACCAGGACATGATCGCGCACGAGATCGGCCACACGCTCGGGGCCGGACACTCCAGTGACGGCTCCGCCCTCATGGCCGCCTTCCTCGTCAACAACCGCTGCGGAGTCCTCCAGAGCGACGACGTCGCCTTCGCGCAGTGCGCCTACTCCGGGACCATCCCCACGTGCACCGCTTCCACGGCCACGTCGGCCTTCGCAACGCTCAAGGCCGGTATCCTGAGGGCGGGCGTGCGGGGCACGAAGTTCCGGATGCGCTCCATCGTGCAGATCGACGCCGGAAGCGGGTTCGTCTCGGCGCCGCGCACGATCTTCAGGACGAGGCGCTTGATCGTGGGCCGGGACGTCGCGTCCCTCTGGCCCGCGGGCCAGCCGGTGGACATCCGCGTCCTCAACCCCGAAGGCTGCGTGACGAACGAGATCACCGTCACGCGCTGAGTCCCGGCTGCGTATGTGCCCTCGGCGGCGGTCAGCCCCGGCACAGCCAGGCCCAGGCCAGGGCCAGCGTCAGGAGAGAAACGGGAAGCCCCACCCGGAGGTACTCCGCGAAGCCGACCTCCACACCCTCGCGCCGCGCCGCCTCGAAGACGATGACGTTGGCCACGGATCCGACGAGGGTCAGATCAGCAGCCCGCGGGCGCGATCAGAGGCGCGCGATCTGCGCGATCTTCTCGTGGTGGGTGCGGCGGTGGAAGAGCCGCAGTTCCCGGGGACGCTCGTCCGCGGGGAGGGCGTGAAGGTGATCGAGGTAGCGCACCGCGAGCGTGGCCGCGTCGCGGTAGCGATCGCGCACCTCCGTGTCCTCCTCGCGGTACTCGCTCTTGCCGAACAAATGGTGGCGCACCCACGCCCTGTCGGACGCATCGAGGGAGGGCCGCCGCCGGAGGCGCGCGACGAATAGTTCCAGCATCAGCGCCTTCGTCACGTTCGCGTGCAGCTCCAGCTCGAGGAGCGAGATCACGCCTCCGGCCCGGTGCCGGTCGGCGATCACGAGGAAGTGGTCCAGTTCCTCCACGAGCGTGGCGAAGTCGTCCACGTTGTCGTCCCCGAGGCGGCGGGCCGGGTCGTTCTGCTCGAGGTTGGCCACGAGGCTGTCCGGGAAGTAGAGGCAGACGCGCCAGGAGCCGTTGTCATCCCTCACCAGCGTGCGGGCCGACGAGCCGCGCGCCGCGGCGCCAACCTTCTGCGCCACGTTCCGCCCCGCGTACAGCCGCGTGTAACCCTCGTCCCCGATGATGTAGGGGGAGATATCCGCGAGGCCGTGGTCCAGATCGTAGGTGCGCTCGATGAGGCGCTGGAGCGTGAGGATCAGAGGGACTTCCGTCATCAGTGCGGGCGCCGCGCGGGCGCGTAGGTGAAGGCGGCGCCGTCCCAGTCGATCGAGAGCGTGGAGTAGTCCACGTGGACGCGGGCTTCGTCGAGGACGCGGCCGATGGCCGACGGATCCAGCGCGCGCTTTCCCTCGCGGGCCTCGCGCAGGTAGCCGAGCAGATCGCCGGTCTCACGCCGGCCGCGGCTCTCGTCTCCCTTGAGCCGCTTGCTCACTTCGATGTTGCACACCCCGTTGATGAGGCGGGCCAGCGGACGCGCGCCGTACTCCGGGCTGTACCCCTGCCGGATCAGCTCCGAGCGCGCGCTGGGCGACAGCGCGATGGAGATCCCCTGCACCTCACGGTACCGGGAGGCGATCTTCTCGAACTCCAGATCGAAGATCCGCCCGACGGAGGACGCCGTCAGGGGCCGGAACCGGATCACGCTGACGCGGTTCACGAACTCCGGAGAGAGCGACCGCTTGAGGTCCTGGATCACCTCGCGGTACTTGAACTCCTCCCGGGCCGCGGCGTCTCCGAATCCGATGGGGGCGGTTGTGGACTCCACGCGCGAGTAGCCGATGTTGGAGGTGTAGATGAAGAGGGTGTTGACGAAGTGCAGCGTCTCCCCGCGGTTGTCCATGGTCGTGCCCCGGTCCATCAGCCCGAGGAAGAACTTCCTGAGCTGCGGGTGGGCCTTCTCCACTTCGTCCACCAGGATCAGCGAGAGCGGCGCCCCCGACGCGCGATGGTAGAACTCCGTGAGGATCCCCTCCTCGTCGCTGCGGATGAAGCCGCGAGTGGCGCCCTTCAGCTCGTTGATGTCCGAAGGGTAGGTGTACTGCGGCCCCTCGATGAGGAGAAAGGGCACCTCCAATCCCCAGCGGAACTCCAGCGCCCGGACGAGGCACTCGGCGAGATAGTTCTTCCCGACGCCCGTGGGGCCCACGAAGAAGAACGACGCCGGCCGGCCCAGGCTCTGCGTCCCGGTGGCGTACAGCGACAGTTCGTCGCACAGCGCCGCGACCGCCTCCGGCTGATCCACGACCACGCGGTTCAGATCGTCGCGCAGGGCGGCCACGTCCAGATTCGAGAACAGCACCAGCCGCTCGTAGAGCGAGAGGAGGTCGCGGCGCGGCAGCCGTTCCGACCCGGGCACCGCGGAAGCAATCGCGCGCGCGGCGCCAGGAACGGCGGCTGCATCCCCGCCCGGAGGCGCGGTGTGGCCGTCCTCCTCCTCGCCCTCGGGCTCGGCGTCCTCCTCGAGAGCGTCCTCCCCGGCGCCGGGCATCAAGAAAGGCGGCGCCGGATGTGCCTCGGGGCGCGTCACGGAGGGCGCGCCGAGTCCGCCTGCCGCGACCGGCGGGCCCACGGGATCGTAGAGGCGCAGACTGCGCAGGAGTTCGGCGTAGGTGGTGAAACGGGTGGCGCACTGCCTCAGGAAGACGACCTCCTCCTCGATGGGCATCGGGCCGAGGCGGTTCTGCTTGAAGTACTCGCGCAGGCGCCGGTCGTCGGCCAGGTGCTCGAGGATCTCCGACGCGAGGTGGTAGCAGCGCGTCCCGAGGTGCCTGAGATCGACCCCCTGGTATGACTGGCGTCCGAAGAGGCCGACGTCGTAAAGGCACTTGTCCCCCACGACCCTGACATCGTCTGGGATCTTGCGAATCTGTTGCAGCGCCTCGGTGGGGATCTCCTCCTCGCGCCGGCTCAGCTCAGGGATGGCGTGCAGGACCGCCGCGGGATCCTGTCCCATGATCCGCTCGAGGCGGCGTGCGGAGTAGAGGTCGTTGAGGAGGAGAGCGTGGTTCGTGACGATGGCCACGAGATAGGCCATCTCGAGGTCGTCCACGCGGTAATCGGGATTAAGGTGAGAGACGACTTCTCGAATTTTGTGCTCGACGCCCTCCCGATCGGGGAGGTTGAGCTTCGAACTACCTCGCATCGCACCCAATCCCCGGCGCGCCGGGTGAGCGGCTCGGCAGGGTTCGCCTGAAAGGCGCAGGCCGCTCGTTCTCCCGACCATCGGCCAAGATGTGACCGAATATACGCGATGGATGGGACGGGGGCAATGAGCCCGCGGCCCGCGGCGACCGATACCACCAAATCGTAGAAAGGGCTATGCGACTCACGGTTCAAAGCCTCCCGCCGAACCCATCAGTCATACGAATCGGCATTTCCCGGCCAGGGTTGAGGGGAACGAGGGGGGCGCCAGCCATGCGGTAGCGGGCTTCGCTTGCGGGAGGCGGCCTCCTTGCACGCCACGAATGACGCGAGCCGGCTCGCGTTGCTCGTGGCCTGGTCTCACGGGCTCACGCGCGGCGAGGCCCACGACCGCCGGCATGACCCATGAAAAAGTTCACACCCCCCGCTTGACAGCCACAGGGGGCGTGTTTATAGTTGGCACTCGTCAACGGTAAGTGCTAATCGAAGCATTTAACTCTTTCACCCATAGTTACTTACATCACATCTGGAGGTGGACTGAGATGAAGGTGAAGCCACTCTACGACCGTGTTCTCATCAAGCGGCTCGAGGCGACCGAGAAGGTCAAGGGCGGAATTATCATCCCTGACACGGCCAGGGAGAAGCCGATGGAGGGGAAGGTCGTCGCCGTCGGCACCGGCAAGCTCGATGACAACGGCAAGCGCGTCCCGCTCGAGGTGAAGGTCGGCAACAAGGTGCTGTTCGGAAAGTACGCCGGAACCGAGATCAAGATCGACGACGACGAGCACATCATCCTGCGCGAGGACGAGATCCTCGGCATCATCGACTGAGAGGGAGGTACTGATTCCATGCCAGCCAAGAGCATCTCGTACTCTGAGGATTGCCGTCAGGCGATCCTGCGTGGCGTCAACAAGCTCGCCGACGCCGTCAAGGTCACGCTCGGCCCCAAGGGCCGCAACGTCCTCCTCGAGAAGAAGTTCGGCTCCCCCACCAGCACCAAGGATGGCGTGACCGTCGCCAAGGAGATCGAGCTCGAGGACCCTAAAGAAAACATGGGCGCGCAGGTCGTGCGCGAGGTCGCCAGCAAGACCTCTGACGTCGCCGGCGACGGCACGACCACGGCCACCGTGCTCGCCCAGGCCATCCTGCGCGAGGGGATCAAGTCGGTCACGGCCGGCGCCAACCCCATGGACCTCAAGAAGGGGATCGAGCAGGCGGTCGAGATCGTCATCGAGGAGATCAAGAAGCTCTCCAAGAACGTCACGGGCAAGGCCATCGCGCAGGTGGGCCGCATCTCCGCAAACAACGACGAGGACATCGGCCAGATCATCGCCGAAGCCATGGAGAAGGTCGGCAAGGACGGCGTCATCACCGTCGAGGAGGCGAAGTCCATGGAGACCTCGCTCGAGGTGGTTGAGGGGATGC
>CAYNUH010000024.1:24903-41488 GCA_964400605.1 uncultured Acidobacteriota bacterium | reverse complement strand
CGGGGTTCCCATCGGTGCGGCCGGCGGATAAAATGTCGATGTCGGCCGCGTAGACAGGACGCCCGCACATTCTCTCGCGGAGGTGGAGCGTGGCCATCTTCGATCCGGATACGCTCGAACGCTTCAGGGGGGCCTCGCCTCGCGACGTCTTCTGGGAGGCGAAGGCCGCGATCTACCGGACGGGCGCCGCCTCCTCGGAGGACTTCCTCGATGCCTTCGAGGAGATCGTGGACGCGGGGATCCTGTCGTGGGAGCAGGTCGAGGAGTTCGAGCGGGGTTCGTGAGGACAGAGCTTCCGACTTGAATATTCGGAGAGCGATCCCTAGTATGCCTTTCGCCATGATCAGCCGTTCAGCCTTCGCCCTTCGCGGCCCCACGACCCGCGGAGAACGCCCTCAGGGAGACGCGTGGACCCGCTCATCAAGAGCCTCGTCCGCTTCCAGGATCTGAACCTGGAGATATCCCGCCTCGACGCCCGATTCTCGCAGATCCCCGCCGACATCAAGGCCATCGACGCAGAGCAACAGGCCGCCTCGGCCTCCATCGCCCGTGCCAGGGAGCACGCCGCGCAGGCCCAGAAGCGCCGGCGTGACCACGAGCGGGAGCTGCAGGACCTCGAGCTGAAGATCTCCAAATACAATGACCAGGGCCGCGACGTGAAAACCAACGAGCAGTACCGCGCCATCCTGCACGAGATCGAGAACGTGAAGACGCAGATCGGCCAGGTCGAGGAGAAGATCCTCCTCGCGATGGAGGATTCCGACACCTTCGAGAGGCAGGTGCGGGAGGAGGAGAAGGTTTCCTCCGCGCGCAAAGGCGAGTTCGAGGCGCGGCGGAGCGTCCTGGACGCCGAGCGGGACAGGATCGCCGCCGAGCGCCGGCGCCTGGCGGCCGATCGCGACGAGGTGGGCTCGCGGATTCCGTCCGACGCCATGGAGGTCTACGACCGGGTGGTGAAGACCCGGGGCGTGGCGGCCATGGCGCGCGCGCGGGACGAGCGGTGCTCGGGCTGCAACGTCCGGCTCAGGCCTCAGGTGTTCGCCGATGTCCGCAAGAACAACCAGGTCCTCCAGTGCGAGTCGTGCAGGAGGATCCTCTACTACGTCGAGGAGACGCCCCGCGACGGCGAGGCCCCAGACGGAAGCCCCGCCGCGGAAGCCGAGCCGGCCTGAGCCGTTGCGCCTCGTCATCCACATCGACGGAGGCGCGCGGGGCAACCCCGGCGAGGCGGGATTCGGCGTCCACGTGAGCGACCCGGAGGGCCGCATCCTCGCCGCTCTGTACGGCTATCTGGGCATCCAGACCAACAACGTCGCTGAGTACGCGGCCCTCATCGCGGCCCTCCGCTACGCTGCGGGCGCCGGGGCGGCCGCCGTGCTCATACGGTCCGACTCGGAACTGCTGGTACGACAGATCCAGGGCGCCTACCGCGTGCGGAACGCCGGGCTCATCCCACTCTACGAGGCCGCGAAGGACCTGATGCGCCGCCTGCCCCGGCTGAGGATCGAGCACGTCCCGCGTGAGAGCAACAAGGACGCCGACCGGCTGGCCAACCAGGCGATGGACACTCGTTCGGAGGATCCGCCCGGGGTGGCCGCCGATCTCCCCTTGCCCCGCCGGGGAGGCGCGGCGTGAACGGGTCCGACAGCATCGCCGAGCGGCTGCTCTCCGTGCGCGCCCGGATCGCCGAGGCGGCGAAGCGGTCGGGCCGGCCGCCCGGCGACATCGCCCTCATCGGCGTGACCAAGACGGTCCCGGCGGCGCGGATTCAAGAGGCGGTGAGCGCGGGGCTCACAGACATCGGCGAGAACCGGGTGCAGGAGGCGGAGGAGAAGATCCACGCCGTCCGGCCGGCCAGGGCCCCCCTCGCGTGGCACCTGGTGGGGCACCTGCAGCAGAACAAGGCCCGCAAGGCCGCCGCGCTCTTCTCCTGGATCCACTCGGTGGACTCGCCCTCCCTGGCCGCCAAACTCGACCGCACCGCCGGCGATCTGGGCGTGCGGCCCGTCGTGCTCATCGAGGTCAACATCGCCGGCGAGGTCACGAAGCACGGCGTTGCCCCCGGCGCGCTGGGCCTCTTGCTCCAGGCCCTCTCGGAGATGAGCCACCTGAGGGTGGGCGGGCTGATGGCCGTGCCGCCGCTGCCGCCCCCCGGCTCCTCGGGCGAGGCGTCCCGCGCCCACTTCCGGGCGCTGGCCGCGTTGCGCGACACCTGGCGCGAGAGGGGATATGATCTGCCCGCCCTCTCGATGGGGATGACCGACGACTACGCGGTGGCCGTCGAGGAGGGAGCCACCCACGTGCGCGTGGGACGGGCGATTTTCGGAGAGCGGCCGGATCCGCCTTGACGGGCCGGGCGCGGAGGAAGCGATGAAGATCACACCTCTCGACATTCAGGGACACGAGTTCAAGCGGAGGATGCGCGGGTTCGATCAGGAGGAGGTCAAGGCGTTCCTCGACATGGTGGCCGAGGAGTACGAGAGGCTGGTGGTGGCCAACGGGAAACTGGCCGACGAAGTGGCGGAGCTGCGCGATCGGCTGGGGGACCTCAAAGAGCGCGAGCGCATCCTCAAGGAGACGCTGTACACGGCGCAGAAGCTGGCCGACGACATGAAGGAGGAAGCCCGCAGGGAGGGCGACCTCCTCCTCAAGGAGGCGGAACTCAACGCGGATCGCCTCATCGGGCACGCCGGACAGAGGGTCGCCCAGCTCGAGTCCCATATCCTCGACCTCAAGGTCGAACGCGACGCCTTCGAATCGAAGCTCCGCAGCCTCATCGATCAGCACACGAAGCTGCTGGACATGAGGAAGGAGGAGGAAGACATCTCCGCGCGCCTCCGCTTCATCAAGCGCCGGGAGCGCAAGGGGCCGGACGCCTGACCCCGGCCGACCTGGCGGTCCTCGACGCGGCCCAGATCGTCACTCTCGCGGGACCCCGCCCCAGGACCGGCCGGGACATGCGCTCCCTGGGCATCCTCGAAGGCGGCTGTCTGGCCGCACGCGGAGGACGGATCGTCTTCGCCGGGAGCCGCCGCGACTTCGAGAACGAGGTCTCACTCGAAGACGACGCCGTCATCCTGGACGGATCCGACCGGATCGTGCTGCCCGGCTTCGTGGACGCCCACACGCACCTGGCCTTCGCGGGCTCCCGCCACGAGGAGTTCGCCATGCGCCTCGAGGGGGTCTCGTACGAGGAGATCGCCGCGCGCGGGGGAGGCATCCTCGCGACGGTGCGCGCCACACGCGCGGCGGCGGCTGAGGATCTCCAGGAGGCGATCGCGCGGCGGCTGGACAGGATGCTCCTGCACGGCACCACCACCTGCGAGGCCAAGAGCGGCTACGGGCTGACCGTGGAATCCGAGCTGGCCCTGCTGGCCGCCCTCGCCCGAGCCGCGGAGGAGCATCCCGTGGCCGTGGTGGGGACGCTCCTGGGCGCCCACGCGGTGCCGCCGGAGTTCCTCGAGGACCGTGCGGCCTACGTCCGGCAGGTGGCGCTCGAGCTGGTCCCGAGGGCGGCCGCGGCCGGCTTCGCCCGATACTGCGACGTCTTCTGCGAGAAGGGCGCCTTCAGCCTCGAGGAGGCGCGCGCGATCCTCTCGGCTGGAAGGGACCATGGGTTGACCCCGCGGATCCACGCCGATCAGCTCAGCGACTCCGGCGGGGCCGCCCTTGCGGCCGAACTCGGCGCCGCCTCCGCCGACCACCTCGACCACGTGGGCGAGGATGGGATCCACGCTCTGGCCGCCGCGGGCGTCAGCGCCGGGCTGCTGCCGGGGGCCGCCTTCTGTTTGAGGTCACGCCGTCAGGCGCCGGCGCGGCGTCTCATCGACGCGGGCGTCGCGGTCTTCCTCGCGACGGACCTGAACCCCGGCACCTCGCGCACCGAGTCCATGCAGGCGGTCATGACACTCGCCGTCTTCTTGATGGACATGTCGGTGGAGGAGGCGATCGCCGCCGCCACGCTGAACGCCGCCCACAGTCTCGATCTCGCGGGCTCGATAGGAAGCCTCCAGCCGGGGCTGCGCGCCGACTTCATCCTTCTGGACGTCCCCCACTACCTACACACGGTCTATCACTTCGGCGTCAACCACGTCGCGGCCGTCGTCAAGGACGGGAGCCTGGTCGTGGAAGACGGGATGGTCGTGTACGGAAGCGAAGGGGAGTAGCGTCTCAGAACAGGACGGCCGACTTCTCCACGGACACGTGCCAGTTGTGCGTGTAGAAGAGCATCTTAATCGGCACGGTGTAGTCCGCGACCACCGTCAGCCGCGAGTTGGTGCGGGTGACCTTCACGTTTTCCTTCTTGACGGGCAGCCCCCGCTCGGTGGCGTGCTCCAGAAGGGCCTTGACGATGGCGTCGCTGGTCTTCTGCGAGCCGAAGTTGGCCTCCCGCTCCGCCTGCTGATCGAAGTCGTACACCGCGACGTAGAGAGGGATGAAAACGTAGGCGGTGTGGGCCACGAAAAGGAGAACCGCGAGCGAGACGATGACCTTGACGGCCGAGGCGCCGCTTTCGCGCCGCCTCGACGCGCCGCCGGGAAGGTGGGCGTGACGTGCCGCTCGCCGCATGGCCGCCTCAATATAGGAAGGAGCCGGAAAAGGTGTCAAGCCGGCCGCGTCAGATCCTCAGGATGGCCAGGAAGGCCTCCTGCGGGATGTCCACGCGGCCCACGCGCTTCATGCGCTTCTTCCCCTCCTTCTGCTTCTCGAGGAGCTTCCGCTTGCGCGTGATGTCGCCGCCGTAGCACTTGGCGAGCACGTTCTTCCGGAGGGCCTTCACCGTCTCCCGGCTGATGACGCGGCTGCCGATGGCGGCCTGGATGACCACCTCGAAGAGCTGCCTGGGGATGACCTCGCGCATCTTCTCGGCCAGCGCTTTCCCCCGCTGGTACGCCTTCTCGCGGTGAACGATGAGCGAGAGCGCGTCCACCGGCTCGCCGTTCACCAGGATGTCCAGCTTCACGAGATCCGCGTCCCGGTACCCCGACAGGTGGTAGTCCAGCGAGGCGTACCCGCGCGAGATGGCTTTCAGCCGGTCGTGGAAGTCGAGGACCACCTCGTTGAGAGGCAGTTCGTACGTCAGCATCACCCGCTGGGGGGTGAGGTACTTCATCTCCTTCTGCGCCCCCCGGCGTTCCTCGGTGAGCGCGAAGATGGCGCCCAGGAACTCGGGCGGCGTGATGATGAGCGCGGTGATGATGGGCTCCTCGATCGCCTCGATCTCTCCCGCGGGCGGCATCTGCACGGGGTTGGAGATCTCGAGGACCTCGCCGGCCGCGTTCATCACCCGGTAGGAGACGCCGGGCGCCGTGGTCAGGAGGTCCAGTGAGAACTCCCGCTCCAGCCGCGCCTGGACGATCTCCATGTGCAGCAACCCCAGGAAGCCGCAGCGGAAGCCCAGCCCCAGCGCGGTGGAGGACTCCGGCTCATAGAAGAGGGAGGCGTCGTTGAGATGGAGCTTGCCCAGGGCGTCTCTCAATCCCTCGTAGTTGGTGTCGTCGAGCGGGTAGAGCCCCGCGAAGACCATCGGCTTGACGGGGCGGAAGCCTGGGAACGGGACCGCGGCGGGCCTCCGGTCCTCGGTGACCGTGTCTCCGATGCGGCAGTCCTGGACCCGCTTGATGTTGGCGATCACGTAGCCGACCTCCCCCGCGGCGAGCGACTCGGTCCGCTTCATCTTGGGGGTGTAGATGCCGATTTCCTCCACGTCGAAGGTGTTGCCCGTGGCCATCGTCCGGATCCGCATCCCTTCGGCGACTCTTCCTTCGAGGACCCTCACCAGCACGATCACTCCCCGGTACGAGTCGTACCAGGAGTCGAAGATGAGCGCCTTCAACGGAGAGGCCACGGCGCCGGTGGGAGGGGGGACGCGACGCACGATCGCTTCGAGGATCTCGTCGATGCCGATCCCCTCCTTGGCCGAGGCGAGGATGGCGCCGGCGGCGTTGACCCCAGGCAGCTCGGCGATCTGCTCCCTGATCCTCTCGGGCTCCGCCGAGGGAAGATCGATCTTGTTGATGACCGGGATGATCTCCAGGTGGTTCTCGATGGCGAGGTAGGCGTTGGCCAGGGTCTGGGCCTCCACGCCCTGGCTGGCGTCCACGACCAGCACCGCCCCCTCGCAGGCCGACAGCGACCGGCTCACCTCGTAGGAGAAATCCACGTGGCCGGGGGTGTCGATGAGGTTCAGGAGGTATTCGCTCCCGTCGGAGGCCCGGTAGTTCAAGGCCACGGAGTGCGCCTTGATCGTGATTCCCCGCTCCCGCTCCAGATCCATGTCGTCGAGGACCTGATCGTGCATCCCTCTCTTGGTGAGCGCGCCGGTGATCTCCAGGAGGCGCTCGGTGAGCGTGGTCTTGCCGTGGTCGATGTGCGCGATGATGGAGAAGTTGCGGATCCTGTCGGGCGTCATCGCCGGATCCTGCCGCCTCTTTCAGGGGTCTGGAGTGGGCCTGCCGCCGCGGGCCGTCAGGTGAACGGGCGGGATCCGACTCTAGCCTCGGGGCCGCCGAACATCAACGCCGCCGTGCGTTCGGCATGTCGCCGCTTGGCTCCGCGGGGAGCGCTGCCCGCGCGGGTTCAGAACACCCAGGCGCGGCCGACCTTGAAGAAGAAGGTGCGGTCGGTGCGGAGCAGATCGACGTCTTCGAGGCCGAGCTTGCTGTCCGTGTAGCCGACGAAGAGCGCCGTCTGCGGGTTGATCTTGTAGGAGAAGAGGAGCTGGGCGAAGAGGTCGCGCGTCTCGGGTACGAACGGGCATGGCTCGCCTGCCGGGTCATCCACGCACTCGGGGTAGAGAGCGGTCTCGCGCGAGACGTCCCCGTACTGGACGATGGCGCGGAGGAAGGCCCTGACGCTCAACTGGTAGGCCAGCCTCACCTGCGAGAGGTTGGCGCGGAACAGGGTCCCGCCGTCGATCCCCAGCGAGCGCAGCTCGTGGGACGCCTCCAGCCTGACGTGACGGCCCAGGTTGTACCGCAGGAAGGGCTTCAGCCGGATCTCGTCTCCCTGCCGCGTCGCGCCCGCGTCATTGGGGTCTATGAAAGCGAAGTCGATCCTCTTGCTGACCCCTCCCTCGAGGTACCAGTAGAGGTTCCGTGTGGTCCACATCTCGAAGAAGAGGTTCACAAACCCCTGGTCGAAGGCCGCTTCCTGGAAGGCGCGGATCCGGTGGCCCCCACCGATGGAGAGGAATGACTGCTTCGGCCCGGACAGGTTGAGATAGGCTTCGGTCTCGCGCTCGATCAGGTTGCCTGCCTGGTCGGTGGTCTGGTCCCAGTTGCCGCTCACGGCGATGCGGCTGAACCGGTCGTTGGGATCCCCCCACCAGATCCGCTCGGCGCCGATCTCGGGCGCGCGGATGTCCACCTGGGGCACGAAGCCGAGATCGGCGCGGAAGTCCGCACCCAGATCCCGGTAAAAGGCCCAGATGCCCCCCATGCGCGCATAGTGGGAGTAGCGGGCGCTCAGCGCGTGGCCCGTGAAGTCCCCCTCCGCCAGATCCAGGGTCTTGGCGACGGTGTCGCCGTAGCTTGTCTCGGACCCCAGCGCCTGGAAACGGATCGTGTCCTTGGGGGTCCCGCGGATCAAAGCATCAACGCCCGCCACGCCGTTGAAATAGTCTTCCCCCGCCCGGGCCGTAACGAGCCCCCCCAGCGCGGAGTTCTTCCCGACGTCGCGCCGGTACCTCAGGACCCCCGCGGTCGCCTCCTGCTCCAGGGAATCCCCCGACGATCCCTGGCTTCCCGGGAAGAGCAGGTTCGTTCGATCGTCCCGCGCCACGAAGGCGCCCATCACGTTCTTCCCCTCCTTCCCCGAGAGCTTCACGCTCCACCCCGGGTCGGCCACCGTACGGGTGTAGACGGCTTGCAGCGGCGTCTCGAAGAAGTCGGCCCCTTCGAGGAAGAAGGGCCGCTTTTCGGGAAAGAACAACGCGAATTGCTCGTTGACGTCGAGCTGGGCCGCGTCGGCCTCGACCTGGGAGAAGTCGGGGTTGGCGGCGCCGCTCATGATCAGGTTCGGCGTGACGCCCCACTTCACGGTCAGGCCCAGGTCGGGCTCGGGATTTCGTTTCTTGAGCTCGGTGTGGGGGAAGAAGTTCGGACCGGGCGGCCCGGGAAGCGTGTTCAGGTTGTCGGACCGCTGGTCGGTCCGGATGACGGTGAGCGTGGGGGTGATCTCGAGGTTCCTTCCCGGCTCGGCGCCGCTGAAGCCCGCAACCTTGGCCACCTGGCAGAGGTAGCAGGAGATGTTTCTGTCGCGCGGGTTCATGGCGAACAGGAAGCGTCTGTCGCGCGGATAGACCCGCACCAGATCGATTCCCCACACCTGATCGCCGTCACCGCGCTGGAACCGAAGCGACGTGAATGGAATCGAGATCTCCACCATGTAGCCTTCCGGGGTCAGGCTCCCGGCCGACTCCCAGATGGCGTCCCAGGAGGAATCCTCGCTCCCGGCCACGTCGTCCACGACGAGGTCCATCTGCACGCCCACGGGGTTGACGAAGAACTCGAACGCGCGACGCTCGTCGTTGAATGTGTCCACCACCACGCCCACGAAGTCGTCCTGGAAGGCGGTGTCGCGATCCGTGAGCCGGGCGCGGATTGTGGAGGGGGACGGGTCTCCGGCCTTGAAGGCCGCGTAGAAGTGCGACCCGTCGTACGTCAGGAGCGCCTCGGTACGCACCGCCGCGCTCAGGTTGTCGCCCGGGTTCACCTCGTAGGGAAGCTCGAGACGGAGGGCGCTCTCCCAGACGGGCTCGTCGAGCCGGCCGTCCACGACGACGCCGGACGTGGCCTGGGGGATCCTGTGAAGCGTCTTGCCGTTCGCCGTGGCGACAGGGTCCGCCTGCGACCCGGCGGCGGCCGCCACGGTGGTGGAGATCCCGAGCACGATCGCCGGAAGCACCGCCCCCCTCGTCACCGAGGCCACCGTTCTCCCCCATCAGGTGCGCCCCGCGCGGCTCCCGCGTGCGGGGAACGTTTCATGTCGGCGGTCTCCCCTTGGACGCCTGGGGGAGCCCGATCGTTGCGGGAAGGTCGAAGGAGGAGAGCCTACCGATCTTCCTCGTCCGCCTCCTCGTCGGCGTGCGATTCCTGTGATTCTTTGAGGTCGCGAAGCGCGTCGGCGGCCGCTTCGCGCACCGCGGCGTGAGCGTCCTGGAGGGCGCGCCGCAGGGGCTTCATGGCCCGCGGGTCGTCGAGTTCGGCCAGGGCCCGCACGGCCGCTTCACGCACGCTCCAGTGAGGATCGGCGAGAATCCCCGTCAGCGGCTCCAGAGACCCGGGATCCTCAAACGACCCCAGGGCTTCGGCGATCGTCTCCCGGACGCGCCAGTGAGGATCCCCGAGATGCCGGGAGAGCCCCGCGATCGCCTTCGGATCGCCCAGTTCGCCCAGCGCGGAGGCCGCCGACATCCGGACCTTCCAGTGCGCGTCGTCGAGCGCGGCGAGGAGGGCGTCCACCCCGCGCGTGTTCTGGAGCTGGCCGACGGTCTCTGCGGCGGCCTCGCGGATCCGCCAGTCGGCGTCCTTGAGCGCGCGCAGCAGAGGCTCGAGCCCCCGCGCGTCCTCCCGCTCGCCCAGCGCTTCGGCCGCGGCCAGCCGGACGCGGTGATCCGCGTCCCCGAGCGCTGCGATCACGGCCTCGACGGTGCCCGAGGAGCGGATCTCACCCAGCGATTCCACGGCTGCCTCCCGGACGCGCCAGTCCTCGTCCTTGGCGGCCGCGGCGAGCGGTGCGGCCGCGCGCCGGTCGTCGATGGCCGCGAGCGCCTGCACCGCGGAACGCCGGACGTCCGGCTTGTCGTCCTCGAGCAGCCGGATCAGACCCGGGACGGCCTCGACGCTCTTCGATTCACCGAGGGCCTCGGCCGCCGCCTCCCGCACGCCGGCGTCCTCATCGGCGAGCGCTGCGATCAGCGGCGCCACGGCGCGGCCATCCTCGAACACGCCGACCGCCCGGGCCGCGGCCTCCCTGACCCGGGCGTCGGCGTCACCGAGCCGTGACAGAAGAGCGTCGACCGCCAGGGGCTCCTGGATCTCGGCCAGCGCCCTCGAGGCGCTCGTCCGGACGGCCCCGTCCACGTCCCGAAGCGCCGCGATGAGCGGCTCGGTCGCCCGCGTGTCCCCGATCTCCCCGAGGGCCTTCGCGGCGTGCTTCCTCGCGATAGGGTTGGCGGCCCTGAGGCTTTCCATGAGGGGTTGGAGCACCGCCTCGCCCATGGCAGCCAGAGCGCCGGCGGCCTCCATCCCCGGCGAGGTCTTCCCGACGAAGTTCCAATCGTCCAGATCGCCGAAAACCCTGCGCGAGCAGCCCGGCGGAGGCGCGATAGTCGTGTCATCCTCCAGGAGCTTGAGCAAAGCGGGGATGGCCTCCCGCGCGGCGGCACCCAGGTCTCCAAGCCCGCAGGCCGCCTCAGCCCGCGCGAAAGGATCCGGGGAGGTCGTCTTCTCCACCCATGCCTTGACGCGAGCCGCGGGAGACTCGGCGGCCCCTCCGGCCCGCTCCGCGCAGGTCAGGGGACCCGTGCCCAGGGCGCCTGCGACCGCCAGAACCCCTGCCAGGACGGCTTGGCCATGTCGGATCACCGCTAGTTCCCTCCTCTCACCTGCTTCCGTTCGCTCCGGAAGCCCCTCGAGTCGGGGCCCTTCCTCGCGCCGCGTCTTACATTCGTGCATCCGAGCGGGCCTATTCGGACCGGTCTTTCTTCGGGGGCGGCGGCCCCGAGGGCGCCGCGGCTGGACTCACCCGCAAACTGATCTTGCCGCTGTACGTCTTCACGTCCACGTCGAAGTCGTTGAGACCGGTGGTGAAGCGCAGCTCCTGGTAGGGGCTGAACTGCTCCTTCCGGCGCGCCCGCGGGCCGATCTCGTTCTCGATGGGGCCGCTGAAGGTCTTCATGCGGAACCGCGCCGCCACATTGGACGGCAGCGCCAGATCGACGTTGCCGCTGAAGGTCTCCGCCTCGAACGCCCCCTCGCCGACGAAGTTTCCGTCGAACCGGATGTTCCCCGACGTGGACTGCAGTTCAACCCTCTCGCATTCCCGCCCGGTCACCGTCACGCTGCCGCTGACCGTGGAGGCGGAGATCATCTTGCCGCCGCCGGTCACCGTGACCGCGCCGCTGATCGACTCCACGCGTATCGCGGCGGCGGCGCCGACCTCGACCCCACCGGTGATGGTGCTGATCTCGACTTCCCGCGGGCTTCCCGCCACGGAGATCGACCCGTTCGTCGTCTCGAGATCCACTCCCCCCTCGACTCCCTCCACGGTGATGGAGGCGTTGATGGTCTGGATCTGCAGGGAGGATCCCTTGGGGACGCGGATCTCGAGAGTCGATCGGTAGTCCGTGTCGTCCTCCGGGCCATGCGACCAGGAGTCGGGCACCTCCACGTCCACGGAGACCGAGTGCTTGTCGCCGGAGAGGTCGAGCCCCTCCGCGAGGGAGGACAGCGTTCCGGTCACGGCCACCTCGTCCTTCTCCCAGCCGATGACCCTCACCGAGCCGAAGGGGTTCTCGATGGAAACCTCTCCCGCGGAGGCCGCCGGCCGCCGCTTGTCGATCTGCACCTGCGCCGTCGACGCGGCGGTGGCGAGCGCGAGCGCCATGAGCACACAACCCGGAATTCTCATCCGCACCTCTACCGCAGCGCTGCGGTCTGCGTCACCCTCCGGAGGAGGGTCACTTCTCTCTGCCGCGTGTCCATCAACATCCGTCTCAGCTCCCTGTTGCCGGGGTCCTTCTCCAGCGCGGACTGGATCTCCTGGATGGCCCGCTCGATGATGAGGAGGTTCTCATCGACCTTCCGCACCGTCTCCGGGGAGAAGAACTCCCGGCGGTCGTAGAGGGCCGCCCGGAGCTGCTGCCGGGCTTCGTACAGGGCGAGATCGGCCGGCGCGAGGCCGGAGGGCGGCGCGGCCGTGCGAACCGTCTCGGTCGCGTGGGTGGCGAGGCGTGGCCCAGGCCCCGACCCGGGAGTCAGCCCCGGCGGCGAGGGGCGCTGCTGTGGCAGGAGCATCCAGGAGCCGACGCCCGCCGCCAGGAGCACCGAGGCGGCCGCCAGCCCCAGTTTCCAGTCCCACCATCGGAAGGGCCCCGCCGTGTGAGAGCGTTCGGTCCGCCGCTCGAGCCGGTAGGCGATGTTGTCCCAGAGATCCCGGGTGGGCTCAATGGATCGGGGGAGGGCCGCCGTCCGGGCGAAGAGCGCCCGCAGGCGCCGCTCCTCCTCGCGGCAAGAGGCGCAGTGCGCCAGATGTTTTTCCACCTCGCGCGCTCGGCTCCCGGAAAGCGTCCGATCGACGGACCCGTCGAGATCTTCCAGCACGTCCACGCAGTTCATGGCCTCACCACCTCCCTCAGCAGTTTCCGGGCGCGGTGCAGGTGCGCCTTCGACGTGCCGACCGCCATACCGCTCATTCCCGAGATCTCCTCATGCCGGTAGCCGTAGACCTCGTGCAGCACGAACACGATCCGGGCCCCCTCAGGCAGGGAGGCGATGGCCTTCTCCAGATCGGCCGCGGCGGCCGGGGAAGGCGCCGGGGAGGGCGGGTCCGCGCCAGCCCCATCCTCGGGCAGAGCCACCCAAGGCGCCGACCGTCCTCGCGCGCGCCTCTCGTTGAGCACGACGTTCACCGTGAGCCGGTGCAGCCACGAGGAGAAGCGGCTCCTTCCCTGGAAGGACCCGATCTTCTGCCACGCCCGGATGAAGCTCTCCTGCGTCATGTCCTCCGCCTCCGAGACCTGCCCCGTCAACCGGAGACACAGGGCGTAGATCCGCCCCACGTGGAGACGGTACAGCCCTTCGAACGCGGCCCGGTCCCCCTCCTGGGCGAGGCGCACCAGGCGATTTTCGTCGATCTCCGGGGTCACGGCCGCAGGAGCGCCGATGATCCATCCCTCATCGAGTGTGCGGCATTGTGCGTGCACATCAGCTAAGACACCGCCTCCCGCCCCGGGGGTTTAGACCTGACGTCATCGGGCACCCGACTGAACGTGCCGCGGGCCGGAGACCCCGGCCCGCGGGACATCCGGCTTGCCGGAGGCGGCGCACCGGAGGATACTCCCCGCCCGATGGCTCGTGAATCGGGAGAAGCCGTTGCCACGGAGGCGCACCCGGCCCCGGCGTGGGCCGACGCCGCGGTGGTCTTCGCGCTGGCTTTCACCGTCCGGCTGCTCTACCTCGTGGAGTACAGCCGGTCGCCCTACTTCGACTTCCTCCACCTCGACCCGCGCTATTACCACGACTGGGCCGTGCGGATCGCCTCGGGTGAGTGGCTCGGCCGGGAGGTCTTCGAGCAGAGCCCCCTCTACCCGTACCTGCTCGCGATCTACTTCGTGGTGTTCGGCCGCGGCCTCATGCCGCTGTACCTGATCCAGTTCGCCACGGGATCGTTCACCGCCGCCCTGACCTGCCTTCTGGGCCGACGGCTTTTCGGCCGGGGCGCCGGGCTCGTGGCGGGGATTGGCTCGGCCCTGTACGCGCCTCTCCTTTTCTACGAAGGGCAGGTGATGAAGGAATTCCTCACCCCGCTCCTTACGGTGTGCACGCTCCTCTTCCTCTATCGCGGGCTTCGGGCAAGCGCGGAGGGACGAGGGCGCTTCGCCCTGGCGGGAGCGTGCCTCGGGATCGCCGCGCTCGTGCGGGACAACGTGCTCCTTCTGCTTCCGGTCCTCGCGGCGTACCTGCTGGCGGCCCGGAGCGGCCGAAGGAGGTTCCTGGACGCGGCGGCCCTGGGGGCCGCGGGAATGGCGATGCTCCTGCCGGTCGCGGCCCGCAATTACGCCGTCGCGGGGGAATGGGTCCTCACCACCTCCGGAGGGGGCGAGGTCTTCTACATCGGCAACGGGCCTTTCGCCACGGGCGCCTACACGCCTCCTCCCTGGGTCCGTCCCAATCCCCGCTACGAGCACGAAGACTTCCGGCGTCGCGCCCGCGAGATCACGGGGCGGGACCTCACGCGATCGGAGGCCTCCCGCTTCTGGTACCGCGAGGGCTTCACCACCATCGCCCAGGCGCCGGCCCGCTG
Organism: uncultured Acidobacteriota bacterium; assembly: GCA_964400605.1. Classification (GTDB taxonomy): domain Bacteria; phylum Acidobacteriota; class Polarisedimenticolia; order JACPZX01; family JACPZX01; genus CAYNUH01. Next base: position 27,460 of record CAYNUH010000024.1, on the reverse strand, counting down.
GCCTCTCCTGCTGCTGCGAAAGGCCCTTCTGTTCCTGAACGACCACGAGCTGGCCGACAACTACTCGTTCTACTCGTTCCGCGCGTTCTCGTGGGTGCTGACCTGCCTTCCGACGTTCGGCTGGATCGCGGCGGCGGCGGTGGTGGGGCTGATCGCCTCCGCCGGGCGGTGGCGTGAACTGATGCCGTTGTACCTGGTTGGTGCGGGGTACATGGCCTCCGTTCTGCTCTTCTTCAATTTCGCCCGCTTCCGCCTTCCCTTCATCCCCGTCCTTCTCCTCTTCGCGGGGCACGGTGTCATGGTTCTGTACCGCTCCGCCGCGGCGCTCAGGGCGGGCCGGAAGGGCCCCTCGCCTTCACGCGCGCTCTGGGGCTACGGCGCGGCGGCCGCCGCGGTGCTGGCGGGCACGAACCTGGTCCTGCCCGGGGGGAGGGAGGAGCCCTTCCAGGACCGGCTGCACCTCGCCGCCGCTTACCGGCAGGAGGGAAAGCCTTCCCAGGCGGAGGCGGTACTGAGGGAGACGATCCGCGAGGGGGAGGCCCTCCTCGCCCGTCGAGGGTGGACGGCGGGATCCGCCGCCGTTGCGCGCGATACCCCCGTCGCGCGGCCGCTGCGCGAGGCGCACCGCGACCTGGCCTCAATTCTCCTCTCCCGGTCGCGCACCGAGGAAGCAATCGCGCAGCTGCTCGCGGCCGCGGCGCTCGATCCCAACGACGCGTCCCTGTTCCGCATGCTCGGGGGCGCGTACCGCAGCCGGGGCGACCTGCGCGCCGCAGCCGGCGCCTACGAGAAGGGGCTCGCCCTGGAGCCGGCGTCATTCGCCCCGAGGTTCGATCTCGCCACCGTCCTCTACGAGGCGGGCGATCCGGGCCGGGCGCTCCGTGAACTGCGCCGGGCCCGCGAGCTCACCCCGGATCTCGGCGGAGCCCAGCTCGCCGATTGGCACTACGCGATGGGGATGGTCCTGTACGCGCTGCCGGCGCGGCGAGGCGAGGCCGGCGAGCACTTCGTGAAGGGGCTGGAGTTGAGCCCTTCACACCCCAAGGCCGCGGTGGCGCGGAGCCTCCTGGGATCCTCCGCGAGGTAGAAGCGCGGGGTCTTCAAAGCACCGCGCTGGGGACGGCGTTCAATCCGGCGTCGGCCACCTCCCCGCGCCGGAGATGCTGGTAGCCCGCCTCCGCGATCATGGCGGCGTTGTCGGTGGTGAGGGTCGGGCGCGGGATCAGCACGGGCAGGCCCATCCCGTTCCCCGCCTCCGTCATGCGCTCCCTCAGGCGCGAGTTGCAGGCCACTCCCCCAGCCAGCCCGATGGAAGCGGCGCGCGTCTCGCGGGCGACCTCGACCGTCCGCCTGACGAGGTTGTCCACCACGGCCTCCTGGAACGACGCCATCAGGTCCAGAACCTGCCGAGGGCAGTCGGAAGGCTGCGGCACGCTCCCGTCGGATTCCATGAAGCCGAGAGGCTTGATGCCGGCCGCCTCCACGTGCCGCAGGACGGCTGTCTTGAAGCCGGAGAACGAGAAGTCGAGGCTGCCGTCGGTCATCTTCGGCCGCCCGAAGACGAAACGCTTCGGATCGCCGTGCCTCGCCAGGCGATCGATGATCGGCCCTCCGGGGTAGCCCAGCCCGAGGAACCTGGCGACCTTGTCGAAGGCCTCGCCAGCGGCGTCGTCACGGGTGCGGGCCAGCGTCTCGTAGCGCCCGTCGTCACGCCGCATGAGGTACAGCGCCGTGTGGCCGCCCGACACGACCAGGAAGAGCGCGGGCAGCGAGACCTGTTCGTGTTCCAGGAAGACGCTGCGGATGTGCCCTTCCAGATGGTTGACGGCCGCCAGCGGCAGATCGTGCGTGAAGCCGATTGATTTCGCCACCTGAATCCCCACGAGCAGCGAACCGACCAGGCCCGGGCCGTAGGTCACGGCCACGCCGCCGAGGTCCTCCCAGCGGCACGCGGCTTCGGCGAGCGCGTCGGCGATCACCGTGTCGATGCAGAGAAGGTGCTGGCGCGAGGCGAGCTCGGGAACCACGCCGCCGAAGCGTCTGTGGATCGGGATCTGGGAGGCGACGATGCTCGAGAGGATCTGCCGCGGGGCCTTCAGTACCGCCGCGGCGGTCTCGTCGCAGGAGGACTCGATGCCCAGGATCAGATCCGATCTCATCGCGGAGGGGCCGATGACGCGAGCGATCTCAGGCTGCTCTCATACGGGGGGCGGGCCACGCCGCGGTCGGTGATGATGGCGGTGATGTACCGGGCCGGCGTGACGTCGAAGGCGGGGTTGGCGGCCTCGACCCCCTCCGGCGCCACCGCGCGCTCCGCGAAGTGCGTCACCTCCCGCGGCGATCGCTCCTCGATCGGAATCCTGTCGCCGGAAGGGAGGTTGAGGTCGAGCGTCGAGGACGGCGCCGCCACGTAGAATGGGATCCCGTGCTCCCGCGCCAGGACGGCCACCGTGTAGGTGCCGATCTTGTTCGCGGTGTCGCCGTTGGCCGCGATCCGATCCGCTCCCACGATCACCACGGCCACCTACTCGGCGATCCCCAGCTACTCGGGCAAGCG
>CAYNUH010000024.1:4180-24893 GCA_964400605.1 uncultured Acidobacteriota bacterium | reverse complement strand
CCTCGCCCTTTTTCATGAAGTGTCCAACCATGCTGTCCGTGATGAGCGTGATGGGGATCCCGTCGTGCCGGAGCTCCCACGCCGTGAGCCGCGCCCCCTGGAGCAGCGGCCGCGTCTCGCCGGCCATCACCCGCAACTGTTTCCCCCGCGCCACCGCCGCGCGGATGACGCCGAGTGCGGTCCCGAACCCCGCCGTGGCGAGAGCCCCCGCGTTGCAGTGGGTCAGGACCGTCCCTTCCTGCGGCATGAGGCCGGCGCCCAGCTCCCCGATGCGGCGGTTCATGGCCTCGTCTTCGGACTGAATCCGTTGCGCCTCCTCCACGAGGAGCGCCGCGAGCGAGGCGCCGTCCCGCCCATCGCGGTTCTGGTGGAACGCCGCCCGCATCCGCGCGATGGCCCAGAACAGGTTTACGGCGGTCGGGCGGGTGGCGCCCAGCAGTGAGGCGGCGGACTCGAAGGCGTCCTCGAACTCGGCGGGCGGCCGATCCTGGGAGCGGCGGGCGGCGAGGGCCAAGCCCATGGCGGCCGCAATGCCGATGGCCGGCGCGCCGCGGACGGCCATGTCCCGGATGGCGCCGGCCACCTCCTCGGGGGAGCGGAGCGTGATGTAGATCTCCCGCGCGGGCAGAAGGCGCTGGTCGATCATCACCACGCCGTCCTCCGTCCACTCGATCGTCTTGAACAAGCGCAGCCTCCCCGCCGGGATCGCCGTGCATCCGCTTCTTTCATTGGGCCGGAGCCATCATGGTATAGTGCCCGCCCGGACGCGGCAAACCGGCTGCCGCGACGACGGAAGAGCATGGCCGCCCACAAGCACGCGGACGACTCCCGGCAGGGCCCCTTCTCCACCGACCCCGAGTTGGAGCCCAAACCCATCTACACCCCCGAGGACACGGCGGGGGTCTCCTGCCGGGACGACCTCGGGGAGCCGGGCCGGTTCCCCTTCACCCGCGGCGTGCAGCCCACCATGTACCGCGGGCGGCTGTGGACGATGAGGCAGTACGCCGGCTTCGGCACCGCCGCCGAGACGAACCAGCGCTTCCATTTCCTGCTCGCCCAGGGCCAGACCGGATTGTCCACCGCCTTCGATCTGCCCACCCAGATGGGCTACGACTCGGACCACCCGATGGCCGAAGGGGAGGTCGGTCGCTCGGGCGTGGCCATCGACACCCTCGAGGACATGGAAACACTCCTGAAGGAGCTGCCCCTCGACCGGGTCAGCACCTCCATGACCATCAACGCGACCGCGGCGATCCTCCTCTGCCTCTACGTCGCCGTAGCCCGGAGACGGGGCATCCCCGAGTCGGCTCTCTCGGGCACGGTGCAGAACGACATTCTGAAGGAGTACGCCGCGCGGGGAACCTACATCTACCCGCCGGGCCCCTCCATGCGCCTGGTCACCGACCTGTTCCGCTTCTGCCACGAGCGTCTGCCCCGCTGGAACGCGATCAGCATCAGCGGGTACCACGTGCGCGAGGCGGGCGCCACGGCGGTGCAGGAAGTCGGCTTCACGCTGGCGAACGGGATCGCCTACCTCGAGGCGGCCCGCGCCGCCGGGCTGGACCTCGATCGGTTCGCCCCCCGGATCTCCTTCTTCTTCAACGCGCACAGCAACCTGCTCGAGGAGGTCGCCAAGTTCCGGGCCGCGCGACGGCTGTGGGCCCGCATCATGCGCGACCGCTTTGGCTGCCGCGACGAGCGGGCGATGATGTTGCGCTTCCACACGCAGACCGCGGGCAGCACGCTCACCGCCCAGCAGCCCGAGAACAACGTCGTGCGGGTGACGCTCCAGCGGCTCGCGGCGGTGCTGGGGGGGACGCAGTCGCTCCATACCAACGCCATGGACGAGGCCCTGAGCCTGCCCACCGAGGCGGCCGCGAAGGTCGCGCTGCGGACGCAGCAGATCCTTGCGTACGAGTCGGGCGCCGCCGACGTGGTGGACCCGCTGGCGGGCTCCTACTACGTCGAGGCGATCACCTCCCGCATCGAGACTCTCGCCCGGGCGCTCATCGAAAAGATCGACGCCTTGGGAGGATCGGTGGCGGCCATCGAGCGGGGGTTCCTCCAGCGCGAGATCCAGGAGTCAGCCTACCGCTACCAGCAGGAGATCGAACGCGGCGGGCGCATCACCGTGGGCGTCAACCGCTTCCGCGAGGAGGAAAGGACCGGCGTGCCGATCCACAGGCTCGATCCCGCCCTCGAGCGGGACCAGGTGGAGCGGCTGCGCTCCTTCCGCTCGCGCCGCGAAGCGGCCGCCCGGGCGGGCGGCGGCACGGCCCCGCATGCCTCCGCGCTTTCAAGACTGGAGCGCGCCGCGGGGGGAAGCGAGATCCTCCTCCCCCTCGTCCTCGAGGCCGTGGAGTCGCACGCCACGCTGGGCGAGATCAGCGAAGCGCTGGCTCGCGCGTTCGGACGGCACCGGGAGACCTCCTCCTAGGTGTGCACGGTGGCCTTCGTGCCGACCGGAGGCGGCGGCTACCTCCTCGGACACAACCGCGACGAGTCGCGAAGACGCGCGCGCGGGACGCCTCCGTCGAGGTTTCGCCGAGGCGGGCGCGCCTTCCTCGCGCCCCGGGACCCGCAGGGCGGGGGGACCTGGATCGGCACGAACGATGCCGGGACGACCCTGTGCCTCCTGAACGCCGCCGAGACGCACTCCGCGCGCCTCCCCCAGGAGCCCGTCAGCCGGGGGCGAGTGCTGTGGGATCTGCTGCATCTCGACTCCGCCGGGGCCGTGGGGGATCTCCTGGCCGGCCAGGCCTTCCGGCTCCGCGACGTGCGGGCCTTCCACCTGGTGGTGGCGGTGCGCGGACGGCGCCGTTCCGGGGCGCGCATCGCGCGGTTCCGCTGGAACGGCGCGCGTCTCTCGATGGATCGGCACGAGGGGCCATCGCTGTTCGTTTCCTCCGGGCTCGATCAAGCCGGGGCCGAGCGCGAGCGCCGACGCAGCTGGCGATCCTTCCTCCGCGATCTTCCGCGCGGCGCACGAGAGCGCGGGATAAGCGCCGCGGCATCCCGCGCGCTCTCCCCCGCGGGGGCCGGTCCCGAGACGGCCGCTCGCATCGCCGCCTGGCTCTCCTCTCACGAGCCCGAGCGCGGCGCGCTGTCGGTGTGCATGCATCGCGGCGGCGCCGCGAGCGTCAGCCGCACTCTCGTCACCGTCACGTTCTCCGGCACGCGTCTCTCGTACCACGACGGTCCGCCGTGCGAGGCTGGAGCGCAGGAGTTCCGCCGCAGACTTGTACTCCGGTAGCGAGCTGCTCTGCGGAGCCGTCCACGCGAAGAATAGTGGCCCACTACCGCCCTGCCCGCTCCTTGATCCCCATCGAGACCGACCGGTATCTTGCCAAGTGCACGTGACGGCCGCGCCCGCGCACACGGAGATCGAACCTTGCCCGAGCCGCTGAGCGCCCGATCCCCCGAGCCTGGAGCCATCGACGGCGTCCCCGTGTACGACCACCTCCTCGAGGTCCGCTCGCTGCGGACGTTCTTCTTCACGCGCCAGGGAGTCATCCGCGCCGTCAACGACATCTCCTTCCACCTCGACGAAGGCGAAGTGCTGGGCCTGGTGGGCGAATCGGGGTGCGGCAAGTCGGTGACGTCGCTCTCGCTCATCCGGCTGGTCACCCCGCCGGGCCGGATCGTCGGCGGCGAGGTGCGCTTCCGGGGCCGGGACATCCTGACGCTGCCCGAGGAGAAACTCCGGCGACTGCGCGGCGGCGCCATCTCGCTCATCTTCCAGGAGCCCGGGGCGGCCCTCAACCCCGTCTTCACCGTCGGCTTCCAGATCGCCGAGACCGCGATGGTGCACCGGGGGCTCCGGAAGAAGGAGGCCATGGCCGAGGCGGTGCGCATGCTCGAGGAGGTGAAGATCCCCGACGCCGCGCGCCGCGCCCGCGAGTATCCGCACCAGCTCTCGGGCGGCATGAAGCAGCGCGTGATGATCGCGATGGCCCTCGTCTGCGAGCCCGCCATCCTCGTCGCCGACGAGCCCACGACCGCGCTGGACGTGACCATCCAGGCCCAGATCCTGGACCTGCTGGCGCGGCTGCGTGAGAAGTACCGGCTCGCGCTGCTGCTCATCACGCACGATCTGGGCGTGGTGGCCGAGATCGCCGACCGGGTCGCCGTCATGTACGCCGGCAGGATCGTGGAGGAGGCCGGCGTGCGAGACATCTTCCGGGAGCCGCGCCACCCGTACACGGCCGCCCTGCTGCGATCGATGCCCCGGGGCCCCCGCGCCGCCGGGGCCGCGCGCAGGCTCCACGCCATCGAAGGGGCGGTGCCAAATCTGCTTGACCTGCCTCAAGGATGCGCGTTCGCGCCGCGCTGCCCCGACGTCTTCGACAAGTGCGGCGATCATCATCCGCCTCTGCTGCCGAGCACCGGCCCCCCGGTCCGGGGGCCCGCGGCCGGGCGCCTCGCGGGGCGCGAACCCGTCGGGGCGGCGCCGACCCCCTCCGGCGCCGCCTTCCGCAAGGTGGCCTGCTTCCAGTACGACGCGCCCCCGGAGGCCCCACGGCCGCCGGACGGGACGGGATGGGATCCCGAACGCGGGCGCTGACATGGCCGATCTTCTCTCCGTCCGCAACCTGGTGAAGCACTATCGAGTGGACAGCGGCGTGTTCGGCCGGAAAGGACGCCCCGTCCGCGCCGTGGACGGCGTGGACCTCGACGTGCAGGAAGGCGAGACGCTCGCGCTCGTGGGAGAGTCGGGGAGCGGCAAGACGACCACCGGGCGCTGCATCCTCAGGCTCATCGAGCCCACGTCGGGAGAGATCCGCTTCCTCGGGGAAGACCTCCTCGCCCTCAGGCGGGAACCCCTCCGCCGGATGCGCCGGCACATCCAGATCATCTTCCAGGACCCGTACACCTCCCTGAACCCTCGGATGACCATCGGATCCACCGTGGGAGAGCCCTTCGCGATCCACCGCCTCGTCCCCCGCGCCGGACGGAAGGAGAAGGTGGCCGAGCTGCTGCGCACGGTAGGGCTGGACCCTTCCATCATGTCCCGGTACCCGCACGAGCTGTCGGGAGGCCAGCGCCAGAGGGTGGGGATCGCGCGGGCGCTGGCGCTCCAGCCGCGCCTCATCGTCTGCGACGAGCCGGTTTCGTCGCTCGATGTGTCGATCCAGGCGCAGGTCATCAACCTGCTGGTCGAGCTTCAGGAGAAATTCGGTCTCGCCTACCTCTTCATCGCGCACGACCTGCGCCTCGTGGAGCACATCGCGGACCGGGTGGCCGTGATGTATCTGGGGAAGATCGTCGAGTGCGCGCCGGCGGCGGAGATCTTCTCGGACCCCCGGCACCCCTACACGAAGGCCCTCCTCGCCTCGGTGCCCGTTCCGGATCCGGAGCAGCGGCGCCCCCGCCCGCCCCTCACCGGCGATCCGCCCAGCCCGGTCGATCTGCCTCCGGGGTGCCGGTTCCACCCACGCTGCCCGGTCGCGGTGGAGGCCTGCCCCAGGCTCGAGCCTCCGCTCCTGCCGCTGGGAGGCGCCACGCGCGGTTCCGCCGCGCACCTCGCCGCCTGCCACCTGGTCCATCCTCCGGAAGGCGCCTCCGCCGGAACCGCACGGGACGGCACCTGAGAGGAGGCGCCCGGCTCCTTTCAGGGGAAACGCGGCAACTCGCGGCCGGGGGAGCACGTTTCTAGACCTTGAAACTCGGGGGGTTCTCTATGAAACTCTCCGGTCTCTGAAACCGTAAAGGTTCCCGTGCCCACAGCGCATGCGGACTTCGCCTGAGGTGTGTCGATGATACGTTGCCGACTCCTGCTCCTTCTCGCCCTGCTCCTCGCCGGAACCACGCCGGCCGACGTTCAAGCCCGCCAGGGCGCTCCCACGGCCGGCGGCGTCGAACCGCGGAGGCTCTCGCTGATGGAGTGCATCCGCGCGGCCATCGCGAACAACAAGGACATCAAGGTCGACGCCTACCTGCCGCGAATCGGCGGTGACGATCTCCTGCTCCAGAGGGCCTTCTTCGACCCCAACGTCACCACGACGGCCTCCTACCAGGATGCCACGACGCCCTCGCTGAACGTCTTCGACATCGGCGCTGCAGGCTTCACGAACCAGGCCGTGGCGGTGCAGTCCACGCAGTCCTTCGTGGAATCGCGCTACGCGGATCGGCTGCACATGGGAAGCACGTGGTACGGGGATCTGCTCCTCGCCAGGCAGACATCCACGTCGGCCAACGCGCTCTTCCCCGAGTCGTACTACTCGCAGCTCGAGTTCGGCTTCACGCAGCCGTTCCTCAGGAACTTCGGCAGGAAGGTCAACGATTCCCTGATCGTCGTTGCGGCGAACACCCAGGAGATCGACCGCCAGACGTTCAAGACCAGGGTCATCAACACGCTCCAGGAGGTCGAGGATGCCTACTGGACGCTTGTCTTCACGCGGCAGGACCTCGAGGTGAAGCAGGAGGCGCTGCGCTTGGCTCAGCAGCTTCTCAGGGTGAACCAGATAAAGGTCCAGGTGGGGACGTTGCCTCCCATCGACATCACGCTGGCCGAGGCGGGCGTCGCCGGCCGCGAGGAAGCGGTCATCATCGCGGAGGCGGCCATCGAGGCCGCGCAGGACCGCCTGCGCCGCGTCATGGGCATGGATCCCAAGAACCCGGAGTGGAAGGCGCCCATCGATCCTGAAGAGGACCTGACCATCATCGAGCGGGGCGTGAACCTCGACGAGGCCGTCACGACGGCGCTCGAGAACCGTCCGGACCTCGCCGCGGCGCGGATGCGGATCAAGAACTCCGACGTGGACCTGTCCTTCAGGCGGAACCAGCTCCGGTACTCCCTCAACGCCACCGCGACGTACACGCTCGCGGGACTGGCGGGAGACACGGGCGAGATCGACATCCGCGACCCGAACGGCGTCCTGCTCGCGACGTTCCCTCCGACCAACGGACCGGGGATCGGCGATGCCTGGGACTCCATCCCCAAGAGGGATTTCCCGACGTACGAGGTCGCGGTGACGCTGGGAATCCCCATCGGCAACCGGTCCGCGGAGGCGGAGTACAGCAAGGCGCGTTTGACGCGTGAGCAGAGGTCCATCGAGTACGAGAGCGCCGAGCAGACCGCGATCGTCGACGTGGGCAACAGGGTTCGGCAGGTCCTCACGGATCGGAAGCGGATCCAGGCCGCCGAGAAGAACAGTTTCCTTCAGCAGAAGAAAGTGGAGGCCGAGCAGAAGAAGTTCGAGAACGGCATGTCCACGTCCTTCCAGGTCCTGGAGTTCCAGAAAGACCTCGCCGAGGCCCGGTCGGCCGAGAACGCGGCCAAGAAGGACTACCGCATCTCTCTGGCCCGTCTCGACCAGGCGACGGGGACGTTGGACAGGGCCCGCAACATCGAGATCAGGGACTCCCTCTACGAGAGGCCGTCCGGCAACTGACGGCGGGCCGGAGGCCCCGGGAGGTGTTATCGTGGGCGCGCGCGGCACTCGGAGGCCCGCGAGGGGGACATCATGACGGATGACCAGACGGCGGGCGGTGCCGCACCCGCCCCCGACCCCGCGGCCCCCGGAACACCCCCATCCGGGGGGGCCGCCCCGATCCCCGAGGGGCCGTCGCTGCCGGCGCGGCTCATCGGGACCCTCTTCTCACCCGGACTCACCTTCCGCGGGATCGTGGATCGGCCCACGTGGATCGGCCCGCTCGTCGTGTACCTCGCGGCCATCGCGGCGGCGGCTCTGGTCTACAGCTTCAAGGTGGACTGGGAGGCCCTGATCCGCGGCCAGTTCGAGGAATCCCTCGCCTGGGCGACCCTCTCGTCCATCGTTCCGGAAGATCGGCTCGACGAGCTCGAGCGCGGTGCCGTGGCGGAGATCCTCGACACGGGAACGGGGGGGATGGCGCTGCAGACCACCGCCCAGACGGTGATCGGCGGGATGATCGTCTTCCACGTCATGGGGATCGTGTTCGCAACGCTCTTCTACCTCATGGGTTCCCTGGGCGACCTCAAGCTGGGCCGTGTCTATCTCGACGCCTTCCTGTGCCTGGTCACGCTCGTGGGCTACGTGATCCTCGGGGTCTTTCTGCGCGGCATCTTCGGCGAGGACGCCAGGGGCGCGCTCCCCTACCAGGCCGGATTGAACGCCGTCCTCCTGCTCTCGTACTTCTACATGCTGCACCAGGCCGTCGAGCGCCAGCCGGCCTTCCGGAAGCTGATGTCGGTTTACGCCCACGTCATGGCCGTCCCGGCCGTGGCCTCGCTCCTCACCATCCTGGTCATGCTGCTCTCGTCCCAGTCCCTCACCATCGGCGCCGACCAGGTCCTGCACTCGAACCTGGCGGCCCTCACCGGCGTCAAGGGCACGGGCGTCGTCCCGACCCTGCTCTACTCTCTCGATCTCTTCCGGATCTGGGAGCTGGCCGCCGCCTCCATCGGCTTCGCGGCCCTCACCGGATTGTCCACCGGGACCGCGATCTCCATCACCTTCCTCCCCTGGGGTTTCCTCGCCATGGCGAAGGTCGCCGTGGCCGCGGCCTTCGGATCCTGACGCGGGACCTCCGGAGACGCCGATGAAGAAGGCCCTGATCGTCGCGGCGGCCGTGGCCGCCCTGGCGGCCATCGTGGCCGTCTCGGTGTGGCAGTCTTCGGGGCGGGGGCGCGGGGCCAAGGTGTACATGGAGGACGCGGCCAAGCAGCCAAGACTTCTGGCGACGGTGTCGGCTTCCGGCGAGGTGGCGCCGCGTGTGGAGGTGAACATCTCTTCGCAGGTCTCCGGGCAGATCATCGATCTCCCCGTGCAGGAAGGCGATCGCGTGAAGACCGGGCAAATCCTCGTCCAGCTCGACCCGGAGCGGTACCGGGCCGAGGTGCGGAGGCTCGAGGCCCAGCTCAGGATGTCCGGCGTCAACGTCGAGAAAGAGCAGGTGGCGCTCCGGAACGCGGAGATCAGCCTGGCGCGGCAGGAGTCGCTCCACGCCCGCATGATCGTTTCCGACGAGGCGCTGGATCAGGCGCGGCTGGCCGTGGACGCCGGCCGGATCGGATCACGCTCGCTGGAGGAGCAGGTGCGGCAGGTGGAGGCGGACCTCGGCCGGGCCCGGGACGACCTCTCCAAGACCACCCTCCGCGCCCCCATCTCGGGGCTGGTGTCGCGGGTGAACGCCAAGGTCGGCGAGCAGGTGATCATCGGAACGATGAACAACCCCGGCACGGTCATCCTCACGCTCTCCGACATGACGGAGGTGCTGGCCGAGGTGCGCGTGGACGAGACCGAGGTGACCCAGGTCAAGTCGGGACAGAAGGCGCTGATCCGGGTGGACGCCGTGGAGGAGAAGGCCTACGACGGCGTGACGGAGTCCATCGGCAACGCCGCGCTGCGGGAGGGCACCGTGTCGCGCTTCCCGGTGAAGGTGCGCTTCGTTTCCCCCGACGAGCGCCTGCGGCCGGGCATGTCGGCGCACGCCGACATCCAGGTGGACGAGAGGAGCGACGTCGTCGCCATCCCCCTTCAGGCGCTGGCGCGCCGCTCGCTCAAGGATTTCCTCTCTTCCGGGGGCGGTGGAGCACGCCCCGGTTCCGGCGTGGAGGCCGCTCCCCAGGGCGCAACGAAACAGGGCGCGGTCGCGGAGGGCGTGGACCTCGAGCGCGAACAGGTCCAGGTGGTTCTCGTGGAGCAAGGCGGGCGGGTCCTCATGGTGAAGGTGAAGACCGGCATCAGCGACGCCTTCCGGGTGGAGATTCTCGAGGGGATCTCGCCCGGCGACCGATTCATTCTCGGTCCTTACCGGAGGCTGCGCTCTCTGAAGAACGGAGATTACGTTCGCCGCGTGGAGAAGTCCGAGGTGACGGAGGACGAGGAGGGCGCCGGTGGGCAATGACCTTCTTATCGACGCACGGGAACTGGTGAAGATCTACCCGATGGGGGCGGAGGAGGTCCGCGCCCTCGACGGCGCGAGCCTCACCGTCCAGCGCGGGGAATACGTGGCGATCATGGGGCCGTCCGGATCCGGCAAATCCACGCTGATGAACCTGATCGGCTGCCTCGACACGCCGACCTCGGGCACTTACCTCCTGAACGGCCGCGAGGTCAGCAAGCTGGACGACAACGAGCTCGCCGCCATCCGCAACCGCGAGATCGGCTTCGTGTTCCAGACCTTCAACCTCCTGGCGCGCACCACGGCTCTGCACAACGTCGAGCTGCCGCTCATCTATGCCGGACACACCAGCGCCGAGCGTCACCGGAAGGCCATCAGGGCCATCGAGATGGTGAGCCTCTCGGACCGCATGCACCACCGGCCCAACGAGCTGTCCGGGGGGCAGCGCCAGCGCGTGGCGATCGCCCGCGCGCTGGTGAACGAGCCCTCCCTCATCCTGGCCGACGAGCCCACCGGGAACCTCGACTCGAGGACGGGGGAGGAGATCATGGCCCTCTTCCATAGGCTGAACGAAGCGGGCAACACGCTGATGGTCATCACGCACGAGGAGGACATCGCGCGGTGCGCGCGGAGGGTCGTTCATCTCCGCGACGGAAGGATCGTTTCGGACCATCCGCAGTCGGCCCGGCGGAGCCCCGCGCCGCCGCCTCCCGAGGGAGCCGCCGCCGGGGCCGCGGGATAAGCGACCATGGCCCGTGTCGCGGTCTGGGCGATGCTGCTGGAGAACCTCGGCATCGCGCTGAGGGCCCTCTGGTCCAACAAGCTCCGTTCCTTCCTGACCATTCTCGGCATCCTCATCGGCGTGGCGGCCGTCATCGCCGTCGTGTCCATCGTCCAGGGGTTCTTCTTCGCCGTCAACAACCTGTTCAGGGACATCGGGTCCGGCTGGGTGCGCGTCATCTCCTACCGGCCGCCGGGGAAGGCGGGCGACACGCTGGGCCGGATCGCGCTCACGCGGGCCGATGGCGCCGCTCTCCTTGAATCGGGCCACGAGGTCCTCGACGTGGCGCCGTTCATGTTCGGCTTCAGGGACGTCAAGAAGGGCGATCGGCGGGTGGCCACGACCATCGCGGCGACCGTGTCCGGCTACCAGGACATCGTGGGGCTCTTCATCGGCAGAGGGAGGTTTTTCACCGACATCGACGACTCCCACCGCCGGAAAGTGTGCGTCGTGGGATACAAGGTGGCCACCGACCTGGAGCTTCCAGAGGACCCCGTGGGCTCGCGCGTCTCGATCGACGGCCACGAGTTCACCGTGGTGGGGATGATGGAGAAGCGCGGCGAGCTGATCGGCATCAGCCTCGACGACTTCGTCTTCATCCCCTACGGGGCGGGGCTGAATCTCTTCGGCGAGGAAACGGAGGGCAACACGCTGCTCGAGATCCTCGTCCGCGCGCCCGAGAGGATCGAGCTCGCCCGGGCGCAGATCATCGACGTTATCCGTAGGAGCCACAGGCTGAAGCCCGACCAGCCCGAAGACTTCCGGCTCGTCACCCAGGAGCAAATCGTCGGCGTCGTCAACAGGATCTCGTCGATCTCGACCTACGTGGCGGGGGGCATCGCGGGGATCGCGCTCCTCGTGGGCGGGATCGGCATCATGAACATCATGCTGGTGTCGGTCACGGAGCGCACGCGCGAGATTGGCGTCCGCAAGGCCGTCGGCGCCCGCCGCCTCAACATCCTCACGCAGTTTCTCATCGAGGCGGTGGTGTTGACGCTCATCGGAGGGGCGCTCGGCGTCGCGCTGGGCGTGGGCGTGGGGCACGCCGCGGCGTCGCTGATCCCGACCTTTCCGGCGGCGCGCGTCCCCCTCTGGTCGATCGTGGCCGGACTCGGCGTCTCGGCTCTCGTGGGGCTCGTTTTCGGGGTGCTCCCGGCCGCCCGGGCATCGCGCCTCGACCCGATCGAGTCCCTCAGGTACGAGTAGGCGGCGCGGCGGCTCAGGATCCCAAAAGCGTCTTCCTGAGGGCGGCCGTGGTCACCGACTTGGGACGGAGGATGGGCGCGCCCAGGGCGCGGTTGAGCACAGACTGGGCCGAGATCCCCAGCGCGCGGGATACGGCGAAGAGCACGGTGTAGTAATCGAACTCCGTCATGCCGAAGTGGTACAGCAGCGCGCCGGACCCGGCGTCCACGTTGGGCCACGGATCCTTGGCCTTCCCCTGCTCCACCAGCAGCTTCGGTACGATCTCGTAGAGTCTCTCCACGATGCGGAAGACTTCGTCGTGCGCGCAGGCCCGCCGGCCGAACGCGAGGAAGGCCGTGAAGCGCGGATCGGTCACGCGCAGCACCGCGTGGCCGTACCCCGGGATCACCCGCCCCGCGCGCAGGGTTTCCGCGCAGTGCCGTCGCAGGTCTTCGTCCGACGGGACGCCCCCGAAGTGCTTCTCCACGTCGAGGACGAACCGGAGGCATTCCTGGTTGGCGAGGCCGTGGAGCGGGCCGGCGAGTCCGTTGAACCCCGCCGAGAGGCTGTAGTAAAGGTCCGAAAGAGCCGAACTCACGGTGGCGGCCGTGAAGGCGGAGACGTTGCCGCTCTCGTGGTCGCAGTGCAGCACCATGTAGAGACGGATCAGATTGGCGAACTCGCCGGTCGGATCCGGCAGCCCGAGCATCCTCGCGAAGTTGCCGCCCCAGTCCCGGGTGGGATCGGGTGGGATGCGGCCCGGCTTGCCGGTGTGGATGCGGTACACGCCGGCCGCGATCTCCGGAAGGCGCGCGATGAGGGTCAGGGCGTCCTCCAGCATCGGCTCCCAGTACTCGTTCTTTTTCATTCCGGCGTCGTAGCGCCTGCGGAACTCGGAGTCGCGCTCCATCGACGTGATCACGGTGCTGAGCATGGCCATCGGGTGCGAGTCTGAAGGCATCGCCTCGAGCACCTTCCAGACGTAATCGGGGACGCGAGCCCGGGCGCGCAGATCTTCCCGGAGGGAGGCCAGCGCCTCCGCGTCGGGGAGCTCCCCGGTGAGCAGGAGGTGGAAGACCTCCTCGGGGAGCCGGGCGGTCAGGTCGGCGACGGGGATCCCCCGGACGATGAGGCCGCGGTCGGGATCCACCGAGGAAGTGTCGCAGAGGAGACTGTGCACGCCGCGCAGCCCGCCCAGGAGCTGGCCCACCGTCACCTTGCTGATGACCTGCTCGGAATGGCGTTCGGCGACGGATCGGACCTCCTCCCGGTAGGAGGCGATGGTCTGCGTCATCCTGTCCTTCAGCGTGCCGGTGATGGCTGGCATGTCGGTTCCTCGGTGCCCGGCGGCGGCATCGGGCCGATGAAGCGGGCTGTGCGCGGTTTGTCTCGGGGATCTCTGGGGCAAATCCCGTGCCCGGGGCATCTTCGGGCCAAGTCTAGGCTCTGGAAAGGTTTTTGTCACCGTGGGTGAATCCCGGAAGCGTGATCAGGCGCTCCGCAGCGGCTGGGTGCGCCGGTCGGCGCCGCTGATCCGGTCCCGGAGCGCTGCTAGACTGGCCTCGCCGGCCCCGAAGCCGCCGCCCGCGAGTGACCGACACTTCGGAGGAAGCCGAAACATGACCCCTGCTAAGATGGCCGCCTTCCTGCCTTTCTTCCTGTGTGCCTCCATCGTCCTGTCGCCGGCCGGCGGGCAGACCGGCTCCGCGGAGGGGAGCTCCATGAGGGAAGCGATCCGCACGGAGAGCGTGGTGGAGCAGATCCATGGGGTGAGCGTCGCCGATCCGTACCGCTGGCTCGAGGACGACGACAGCCCCGACGTGCGCTCGTGGGTCGCGGCGCAGAACGGGAAGACCCGCGCCGCCCTGGACCCCATCCCCGGCCGGGCGAAGATACGGGAACGGCTTGAGACCTTGGTCTCCATCGGATCGATCTCGACCCCCGCGGTACGCAAGGAACGGCTCTTCTACTCGCGCCGCGAGGGACGGATGAACCAGCCGGTCCTTTACGTGCGCGAGGGGCTCCGCGGGTCCGATCGCGTCCTGCTCGATCCGAACCCCCTCTCGGCGGACGGCACGGTGGCGCTGGACTGGTCGTACGTCTCCGAGGACGGCCGGTATCTCGCGTACGGCGTGTCCCAGAGCGGCAGCGAGCAGAGCACGCTGCGGGTCCGAGACGTGGGCACCGGAGTGGATCTTCCGGATCAGATCCCGCACACGCGCGCCTGCTCGGTGGCGTGGGAGCCTTCCAGCCGGGGGTTCTACTACACGCGTTACCCGGCGCCGGGCACCGTCCCCGAAGGACAGGAGAACTACAACCGCCGCGTCTTCCACCACACGCTCGGCGACGACCCCGCCAAGGACTCGCTCGTCTTCGGCGAGGGACGCGAGCCGGACGCCTGGCCGAACGTCGATCTCTCACCCGATGGGCGCTGGCTTGTCGTGGAAGAGTCCAAGGGGTGGAGCCGGACGCAGGTCTACCTGAAAGACCTCAAGTCGGAGGACGGATTCAAACCCGTAGTGGAGGGGGAAGAGGCGCTCTACGGCGTGGCGGCCCTGAACGACCGCCTGATCATCCACACCAACGAAGGCGCTCCCACCTACCGCGTCTTCACCGCCGATCCGCGCCGCCCCGGAAGGGCGAACTGGATCGAGGTGATCCCGCCCTCCGAGGAGATCCTGCAGGGCCTGAGGATCGTGGGCGGGCGGATCGTGGCCGAGTACCTCAAGGACGCCTCCTCGCGGCTGAGGATCTTCTCGATGGACGGCAGGCTGGAGAAGGAGATCGATCTTCCGACCCTCGGCTCGGTCAGCGCCCTGGGCGGCGAGTGGGACGGCAAGGACATCTACTTCGGCTTCACGTCGTTCACGGTCCCACCGAGCGTGTATCACCACGATATCCGGTCCGGGACGACCGCTCTCTGGGAGAAGGTCTCCGCGCCCATCGACCCGGCCGCTTACGAGATCCGGCAGGTGAGATATCCCAGCAAAGACCGGACGATGATCTCGATGTTTGTCATCCTTCCGAAAGGCGTCGCCAGGGACGGCGGCCAGAGGGTGCTGCTCACAGGGTACGGCGGCTTCAACGTCTCGCTCACTCCGACGTTTGATCGCGACAACTTCCTCTGGCTGGAGCGGGGCGGCGCCGTGGCCATCCCGAACCTCCGAGGAGGTGGAGAGTACGGGGAGACGTGGCACCGGGCGGGAATGCTCGCCAACAAGCAGAACGTCTTCGACGACTTCATCGCCGCGGCCGAGTACCTCATTCGGGAGGGATTCACGCGCTCCGACCGGCTCGCCATCCAGGGGGGCAGCAACGGCGGCCTCCTGGTCGGCGCGGCCCTCACGCAGAGACCGGATCTCTTCCGCGCCGTGGTGTGCGCGGTGCCGCTGCTGGACATGGTCCGTTACCACCGCTTCCAGATCGCGAGGCTGTGGATCCCCGAGTACGGCTCGGCCGAAGACCCCGATCAGTTCCGCTGGCTCTACGCCTACTCGCCCTATCACCACGTGAAGGACGGGACGGCCTACCCGGCGGTCCTCCTCACGGCCGCCGAGTCCGACAGCCGGGTCGATCCGATGCACGCCCGCAAAATGGCGGCGCGGCTCCAGGCCGCCACCACGGCCGGCGAGCGACCCATCCTCCTGAGGCTGGAGACGAAGGCCGGGCACGGCGCCGGCAAGCCCCTGTCCAAGCAGCTCGACGAGCAGACCGACGTCTGGTCGTTCCTCTTCTGGCAGCTCGGCGTGCCGATCTAGCGGGTGCCGTCCCCGGGCGAGGAGAACGAGGCGCCGCCGCGGCCGGACGGCTATGCGCCCGTGGCGACGGTCAGGACTGCCGTGCCTTCGACACGGCCGGCGTCGAAATCGAGGAGCGCCCGGACGGCCTGATCAAGCGGGTAGGCCCGCGCCTCGGGCCGGATGGGGATCCTCGCGGCCTCCCGCAGCAACTCCTCCCCGTCCGCGCGCGTGTTGGCCGTGACGCTGGTGAGACGCTTCTCGTAGAAGAGATGAGGCTCGTAGTCCATGGCCGGGACGCGAGAGACGTGGATGCCGGCCAGCGCGAGCGTGCCCCCCCTTCCGAGGGATCGCAGAGCGGGTGGGACGAGGTCCCCGGCGGGAGCGAAGAGGATTGCGCCGTCGAGCGGCAGGGGCGCAGGCTCCGTCGCCCCTCCCACCCAGGTGGCGCCCATGCGCTTCGCCTGCGTCCGCCTCTCTTCTCCGCGCGTGAATACGAACACCTCGCACCCCCGGTGCAGCGCGACCTGGATCGTGACGTGCGCCGACGAGCCGAACCCGTAGATGCCGAGCCGCCCGCCCGGCTTCACTTCGCTGCGTTTCAGCGCCCTGTACCCGATGATCCCGGCGCACAGGAGCGGCGCCGCCTGTAAATCGGAGAACCCGTCGGGGATCCGGTACGCAAACGCCTCCGGGACGAGCACATACTCCGCGTAGCCTCCGTCCTCGTGATACCCGGTGAAGCGGGCGCTCTCGCAGAGGTTCTCGTTCCCCCCGCGGCAGGAAGGGCAGGAGCCACACGTATACCGCAGCCATGCGACGCCGGCGCGCTCCCCGACCTGCAACCGAGAGCAGCCCGCTCCGAGCCGATCCACGACCCCGACGACCTGGTGGCCCGGGATCACGGGCGTCTTCACGGGCGGCAGGTCGGCCTCGATCACGTGGAAGTCGGTCCGGCAGACGGCGCAAACGTTCACCCGGAGGCGGGCCTCGAAGGGGCCGGGCTCCGGGTCCGGAACCTCCTCGAGCCGTAGGCGGCCTTCGGCCACCGGCCCTCTGTCGCGGAGCACCATGGCCTTCATGAGCGGCTCCCGGGCGCGCCGGCCGGCGTACCGGCGCTCCCCGGCGGAAGGATCCCAGGAGGGGGTGGAGCGTCTGGTGGGCCCAGCAGGACTCGAACCTGCGACCTTGAGATTATGAGTCTCCTGCTCTGACCCGCTGAGCTATGGGCCCACTCTCACCGGCCCCCATCCTACCACTCGCGCCGCCGGGGACGGGGGGATGGGCCGCGGGAGAGGCCGTCTCACGGGGGAGGCCCCGTCCAGCGCGGCCGCCCACAGCCAGGCAGGAGGCACCCTCGCCCGCCGCGCCATCGCAGCGCACGGGGATCCGGGGTCCACCCCTTGAGAACCCGGGGGGTATGTCTTTCCGGGAAGGAGATGGGGTAACATGCCCCGTGCTCGCCAGGAGAGGTGAGGCCGGAAAGGGTCCGATCCCCACCGAGGTACTCTATTCCAGGCGGGAGGGAGGTCTCTGGTGCGGATCTACGTCGGCAACCTGTCCTACGAAGTCACGGACGAGGATCTCCGAGGGCTCTTCGAGGCCTACGGAGAGGTTACCTCGGCCAACGTCATCACCGACAAGTTCACGAGCAGCAGCAAGGGGTTCGGGTTCGTCGAGATGACCGCGCGCGACGCGGCGCTGAAGGCGATCCAGGAGCTCCGCGGCCGCGAGGTGCGCGGGCGCGCCATCAACGTGGACGAGGCGCGGCCCCAGGGAGCGGGGGGCGGCGGAGCCGGTCGCGGTCCGCGCGGCGGTGGTGGAGGCGGTCGCGGTCCGCGCGGCGGCGGTGGGTACGGCGGAGGCCGCGGCGGCTATTAATCGCAGCCTTACGTCACCCAGGCCCCGTTGGGCGCGCTTGCAGCGGACGGGCAGACACTCGCCGCTGAAGCGCGGGAGCACCCTCAAAACCCAATCGAGAGGGGGCAGTGCATGTCTCCCGCAACGCGCCTCCTTCCCCACTGAAGCGCGTTGCGGCGGCACCGCTCGGCCCCAGGACGCATTCACACTTCGTTCCCGGGGCTGCGCTCGCCTTCCGGTTTCAGGAAGATGGTGGCCAGCGGCGGGAGCGTCAGGGGGAGTGAATAGGGCCGGCCCTGGTGGGGCCGATCCTCCGTGGCCACGCCCCCGAGGTTGCCGACGTTGCTCCCTCCGTAGGCTTCGCCGTCGCTGTTGAGGATCTCGCGGTAGAAGCCGGGGCGCACGACCCCCAGGCGGTAGCCGGGGCGAGGCACCGGCGAGAAGTTGCTGACGACCAGCACGGTCTCCTCGGGATCCTTCCCGCGTCTCAGGAAGGCCACGACGTTGGCGTCCGCGTCGTGGAAGTCCACCCACTCGAACCCCCGCCAGTCGAAGTCCACCTGGTGCAGCGCCGGCTCGGCCCGGTACAGGTGGAGGAGGTCGCGGACCCAAGCCCAGAGCCCGCGGTGCGGGTCATGCTGGAGCAGGTGCCAGTCCAGGCTCGCGTCGTGGTTCCACTCGCTCCACTGGCCGATCTCCCCTCCCATGAAGAGCAGCTTCTTGCCGGGGTGGCCGGCCATGAAGCCGTAGAGCGCCCGGAGGTTCGCGAACATCTGCCACGCATCTCCCGGCATCTTCGACAGCATCGAACCCTTGAGGTGCACAACCTCGTCGTGCGACAGCGGCAGGACGAAGTTCTCGGTGAAGGCGTAGATGAGCGAAAACGTGATGTTGTGGTGGTGGAAGCGCCGGTGCACGGGATCCCTGGAGATGTACTCGAGCATGTCGTGCATCCACCCCATGTTCCACTTGAGGTCGAAGCCGAGCCCTCCCGTGTACGTCGGGCGCGACACCATCGGCCACGCGGTGGACTCCTCGGCGATGGTGAGGACGTCGGGGTGCTCCTGATGGACGATCTCGTTGAAGCGCTTGAGGAAGTCAACCGCCTCGAGGTTCTCCCGCCCGCCGAAGCGGTTCGGCAGCCATTCCCCCTCGCTTCTCGAGTAGTCGAGGTAGAGCATGGAGGCGACGGCGTCCACCCGGAGGCCGTCGATGTGGTAGCTCTCCAGCCAGAAGAGCGCGTTCGCCAGGAGGAAGTTGCGGACCTCGTTGCGCCCGAAGTTGAAGATCTTCGTCCCCCAGTCACGGTGCTCGCCGAGGCGCGGGTCGGCGTGCTCGAAGAGGTGGGTGCCGTCGAAGTAGGCGAGGGCGTGCCCGTCGCCGGGAAAGTGCGCCGGCACCCAGTCGAGGATCACCCCGATCTCCGCTCGGTGACAGGCGTCCACGAAAGACATGAAGTCCAGAGGAGTGCCGAAGCGGCTGGTGGGGGAGAAGTAGCCGGTGGTCTGGTATCCCCACGATCCGTCGAAGGGGTGCTCCGAGACGGGCAGCAGCTCGATGTGCGTGAACCCCATCGCCTTCGCATACGGGACGAGCGTGTCCGCCATCTCCCTGTAAGTGAGCCACCGCCCCCCCTCCTCGGGCACCCGCCGCCAGGATCCGAGGTGGACCTCGTAGACGGCGATGGGGGCGTCCAGCGCGTGATGGGAGCGGCGTGAGGCCATCCACGCCTCGTCCCCCCACTCGTACCCTCTCAGATCGCGCACGAGCGAAACCGTGTCCGGGCGCAGAGCGGTTCCGGTCCCGTAGGGATCGGCCCTGTCGGAACGGTAGCCGCCGAAGCGGGAGACGATCTCGTACTTGTACGGCGCGCCATCGCCGACGCCGGGCAGGAAGATCTCCCAGATCCCGCCGCCGCCTCGCGAGCGCATGGGAAAGCGCCTCTTGTCCCAGAAGTTGAACTCCCCGATAACGCTCACCCGTTCGGCATTGGGAGCCCACAGGGCGAAGTGGACCCCCTCGACCCCTTCCAGGACCAGCACGTGGGCGCCGAGCCTCTCGTAGGCCCTGAGGTGCGTCCCCTCACTGAGGAGATGAAGGTCGAAGTCGGTCAGGACGGGTGGGAACCGGTACGGATCGTGGATCTCCTGAGGCCGGCCGTCGCCCCAGGTCACGCGGATTCGGTAGGACGACGGCGCCGACCCGGATGGGAGAAGTCCCTCGAAGAACCCCTCCGAGTGGAGCCGCTGCATCCGCGACACGGCGGGGGGGGCGGGCGCGCCGACCGGCGCGGAGGAGGTGATCCGGCGGTTCTCGCCCGAAGCGGCATCCCGATCCTTCTGTTCCGCAGCCGCACCTGAAGCGGCACCCTCGCGATTGGTGCCCGATCCGGCGACTGCCTCGGTGACGAGCGCCGCGCTGCGTGCTCCCGGCAGGAACGCGCGGACCACCCAGGGGCCGGCCGCGTCCTCCCCGGACGGGTGAGGTCCCAGAACGGAAAAAGGATCGCCATGCGTCCCCGCGCAGATCGCCTCGATCGCCTCGGGATCGAGCGAGGACGCCGATCGCGCCTTCCCGGGCGACCCGATCGTCTCGCCCGTCTGCGCTCCCGTCTCCCGCGGCGTCAAGGCTGCGACCTCCCGATCTGCTCGGCGCGAGGATCAACCAAATCGCGCAGCCCCCCGCCCCGATCGCGCCCTCCGGCGTGTCTCAACCTCCACCCTACTTCAGGCGCTTGACGATGTGATAGCCGTAAGGGCTCTTCTGCTTGTCGTGGTCCGCGATGCCGATCCCGCCCACCTTGAGCGGGAAGCCGGTGTCGCCGAAGGCGGCCACCATGCGGTTTCGGGGGAACTCCCCCTGCGCGGGCGTCACGCCGTTGTTCGCCATGCTGTAGATCCCGGGATAGGCGTCCTCGGTGTACTGCTTGACGAGAGCGTCGAAGTCCTCCCCCTTCTTCCCCCGTTCCAGAATCTCGTAAGCGAGCTTCCTGGCCTCCTCCGGGGTGCGGTTGATCGGCTTCCCGGGCACGGACCCGGTGAATCCGATCAGGATGTGCTGGACCTGGATGTGCTCCGGCTCCACGGCGGCCGCCTGAGCAGGCTGGGCCGGAGCCGGAGAAGCCTTGGCCGGGGCGGCAGGTGTCGCGGGCTGGGTCTGATCGGGCGCCGCGGCGGTGGTGGCGGCGGCGGACAGAATGACGACAGCAGCGATGACGGCGCTTCTCAAGTCGTTCCTCCCGGGACGCGAATCCCTCGTGATCGTTTTCTGGGCGGTTCGGGGAACACGCATCATGGCGGCCCCGGGGCCCATCGTCAAGAAG
>CAYNUH010000024.1:0-4080 GCA_964400605.1 uncultured Acidobacteriota bacterium | reverse complement strand
GGCGACGGGCACAATCTCCTCCACGGGGGGAATGAGTCCCTCTTGAGGGCAGTGCCGGCTGGAGCCCGGCGGCGGAGCAGGTCGCCGACTAAGTCACCGCGCAGGCTGGAGTTACGGCTCCGTTGGCCCGTGCCGGGACCGTCCACGATCCCTGGCACCGCCGTTGCTCTTGCGTGGCTCGAAGGGAGACGACATCAACGCGGCCCGCCTTGCGGGCCCGCAACGGGAAAGGGCGCCCCGGCGCCGGATCGCGTCCGGGGTCGCCTCGGGAGGAGAATCATGGATTGAACCGGGGCACGCTCCGAGTGCGGAACCGTTGACCGGCGTCACTCCGGCGCCCGGGGACAACAGGCTAGAGCGCCGCTGGGCGCGTCGTCGATGGGCGCAGCCCGCGATGTCACTTCCACAGGGGTCAGTTTGCATCGAATCTGGTAGAATGACGGTTACTTAGGGGGGTTTCACCAAGGTCCGATCCGAGGCGCGCCATCGCCCGCAAAGCGTCGCCCGGTCGCGATGGCCGTGTCCTCGACAGGGGGACGGCATGCCTCACAGCGCCTTCCGCGCTGGCGCTGCGCCCGCGCTCGTCTGTCTCATCATCATCTTGCTGAGCGTCGCTCCGGCCGCCGCCGGACCGGCCACGCAGCTCGTCGTCGTCCTGCCCGGGCAGGATCTTGTCCCGGGGATGGGGGTGGTGGGCTCGCCCCAACCCCAGACGCAGCGCCTGCCATTCATGGTGCGCGTGTACGCCGTGGACCCGGCGTTCAACATCGATGCCTCCTACAACGGGTCAATCCTCGGCGTCCAGACCGACGAGCCCCTCCCCACGCGCGGCCGGAGGCTTCCAACCTCCGTCTCCGGATCGGGGGCCGCCACGGCGCTGCCGGACCTGGACTTGCTCGTATCGATCAACGGGAGCGACTTCCAGCGTATCCAGCAGCCGGGCCCCTTCAACACCGGCCAGGAGATCTGTGCGGCGATCGGGTCGCGACTGCACCCACCCCCGCCGCTGACGGTCTTCTGGGGATCGTCGTTCGAGTTCAAGTGCATCCTCGAGTCCTTCAACCTCAGGTACACGATGTTCCTCGGAGACGGGACCCCGGTGCGCGCGATCATGAACACGACCCTTCAGACTCCCCCGTTCCGAGGCCTCGTGATCGACCCGAACTTCGGCTCCGCGCCGGCTCTCAGGCTAGGCGCCGCATCCACGACGCCCAACCCCGACGGTCCCGCCGAATACGTAGCGAGGCAGACGCACCCGCCCCTGCCGGGCGACGAGGTGTTCTCAAGGGGCGTCGCCGTCTACGAGATCGCCGTCGCCTCCGCCGGGGGAGTGGGCCCCGGACGAACGATCCTCGTGGATCAGGGAGGCGGGCCCGCCCTCCCCGTCCCGCCCGCTCCGTACGACGTCATGCCGTCGGAGTTCCACATCCATTCCGGGATCTCTTTCGAAGGTGCGCCGGGCGGAACGATCGACCGGGTGGTCTCCTATTTCAGCCAGCCGGTCGATGTGGGCACGCTTCCGGGGAACGAGCCGAATTTCTTGCTGAAGTTCAACCTGATGGGCGTACCGAACGTCACCATGACAGCGCAGAGCATCACGCACCAGACGGATCAGGATCCCGATTTCAACTACAGCCGCTCGAAGCTGGTTATCGACTTCTCGCCCGGGATCCCGACGACGGGTCTCGAGAACGTCACGCTGGAGATCCTCCCGGGGGCCTCCTCCATCCTCAGCGCCGAGACTGGTCAGCCGCTGGACGTCGGGGCGTCGAACAACGCCCGCCTCGTGGACGCCGCGCCGCCCGTCCTCATCGGGACGACCTGTATCGACACCCAAAACGACTCGTTCGTGGATACGTGCTATTTCACCTTCAGTGAAGAGATCCATTTCGCGGCGGGCCGGAGCTTCAGCGCGTCGGCCCCCTTCGACGGGGATCCGAACTCCATCTCGATTCCGGCGGCATCGGAGCTCCGGATCCGGTTCGGAGGGCCGGGGGGTGTCGATCAGACGGTCACGCTGACGAACCCCACGAACCCGAGCCTGCCGATCACGGGAGCCGCCGCCATCGCAGGCGAGATAGAGGCGACGATCCGCAAGACCGGCAGTCAAGGCGATTATTTTGCTCTGGCTCGGCCTGCTTACATGAACTTCACGTGCAGGTTCGACGAGGGCGCCGGCCGTTTCATCCTGAGGAGCGGCTTCGCCGGGCCTTCCGTCGGCGTCGAAGTCCTCCCGACGGGGACCGCGGACGACGCCATGTCGCTCCTGAAGCTGGGCGTCGCCAACGGCGGCGTGGAGCGGCAGGGGCGCGACACCGACGCCCCGGGCATCGAGGACTTCCTGGTCCTCAGCCCGTTTGGAGGCGTAAACCTCCTCGCCGGGATGACCGATCAAGACATCACGCTGGACGGGAACCGTCTGACGATCACCCTACCCAACCAGGCTTCGCCCGGAGCGACGCCGCGGTTCGTCCTGAGGGACGCCTTCGACGGCGGGTTCCTCGCCGACCTCTCCGACGACGCGAACCGCGCGGTCGCGGCGAACAACCTCGGCCTGGCCCCCGAGTTCAACCCGAAGGAGCTCCTCGTCGAGGCGGCCTCTTCGCCGGGGCCGGACTTCACCCTGATGCGCACGGCTCCCGTGGGGCCGCCGGGGCCGGCCGCGCCGGTCTTCGACGCCTCGGCGTCGGTCCTCCCGCTGACTGGGGCGGATCCCCTGGTCGCTCGCGGTTTCCGGTGGGTGCAGGTCTCGGGTCCTCCGCTCGATGTGGCGAATGCGAACGCCCCCGTGACCGGGATCTCGACGCTCCTCGCGGGGAACTACCGCATCGAGCTCATCGGTGACGCCGTGGATCCGGCGACGAACCTCGCCAACCCTTACGTGGGAAGCGACGGATCGATCCACCGGGCGATCGACGTAACCTTCGTGCCCGGCCCGGCCGTGAGGACCATCGTCCTCCTTCCAGGCCAGACGCTCAACCCAGGAGTCCCGGACCTGGTCTCGGCGGTCAGCGGGACGGCTGTGGTCGCGGAGGTGGGGCAGCCGTTCCAGGCCCGCGTCATCGCAGTGGATCAGTTCTTCAACATCGTGCCGTCGGTCAACGGGATGCTGGGCGTGATGGGGACGTTCCTGGATCCGAACACGGCGACGGTGGAGCCGCCCAAGCCCGCCGTCAACGGCGAGGCGACGTTCGACGTCGTGGATCTCAAGGCCGAGGGGCCCATCCGATTCACGGCGATCAGCTCCCTGCCGGAGAACCTCCCATCGAGCCCGTACACCATCAACCCCGGCCCGGCGGCGGCGATCGCCGTCGTCCTGCCCGGCCAGACACTGAACCGGGGCGTGCCGCCGGGTTCGAACCCTGTCCAGGGAACGCCATCCTTCGTCGAGCAGCGCCGCCGCTTCACGGCGGAGGCCTACGCCGTCGACGCCTTCGGGAACATCAACTTCAGCGAAGGCCGGGACATCTCCGTTGAGACCGATGAGCCCGCCCCGATCGTCGGGAAGCGGTTCGGGACGTCGATCTCAGCGATCGGCGCCGCCACAACGATCCCGCCGGGCGCCGACGACAGGCTCAAGATCGCGATCGACGACAGCGAGTTCCGCATCATCAACCTGGGGAACCCGACCACGGGCGATGAGATGTGCCTCGCCATCGAGTCGGGAGTCCAGGCGGCCGCCCTCGCCAATGCCGGCGGCGATTCGGCCCAGTTCGGCTGCAAGTTCCTGCCGGAGTTCGGTCGCTACCTGCTCATCTCCGGCGCATCCGCCGACGCGGGCCTGCTTCGGCGCCACACGATCGAGGTTTACACCGTCTCGCTCGATCCCGGCTTCGGCGCCGCGCCGGCGCTCAGGCTGGGGGACCAGACACCCTCGACCGACCCCAACGATCCAGACCTATACATCGCGCGGGACGCGAACCAGCCGATCTCCTCGGACCAGCGGTTCTCGAGAGGGATCGCCTTCTTCGAGATCCAGGTCGTCTCCAGCGCCGGCGGCGGGACGGGGCGCACCCTCGTCGTGGACCAGCCGGGGGCACCGCCGCTTCCAGTCTGGTCGAGTCCGTTCGACGTGCAGCC
>CAYNUH010000023.1:27046-43040 GCA_964400605.1 uncultured Acidobacteriota bacterium | reverse complement strand
GCTACCACATCCGGGAGGCCGGCTCCACGGCGGTGCAGGAGCTGGCGTTCACGCTGGCCGACGGCGCGGGGTACGTGCAGGCGGCCTTGGAAGCGGGGCTGGACGTGGACGCCGTGGGGCCGCGGCTCTCGTTCTTCTTCAACGCCCACAACGACTTCTTCGAAGAGATCTGCAAGCTCCGGGCGGCGCGCCGGATGTGGGCCCGTCTGATGAAGGAGCGCTTCGGTGCGCGCAACCCCAGGTCCTGGATGCTGCGCACCCACGTGCAGACCGCCGGATGCTCCCTCACGGCGCAGCAGCCTTACAACAACATCGTGCGCGTCACCGTGCAGGCCCTGGCCGCCGTGCTCGGCGGCACGCAGTCCCTCCACACCAATTCCCTGGACGAGACCCTGGCCCTGCCCACCGAGGAAGCGGTGACCATCGCCCTTCGCACCCAGCAGATCCTCGCCGAGGAGAGCGGCGTCCCCAACACCATCGATCCCCTGGCGGGCGCGTTCTTCGTGGAGCGGCTCACCGCCGAGATGGAAGCGCAGGCGTCGGAGTACATGCGGCGCATCGACGAGATGGGCGGCATCGTGGCGGCCATCGAGCGCGGGTTCCCCCAACGGGAGATTGCGGACGCGGCGTACACGTATCAGATGCAGCTCGACAGGGGCGAGAAGACCATCGTGGGCGTGAACAGATACGTCCAGGAGAACGAGAGGCGCCCCGAGACTCTCAAGATCGGTGAGAAGGTGGAGAACGACCAGGTGGCGCGGCTGCAGCGAATTCGGGTCGAACGGGACGCCGCGCGGCACGCCTCGACGTTGCGGAGCCTCGCCGAGCAGGCCGCGGCGGGAGGCAACCTGATGCCGCGCATCCTGGAGGCGGTGCGGGCCTACGCCACCGTGGGAGAGATATGCGCCGCTCTCAAGACCGTATTCGGCGAGTACCGCGAACAGAGCGTGCTCTAGGGGGCTCGCGGGGACCATGGCGGAAAGAGGTCTGCGGCTTCTCGTGGGGAAGGTGGGTCTCGACGGCCACGACCGGGGCGCGAAAATCGTGGCCCGCGCCCTGAGGGACTCCGGCTGCGAGGTCATCTACACCGGGCTGCACCAGACGCCCGAGATGGTGGTCACTGCGGCCATCCAGGAGGACGTGGACGGCGTTTGCCTCAGCATCCTCTCGGGGGCCCACAACACGCTCCTCCCCAGGGTGCTGTCGCTTCTCAAGGAGAGGGGAGCCTCGGACATACCGGTCATCGTGGGCGGTATCATCCCTGACGAGGACATCGCCTCCCTGAAGCAGGCCGGCGTGCTCGAGGTGTTCACGCCCGGAGCCTCCACGCGCGACATCGTCGCCTTTGTCCGCGGAAGGCTCCGGTGCCGTCCAGGATCGGAGGGCTGAGCCCTGGTTGCCTCGTGGCGGCTTCGCAGGCACGATGACGCGGTGCAGGGCGCTCCGCGCTTGGAATGCTGAAAGTGCTGACCTTCGAGGCAGGGGCGTACCTCTTTGCGGTGTCCGCTCAGGACGTCGCGCAGGTCCTCCCTCCCGGCCGGCCACTCCCCGAAGGGACGAGCGTCGTGGACGTGGTGGGGCTTCTCGTCGCGCGTCCCGGCCGCGCCGAGCGCGGATGCCTCGTGCTCCTCAGGCCGCAGGCGGCGCTGGAGCGGAGCGTCGCCCTCACCGCGTCGCGGGCCCGAGAGGTGGTCAACCTCGACCCAGGGGAACTGCTGCCGCTGCCGGCCTTCCTGTTCGGGGGATCGAACCCCTTCCAGGGTCTGATCCCGCCGAGCGGATCGCGGAGCGCGGTCTTTCTCCTGGGGAAGCCCGAGCGGCTCCTGTCCGCCGTGGAAGGGCCTTGAGCGGTCGGCCCTACGTGGGATTCCTGCTCGGCGACGTGGCCCTCGCCGTTGATGCGGCCCGCGTGCAGGCGGTGGCGAGAGCGGAAGCCGTTATCCCCGTCCCGTTCGCGAGGCGGTGCTTCGCGGGCGTGATGGTCAAAGAGGGGCGTCTCGTTACCGTGGTGGATCTGAGCCGGGTGGCCTCGCTATGGAACGAGGTGCCCACGGGCGGCGGCGAGCAGGTGATCGTGCTCAGCACGGGCGGGATCGAGGCGGGTTTCCTGGCGCGCAGCGTGGAGGCCTTCACCTCGACGGCTGGACAGGAGCCCGGAGAAGAAGGACCCCCGAGGCCCCCCGCGGCCGTGCGGGAGGGTATCCTGTCGGGGACGTTGAGAGCGGCGGGGCGCACCTACGGGCTGCTCCGGGCGGAGGCAGCCCTGGCGGCCGCCGGTGTTCCGCTGGGGACAACCTGACGGCGGGGATGAAACGAGGAGATCGGAGCGATGGGCAAGAGAATCCTACTGGCGGACGACAGCATCACCATTCAGAAAGTGGTGGAGCTGACCTTCTCGGAGGGTGATTACGAGGTCTACTGCGTCGGCAACGGCGCCCAGGCGATCCGCAAGGTGGAAGAGGTCGTGCCGGACATCGCGCTCGTGGACGTGATGATGCCGCAGCGCAACGGGTATGAGGTCTGCTCCCACATCAAGCAGGACCCCAAGCTGTCCTGGATTCCCGTGCTGCTTCTCACCGGAACCTTCGAGCCCTTCGACCCGCGGCGGGCGGAGCAGTCCGGCGCCAACGGCCACATCACCAAACCCTTCGAATCCCGGGCCCTCGTGACGCAGGTCGAGGACCTCCTCGCGGCCCACCCGCGTCCGCACGCCGAGAAGGCCGAGAGGGCCCCTATCGCGCCCTCCGCCGCCCCGGACATCGCGGAGGTTGTGAACGCGGGGCAGATCCTCACGCCGACGGCGGGGCCCGAGAGGGACCAACTGCGGGCCCCCGCGGAGCCCCCCGACGTCCGCGAGTCCTCTCCCGCGACCGTGCGGCTCGATTCGCGCGCCTTCTTCGCCAAGCTGCAAGCCGGTGACGTGCTCGAGGCCCCGGCGACGCACGAGCCTCCCTCGTCCCTGGGGCCGCTCGACCTGGGCTCCACGGCCGCGGCCGAGCTGGAGCCGACGCATCCGCTGCGCGCCGTACCCGGAGGTCCGGAGCCCGTCCTGCGCGGAGCGGTGGAGGGGCGCGTGCCCTCCCACGCCGCGGCGCCCTCGGCAGGCGGCGTTTCCTCGCAGGACGTCTCGAGGATCCTCGACGAGAAGATCGAATCACTCGTGCGGCCGATCCTGAAGGAAACGGTCGAGCGGATCCTCCGGGAGGTGGCCTGGGAGGTCATCCCCGAGATCGCCGAGGCCCTCGTCCGGAGGCGCATCCGCGAGCTGGAGTCGGAGGCGGCCGGCGCCGACGAGACCGCGCCGCCGCTCCACTGAGGACTCGCGGAGCGGGGCGGCCGCCGGAGCGCGCATGGAGAAAGCGTTCGATCCCGGATCCTTCCAGGACAGGTGGTCCCAGTTCTGGCAGGAACGTTCCTTCTTCAGGGCCGATCCGGGCTCCGGCCGCCCGCCCTTCGTCACCGTGATCCCGCCGCCGAACATCACCGGCCGGCTTCACGTGGGACACGGGCTGAATAACACCCTGATCGACGTGATCACCCGGTGGCGGCGCATGGACGGCTACGACGCGCTCTACCTCCCCGGGACCGACCACGCCAGCATCGGGACGCACGTCATGATCGAGCGCGCCCTCGAGAAGGAAGGCCTCACGCGGCAGGCGCTCGGCCGCGATCAGTTCCTCGAACGGGCCTGGCAGTGGAACCGGCAGTACGGCGGAGCCATACGCGACCAGCTCCGGCGCGTCGGCGCCTCCTGCGACTGGTCCCGGGAAAGGTTCACCCTCGACGCCGGCCTCTCGCGCGCCGTGCGTGAGGCGTTCGTCAGACTCTACCGCGAGGGACTGATCTACCGTGAGAGGTATCTGATCAACTGGTGCCCGCGCTGCCACACCGCGGTCTCGGACCTGGAGGTCGTTCACCGCGAGACGCCCGGGACGCTCTGGACGGTTCGCTACCCCCTCGAGGGAGGGGGCGAGGTGCGTGTGGCCACCACGCGTCCGGAGACCATTCTGGGAGACGTGGCCGTGGCGGTGAACCCGCAGGATCCCCGCTACAGCGGGGTGCTGGGCCGGGTGGCCATGCTCCCCGTGCTCCACCGGCGGATCCCCGTCATCGCCGACGCGTTTGTCGATCCGGCCTTCGGCACGGGCGCCGTGAAGATCACGCCGGCCCACGACCCGGCCGACTTCGAGGTGGGCTCTCGCCACAAACTCGTTCCGATCCAGGTCATGGACGAGTCGGCCCGCATGACCGCCGAGGCGGGGGAGTTCGCCGGTCTCGACCGCTACGAGTGCCGCCGCCGGCTGCTGGAACGGCTTCGATCGGAAGGGCTCCTCGTGGACGCCCGCGACCACGTGAGCCCCGTCGGGCACTGCGATCGCTGCGACGCCGTCGTGGAGCCCTTCATCTCCCTGCAGTGGTTCGTGAGGATCCGACCCCTCGCGGAGCCCGCTCTGGCGGCCGTGGAGGACGGCCGCGTCCGGTTCGTCCCCGAGCAGTGGACGAAGACGTACCAGGAGTGGATGCGGAACATCCACGACTGGTGCATCAGCCGCCAGCTCTGGTGGGGCCACCGGATCCCGGCCTGGTACTGCGATCGCTGCCCGCACATCACGGTGGCGGCGCAGGACCCGACCGCGTGCGGAGGCTGCGGCGGGGCGGGCCTGCGGCAGGATCCGGACATCCTCGACACCTGGTTCTCCTCGGCTCTCTGGCCCTTCTCCACGCTGGGTTGGCCCGATCCGACTGAAGACTTGAAACGCTATTACCCAACGACGCTGCTCGTGACGGCCTACGACATCATCTTCTTCTGGGTCGCCAGAATGATCATGATGGGGCTGAAGTTCATGGGAGACGTCCCGTTCCGCACGGTCTTCTTCACGGGCCTGGTGAGGGACGCGCAGGGACGCAAGATGAGCAAGACCAAGGGGAACGCGGTGGACCTGACGGACATAGTGGATGCGTACGGCGCCGACGCGGTGCGCTTCACCTTCGCGTCGATGTCGGTGCCCGGCTCCGACATCCCGCTGTCACCGGAGCGTCTCGCGGGCTACCGCGCCTTCTGCAACAAGATATGGAACGCGGTGCGCTTCGCGAAGCGGCACCTGCCTGAAGGGGGCCCGCTCCCACCGCGGCCGGCCCGGGAGTCGCTGAGGCTCGCGGACCGCTGGATCCTCAGCGCCCTCGACCGGGCCGTCGATGACGTCAACACCTCGCTCGAGCAGTTCCGCTTCGACGAGGCCGCCAACCGGCTCTACCACTTCACCTGGCACGAGTACTGCGATTGGTACCTGGAGATGTCGAAGGCCGCGCTCGCGGCAGAGGGCGGCGCCTCGGCCCGCGCCGTCCTGGCCCGGAGCCTCGAGACACTCCTCCGCCTCCTGCACCCGATCATCCCTTTCGTGACGGAGGAGATGTGGTCGCGGATCCCCCACGACGGCGAGAGCCTGGCCGTGAGCGCCTATCCCAGGAGCGACCCGACGGTGCGGGACGTGGAGGCGGAGGCGGCCGTGGCTTTCCTCATCGAGGCGGTGACCGCGATCCGCAACGCGCGGGCCGCGCGTCTCGTGCCGCCGTCGGCGCGCGTGCCGTGCCTGATGGTCGCCTCGGACACCACAGGCTCGACGCTTGTCGAGCCGACGCGGGAGTACCTCACCGCCCTCGCGCGGCTGGAGCCGCTCGAGGTGTCCCCATTGCGCCCCGCCGGGCGCACGCCCTCCGCCATCGTCGGCGAGGTGGAGATCCACGTCTCCGGCCCGGCCGCGCCGGCCGGCGCTTCGGACCGGGCGCGCCTGGAGAGCGAGATGGGGAGCCTCCTCCGGGAGATGGAGCCCTGGACGCGGAAGCTGGCCGACGCGCAGTTCCTCGAACGGGCGAAGCCCGAGGTCGTCGAGAAGGCGCGCCGCATCCACCGCGAGCTGCGCGACAAGGTCGATCGAATCCGCGAGAACCTCGCGGGCGGAGCCTTCTAGGCCGATGAAATCGGTCCCCCGGCACGTCCTGGCCGGCGTCGTCTTCGAGGCGCTGCGGGAAGACCTCGGGCCGGGCGATGTGACCTCCGAGAGTGTCGTCCCTGAGGATCTCAGGGCGCGGGCGGAGGTGAGGGCGCGCGCCGCCGTGGTGGTCGCCGGGATCGACGCCGCGCTCCTCGCCTTCCGGTGTCTGGACCCCGGCGTCCAGGTGTTCTTCGCGGCGCGGGACGGAGACGACATCGCGGACGGCGGCCTTCTCCTGGACGTGGGGGGGCGCGCCCGGGCGCTGCTTTCGGCGGAGCGCACCGCGCTCAACTTCCTGGCTCGCCTCAGCGGTGTGGCAACGTTGACGCGGCGCTTCGTGACGGCTGCCGCGCCCCACCGTGCCGCCATCGCCGACACCCGCAAGACCACACCCACGCTGCGCGCGCTGGAGAAGTACGCCGTGGCCGTGGGAGGCGGCGCCAACCACCGGCTCGGGTTGTGGGACGCGGTGCTAATCAAGGACAATCACGTGGAACTGGCCGGGAGCGTGCGGGCCGCCGTCGAGAGAGCCCGGAGGGTGGTGCAGGGACGGCTCCCCGTGGAAGTGGAGGTGAGGAACCTCGAAGAACTGGAGGAGGCGATCGAGGCGGGCGCGGATGCCGTCCTGCTGGACAACTTCGATCTTCCGGAACTCGCGTCCACCGTCCGGCGGGCCCGCGGACGGGCCTTCATCGAAGTCTCCGGCGGCGTCCGGATCGAAACCGTGCAGGAGATCGCGGCGTTGGGCGTGGATCGGATCTCCATCGGCGCTCTCACGCACTCGGCGCCCGCCGCCGATCTCACCATGAGGGTGGCGACGTGGCAGACGTGAGGAGCGAGAGCGGAGATTCGCGGGTCGACAAAGTCGCCCTCAGGAAGGTGCTCGGCGAGCGGCTGATCGGGAACCGTCTGCTGTACTTCCTGACCCTCACCTCGACCAACGACCACGCTCGAGAGCTCGCCGAGGACGGCTGGCCGGAGGGCACCGTGGTCCTCTCCGAGGAACAGACGGCCGGAAAGGGGCGCACGGGCCGCGCGTGGCACTCGCCGCCGGGTTTGGGCCTCTACGTATCCGTCCTGCTCAAGCCCCTGCTCGCGCCCGAAAAGGTCCCGCTGCTCACGTTGATGGCGGCCCTGGCGGGCGCCCGAGGGCTCAAGGACACGGGCCACGAGGCGCAGATCAAGTGGCCCAACGACCTGATCCTCGGGGCCCGGAAGGTCGGCGGGATCCTCGCCGACGCGCGCTTCCGGCCCGGGGCGCCCGCGGACGTCGTCGTCGGGCTGGGGCTCAACGTCAACCACCGGGAGGCGGACTTCCCCGCGGATCTGCTGCCGCGCGCCGGTTCCGTTCGCCTCCACGCGGGGAGGGAAGTGGACCGGACGGAGATCCTCGCGCGAGTCCTGATCCGGCTCGACGAAGTCTACGCCTCCCTCAAGGCAGGGGAGGAAGCGGCGCTCCTCGAAGCGTTCCAGGCATCGTGCCCCATGGCGCGCGGGAGGCAGGTGACCGTTCATGGAGAGGGAGAGCCGATTCGGGGCGAGACCGGGGGAGTGGGCGCGGGCGGTGCGCTCCGCATCATCACTTCCTCCGGAGTGAGGGAGGTCCGCGCCGGGGAGGTCACGGTCAGGGAGGGCCCGGATGCTCCTCGCGGCTGACGTCGGCAACACGCACACGGTCTTCGGCTTGTTCGAGGGCGAGGCCCTGCTCGCCGATTTCCGCATCTCGAGCCACCTCGGACGCACCTCCGACGAGTGGGGGGCCTCCGTGCGGCAGCTCCTCACGCTGCGCGGTTTGGACGGCGCGGCCGTGGATGCGGCCATTCTCTGCAGCGTCGTCCCGCCCCTGACGGGAGTCGTGGTCGAGGCGATCCACCGCTATTTCGGGGTGGCTCCCCTCATCGTGGGGCCGGGCGTACGAACCGGGATCCCCATCCTGTACGATCCCCCCCACGACGTGGGCGCGGACCGGATCGTGAACGGCGTCGCCGCCTTCCACCGAGCGCAGGGGGCGGCGATCGTGGTGGACTTCGGCACGGCCACCACCTTCGACGCCATCTCCTCCAGGGGCGAGTACATGGGCGGGGCCATCGCGCCGGGGATCCAGATAGGCGCGGACTCCCTCTTCGCCCGCGCAGCCCGCCTTCCACGGGTGGAGGTCACGCGTCCCCCCGCCGTGATCGGGCGGAACACCGTTCACAGCATCCAGTCCGGCCTCTACTTCGGCTACGCGTCGCTGGTGAACGGGATGCTCGAACGCATGAAGCGCGAGATGGGGGGCGGCGTGCGGGTGTTCGTCACGGGCGGGCTGGCTCCCACCCTGGCCTCCGACCTGGAAGGCGTGGAAGAAGTGCTCCCCAACCTCACCCTCGAAGGGCTCCGGCTCATCCACCTGAAGAACCGCGCTTGAAGGTCCTGTTCGTCTGCAGCGGCAACATCTGCCGCAGCGCCCTCGCCGAGGCCCTCTTGCGCGAGAGTCTCCGCCGCGGCGGCCCCGCCCACGTCGAGACGACCTCTGCGGGCACTCTGGATCTCCGCGGCGAAGGCCCCCCTGCCGTCCTTCTGGGGGTCGCCGCGTCGGCGGGGCTCGATATCTCCGCGCACCGATCGCGCCCCCTGACGCGCACGCTCCTCGAAGACGCCGACGTGGTTCTCGTCATGGAGCGGGACCACCGGATCGATGTCGGCCGTCTCGCGCCCGAGCACCACCGCGTGCACCTGCTCACCGAGTACCTGGACGCCGGCGACCCCGATCGGTTGCGGGAGGACATTCCGGACCCCATCGGCGGCCACGAGGGCGACTACCGCGCATGCCTCTCTCTCCTGAAGCGATGCGTGGATGCTTTCCACGCGGCCCTCGCCAGCGGCGCTCTCGGCGAGGTCGCCGGATCCGGCAAGGGAGAGGAGTCTCCGCGCGAGGAGGCGGAGCGGCGCTACTTCGCCGAGATCGCGCGGCGGGTGGGAGAGGCCCGCCGCCGCGCGCCCGGCCTGAGCTCCCTGGAGTTCCACATCGTCGATCGCTGGTGGCACGAAGACGTCCCGCTGTGGCTTGCGGTGGAGGCCCTCGAGGCCACCTCGGCGCTGTGGCCCCCGGGGGAAGCGCCCCGCGGCTTCCTGAAGCGGTGCGAGAAGGAGCTCGGGAGGCGGCTGCGCCATCGGGAGGGTGCTGGGGGCGCCGGTGAACGATCCCGGAGGCGCTCCAGGCACGCCGCCGCGGGCCGCGAGGCGGCCCGGCGGATCCGGGACGCGCATCTCGCTCTCGGCTGCGAGGCGGTGCCGCTGAAGGAGGCGCTCGCGGTGTGGGCCCGCAGACTCGAGTCGGCGCCTGAGAGCCCCTCCGCGCTCGAGGCCCTGCTCGCATCCGCCGCCGCCGAGATCGCCGGGGCCGCGCGGAGTTCTCTTGCCCTTTCCCAGGTCCGAGCGATAGAGGACGAAGAGCGCCGGCGGCTCGAGACTCTCGCCTCGTCTCTCAGTCCGGAGGCATTCCGGGAGACGCTGAGCGCCCTGATCCGCGACAGACTCTTCGCGGTGTTCTCCCTGCCTCGCTTCACGTTGATCGATCTTCTGGCGGAGGATGAAGATCCCTCGCCGCCCCGCTGAGCGACCCTCGACCGCATCCGGATCCCATCATTCTCGGCGGAGGGCGTTGAAGGCGAGGGAATCGCCTGCTAGCCTGAGCGCTCAACCAGGAGGCCGTGGAGAGCGGCGCCCGGATGTCCCGGCGAGGAGGGGTCCCCTGTCCGGGATCCCTCCCGCTGAGGTCGACGCCTGGCCGCACGCTCGCCCCTCGCCGCTGCCGCCGCCCTGTTCGCGGCGGGGCTTGTCCTCCCGCCGGACTTCAGGCCGTCCCTGACCCTGTCCTCCGCCGCCGCCCTGGCGTGCCTCGCCGCGGGGGTCTGGGTCCTCCGCCCCGCGCGCCGCGGCCGGCCCCAGGCGGGTGCGTCCCTCCGAACATCGCGATTCGCATGGCTCGTCCCGGCCGCGTTCCTGCCTCTGGGTTTCGCTGCGGTGGAGGGCGAGCCCCTCGCGAGGGGCGCCCGGCACATCGGCCGCCTGCTGGCAGAGGAGCGGGATCTCTTCGCCGGCGTGGTGGAGGTGGAGGGACATCTCGCCGCGGAGCCGCGCCGCCGCCCTCCTCCCGAAGGGGGATGCTGGATCGAGATCGATCTCCTGACCCTGAGCGCGGCGCGCCGGACGGTGCGCGCGGAGGGAGCCGTCCGCGTCGGAGTACCGCCGCCGCCGGGAGGCGTGGCGGACGCCTGCACCCTGGGCGCGGGGACTCGGGTCCGTGTTCCCGCTGTCCTCTCGTCGCCGCGATCGTTCGCCAACCCGGGAGCGCTCGACTATGCCGCCTGGCTCGCCTCCCGCGGAATCTCCGCCACGGGGCGCGCGCGGAGCGCAAGGCTCGTGCAGGTGGTGAGGCCGGCTCCTCTCCTCCGCCGAGCGGTCACGTGGGCGCGCGGGAGTGTCCTGAGGGCGATCGATCTCTCGTTCGCGCCGAACGGCGGCCCCGCCGCGGCGGGCATCGCGAAGGCCCTTGTGCTGGGCGTGCGGGAGGACGTGCCGCGGGAGGCCGAGAGCGCCCTTCAGGCCGCGGGCACCTCCCACCTCCTCGCCGTCTCCGGCTTCAACGTCGCCGTTCTCGCCGGCTGCGTCTGGGGCGCCGTTCGCCGGCTCGCCGTGCCGATCGAGGTCCGCACGCTCGCAGTGGCGGCGACGCTGGCGGGGTATCTCGCACTCACCGGGCGCGAACCTTCCGTGGAGCGGGCCGTGGCGGGGGCGCTCCTTTACTTGGCGGGAAGGAGTCTCGGCAGGAGGCCCCGGCCGGTCGGCACCGTCGCGGCCGTGGTGTTCCTCCTGTCGGCCCCTCGGCCGGCGGTGGTCCACGACGCCTCCTTCGAGCTGACGTTCGTGGCCGCGGCGGCCCTGTGCGCCTGGGCGGGGCCGGTGGCGCGCGCGCTGCCCGGCCCCCGCTGGCTGGCCTCCGCGCTCGCCGTCAACGGCGTCGCGCTCGCGCTGACGACCCCTCTCACCGCCTACCTCTTCAATCGCGTGACGC
Source organism: uncultured Acidobacteriota bacterium (assembly GCA_964400605.1). Lineage (GTDB taxonomy): Bacteria > Acidobacteriota > Polarisedimenticolia > JACPZX01 > JACPZX01 > CAYNUH01. The sequence continues at coordinate 31,991 of CAYNUH010000023.1, read as the reverse complement.
CCGGCGCCCTTCTCGCCAATCTGGGGGCCTCGCCGCTCATGGCGTTCGCCCTCGTCGCCTCGCTCGCGGCGCCCGCGGCTCGGCTCGTGGGGGGCGTCCTGGGATGGATCGGGGTGTCGTTCGTCGCGGGGCTCGCTCCCGTGGAGGTGCTGGGTTGGGCGGCCTCCTGGGCCATCGAAGGGGCCCTCCAGATCTCCCGCTCGATAGCCGCCGTTCCCGGGATGACCTGGTCGTGCGTGACGCCGCGGGCGCTCCTCTGCGCCGCATCCCTGGCGGCGGCCGCGGCGTCAGGCGCTGCCGTTCGAAAAACGAGGGCCCGGCGGATCATCGCGGCGATGGCGTGCGTCTCGGGTCTTATCTGCGCCCTGCCCGGCGAGGGCGGCCCTTGGGTCTCATGGCTCCGCAATGCCCCCGAGCCTCCTCCTCGCGCTCTCCGCGTGACGGCCCTCGATGTGGGGCAGGGGAGCGCGACGCTACTGGAAACCCCGGGCGGCGGGCGGATCCTGGTGGACGCGGGCGGCTACTCGAGCCGCTCCTTCGACGTGGGCGAACGCGTGGTGGCGCGCGCCCTCATGTCCATGGGGATCAGACGCGTGGACGCGGTCGTCGTGACGCACGCGGATGTGGACCACGCGGGAGGCGTCCCTGCCGTGCTGCGGATGTTCGTGGGGCGTGAGATCTGGATCTCCTCCTGCGATCACGCGCGGGGATCGCTGCATCGGGCCCTTGCCGCCGCGCTGGACAACGGCCGCGTGGTGAGGGTGCTGAAGGCGGGAGGGCGGTTCACCTTCGCCGGCGTCCTCGTGGAGATCCTGCACCCACCTCGTGGCGCCGAGGATCTCCGGGACAACGACCGTTCGCTCGTCCTGCGCGTGAGCGCCGGTGGGCGCGCGGCGATCCTGCCGGGCGACATCGAATCCACCGCCGAGGCGCTGGTGGCGGCCGCGGCGGCCCCTTCCGATGTGCTCCTCGTCCCCCATCACGGAAGCCGCACGTCCTCTTCGGACGTGTTCCTTCGCGCCGCGAGGCCGGCGTGGGGGATAATTTCATGTGGTTCGGCCAACCGCTGGGGGCACCCGCACCCCGAGGCGGTCGCGAGGCTCCGCCGGGCGGGCGTCCGCCTGCTCCGGACCGACCGCGACGGCGCCGTCCGGATCGATCTCGACGCCGGCGTCGAGGCCCCTGCGGGAGCGCGCGTCGAGCGCTTCGCGGGGCGGTGGCTCCCCGTCGCCGGCGCCGAGAAGGGATCAGGAGAGGAGACGGATGGGGTCCGGGATGAATGAGATGAGGAGGACGAACCCCGCCAGGGCGGCGACCGCCAGGCGGCCCGCCGAGAGCCTTCGCCCTTCATCGACGAGGACCGGGTGACGCGGGCTCAGGAGGATCAGCACCGTGGCCCAGAAGAGCCATTGCTCGTTCACCATCAAGCCGAGCGCCACGAAAGCTCCGAGGGACAGCCGCGATACGATCGTGTGGAACCGTCCTGAGACGGCGTAGGCGATGTGTCCTCCGTCGAGCTGGCCCACGGGCAGGAGGTTGAGCGCGGTGGCCCAGAAGCCGAGCCAGCCCGCCATCGCCACGCTGCTGAAAGCGAAGACGTACCCGGTGGGCTCGGGGGGCGGTTCCACGAAATGAGCGGTCAGGAAGCGCGTGGCGAGGCTGTCCCCCAGGTACATGCCCCCCGCCGTCGGGATGTCGGGGCTCCACGCGGAGGTGCTCAGTCCCCAGAGCAGCACCGGGACCGCCACCGCGAAGCCGGCCAGCGGCCCGGCCACGCCGATATCGAACAGGGCCCTGCGGTCCGTGATGGGGGCCCGGATGCGGATAAAGGCGCCGAAGGTTCCGAAGAGCATCCCGGGCGGCGACGGCAGGAAGTAGGGCGGTGTCGCGTCGATCCCGTACCGGCGGCATGCGATGTAGTGGCCCATCTCGTGCGTTCCCAGGATGGCGAGGATGCCGAAACAGTAGGGGACGCCCAGGAGCAGGAGAGAAGGCTCTTCGATGATCTGCCGGAGGCCCTGGATCGCGATCCCCCGCGAACCGGCCTCGAAGAGGATCCCGGTGAGGAGCGTGGTCGCGGAGGTGACGGCGAACAGGGCGATGGACATCCGCCAGGCGCGCCAGGACTCGGTCACGGGACGGGGGAAGGGGCTCGGGAACGGCGCCGGCCGACCCGGCTCGGCATCTGCGCCGGTGGATGCCGTCGAGGAGGGGTCACTTCGGACGGTGTATGGAGACGAAGGGTCCATGCGAGTTCCCGGTATCCCGGAATGGAAGGAACTGCGCCGGTGCTCAGGCGAGGTTTCGGAGATTCTTGCCGGGTTTGAAGCGGATCGTGCGCCCGGGAGGTATGCGCACCTCCCGGCCCGTGCGCGGATTGCGGCCGATTCCCTTCTTCCGCGGCTTGACCTGAAAGACGCCGAACCCACGTAGCTCGATGCGTTCACCGCGCCGCATGGACTCTTTCATCGCGTTCAGCACGGCCTCCACCGCGTCATCGGCTTTGACGCGGGTGATTTCGGCGACCCTGGAGACCTGATTGATGATGTCCGCCTTGATCATTCCGGCGACCTCCCTCCCGTAAGGCGACCCGACAGGCTCCGGATTCTAGGGGAAGCCCTTCCGGAAAGTCAACAAGTCCTTATCCGACCGTAAATTGCGCCGGAAGCCTTGTGGAGCGCGCGCCGGGCTTGTGGTACCGTCGCCCCACAATGTCCATCCCGCATGTCGCGATCGTCGGATACACCAACGTCGGGAAATCCACGCTCTTCAACCGTCTCGTCGGCCGCAGGCGCTCCATCGTGTCGGACGAGCCCGGACTGACGCGCGACCTCATCGAGGCCACGGCTCACGTCGGCGGAGGGCCGATCACGCTCGTGGACACGGGCGGCCTGCTGGCGCCCGGCGAAAGCCCGCTTGCGGACGCGATCCGCGATCGCGTTCTCGCCGCGGCGAGGGGTTGCGATCTCCTGATCTTCTTGGTGGACGCTCTCCGGGGGCTCACGCCGATGGACGAGGAACTGGCGCGCCTCCTCCGGCAGGCGGGCCGGCCGATCCTGCTCGCCATCAACAAGGTGGATGCGCACGAAGGCGCAGTCTCCGTCGCGGAGTTCGTCCCGCTCGGGTTCGACGAGGCCGTCCCGATCTCGGCGACCCACGGATGGGGCATCGCCGAGCTCCACATGGCGATGGAGAAGAGGCTGCCCGCCCCCGGTGAGGAGGCCCGCGATCTGCCCGAGATCCGGATCGCCATCGCGGGGCGCCCCAACGTGGGGAAGTCGTCCCTCCTGAACGCCCTACTGGGCGAGGACCGAGCCCTCGTGAGCGAAAGCCCCGGCACGACACGGGATCCCGTGGATTCCCTGCTGACCCGGAGGGGGCGCCGCTACCGTTTCATCGACACCGCCGGCATCAGGCGCCGCGGGCGGGTCGAGCGCGGACCGGAAGCGCTCTCGGTGGATGCGGCCCGGCGGAGCGTCGCGGGATCGGACGTCACGTTGGTGCTCTTCGACACGGCGGAGGGACTCGTCGCGCAGGATCAGCATGTCCTGGGACTCGTGGCCGGTGGGGAAGGAAGCCGGGTGCGCCCGGCCGTGGTGCTCCTGAACAAGGCGGACCTGGTTGCGTCCCGCGAGGTCATCAGGCAACGCGTGGAGCAGATCAAGAATCGGCTGCGCTTCGCCTCCTTCGCGCCGGTCATCGCGATCTCCGCGCTGAGGCGCTGGCACCTGGACCGGATCTTCGCCGCCGTGGACGCAGTCTATGAAGAATCCACCCGATTCCTGGCCACGGCGGCTCTCAACGATTGGCTCCGGCGGGCGGCGTCGGCGCACCAGCCGGCGCTGGCGGGCGGGAAGCCCCTCTCTCTCGTCTTCGTCACGCAGGCTTCGGCGCAGCCGCCGACGTTCACCATCCTCACCAACCGGCCTCTGCGGCCGCACTTCTCCTACGCCCGCTATCTCGAGAACTCGCTGCGCGAGCGCTTCGATCTACGCCTGACGCCGGTCGTCCTGCGCTTCCGCGCCCGGCAGCGCGGGAGGGGCGCGCTTCATTGACTCGCCGCGCGAGAGGGATATAGATTACGCGCGCCCGGAGGCGCGCATGGTCCTCTTCAACTACTCGACCAAGGAGCTCACGGCCAAGATCGTCTACTACGGACCGGGGCTCTGCGGCAAGACCACGAACCTCCAGTTCATCTTCGAAAACCTCCCGACCGGGATCCACAAGGGCAAGATGCTGTCCCTCGCCACCAAGACGGACCGCACGCTCTTCTTCGACTTCCTTCCCATCGACCTGGGCACCATCCGGAGCATGCGCACGCGTCTGCAGCTCTATACCGTGCCCGGACAGGTTTTCTACAACACCACGCGGAAGCTCGTCCTCAAAGGGGCGGACGGCGTCGTCTTCGTCGCGGACTCCCAGCGCAAGATGATCGAGGCGAACGTCGAGTCCTTCTCCAACCTGGAGGAGAATCTCGCCGAGCACGGCATGAAGCTCGCGGAAATGCCGCATATCATTCAATTCAACAAGCGGGACCTGCCCAACGTGGCGCCCGCCGAGGAGCTCAACGCCGCACTCAACAAGTACAATGCGCCCATTTACGAGGCGGTGGCGACGACGGGTATAGGTGTCCACGACACGTTGAAGGCCGTGACGCGCCTGGTGCTCAACGCCCTCAAGGAGAGGTACGGCGAGTCGAAGAAGCTCGATCGCGAGCCGGCGCCGAAGCCGGCCGGCGCCCCGCCCCCTCCCGCGCGGCCGGCGGCCAGGGTGAAGGAAGCCCCTGTTGCCACAGCCTCGGAGGCGCCGGTCCTCGAGGTGGAGGCGGCCATGGACGAGGAACCCGTGCTCGCGGTGGAACCCGAGGAGCCGGCGATCGCCGTGGAGCCGGAAGGACCCGTGCTCAGCGTGGCGGAGGAGGAGCCGGCGATCGCCGTGGAGCCGG
>CAYNUH010000023.1:0-26946 GCA_964400605.1 uncultured Acidobacteriota bacterium | reverse complement strand
CGACGACGTGCTCGAGGTCCTTCCGGAGCCATCCGTGGAGATGGAGGAGGAGCCCGCGATGCGGCCCCCTCCCGACGAGCCGGTCACTCCGCTTCAGGTCTCATCGCCGGAACCGTTCGAGTTCGAGACAGCCTCCGTCGACCCGCCGGCCTCGCTGACGCCCTCGGGACCCGTCCGGATTCCGGCGGGGGGGGCGGCCGCGGCATCCGGGGTTTCCGCCGAGACGCGCGCCGTCGCGCTGGCGGCCAGAGGCGGGACCCCGGTTCCCGAAGGGGGCCGCGAGGCGAGTTTCCCCATCGCCGTGGACATGCACGGTCAGACCCTTCGCTTGATGGTCACCATCACCGTGCGGGTTGAGAAGGCTTGACACCCGGGGAGCGCCACCCTTGAACCTCGAGTGTCCGGGCTGCCACTCAAGATTGAAGCTCGACCCCGGCAAGTTGCCCGCGGGGGCGACCACGGCGGTTTGCCCCAAATGCAGGACGCGCATGCTCCTGCCGGGAGCCGCGGCTGCCGCGGCCGAGATCAGCATCCAGTGCTCGGGTTGCTCCGCGCGCCTCAAGGTCAGCGTCGGCAAACTGAAGCCCGCCGTAAGCCAGAGTAAGTGCCCCAAGTGCGGGGGCATCGTCCACCTGCCGGCCGCTCCCGGACTGGCCGCCGCGGCGCCGCCGTCCGTGCCCATGCCCGTCACCGCCCAGACGCGCCGCCTGGATCCCAGGGAGATCGGAAGGATGCTGGGTGGGATGACGCCCGCGGCTGCGGGAGAGGCGGCGGCCTCTGCAGCCGTGCCGCTGGCGGTGGAGGAGCCGCTGGAGCACAGCGACCTGGACCTGGGCCGACTGATCGATCAAAAGGTGGCGGGCTTAGGGGAGGACGCTTCGGGCAAGCAGGCGGCTGTCAAGCCGCCGGCAGCGGCGGCTCCGGCGCCCGCCCCGTCGGTCCCTCCGGCCGAGGCGATCTCCGGAACGACCGCAAGGGAGCTCGATCGATCCGGGCCCGGACCGTCGCCGCGCAGAACGTCCGATTCCGGCTCGCGCCGGGCGCCCCGGCTCGAGCAGGCGGTTCCCTCTCTGACGGGCGGCTCCCCAACGAGAGGTCAGTCCGCACCCACCCTCGTCGGAGGCGTCGTGGGCGGCGCGTTCGTGGGAGGGGTTCTCGCGCTGGTGGGTCCGCTCCTGCCTCAGAACCTCATCGCCAGGGTGCCCGAGAGCATCGCCGCGCTCACGGGCGCGCGGGTGGGCGTCGTACTGGTTACGGTCCTGCTAGCCGGGTTCTCCGGCTGGCTCGGGGGGATGGCCAGACCTCCCGCCTCATCCTCCGAAGGAGACCCGGGCCCTCCGCCCCCGCCTTCCGGCTTCAGATGTACTGTGGCCTCCGGGCTCGTGGGGCTCATCACGGGAATCGCCTTCTCGCTGGTGCAGGGCCGAATGGATCCGCTCGGGACGCTCTCCTGGTTCCGCGACCTCCTGGTCGCGGGGCTTCTCACCGCACCCATCGCACGCGCTCTTTATCCTCGCGCTTGAAGGGCGGCAGGAAGCCTCCGCCTCGGCGAGATCGTTCGCATTCCGTGCTGTTGCGTCCTAGAATCCCTGCTGAGCGTCCTGAGTCCGAGGAGGCGCTCCGCTCGCGCTTCCATGCGGAGAAATGAGCTTTGAGACGAGCGTGCCTGATCGCAGCTCTCGCGGCCGTTGCGGCGTTCCTCTGCGGGGCGCACGCCGCGCAGGAGCCTGTGGCCGAGGGGCCGGCCCTGACCATTTATCCGGCCTTTCACCTCAAGTTCGCGGGCGAGGGCCGGAACTATCTCCTTGCCGGCATCACGCTGGTCAACGTCAGCGGGCAGGAGATGCGAGATCTCTTCCTCACGCAAAGGTTTCCGGAAGACCTGGCACCCGCCTCCGCGTCCGGCGGGATCTACGACTACCTCGCCCGGCCGGAAGGCTTCGAGGAGACCATCGAAGGCCAGACCTACCAAATGCGCGTGTCCCTGCTCCGGCGCCGGGAGCTGACCGCGGGGTACGTGGTTCTGTCCTATCACGGGCGGCCTGCCGAGGCCACCGTCGCCCCATGCGAGATCACCTACACGGTGAGCGGGCAGACCCGTTCGGAGCGCGGGCCCGCCCTCACGCTTCCGCTCACCAAGTATTCAAAGTACAGCGGCAGCCTCGCTGACTTCATCAAGCGGTACGCATCGCTCCAGCTCCGCTTGCCGGAGACTCCAACCGCGGACTGGGGATTCTCGGCCCTGGCTTCCAAGGTCCGGGGGAAGACGCCGTTCGGCCTCGTCGAAGTGGAGGGTGACGCCGCGGAGGGGCGCTTCAGCCTCCTCAGCGGTGCGCCGGGCGAGACGCGGGAGATCCTGGTCGCCTGGAAGCCCACCGCCAAGGCCCGCTCCGCCCGCTCCGAGGAAGACGTGAGGAAGATCCTCGGCGAACAGATCGTCGCAGCGGCCGAGTTCAGCATCGACCTGGCAGGCGCCGCCATCGAAAAGATGCCGCTCGCTCGCGGGAGCGCGTGGGTCGTGTCGGCGCGATGGAGGGACCGAGTCCCGGCGCGGCTCGGCGAGGGGCCGGTGCGGTGGTATGTGTACGAGGACCCGCAGCGATCGGCGCAGTACATCATCCTCGTCCGGGCGCAGGGAAGAGGGGCGGGCCCCGGCAAGGCGGATGTTCCGAGCCCCGAAAAGGAAAGCGCCCTGATGGCCGAGCTCGAGGGGATCGTGAAGAGCCTCCGTCCCCTGTAGGTGCCGCCCATGCTCCAGGCCGCCGCCGACCGCCTGTTTCGGCTCCACGCGCCGAGCGCGGCACTGGCGCTCCTCGGGCTGGCGGCGGCTCCGGCCTTCGCCGACGTCAGACCCCTCACGCTGTATCAGAAGGCCGCCCGGGCCACGCTCGTGGCGCGCGTGCGGGCGCTTCAGGACTCGACCCGACGGCCTCCCATGGAGGTCCTCGAAGTGATCAAGGGGGCCTTCGAGGCGCGGACCCTCACGATCGTCCCCTTCGTGCAGGACTACGCGAATCCCAAGCCCTGGCTCCGCAGGGAGGTCTTCAGGAAAGGGGAGGAGTGCGTGCTCTTCCTGCAGCCCTACGACGCGGGCGGCGATGCCGCGTTCGAAAACGTCCCGCGAGCCGGGGGGGAGGAGGAGCGTAACGATCTGTTCGTCCTGCTGAACGCCGAACAGGGGAAGGTTCCCGTTCCCCCGGAGGGGGCGGCGGCCCTCTCGGAGGCGCTCAGGCGGATCGTGGCGATCCTCGCGCTCCGGCAGCACGATCTCCAGGCGGGGGAGCTGCGAGGGCTTCTCCGCGAGAAGAACCCGTATCTCACGGAAGCCGGCCTCGAGGAGGTGGAGCGGTTCGACCTGGCCACGGAAGAGGACGTCCTGCCCCTTCTGTCCCTGACAGCCTCGCCGCGGGATGAGTTCCGCGCCGGGGCTCTTCGGATTCTGGGACAGCTCGGCACTACGGCGAGAGGCGCCGGACGGCTGCTGCGCGAGAGGCAGGAGGTGTTCACGCGCATCGTGGCCCGCGTCCATGGCGACGAGGCCGCCTCGGTCAGGCGGGACGCCGTCCGGGCTCTTCGCCGGCTGGGCGGCGAGGGCGTGGAGGCGGTGCTCCGTGCCGTGAGCGCGTCCGACACGGATCAGGAAGTGAGGTACGAGGCGGAGATCGCTCTGCTCGCGCTGGCCGGAGTGGACCGCGATCGCCGCGAGGCGCCGCCGGAAGGCGATTGACACTCCCTCGAAAGTAGCCGTATCATCACTTTTCGGCGACAGCGGACGCCGTCTCTTCGCGCATGGCCAACCCCTTCAAGGACTACATCGTCAAACTCCGGGCGGGGGACCTCGTCTTCAAGGAGGGCGACCCGGGCACCGAGATGTACATCGTGCAGTCCGGCAAGGTGGAGATTTTCAACGAGACGCCGCGGGGGGATGTGAGCCTCGCCGTGATGGAGAAGGGCGATTTCTTCGGTGAGATGGCTCTCCTGGACGGCGCCCCGCACGGGGCCGCCGCGCGGGCGATCGAGGACGTGGAGCTGATCGAGATCAACAGCACCCTCTTCGACCGGATGATCAAGGGCAACGTCGAGATCGCGGTCCGCATGCTGCGGAAGCTGTCGATCCGGCTGCGCGAAACCAACCGCAAGTACGAGAGCCTGCTCGCGACCGGAGCCGCCGCGCCCGAATCGCCGGTCACCCGGGGCGTGTTCCCTCCCGCCACGGCGGCGGCCGCCGTGGCCGCGGTGACGGCGCCGCCTCGGGAGGCGGCGCGTACGAAGGCTCCCGCCACCGTGGCCCCGCTTGCACCGGCGGCGCCGGGCCCGCCGCCCGCCGCCGCGCCGCCCACGCCCGACGGTTGCCACGCATACCTATACTCCGAGGACGGGAAAGAGGCGTTCCCCATCTCGACGGCGAAGGCCTGCCTTGGAAGGTTCGACCCCGTTACAGGCCTCAAGCCCGAGGTGGATCTCATCAACGTGGACATCAACCGCTCGGTTTCGCGCCGCCACGCCAGGCTGAGCCTGGAGGGGGGCATCTACTACCTCACCGAGGAGCCGGGGGCTCTGAACGGCACCTTCATCAACGGGCGCAAGCTGATCACCGGCAAGCCAACCCGCCTCAAGGACGGGGACGCCGTGAACCTGGGCACGGTCAAGCTGGTCTTTCGCCAGGCCGGGAAGCCCTGAATGGAGCCCCGAAAGCGTGTCCTCTCGGGCCACCGCCCCACCGGATACCTGCATCTCGGTCACCTCGTGGGCGCCCTGTCGAACTGGATCCAGATGCAGGACGAGTTCGATTGCTTCTATACGATCGTGGACTGGCACGCCCTGACCTCGGACTACGCCGATCCCGCACGAATCCGCGAGTACGTTCTGCACACGGCGGCCGACTGGATCGCCGCGGGGCTCGACCCCGCCCGGTGCACCCTATTCGTGCAGTCCGACGTCAAGGAGCACGCGGAAATGCACCTCCTGCTCTCCATGGTGACGCCGCTCCCGTGGCTGGAGCGCGTGCCCACGTACAAGGAGCAGAAGCAGCAGCTCGTGGACCGGGACCTCAACACCTATGGTTTCCTGGGCTACCCGGTCTTGCAGGCGGCCGACATCGTGCTCTACGGCGCCGACCTGGTGCCGGTGGGTGAGGATCAGCTCCCGCACGTGGAGCTCACCCGCGAGATCGTCCGCCGATTCAACGCGCTCTACGGGCCCGTCCTCGTCGAGCCGGCCGCTCGCACCACGACCATCCCGCGCCTCCCCGGCACCGACGGCCGAAAGATGAGCAAGTCGTACAACAACGCCATCAACCTTTCCGATCCTCCCGAGGTCATGTCGTCGAAGATCTCCAGAATGATGACCGACCCGGCTCGGGCGCGGCGATACGACCCGGGCAACCCCGAAGTCTGCCCGGTGTTCGCGATCCACCGCGCGTTCACGCCGCCGGATCGCGTCGCTGAGATCGACGCCGGATGCCGATCCGCGGCGCTGGGGTGCGTGGAGTGCAAGGCGGATCTCGCTGGGCGCCTCCGGGAGAGGTTCTCCGCGTTCCTGCAGAGGCGGCGGGCGCTCCTCGAAGCGCCCGATACCATCAGGGACGTCCTCGCCGATGGCGCCAGGCGCGCGAGGCAGGTCGCGTCACGGACTCTCGAGGCGGCCCGCGCCGCCATGGGGCTCGGTCATGCCGGCTGACGCCCGGATCTGCAACCTGAGATTGCCGGTCTTCGAGGGCCCGTTGGATCTGCTCCTTCACCTGATCCGGATCAACGAGATCAACGTCCAGGATATCCCCATCGCCGATATCACGCGCCAGTACGACGCGTACCTGGATCTCATGAAGGAGCTGGACCTCCAGGTCGCCGGCGACTACCTCGTGATGGCCGCCACGTTGGTCCACATCAAGTCGAAGATGCTCCTGCCGCAGCCGCCCGCGGGCACCGAGCCGGAGGAGGATCCTCGCGCCGAGCTGGTTCGGCAGCTCCTCGAGTTCGAGAGGTTCAAGCAGGCGGCCGAAGCCCTGCGCGCCCTCGAGGAGGGCCGCGAGGACGTCTTCCTGCGCCCGGGCGACCCGCTGGCCGCGTTCGAGGGGGAGGCATGGCTCGCCGTGGGCCTCTTCGATCTGCTGACGGCCTTCAAGCGCGTGATGGAGAACGCCCTCTCCGCGCGCGCCATCGAAATCGCGCGCGAGGAAATCTCCATCGCGGAGAAGATTGCTTGGATCCTCGAAGCCCTCGCCAGCGGGAGAGCGCGCGTATTCCAGGAGCTGCTTGGAGCGCTCCCCAGCCGACCCGAGATGGTGGTGGCCTTCCTGGCCCTGCTCGAGCTCATCCGGCTGGGACGGGTCCGCGCGGCCCAGCGCAGCGCGCCGGGCGAGATCCTCTTGATGCTGTGTCCTGAGCGCTCTCCGGGCGCGCCACCCGGGCCGCAGGGCCTCCTCGATGGCTGACCTGGCGCCACGGAGGTCGCCCTCCGCCATCGATCCCCCCATGCGCGCCGTGCTGGAGGCCTTGCTGTACGCCTCCCCGGACCCGGTCGGCCTTGACGAGCTGAAGGAGGCGTTCGGGTCGGAGCGGGCCGCGGACGTGGACGCGGCCCTGGCGGTGCTGCTCGAGGAGTACGCCGCGGAGGGGCGCGGTCTTGTCATCGAGAGGGTCGCCGGGGGCTACCGCATCGCGACGCGCCCCGAGCTCGCGGACATCCTGCGGGAGTTCGTGAGGCGGCGCAACCGCACGAGGCTCTCCCGGTCGGCGCTGGAGACCCTGGCCGTGGTGGCGTACAGGCAACCCGTCACCGCGCCGGAGATCGAATCCGTCCGCGGCGTGAACCCCGCCTCCATCCTGAGGTCGCTCCTGGAACGCCGGCTCGTGAGGATCGTCGGGCGTAAGAAAGTGGTGGGCAAGCCGTTCCTGTACGGCACCACCGCCGAGTTCCTCGAGCATTTCGGCCTGAACTCCCTCGACGATCTCCCGTCGATCGAGGAATTCGCCGGGCTCCTCGGCGCCGATGCAGACTCGGGGGGGGAGGCGGTCGCCGTCGCGACGGCTCCCCGGCCGGTCCTTCCGGAACGTTGCGCGGAACGGGATGACGCCGCGCTCGGGGAGGCGGAGGAGGAATGAGCCCGCCCCGGGCTCCAGGCTACATCGAGGGGATCGTTCCCTACGTGCCCGGCAAGCCCATGGAGGAAGTGGAGCGCGAGCTGGGGCTCAGGGACACGATCAAGCTCGCCTCGAACGAGAACCCGCTGGGACCGTCCCCGCGCGCGGTGGAGGCCGTGCGGCGGACGGCGGAGAAGCTCAACCGCTATCCGGACGGTGGCGGCTTCTACCTGAGGGAGAGGCTCGCCGCGGAACACGGCGTGCACCGGGACCAGATCGCGCTGGGGAACGGCTCGACGGAGATCGTCGAGCTGCTGGCCCGCACTTTCCTCGGGCCCGACGGGTGGGCGGTCATCTCCGACCAGGCCTTCATCATGTACCGGATCGCCGTCATGGCTGTGAACGGCCGGGCCCGCATGGTCCCGCTGCGCGCCATGAAGCACGACCTCCCGGCGATGGCCGAGGCGGCGACGCCGGACGTGCGGCTCATCTACATCGCCAACCCCAACAACCCCACCGGCACCTGCGTGCGTGGGGAGGAACTCGAAGCCCTCATGCGCGCCGTCCGTGACGACATCATCGTGGTCCTCGACGAAGCCTACGCGGACTACGTGGACGGTCCCGATCATCCGGCAGGGCTGAGATACGTCATGGCGGGGCGGCACGTGGCGGTGTTGAGGACCTTCTCGAAGATCCACGGACTCGCGGGGCTGCGGATCGGATACGCCGTGACCTCGGCGGAGATCGCGGGGTCGCTCGAGAAAGTCCGGTCGCCGTTCAACACCAGCGCCCTCGCCCAGGCCGCGGCCACCGCGGCCCTCGACGATCTGGAGCACGTGCGCCTCTCGACGCAGACGAACAGGACGGAGAGGGACTTCGTGCAGCAGGAGATGCGCCGCCGCGGGTGGGCCTTCACCCCCACCGCCGCGAACTTCTTCCTGCTGGACCTCCAGAGGAAGGCTCTCCCCGTGTACGAGGACCTGCTCGGACTCGGAGTGATCGTCCGTCCCATGGAGGCGTACAACTTTCCGACCTGCCTGCGTGTCACTATCGGTACGCGTGGGGAGAACCTCCGCTTCCTCGAAGCCCTGGACCAGGTGCTCAAGAGGCGCGGGGGGGACGCGACCGGCGCCCGCTAGAGGCCCTATCCCCTTTGGAATCCGTCGTTGACGCGCTTCGAGCGGCTGTGCTAGGTTGCGCGGTCCCCACAGATCCCAGGACCGAGCGGTCCCCCGCCGGGGGCCCGGGTTGGAACCCCGCGGGCGCGTCCTCACCCGCGGCTCGGCCAACCAAGTGGACACCGGAGGCGGAGCGCGACGTGGGGCGCGCGGGCTCTGGAGGAGTCGTCAGGATGGTCATCGGTCGTTGGCGGAAGACTGTGGCCGGAGTACTTTTCGGCGGCGTGCTCTTTTCGGTTCTCGCGCTTTCGGTATCGCCCGCCTCCGCGCAGAACAAGAAGCGCAGCTGGGAGATCTTCATCTACTTCGGTGAGTATGGCGGCCAGACCGTCCCATCGGCGATCCAGAAGGGCATGGTGGAGACCTACCGCCTGGATCCCGCGCTCTCGGTGAGCACGGACGGCAATACCAATCCCAACACGAACTTCGCCACGCGATTCTGCGTCGTCTGCCGAAACCTCGGCGCCACGGGGCCCTCCGACGTTTATCTCGGGCCGGATATACAAGGGCAGGACCCGTTCCCTTCCACCGTTCGGGCCTGCCCGGCGGGGGATCCCGCCGCACTGGACCCGAACACCCCCTACCTCGATGAGTGCGACAACGACATGGAGGCGCGGTACGTCTACAACGCGCACGGGATAGCGACCAACGGAGAAGTGCAGCGCAGAGACGCCGAGTTTCTTCTCGGCGGCCGGCTGGGCTACAACGTGACACGCCACTGGGAGGTCGAGTTCGATGTCGGCTTCGCCAAGCAGCGTCTGGACATGACGCGCAACCTCCTGCCGCTGCTCAACGAGCCCGTGCCGAACCCGGCCGATCCCTGGTTCGACAGGCTGGCCAGGTTCTACGAGTTCACGTGGGCCAACCGCGACTACCTCTTCCTGGGATCCGATCCCAAGTTCGACTCCACGTCCGGCCTTCTGACCGGCTTCGACGGCATCCACGAGATCCCCAACGTGCCGCAGCACAGGCGTTCCCGCAATGCCGGCGCCGACATCCCGGCCCTGCTGCCCATGCCCCTCGCCGCCGCGGAGACGTTCGAGGATGTGACGGCTTTCGTGAACCGAGTCCTGCTCAACCCCACCGCCCTAAGGAACAGGGCGAACCAGATCAACATCGACATCTTCTCGACGGGCCTGAACGGCGTATACAACTTCAACACGAAGCCGGACAGCCGGATCGTTCCTTACCTTCAGGCGGGCGCTGGCCGGTGGATCAGGCGCTTCGACGCGCCGTACGAAGGCGAGAACAGCGACTACCTCACCTACGGCGGCGGCCTCCGGTTCTTCGTGAACGAGATCTTCTCCTTCCGCGCCGAGCTGCGGAGCGTCCTGTTCAAGCAGGACACCTCTCGGATCACAGCGAGCCTGCCCACCCAGAACGTCGTGGATTTCACAACGAGCCTCGGAGGGGGTTCCTGCCTCCGGGATCAAGACCCTCCCCAGCAGCAGCCTCCGCAGGAATGCCAGGCCAGCTACATTCAGCGCTTTCAGCTGAACCCGCCGGGTTTCGCCCTTCCGGCCGGGGCCGCACCGGGCGGCCGGGCCAGCATCGAGTTCATCACCGAGACGAACGACTTCTGGGAGGCGCGCGTCGGCTTCGACGTCCTGCTCGGCGGCAGGTAGGCCCGGGGCTTCCTTGACAGATTCCCTCGGTGGGGCATAGAGTTAGCGATTACTTCACGTTGCGCGGTCTCGCGTCCGCGATCGCCGAAAGGCCGTTCGCGCGGCAGCCGGGCCGGACCGGAGCCCGGGCGTTCCGGAATACTCGGACAAGGAGGTCTCGGCAGGCAGATGGAATTGCAAAAGGACGTCAAGGCGAGTGCTTTCGTCGGCACAGCACCCGAAACACTGGTGGGAGGACCCGGACGGCTGGGTGTTCCTGTGCCCGCCGCGGAGGGCATCAGCCGCGAGGACTACGAGAAACTTCTCGACATGTACGACGTCAGCTTCCGCAACCTTGCGCGGGGCCAGGTCGTGAAGGGGAAGGTTCTCAAGGTCCTTCCGAATGAAGTCATCGTCGACGTGGGCTACAAATCCGAGGGGATCATCGACATCGAGGAGTTCATGGGCCCGGACGGAAGGGCCCACGTCGAGGTCGGCGAAGAGGTCGACGTCCTGCTGGAGAAGACCGAGAACAAGGAAGGGTACGTGGTCCTCTCCAAGGAAAAGGCCGAAAAGGTACGCGTCTGGGAGACCGTAGAGAGCGCCTACAACACCGGGACCATCGTGTCGGGACGGGTAATCGAGCGCATCAAAGGAGGGCTCGCGGTGGACATCGGTGTCCGAGCTTTCCTTCCAGGCTCGTTGGTGGACATCCGGCCGGTACGCAACCTGGACTCCCTCAAGGGCAAAGAGCTCCGGATGCGGGTCATCAAGGTGAACCGCCGGCGCGGGAACATCGTCCTTTCGCGCAAGGCCGTGCTCGAGGAGGAAAACCAGGAAAAGAAGAAGAAAACGCTCGAGATCCTCGAGGAGGGGAAACGCCTGAAGGGAATCGTCAAGAACATCACCGGGTACGGCGCTTTCCTCGACCTCGGCGGCATCGACGGCCTTCTCCACATCACCGATATGTCCTGGGGTCGCATCAACCATCCCTCGGAGCTGTTCGCCGTAGGCGACGAGGTGGAGGTGGTGGTTTTGAAGTTCGACAGGACCTCCGAGCGGGTCTCGTTGGGCTACAAGCAGCTGAAGCTGGATCCCTGGGAACGGGTGGGAGAGCGTTATCCGGTGGGGACCCGCGTCTCGGGCAAGGTGGTGAGCCTCACGGACTACGGGGCCTTCGTCGAGCTGGAGGAAGGGGTCGAAGGCCTGGTGCACGTCTCCGAGATGTCGTGGACCAAGAAAGTCAAGCACCCCTCCAAGATCCTCACGGCAGGAACCCAGATCGAAGCCGTCATCCTCGATGTGGACCTCAAGCAGCGCCGGCTGAGCCTCGGCCTGAAGCAGATCGAGCCGAACCCGTGGGACACGATCGCGCAGAAGTACGAAGTGGGCTCCCGCATCACCGGCAAGGTCCGGAACCTTACGGATTTCGGCGCGTTCGTGGAGGTCGAGGAGGGCGTCGACGGCCTGATCCACATCTCGGATCTCTCCTGGACGAAGAGGATCAAGCACCCCTCCGAAGTGCTCAAGAAGGGCGATACGGTCGAGGCGATGATCCTCAAGATCGAGGCGGAGAACCAGCGGCTCTCGCTCGGGCTGAAGCAGCTCGGGCCGAACGTGTGGGACGAGTTCTTCCAGAACCACAGCGTGGGCGACATCATCACGGGGCGCGTGGTCCGGCTGGCCGACTTCGGCGCCTTCGTGGAAATCGTCGAAGGCGTCGAGGGGCTGGCGCACGTCTCGGAACTCGCCGACGAGAGAGTGGAGCACCCCCGCGATCGCTTTGAGGAGGGCCAGGAGGTCCGCGCCAAGATCCTCAAAATGGATTCCGTGGAGCGCAAGATCGGTCTCAGCATCAAGGCAGCGGCCCAGGAAGTGGAGAGGGAGACGCTCACAGGGTACCATGACTCGCGGGCGCAGGGCGGGGCCAGCATCGGCGACCTGGTGGGCGACTTCCCGGCACCTAGCCGCCGGGGCCGGCGCGAGCCCGACGCCGATGAGAGCTGATGGACGGAAAGCGGCATGACCAAGGCTGAACTTGTCGAGGAGGTCGCAAAGGTCTCCGACCTCACCAAGAAGCACTCCGAGGTCATCGTCAACACCGTTTTCCAGTCGATCGTGGATGCGCTCCACAAGGACGACAAGATCGAGCTCCGGGGCTTCGGCTCCTTCCGCATCCGCCAGCGAAGGTCCCGGCAGGGCCGCAACCCGAAAACCGGCGAGAAGGTCCACGTCCCGGCCAAGAAGATCCCTTACTTCAAACCCGGGAAGGAACTGAAGGAGCTCATCAACCGCTCCCCTCAGTAGATGGACAGTCTCTTCGCGCCCTGGAGGTACAGCTACCTCGTCCAGGACAGGGCCGGGGCGGCGTGCATCTTCTGCAAGGCCTTCCGGCCGGAGGGTGATGAAAACCAACTCGTCGTCTACCGGGCGCGACACAACTTCGTCATCCTGAATCTTTATCCCTACAACAACGGCCACATGATGATCGTGCCCGTCGCGCACGTGGCCTCGCCCGCCGCCTCGACGCCGGCCCAGAGAGCGGAGATGGCCGAGCTGGCCGTGGTGGGGGAGGAAGTTCTACGGGAGGTCTACCGTCCCGAAGGCTTCAATCTGGGGATGAACCTGGGCCGCGCGGCGGGGGCGGGCGTCGATCAGCACTTCCACCTCCACCTGGTTCCTCGGTGGGCCGGCGACACCAACTTCATGGCGGTGATGGCCGGTACGCGCGTCATCCCAGAGGACCTCAGGGCGACGCGGGACAGGCTCCGGGATCGATTCCTGAAGCGTCTGGGCGCGGAGGGGAGTCTCGCCGACGGGGCACCCCGGTGAAAACCAGCGGGACGGGACGATGACGCCGGCAGTGCCGTGGAGGCCCTCCAGGTACCGCATCGAAACCTGGGGCTGCCAGATGAACGAGCACGACAGCGAGAAGATGGCCGCCGTGCTCGCCGCAGAAGGCCTGCGGCCCGCTCCCGCCGACACCGATGCCGACGTGATCCTCCTCAACACGTGCGCCGTGCGGGAGAAGGCTTCGCAGAAGGTGTTCGCGCGCCTGGGCGTGCTGAAGCGTTTGAAGGTGCGCCGGCCCAATCTCATCATCGGCGTCTGCGGATGCGTCGCCCAGATGGAGAAGGAGACGATCTTCAAACGCGCGCCCCACGTGGACTTCGTTCTGGGGCCCCGGCACGTGGCCTCGCTGTGGCGGTTCGTGGAGCAGGCGCGCCGGCAGAAACACCAGATCGCCGTGTTCGATCCGCGCGACCGGATCGTTCCGGAAACACCTCAGGCCGCGCTTCGCAGTTTCCGCGCACGCGCGTACATCACCGTCATGGAGGGGTGCAACAAGGGGTGCACCTTCTGCATCGTTCCGGTGACCCGCGGGCGGGAGTCCTGCCGGCAGCCGGACGCCATCCTCGATGAGGCGGGCCGCGCCGCCCTGGACGGGTGCCCCGAGATCGAGCTGCTGGGGCAGAACGTCAACGCCTACCGCTGCAGCGGCTGGGATTTCACGCGGCTCCTGGCGGCGGCCGGCCGTGTCCCGGGAATCCGGCGCGTCCGCTTCGTCACCTCCCACCCGCTGCACTTCAAGAACAGCATCGCGGACGTGATGGCCGCGAACCCCACGATCTGCCCGTCGCTTCACCTTCCAGTCCAATCGGGGTCGAACGCGATCCTCTCGCGCATGCGGAGGGGGTACACCCGCGAGGAGTACCTGGCCAAGGCGGCCTACGTACGCTCGCGCGTCGAAGGGCTGGCGCTCTCCACCGACATCATCGTGGGATTCCCTGGCGAGACCGAGGCCGACTTCGCCCACACCCTCGATCTCGTCCGGCTGCTCCGCTACGATCAGCTGTACGCGTTCGTCTTCTCGCCGAGGCCGGGCACCCCGGCGGCGGTGTTCGAAGACGACGTGCCCGCCGGTGAGAAGAGTGAGCGGCTGCGCCGGCTCCTGGGGGTTCAGGAGCGCATCCAGCGGGAGATCAACGACGGCTACGTCGGCAGGATCTTGGATGTGCTCGTCGAGGGCCCGAGCGTCATGGATCCAGGAGAGCTCGCGGGCAGGACCACCGCCAACAAGGTCGTGAACTTCAGCGGCCCCGCGGAGTGGACTGCGACATTCAAGCGCGTGCGCATCGTCCACGCGGGCCCGAACAGCCTCCGCGGCGAGGCGATGGCGACTTCGAGGGACGGTGCGGCCTTGACTTCGCTCCGGGCGCGGGATATATATGTGGCGTCATCCGTTCCTGCCGGAGGGTCGGCGCCGTGACGATCGAGATGAAGATCAAGGGATTGATGATCGACCCTGTCACGCAGATGCCGATCATCATGCTTCGCGACCCCAAGAGCGATGCGGTCCTTCCCATCTGGGTCGGGTTGTACGAGGCCAACGCGATTGCCCTGCAGATCGAGAAGATCACCACGCCGCGCCCGATGACTCACGACCTTCTCAAAAACCTCCTCGTCCAGCTCGAGGCGAAGGTCGAGAAGATCGTCATCACCGATCTCAAAGACAACACCTTCTACGCCCTCATCCACCTCCACCGCGACGGCGAGGCGCTCACCGTCGATTCGAGGCCGAGCGACGCCATCGCGCTCGCCCTCCGGGCGGACGCCCCCATCTTTGTTGAGGAGGACGTCATCGCCAAAGCCAAGAGCGTGGATATGACCAAAGAGGCGGGCGACTCCGATCGACTGCGGCAGTGGCTGGAGAAGCTGGATCCTGACGAACTCGGCAAGTACGAGATGTAGCCCACCTCCCGGGGCGACATGGGCCACGCTCTCCGCGTCCCACCCAACACGAATCGAGATCATATTCCCTGGATCGGAGATCATGTCACCGGCCGGTTCGCGCCAATCGTGTTGTAAGTTATTGAATTTAAAATACTTATAGTCCAGATCGGAGAGGCCCACGGAGAAGGGGAATATCAGATCGCCGGACGGTCCTGGCGGCGAAGCGGGGAGGCCGGCCTTCGGCTGGGACGGGATCCGCCAGAAGCAAGAGTCATGATCGTCACGATCTGCAACCAGAAGGGAGGGGTGGGGAAGACAACCACCGCCATCAATCTGAGTGCGGCGATCGCAGAGAAGGGCCTCAAGACTCTTCTGGTCGATCTCGACCCTCAGGCCAACGCCACGCTTTCGTACCTGGACCGCAGCCAGATCAAGCTGTCCGTGTACGAAGCCCTCACGGACGCTTCGGTCTCGTTTCGCGATGTGGTGATGAGGTCGCCGATCCTGCATCTCGACATCGCGCCAGCCAAGATCAGCCTGGCCAAGCTGGAGTCACGGCTGGTCGGTGAAATGGACGGCCACTTCAGACTCAAGGATCGGATCCAGCACGTCGTCCCAGACTACGATTACCTCATCGTCGACACGCCTCCCACGCTCGGTCTCCTTACCGTCAACGCCCTGGTCGCCGCCACCCATCTGCTCATCCCCATTCAGAGTTCGTACTTCTCCCTGGAAGGAACGGATGATCTGCTGGAGACCGTCGAGAGGGTGAAGGCCAGGCCGAACCCGGAGCTGCAGCTCCTGGGCGTCGTCATCACGTTGCACGACAAGAGGACGGTTCTGGGGCGGGACATCCGCAAGCAGATCACCGAGGTTTTCGGCGACAAGGTCTTCCGCACCGTCATCGCGAAAAACGTCCGGCTGGAGGAGAGCCCGGCGTACAAGGAGTCCATCTTCACATTCGCGCCGGATTCCAGCGGCGCCCTCGACTACTATCGTCTGAGTGAGGAGGTCATCAGTCGTGCCTAAATCCCGCGGTCTCCCCGGCGACCTGCGCATGCGCCACGACGTTCACTTCGTCGACCAGCTCACCGCTCCCTCGACCCAAACCATCGGCAGGATGGTGGACATCACGACCCTGGAGCCCAACCCGCAACAGCCCCGACGGCAGATAGGCGATCTCAGCGATCTCATCTCCTCCATCAAGGAGAAGGGTGTTCTCGAGCCCATCCTCGTTCGCCGGCAACCCGTGGGTTTCCAGATCATCGCCGGGGAGCGCCGCTTTCACGCCGCGAAGGCGGCCGGGCTCACCCAGGTTCCGTGCATCGAGCTCGAAGTGGACGAAAGGGGAGTCCTCGAGATTTCGCTCATCGAAAACCTCCAGCGGCGCGATCTCGACCCCTTCGAAGAGGGAAACGCAATCCTCGAGCTGTGTGAGCGCTTCAGCTACACGCACGAGAAGGTGGCCTTGAAGCTGGGCAAGTCGAGATCCTCTGTCACTGAGATACTGAGCATCGCTTCGATCCCTGAAGAACTGCGTGAGCTCTGTCGGCGCGCCGACATTTCAAGTAAGTCTTTACTTGTCGAGATCGCGAGACAGCCCACTCCCGAGTTGATGAAGGAGTTCGTGGAGCGCGTCACGCGCGAACGACTCACGCGAGACGATGCGCGCCGGTTGCGGGCGGTGCCGCCGCCGGCGAGCGACGCACCGGAGGCGCGCGACGGAGAGAGAAACCCCCAGGCGGGCTTCGTGTTGAAGATGAAGATCGTGAGCGTGCCCGCAACGGTTCACCTGCGTTTCACCAAGCCGGACGTGCGCAAGCCGCAGATCCTCGCTGCGCTCCGGGAGCTCATCCGCCAGGTCGAAGCGTCGGACGACATCCCGAACTGAACTCTGGCGTTCTTCACGGTGCGCGACGCTACCCGCCCCAGCGCCGCGAGTGAAGCGCCTTGCCCGCGGTTCCTGAGGAGACCCGTCCGCGCGTACCCCCAGCAAACGCTATCAGGCCCTCTACCTGACGGTGAGCGGGACCGTTCCCCGGAACTCAGGAGAAAGGCGGGACGCGAGCGAGGCCCGGGTGGCCGGAATCCTCGAGCGGACGTGGGTGCCGTACCGGGCGCAGTATCGCGCAAAACGCACCAATAACGACAGCTGGGAGTTCCGATCCTCGGCGAGGCTGCCGCCACCCTGACGTCGCCGCGACGCGTTGAACTGTGCCTATCCGCTTGACGCCCAAGAGCGAATCCGCGATCCTTGCCGCCGCGATGCCGCGCCAGTCCCCGCGAGGGCGCTCCTGGAGTTTCAGCGGAGCTTCCCACACGAAACTGCGTGCGCCGCGCATCTGGAGAAGATGTGGTGGCCGGATGGCTTCGTGTGCAATCGCTGTGGCGCGGTTGGCGAGCCCTATCGGTTCCAGGAGCGGCCGTCTGTCCTGCACTGTCGCGCCTGTTGTCACCAGCACGCGGCTGACGGCCGGCACCGGTCATGCGCCGCACGCGCACGCCGCTCCTGACGTGGTCTTGGGGTGCACACTTGGCGACAACCCTGAAGCCAAGACTGTCGGGGGTGCAGTGCCAGCGCCTCCTCGGCATTAAACGGTGCGAGACCACGTTCCACGTCCTGCACAAGCTCCGTGACGCCATGGTGCGCCCGGACCGGGACTGCATCGGACGGAGTCGCTGACACGTCGAGGTCGATGGGACCTTCGTTGGGGGCCGGACGCTGGGAAAGGGGCGCGGCCGCACGGATAAGGTCTTGGTTGCGGGCGCTGTCGAGGCTCGGCTCCTGACTGTTCGCTGGCCGGCTGCGCCTCGCCGTGGTGCCCCACCGTGGCAAGACGGCGCTGGAGAAGTTCGCCACGGACCGCTGCCGAGCAGGGCACCACGGTCGCCACGGGCACCTGGGTGGGCTACGAGCGCCTCGGCGCCATCGGCTATCGCCACCATCCCATCGCCATCAGGCGAGATCACGAGGTCACCGACGAGTCCCTCCTGACGATCCACCGCGTCTTCTCGAACCTGGAGCCCTGGCTCCAGGGGACACACCATGGCTTGAGCGCGAAACATCTACCAGCCTACCTGAACGAGTACGTGTTCCACTTCAACCGCCGGTCCTATCCGATGAGCGTTGTGGATTCGGTCCTGGGCCTCGCTACGCGAACTGCGGGCCCCACGCGAAGGGGTCTGGCTAGTAGCCGCTGGCGGCACGCAGGTGCCCCAGACACCAGGATTGGCGTTAGGAGGATAGGCACGCGTTGAACCACCCAGAGCGCTGGGGGGCTGTCACGAGCACGAGAGGAGGGCTGTCAACCTTCGTGTACGGGGCGCGGTGTCTCTTTCGCTGCCGGGCTCCTGCTTGTGGGGTGGAGGCTGTCTCGAGGCGGGCTGGAATTGTACCCGAGCCCGGGGTGCTGGCCAGCCCCGCTCCCCCTGGTTAGTTGACATAAGATACCTTATCGGACGTTAGAGAGATGTCCGATCCTCGGCCCGACACAGCCCCCAGCGCCGCTCATCCCTGTCCACGGCATCCCTCGGATCGCGGCCCCCGCGCCCCGCCTGACCACCGCCCGCCCCCGGACCCGACCTCATCACGAGGCCCGCGCGTCCATCACCATCTATCCGCCGCAGCCCTCCGAGGAGGCGTGACTCGTGCCGACTCCGCGTCTTCACACTGCGATGCGCCCGTGTCTCCCCGCCGTGATCGCCGCCGGCCTAACCCTCGACCGTCGCCGGCGCGTGCATTCGATCGCCCGATGCATTAGCATCGGCCCGCTTCGCGATCCCTGATACGGTTGCAACCACTCTCAGCGAGAGCACGGGTGCCGGCTTGGTGGACCGCTGACCCCGGACCGGCAGCCCTGATCCGCACCTAAGCAAGGGCCGCGTCTGCACGCCCTCCAAGCCTCGCGGCGCCAACTCGCAAGGCCACTGGCGGAACTCCACGACCGATGTTGCGCATTCACCGCTACGTCGCGAGGGAAATGATGGGGCCGACGCTGGTCGGCCTCCTGGCCTACGGTCTCATCCTCCTCATGAACCTGTCCCTCGAGGCGGCCGAGATGGCCATCCGGCGCGACCTGCCTCTGGACCTCGTGCTGCGCTTCCTCGTCCTGTCGCTGCCGCGGATCCTGGTACTCACGATCCCCATGGCGGTCCTGGTGGGCGTCCTTGTCGGCGTGGGGCGGCTGGCCGCGGACGGCGAGATCGCGGCGCTGCGCTCTCTGGGATACAACGAGCGACGGCTCGTCGTGTCGGCCCTCCTGCTCGGCGCCGCTTCAGCGGCCGCGACCTGGGCCCTGTTCGACATGGCGGTGCCTGCGGCGAACTACGCCCAGCACCAGCTCCAGGCGCGGATCTTCCTCTCCTCCGATCTCAACCGCGAGATCCAGCCGCGCGCTTTCTTCGAGAAGATCCCCAACCTCCTGATCTATGCCGACGGAGCGCAACCTGAGGACGGCACTCTCGAGAGGGTCCTCCTCTACCAGAAGGACGCCCAGGGCGCGGAGGAGATCTCCACCGCGGACCGCGCGCGCATCGAGTACCAGGAGGGCCGTGGCGCCCTCAGCTTCCGCCTTCAGGGCGTCGTCTCCCACGCATGGGACCGCGCCAACCCGGACGCGTATCAGGTGGCGAACAGGCAGGAAGAGACGATTGTCCGGCCCCCCGATCTGTTCACCACCGAGATGATCCGCTCGCTCAAGGAGCCTCCCCCTCCAAACCTCCGCGAGCAGAGCGTCTCGCAGCTGCGGGAGACTCTCCGTGAGTTCCGCAAGCTGCCGCGCGGAGGGGGGCGCCAGAGGCTGATGAATGAGGCGCGCGTGGAGATCCACAAGAAGTTCGCCATCCCGGCCACGTGTCTCGTCTTCGCGGCGCTCGGATTGTCCATCGCGCTGGCGCAGCGCCGCGGAGGCCGGGCCTGGGGGTTCCTCATCTCTCTGCTCCTCATCGCCATCCAATACTTTTTCCTGACTGCGGGAGAGCAGCTCGCCGATCGAGGCCGACTCTCCCCCGGCGTCGCCATGTGGATGGGAAACGCCGTCTTCGCGGCGATCGCGTTCGTCCTGCTGGCCGCCGGCGGCCGCTGGACCTGGGATCCCATCGGCATCCGGGAACGGCTCATGAAAACGCGTCCCCGCCGTGCGGCTTCTCCTCCTCCCGCCCCCGGCCCTCCGGCCCTCTCGCCCTCCTCACCCGAATCCATCGAACGCGCCGCCGCGACCTCCGGACGGGATACCGCCCTTCCCCGTGAAGGTCTGCCGCGGCGGGCGGCCTGGTGGCACTGGGTGCCCACCGTCGATCTCTACCTGCTCTCGGCACTGATCTCTGTGGCGGTCCTCGTGATCCTCTCGCTCACCCTCCTCTTCGCCCTCTCCGCCACGCTCAACCTCCTTGACGAGATGACCCGGGGCCATCACCCCGCCTCCCTCCTCCTGCAGTACGTGGCCAGCGTCCTCCCTCAGTTCCTCACGCTGTACATCGTGCCGGTGGGGTTGTGCGTGGCCACACTGATCACCTTCGCGCTTCTATCGCGCACCCACGAGCTGACGGCCCTGCGCAGCGCGGGCGTGGGACCTTTCCGCGTCTCGGCGGTCTTCCTCTCGGTGGCGCTGGTGGCGGCGGCTTTCTCCTTCGGCGCCCTGGATTCGGTCCTGCCGGCCACCAACCAGAAGGCCGTGCAGATCCGGGACCAGATCCGCGGCCGTTCGCCTCGAAGCTACCGCCAACCGGAACGGCGCTGGGTCTTCGGCAGCCGGGGGGACCTCGTCACGTTCAGCGACTTCAGCCACGAGAGGCTCGAGATCCTCGACCTGGCCTCTCTGCGCTTCGAGCCGCGGTCCTTCCTCATCAGGGAGCGCATCTACGCCGAGCGCGCCGTGTGGACCTCCGAGGGGTGGCTGCTGTCCAAAGGATGGCGGCGCGAATTCACGCCGACGGGCGAGACGTACCAACCCTTCGCAAGGCGCCTCCTCCAGGACATGGATCCTCCGGACTACTTCGTTCAGGAGTGGCGGGCCCCCGATCAGATGAATTTCGGGGAGCTCCGAGCCTACGTGGCCGACATGGAGAGGCGCGGCTACGAGACGCGGGATCTCAGGGTGGGACTCTACCGCAAGACGGCTGTCCCGGCGGTCTGCGTCGTCATGGTCGTGATCGCACTCGCCTTCGCCCTCAGGGTCGAGAGGCGCGGCGCGCTCTACGGGCTCGGAGTGGCCCTGCTGCTCGTGACGGTCTACTTCTTCGCGATGCAGGCTTCTTCCAAGCTGGGCGAGGTCGGGGTCCTGCCGCCCCTCCTGGCCGCGTGGGCGCCGAATCTGCTCTTCTCGGGATCCGGCCTCTACCTCATGGCTTCGAGCCGCTGGTGAGGCGCAACTCCTCGACGAGGCGCGCCACCTCGGGCTGATTGGGATCGAGCGACAGCGAGGCCCGCGCCTCCTTCAGCGCCTCCTCCCGGCGCCCGGCCGCAAGGAGCGCCCGCGCTAGCGCGTTGCGGACGCCGGGCATCCTCGGCGCGAGGATGCGCGCCTTCTCGAGATAGGGGATCGCCTTCTCGGGCCTCCCCTCCCCCACTTCCAGCAGGCCCAGCTCCAGGTTCGCCCGGACGTGGGCCGGATCAACCCTCAGCACTTCCCTGAGGGCCCGATCGGCCTCCCCCGTCCGGCCGCGGTGCTTCAGGTTGAGCGCCAGGTTGAACCGGGCGTCCGCGTAGTTCGGATCCAGCTCGATCGCCTTGAGGTATTCCTCGAACTCGGAGAGGGCGTCTCCGAGCGCGCCCTGCACCGCTCCGAGGTTGCTGTGCGCCTCCGCGTACTCGGGGTCCGCCGCCACGGCGGCCTCGAAAGCCGTCCTCGCCTCCGGGAACCGGCCGAGCGCCATGAGGGCCGATCCTCGGCTGTTCAGGATCACCGGATTCTCCGGGTCCACTCGAAGACCCGAGTCGAAGGCGCTGAGCGCGGCCCGGTGGTCCCCGGCGTCCTGGTAGGTCAACCCGAGATTATTGTACGAGCCCGCGAAGTCGGCGTCGGTGCGGATGGCCCGCTCGAACTCCGAGGCGGCCTCCTTCAGCCGGCCGAGAGATCGCAACACCAGGCCGATGTTGTTGATCGCCTCGGCGTAGTCAGGATCGATGTCCACGACCCTGCGGTAAGCCGTGATGGCTTCGTCGGCACGCCCCAGCTTCTCCAGGGCGATGCCGAGGCTGTTCCATAGGTGGGGGTTGCGCGGGTCCGCCTCCAGCGCCTGCCGGAACGTGGCCTCCGCGGCGGCCAGCTCCCCTCTTTGCAGCCGGATGTTCCCGATGAGGTTCTCCACGTCGGGCGCCGCGGGATCGGCCGCGCGGACCTGCTGCAGCTCTTTCATCGCGCCCTCCAGGTCGCCTCCGGCCATCAGCGCCCTGGCCAGGTTGACCCGCGCTGCCTGGAAGGCCGGCTCCTGCGCCAGGGCGCTGCGGAAAGCCTCCACCGCCTCCGCGTGCCGGCCGTTCTGGAGCAGGGTGATGCCGGTATTGTTGTCGGCGTTGGCGCCAGTCTGGCCGATGTAGCCCAGAGCCGTGAGGCGGGCGATCATCTCCTTCGCGACCTCGGGCGCAGAGCGGTCCTCACCCTCGCCCGCGCTGCGGACTCCCGGCGTCACCCCTTCCCCCTCGTAGCTGGCGATCGGGTTCGGGATCTCGCCGCCCATTCCCGCGGGCGATTCGAGGGCGGCCTCGACCACGGATCCGTCCATGTCGGCGGCGGCGGGAAGGCGCAGCAGCGTAAGAAGGGTGGGCGTCACGTCCAGGACGGAGACATCGTCCACAATCACTCCTTTCCGGATGCCGGGCCCCGAGGCGGCGAAGATGCCGAACTTGCGATGCCAGTCGGCGGCCCCCCCCACGCCGATCCGCGGGTCCGTCTGTGGCCGGGCGGCGCCGCTCTTGAAGCCGTGATCCGACACGACGATGACGGTGGTCCCGGCTCCCGCCGCCTCGATGACTTCCGCGAGGAGGCGGTCCTGAAGGACGTAATACCGCTCGAGCACGCGCCCCCATCTCTCCACCTGATCGAGGGAGACGCCGGGCATCCGGGGCGGGGCGTAACGCATGAAGAGGTGCGCAACCGTATCGGTCCCCTCGTAGTAGACCGCCGCGACCCGAGGCCCGTACTCGCGCAGGAGGCTCACGGCGCTCCGGTGATAGATGCGGGTGGACGTGAGGATTCTCTGCAGGGCTTGCTCGTCGGGATCCGCGGCCGCATGCGGCCTTCCGAGGACCTCCTGGAGATCCGCCTCCGCCTCCTGACGCGCCGCCTCGGCGGAAGGGGCGAGCGACAGGATCAATCCCTCCGGGTAGGTGCGCGCTCTGAGGCCCTCCCCGGCCGGCCGGCCGAAGAGCTGGTACGCCACCCTGTCGGAGACCTGAAAGCCGAGCACCCTCTCGGCGGGCCAGGTAGCCCACCATCCGACCGTCCCCACCGTGATCCCGCGTCCCGAGAGGATGTTCCAGAACGCCTTCGCCTTCCTCATCGTGCTGGTGACCGGGATCGACTCGCCCGTGCGCGAGTCGATCGCCAGAAAGTCGATGATCCCGTGTTTCTCGGGGCGCTTCCCGGTGGCGATGGAGGTCCAGAGGATCGGCGAGAGGACGGGTGTGATCGTCTTCAGCCGAGCGCGCACGCCGCTCGCGACGATGCGGGCCAGAGTGGGCAGGCGGCCGCTCTGGAGGAGGGGGTCGATGAGGGTCCAGTCCGCCCCATCCAGCCCGACGAGAAGAATCCGGGGGCCGGCCGGTTCCCGTGTCTCGATCCCCGGCGCGTCGATCTCCGGCCAGATCCTCAGCTCCGCAATCGAGACGATCAGGAGGCCGGCGTGCGCGGCGCCCGCCGCCAGGGCGTGCCCGATCCCGACTCGGTCCTGTCCCCCGAGCGCGAGCAGAGCGTCGTAGGGTCGCTCGGCGGCGGCCGCTGCGAGAGAGGGCGTGAGGAAGCGGGCCAGTGCCCTGGCGTCCCGGTAGGCAGGGCCCGGCCCCTCATGCAGGGTGAGGATCCGGGAGGGATCTGGTCTCAAGGTGACACGCGCCGAGACGCGGACCGAGGCGCCCTCCCGGCTGGCGATGAGCGGCGACCCGCGCCGGCCGAGAGCGATCTCCGCCTCGAACGCGGCGGCCGCGTACGTGGCCCTTAGAGTAAGGAACGGGACACGCCACGCCACCCCTGCCGTCTCCTGCCAGGGAGAGCCCCCCCATGCCCACGAGGAGACGACGTACCCTTCCTCGGCAGGAGGCACGCGGAGGAAGCCGGCCGCGGCAACACCGATCCCGAGGAGAATCAGAACAGTGAGGCGCCCCGCCCTTCTCATCGCATACCCGCCGGGCCCGTGTCGTGTGCGCCCCGAACGCGCGCCGGGGGCATTCTAGCCGCGGGGGCATGGGATGGCCCTCGCGGGGGGGGGGAAGGGAAGATTATGGGCGAGCCGGGAAGGGAGGTGTCTCGTGCCTGGCGGGGTCAGCGAGCCGCGTTCGCCGGCCGAACGCGCCTGCCGGTCGGCGGCAGCTCTCGGGGGACGATTGCCCGGCGGCTCCGGTCCCGGCGGCGGAGGCCCCGCTCCTAGCGATGCGGAGAGGGAGCCGGGCTCAGGGCGCCAGCTCGGAGACCGTCTCGTTGTTGCAGAGATCGAGCGCCGACATCTTGTAGAAGAAGATCTGACCCGCCGTCGGGTTCGTGTTGTCCGTGTACTGCGAGTCGGTGACGCCGTCGCCGTTGAAGTCGTTGTTCAGCTTGGTGAGCGTTGCCAGCTTGGTGAGGGAACCCGGATTCTGGTAGAGCGAGGGGTCCGTGACCCGGTACACGCCGTACGAGACGGCGCCGAGAGCGGCGGTCCAGTCGAGGAGGTTGGTCCCGGAGGCCCACACGAGCGTGTCGCCGACCTCCCCGGGAGGCGTGGTCTCGCCGGTGACCTTCGTGGCGAGCGAGACCCTCCTGCCGAAGTTCCATTCCTTGTTGGCGGCGAAGGAGTTGCTGTCGCGCGCTCGCACGGTGTAGACGTACTTCGGGTCCTGGCCCGAGGCGGGGTGGTTGGCGTCCACGAAGTACGTCTCCACGGTGGATCCGATGAAGTTCACGGCGTTGGGGATGTAGCCGAAGTTGGCGCACGGGACTGTGTTGCTCGTGGTCGCCAGGCAGTCCTCGCGATAGACCTCGTAGACGATCGGGGGGGAGGCCGCCTCCACCGCGTCATTCCAGTCCAGGGTGACGGCGCGGACGCAGTCCTGCCCCGTCGCCGCCGAGGTGACGCCCACCGTCGAGACCCAGGTGGGGGCGTCCACGTCGGTGTAGCGGTAGGAGCCCGGGATCTCGGCGAACGTGGCGTCCGGGTTGGTCACGCGTACGGCTATGAGTCCCTGCGCGTGCGCCGCGGGCTGCGCCAGGACCCTCTTGGCGTTCAAGTAGACGACGTTGGTGGCGTTCACACCCCCGAACTTCACGCCCGCGCCCGGGTCGAACCCCGTGCCGCGGATCAGGACCCAGTCCTTCCCGTTGAAGTCCCCCGCGCCGGGATCGATCCGGCTGATGGTGATGGCGTCCGCGGACGGCGACCCAAGCGGCGCGTAGTGAAACCCCTGATCCGCCATGCCGGAGTCCAGGGCGAGATCGGCCCGGGTGGTCAGGCTGTCCAGCGCGAGGACGGCCGCCTGCGCGCTTCCCGCGTTCACGGCCGGGCTGTCAGGCCCGTTGGGGTCCGACTGCCTGAGGTAGAAGCCCCCCAGCGGCCCCGTCACGAAGGCCGGGTTCGACGAGATGTTTCCCGTCCCCGTGAGCGCCGTGCCCGAGTCGGAGTAGATGACCCGGTTCACCGCCTGCCCGAAGGCATCCCCTCCGACGTTCCCCCACAGGATCAGATCGCTGGCGGTGAAACCGCTCGGCAGGTTCAGGACGCTGCCGAGCACGAGGCCGCCGCCCTGGGAGGCCGCCGCCGAGTTGTTGGCCACCGTCGTTGCCTGAACCCGGCCGATGACGCCGCCGAGCCCGCCGAAACTGAGCCCGCCTCCCGCTCCGACCGCGGCGTTGCCCACGATCAAGTTGTTGTCGAACGAGACATCGAACGTGTCACCGAAGGTCAGGCTGGTCAGGTCGGCGCCCGCGCCCGTCTTGGCCAGGTTCCATCCGATCAGGTTGTCCGCCACGACGAGCTTCACGACGTTGTAGCCCGAGTACGAGCCGGTCGTGAGGGCGATGCCGCCTCCGCGGGCGTTGATGGAGCGGTTCCCCACGATCTGGTTGCCCGTGATGTTGAAGCGCACCTCTTGCTGGCTGTTGTAGTTGGGATAGATGACGATGCCGCCGCCGTTCTTGCCGTGCGCGCGGTTGCCGATGATGACGTTGTTGCTGAACGTGGGGCGCGCGCCGTAGGAGGTGGAAGCCGTGGTGTAGAGGGCGCCTCCCATCGTGGTGGAGAGGTTGCCGTAGAAGACGTTGTTGTTGATGACCGCGCTGTCCGCGGTGATGGCGAGGCCGCCGCCGCCGAACCCGTCCCTGAGGCCGCCGCGGATCGTGCACCCGTCCACGACCGAGACGGACGCGAGGCCGCTCGTCCGGGCGAAGAAACCTCCGCGGTTCGCGTCGAAGTCCGTGATGTTGGCCTCGGTGTCGCGGCTGCCGAAGCCGGACGCCCATCCGCACGAGATGACCGTAGCATTCAGGATGGCGAGCTGGGCCTCCGCGAATCTTCCCGCCCCCACCCGGACCTCGGTGGGCGTCGTGCCCGACACCGCCGCCAGGGCGGCGCCGAGCGTCCGCTTCGGCGTGCCCGGCGCCGTGCCGTTGTTGGAGTCGCTCCCCGTGAGGGCCACGTGATAGACGGTGGATCCCGTGTACAGGTACGGGTAGAAGTTGTCCGTGCCGTTCGACGGGTCGGTGACCGTGATGGTGCTGACCCTTGCGGAGGCCACGGTGGGGACGGTGGCCGTCAGCGTGCGCGAGTTCACGAAGGTCACGGCCGCCGTGGTGGCGTCGAATTTGACCGTCGTGGATGCAGTGAATCCCACTCCCTTGATCGTGACCGTCCGTCCGGCGACGTTGAACGCCGAGAACGCCGGGTCCACCGAGAAGACTTCCACGTCCGCCGCCTCTGCCGCTGCCACCGAAGCGAGAGTGGCCAGCGCGAGGATGCACACGGCCGCTTTGTTCTTCCCACGATCCGATCTGGTCATCGCCGCTCCCCCGCTCCGGAGACGCGTTCGCCCTGGGACGCGGCAGACTACAGACCGCGCGCGGGCGAGAGAATGTCCTTCCGGCTTATGAGATCTCTGCCCAACTTATACACAAGGAAAGATTTGTACGTTTGCCCCGGAGCTGGTTTCTTTATACGCAAATACCC
>CAYNUH010000022.1:0-44085 GCA_964400605.1 uncultured Acidobacteriota bacterium | reverse complement strand
CCCCGAGGATGCGGCGGCGGAGGGCCCGGCCCGGGCCGCGGTCCTCGCGTAGGCGTTCGGCGAAGGGACGACGATGCTCAGGACCTTGAGCCTCGAAGACAGGATGGCGCGCGCCACGCTGAGGCCGTACGGGGAGTGGTCGCCGAGGAACAGGACAGCCGAGGGGGACGCCGTTCGGGGAGGAGGAGACTCGGGCATCAGGAGTTGTGCTGCGGCTTCCGCGGCCGTGCCTTCATCGCTCTCGGCGCCCCCTCACGACGACCGGAACGCCTCGCCGCTCGGGCGCGGCCGCGCGAGTATAACTTAACGCCGCCCCGGCGGTCCGAGATGTGGAAGTGATCGGGAGTTGGGGTATTCTGATCGGGGTCGAGGTTGATCCGCGGAGGGCCCGATCGACTTGGCACCGGCAGGACGTGTCGCGGTCGTCATCCCGGCGAGGAACGCCGGCGCGTTCCTCGCGCAGGCGCTGGACTCCGTCTTCGCGCAGGACGTCCACCCGGCCGAGGTCGTGGTGGTTGACGACGGATCGACCGACGACACGCGGGCGGTGGCCGAGGGGTACGGGAGGGGCGTGCAGTGCCTCCCCGCCTCGGGCGCCGGCTCGGCGCGGGCTCGCAACCTCGGTCTCGCGGCCACCCGGGGAAACCTCATCGCCTTCCTGGACGCCGACGACATCTGGGTCCCCGAGAAGACCTCCCGCCAGCTCGCGCTCCTGGACGCGCACCCGGACCTGGGGATGGTCTTCTCCGACATGCGCGCTTTCGAGGGGGACCGCAGGGCGGAGACGACGTACTTCCAGGAGCGGGGGTTTGACGGCTCCTGCACCGCGTCGTCCGTCTTCCTTTACGACATCGTCTCGACCCCCACCGTCATCCTGCGCCGGCAGGTCCTCACCGCCTGCGGCGGATTCGACGAGGCCCTGGGCGTGGGGCAGGACACGGATCTGTGGTTCCGCATCGCGCTGAACCACCGCTTCGCCGCCATCGCGGAGCCGCTGGTCCTGCGCCGCTTCCACGCGTCCAACATCACGAAGGACCGGAGGCGTCTCGCCGAAGCGGTCGTGCGGATCTGGGGGAGGTACCTCGACGCCATCGTGGAGCGCGAGCCGCACATGCGCCGGACGCTCCTGTCGGACTATGCCGCCAAGCGCTGGCACCACCACTTCCTCGAGGGGTGCGCGGCGCTGCACGAGAACCGCCGCGGCGACGCGAGGCGTCACTTCATCGAGGCTGTGCGCGCGCGGCCGGAGAGGCCCCGGGCCTACGCCTTCCTGGGGGCGACGTTCCTGGGCGAGGGGGCGCTGCGCAGGCTCCGCTCGGCGGGCGCAGGAGGCCGCGCGTGAAGGACGTGAGGGCTCCCGAGCGAGGCCTCGTCAGCGTCGTCATCGCGGGGTTCAACTGCGAGAGGTTCATCGAGCCCACGCTCCGGTCGGCCCTGGATCAGACGTACCCGTCGAAGGAAGTCGTCTTCGTGGACGACGGATCCACCGACGGGACCCGCTCCGCCGTCGAGAGGCTGGCCCCAAGCGTGCGGTACCTCCCCGTGCCGCACGGAGGCGTCTCGGCCGCCCGCAACGCCGGCATCGCCGCCACCTCCGGGCAGCACGTGGCGCTTCTCGATCACGACGATCTGTGGGCGCCGGACAAGATCGAGCGGCAGGTGGCGCTGATGGAGGCCCACCCCGACCTCGGGCTCGTTTTCACGCGCGCGAAGGTCGTGGGAGATCCGTCCCACCCGAGCATCCTCCCGCCTCCCGGCCGGGTGTGGGAGCCGCGCTTCAAGGAGAGGGTCGCCTCTGGAGATCCGGCCCAGGTCTATGCCGAGCTGGTCCTCGAGAACTTCATCCCGTACTCGTCGATCCTGGCCCGGCGCGTGGCGCTTCCCATTCCGGGACCCTTCAAGGCGCACCTGCGCTATGCGGAGGACTGGGATTTCGTCCTGCGCATGGCGGAGGTCAAGCGCTTCGCCTTCATCCCCGAGACGCTGACCACGTACACCATCCGGCCCGGGAGGGCGACGGAGCGGATGGCCGATCTCAGGCTCGAGGAGATCGCCGTCCTCGAGGACAACGTCGCCAGGAACCCGTGGCTCCTGACGCGAGACGCCGCTGCGGTCAAGCGGCGTCGGGCGACGCTGCTGAAGGAGGCCGGCTACTGGTTGCTGCGCGAGCGCCGGGGCGGGGAGGCGCGCCCCCTGCTGCGGCGGGCATGGAGGATGCGCCCCTTCGACGTGAAGCTGCCCGCGTACCTCATCGCCAGCCTCGCCGCGGCGCCCCGTCCATCTCCGGGAACGCATCGGCCGGGTCGCGGGTAGCAGGGGGCGGAAGACCGAAAACCCGGGACGCCTGCGGCGGGGACGCGATCGGGACATGGCGTGAGGAGTCACTCCCGGCTTGAGAGATCAGCCATGAGCCCCGGCAGCGGAGCGAAGGAGTGAGGCGGATCCTTCACTACACGGCGGCCGCCGTCCCGGGCGGGCTCCTCCTGGGCCACCTCTTGCCGCTCGCTTCCGGGACCGCGGCGCACGGGTATCAGTCGGAGGTCTGGATCCGGCCCGAAGTAGTCCTTGACGGCGTTGCCGCCGATCTGGTGCGGCGGGGCGTCGAGGTCCGCCGGCTCACGGTGGAGGGGAAGGGCGATCTGCGCGGGATGATCGCCCTCGCCCGGGCGCTCCGGCGCGCGCGCCCCGACATCCTGCACGTCCACCTCGCATCGCCCGTGGAGTCGATGCCGGTCTTGCTCCTGGCGCCGCGGATCGGCCGCGCGAGGATCGTGGCCACGGAGCACCTGCCGACGCATCATCCGCGGAGGCGCGCGTGGAGCCGGATGGTCAAGGCGTGGGCTTCCCGCCGGGTCGCGAGGGTCGTCACGGTCTCGCCCGCCGACACCGATTACCTGGTCCGCGAGTTTGGCCTCCCGCGGGAGAAGATGCGCTACGTGCCTAACGGCGTGCCGCTTCACGCCTCTCTGCCGGCGCGGGAGGAAGCGCGCCGCGCGCTCGGTGTATCGCCCGCGGCAACCGTGATCGGCTACGTGGGCGAGATCACCGAGAGGAAGGGCCTGGCGGACCTGGTGGAGGCGCTGGCGATCGTCGCTCGCCCCGATGGAGCCAGCCCGGCCGGAGCCCATGCCGGGCTCGACCGTTCGCCGGTGGTCCTTCTGGCGGGGGAGGGGCCCTTCGCGGCGGCGATTCGCGAGCACGCAGCCCGGACGCATCTGGACGACCGGCTCCGCCTCCTGGGGCCGCTTCGCCCGCCCCACGCCGTCTACGCGGCGTGCGATATCTTCGTGCTCCCCTCGCACAGCGAGGCGATGCCGTTGGCGCTGCTGGAGGCCATGGCGGCCGGCCGCCCCGTCGTGGCCACGGCCGTGAGCGGCGTCCCGGAGGTGGTCCGCGACGGCGTCGAGGGGTACCTCGTCCCTCCGCGCGATCCGGAGTCACTCGCGGATGCCCTCGCGCGGATGCTGGCGGACCCGCCCGGTCGTGAGAGGATGGGGATTGCGGCGAAACGGCGGGTCGAGGAGGCTTTCAGCGTGGAGAGGATGGTGGCCGCCACCTGCGCGCTCTACGGCGAGGTCCTCGCCGGAGGCCCTCCATGAGGATCGGGATCGACGTGAGGCCCCTCGACGGGGCCAGCGGCCGCCGCGGCGTCGGGACGTACCTGATCGGGCTGGTGGGAGCCCTCGTGGAAGAACGCGGCGAGGACGAGATCGTCCTCTTCCACCGCGAGGGGCGCCCCATCCCCGAGGTGTGGCGAGCGCGCACGCCGGGAGTCGAGACGGTCGCCCTGAAGGGGCCGCGGCGGGGCGTCACGATCTGGGACCAGTTCGCCTGGCCCAAGGCGCTCGCGCGGCACGGCGTGGAGGTCTTCCACTCGCCCTTCTGGACGCTGCCGGTGCTCGCGGCCTCACGCTGCGCCCTCGTGCAGACGATCCACGATCTCACGCCCGTGAAGATCCCGGGGTCGGTGTCGTTCAGGAACGAGGTCGTCTTCCGCGCCAACTTCGCCTGCGCGCGCGCCGCCCGCAGGATCATCGTCCCCTCCCGCGCGACGCTGGCGGACGCCGTGGCGCTGGTGCGCCTGCGGGCGGATAGAATCCGGACCGTCCCCGAGGGCGTGGACATCTCCCCGGAATCGCTGGCCCTCGCGGAGCGGCTGCTCTCGGGTCTGAGAAGACGGTTCGGCCTCACCGGGCGGTATCTCCTGCACACGGGAGGGCACGATCCGGTGAAGAATCTGGATGCGGCCGTGGAGGCGGCGGCCGTCCTCGTCCGCCGGGGATACGATCTGCGCCTCGTGGTCACGGGGGAGGAGGCCCCGCGCCCCGCGCACGTCCGGCGGCGCGCCACGGCGGCCGGCATCGCCGAACGGCTTGTGATGACGGGCTTCCTCGATCGCGCCGACCTCATCGCCCTCTACCGCGGCGCCGCGGCGCTGATCTACCCGTCCCTCAACGAGGGGTTCGGGCTCCCCGTGCTGGAGGCGATGGCCTGCGGCACTCCCGTGGTGGCGGCCCGCGCCGGCGCCCTCCCGGAGGTGGGCGCCGACGCCTGCCTCTACGCGGAGCCCGCGGACGTCGAGGGCCTGGCCGGCGCGGTCGCCTCCATCCTCGGCGACGACGCGCTCGCACGGCGGCTCTCCGAATCCGGGCGCGCCCGGGCCGCCCGGTACACCTGGAAGGAGGCGGCGCGGCGCACGCTTGAGGTGTACCGCGAGGCCGCCCTGCGGTGACGGCCGTGGAGACGGCGCCGATCATCGGCGTTGAGGGCCGCAGCCTCCTCGGAGAGCCGACCGGGGTCGGCCGCTACGTGAGGAACATCCTCACCGAGATGATCGAGATCGACCCGCGCCTCCGGTTCAGGCTGTTCCTCGATCGCGAAGCGGAGGACGGGTTCGAGGGGGTGCCGCGCGTCGAGAGGATCCGCCTCCCGGGAGGGCGGGGCCGCAACGTCTTCTTCTGGACGCACCGGGACGTTCCGCGGCTCCTCCGAAGGGATCCCGTCGCGCTGATGCATTTCCCCTTCTACACGCTGCCGTTGTCGCTTCCCTGTCCCGCCGTCGTCACGATCCACGACATCACGTTCACGATGCACCCGGAATGGTTCGCGTGGCGATCGCGGATCGCCTTCGGCGCCTTCGCGCGGCGCTCGGCGCGCCGAGCCGTCCACGTCCTGACCGTGTCGGAGTGCTCCCGCCGGGACCTCATCGGCCGCTACGGGCTCGATCCGTCGCGCGTGACCGCGGTGCCCCTGGCGGCCGATCCCAGATTCACCCCACGTCCGAGGGAGGAAGTCGAGGCGGTGCAGCGCCGCCACGACATCGGCCCTCCCTACCTGATCCACCTGGGGTCGCTGCACCCGCGGCGCAACCTCGAGCGCCTCCTCGACGCCGTCGCCTCGCTGGGACGGCCCGCGGCCGGCGGAGCGCGGGCTCCAGCGGCCGGCGCGGCGATCGCGGGAGCGGGCTCCGCCTTCGATCCCGGAAGCGCCGCCGTCACGCTCGTCCTGGCCGGGCGCGTCGAGCGGCCGTACCTGTCGGTCGAACCGATGATCCGGGCGCGCGGCCTCGAAGGAAGGGTGAAGCACCTCGGCTACGTCTCCGACTCCGACCTGCCCGCGCTGCTCACGGGCGCATCGGCGCTCGTCTACCCCTCGCTGTACGAGGGCTTCGGCCTGCCGGTGCTGGAGGCGATGGCCTGCGGCACACCGGTGGTCACGTCCAGCGTCTCCGCGCTGCCGGAGACGGCGGGGGAGGCGGCGATTCTCGTGGATCCGCTCTCGACGGAGGCGATCGCGCGCTGCCTGCATGACGTGCTGACCGGGGCGGATCTGAGGGTTCGAATGAGGGAGGCCGGGCTGGCGCGCGCCCGGAGCTTCTCGTGGCGGCGGACGGCCGAAGGGACGTTGGAGGTCTACCGCTTCTCTCTCGCCGCGGCGTCGGCCGCCGCCCGCCGCGCGGCCCCGTAGCGCGATGGGGCCGGAGACGTTCCCCCCGATCCCCGCCGGGAGGGCCCTTCCCTCGTTCGGGAGAGATCCGGGCGGCGCCGTTTCCGGGCGCGTCTCCGTCATCGTCGTGTCCTGGAACAGCCGCGACTTCCTCCCGGGCTGCCTCGCCTCCGTGCAGGCGCAGACGTACGCCGACGTCGAGACGATCGTCGTGGACAACGGGTCCACGGACGGATCGGCCGATCTGGTTGCGGAGCGCTTCCCGCGCGCGATCCTCATGCGCAACACCGAGAACACCGGCTTCTGCCGCGCCAACAACGCCGCCTTGATGCGCGCGAGCGGCGTCTTTATCTTGTGCCTCAACGCCGACGCGGTCCTCGAGCCGGACTACCTCGAGGTGGCGCTGAAGGCTTTTCTGGCGGGCCACCGGGTGGGGATGGTGGCGGGCAAGATCCACCGCTTCGACGGGGTGACCATCGACAGCGCGGGGCAGTTCCTCACGCGGGCTCGCCGCATCCACGACCGGGGGTACGGCGAGCCGGACACGGGACGCTACGACGAGGCCGGCGAGGTATTCTCCGTGTGCGGCGCCGCGGCCCTTTACTGGCGCGGCCTCATCGATGCCGTCTCGGAGGACGGCCGGTTTTTCGACGAAGACTTCTTCGCCTTCGGCGAGGACATGGACGCGGCCTGGCGCGCCCGCAGGGCGGGCTTCAGGGCCGTCTACGAGCCGAGGGCGCGCGCGCGGCACTTCCGCGGGGGGACGCAGAGCGGCGCCCGCTCGGCCCTGGCGCGCCTCTTCCAGACGGCGCGCCGCCCCGCCTGGATCCGCGCGCACATCATCAAGAACCGCTACTTGATGATCATCAAGAACGACGCGCTCGGCGCCTTCCTCAGGGACCTCCCTTTCATCGCGGCGTGGGAGATCTGCCAGGGGGCCTATCTGATGCTCTTCGCCCCTGCCACGGTGCCTCACCTGTGGCGCCATCGCGGCGTACTGGCGCGAGCGTGGCGAAGGCGCCGGACGGTGCCGGCCGCACCCTCGGCGGCGGGCGGCTGAGCGGTGGACCACTCCTTCGTGCCGGGCGACACCCTGATCCGCGCGCTGGCCGGCGCCGCGCTGGGCTTCCTGCTGTCCCTCTACGGCACGCCGGTGGCGGCTCGGGCGGCCATCGAGTTCAACATCGTGGACGTGCCGGACGGAGCCCTCAAGAAACACAGGGGGCCCATCCCGTATCTGGGCGGACTCGCCGTTTACGGGGCCTTCCTCGTGGCGCTGGGGATCGTCTTCGAGTTTGACCAGAGGGTGCTGGGCATCCTGCTGGCCGGGACGATCGTGGTCCTGCTGGGCCTCATCGACGACTTCGGCGTGCTGGGTGTGGCGCCCAAGTTCGCGGGGCAGATCGTGGCCGCGTGGGTCCTGGTGAAGAGCGACATCGCCATCCACATCGCCGTCCTGCCCGAGTGGCTCGGCATGACGCTCTCGGTGGTCTGGATCGTCGGGATGGCCAACGCCTTCAACATCATCGACGTCATGGACGGCCTGGCCGCCGGCTCCGCCCTGATCGCCGCGATCTTCCTGCTGGTCGTCTCGATCCTCAACGGCCAGCCGGCCATCGCCGTGCTGACCGCCGTCCTCGCCGGCAGCCTCCTGGGCTTCCTGCGCTACAACTACCATCCGGCGCGCATCTTCATGGGTGACTGCGGGAGCCTCTTCCTGGGAATGACCCTGGCGGCCCTCGCCATGATCGGCAAGTACGACCGCCACAATCCCGTGGGGTACCTCAGCCCGCTCCTGATCCTCGGCGTCCCGATCTTCGACACCGCCTATGTGATGATCCTCAGGATCCTGCGAGGCCGATCGCCCTTCCGCGGGAGCCCCGATCACTTCGCGCTGCGGCTGCACGCCGCCGGGTTCTCGGTGCGCGGGGCCGTGAACCTGGCGTACGCCGCGCAGACCGCGCTGGGCGCGCTGGCGCTGTGGAACCTGTACCTCGACCGGACCCAGTCTCTCTTCCTCGTGGCCGGCGCCTTCGCGACCCTGTTCCTCGCGGGCGCGGCTCTGGCGCGAGTGCGGATGGAGGAGGCCTCTTGAGGGTCGTCATCGGCGCGGGGCTGACGGGCCTCAGCGCCGCCTACCACCTGGGCGGAGACGTCCTGGTGCTGGAAAAGGAGACGGGGCCGGGGGGGCTCTGCCGCTCCGTCGCGCAGGATGGATTCACCTTCGACGTCACGGGGCACCTGCTGCACCTGCGGCGTCCCGAGATCCGATCGCTGGTCTCGAGCCTTCTGCCCGGAGACGCGTTCACCCGGATCGATCGGCGGTCCTTCGTTCACTCCCACGGCATCTTCACGCCCTATCCCTTCCAGGTGAACACGTACGGGCTTCCGGCCGAGGTCGTGGCGGAATGTCTGACGGGGTTCATCGAAGCCGTGAAGGCAGGGGAGGTGCCTCCGGAGGAGGCGGGCGCGATGTCGTTCCGGGAGTGGGCGCTTCGAACCTTCGGCGCCGGGATCGCGAAGCACTTCATGTTCCCGTACAACGAGAAGCTGTGGCTGACGGATCTGTCGGAGATGACCTGCGAGTGGGCGTCGTGGGCGGTTCCGCGGCCGTCGGTGCGCGACGTGGTGGAGGGGGCGCTCGGCCTCTCCAGAAAGGCCTTCGGCTACAACCCCGACTTTCTCTACCCCAGACGGGGCGGGATCCGCATCCTCGCCGACGCCCTCGCCTCGAAGGTCCCGGGCGTGCGTTACGGCGTGGAGGTCGTGCGCGTGGATGCGGCGCGCCGGACCATCACCTGCCGGTCCGCCTCAGGGGGAGGGAGCGAGGAGATCCCGTACACGACGCTGATCTCGACGATGCCCCTGCCGCGTCTGCTGCTCATCACCTCCGGGATCGCGGCGGATCTCGCCTCGCTGGCCTCCTCGCTTCGCGCCGTGGCGGTGCTGAACGTGAATCTGGGCGTCGCGCGCCCCGCCCTGACCGACATGCACTGGGTCTACTTCCCCGATCCCGCGTACCCCTTCTACCGGTGCGGTTTCCCTGCCAACTTCTCCTCCGAGGCGGTGCCCGACGGGTGCTCGTCCATCTACGTGGAGCTCGCGCTGCGCAGCGATGAGGGATGGAAGGAGGACGACGTCGTGGCGAGGTGCACCGAGGGGCTCATCCGCTGCGGCATCCTCAAGCCCGGCGACCCGATCGTGGCGCGCCGCACCTTCTACATCTCCCCCGCCTACGTCGTGTACGACCGGGTGCGGAGGAGGCGGTTGGGGCCCGCGCTCGCGGCCCTCGCGGATCTCGGTATCCGGTCGGCCGGACGGTACGGCGCCTGGTACTACAACTCGATGGAGGACTCCCTGGCCGAAGGGCGGGATCTGGCGCTGGCTCTCCGGGAGGAGGGTTGAATGTGCGGGCTGGCCGGCTTCGCGTCGGCGGACGGCTCGACCCCCGGCGACGAGTCGTTCGCTCGGAAGGCGATCTCCCGGCTCGCCCACCGCGGGCCCGACGGGGAGGGGGTCCGGGCCTTCCCCGGCTGCGTCCTCGGCCACCGCCGCCTCGCCATCATCGATCTGACGCCCTCGGGCGCCCAGCCCATGAGCAACGAGGACGGATCCGTCTGGGTCGTCTTCAACGGGGAGATATACAACCACGTCGAGATCAGGAGGGACCTCGAACGGCGCCACGCCTTCCGTTCCGCGAGCGACACGGAGGTGATCGTCCACCTGTACGAGGAAAAGGGCGACGCCTTGATCGACGATCTGCGCGGGATGTACGCCTTCGCGCTCTGGGACTCGCGCCGCCGCAGGCTCCTGCTGGCGCGTGACCGCCTCGGCAAGAAGCCGCTTCACTACGCCGTCGGAGCGTCCGGGATCGCCTTCGCGTCCGAGATACCCGCCCTGCTGGCGGCGGGCGTGAAGGGCGCGTTCGATCCGTCGGTCCTCGGGACCTACCTGGGCCTTGGCTACGTCCCGGCGCCTCTCACGGCCCTGCAGGGGATCCAGCGCCTCCCCGCCGGGTGCTGCCTGATCTACGACCGGGGACGCGTCGAAGTGCGCCGGCACTGGAAGCCGCCGCTGCCGGCCGCCGACGCGCGGAGTGCCTTCGCCACGCCCCGGGAGGCCGCGAGGGAGATCCTTCCCGTCCTGGAGGAGAGCGTGCGGCTCAGACTGAGAAGCGACGTGCCGCTCGGCGTCTTCCTCAGCGGGGGGCTCGATTCCTCCCTCGTGGCCGCGCTCGCGGCCCGCCACGCGGGCGGCCGGCTGCGCACGTTCACCGTCGTCTTCGACGAGGCGGGGTACGACGAATCGGCCCCCGCGGCAGAGACGGCCGCCGCCATCGGGTCGGACCACCACGAAATTCATCTGAAGCCCCGGGCGGCGGAGAGGCTCCCGGCGCTGATCCGCCTGGTCGGCGAGCCGCTGGCGGACTCCTCCCTCGTCGCCGTGGACGCCCTCTCGTCGGCGGTGCGGCGCGAGGTCAAGGTGGCGCTCTCGGGAGACGGCGGCGATGAGGTCTTCCTGGGCTACGACCGGTACCGGGCGCACCGCCTCGCCGAGAGGTGGCGCAGGCTCCCCGCCCTCGCGCGCCGCGCCGCGGGCGCCTCCATGGCCGTGATGCCGGGGGCGCGCGGAAGACGCAACCTCAGCGGGCGCGCCGGGCGCTTCCTCGCCGCCGCCGGCGAAGATCCATTCGAGCGCAACGATCGATGGATCTGCCGCTTCCACCCGTCCGGCCTCGCGGACCTCCTGACAGGCGACGCGCTCGCGGCGCTGCCCGCGGATCCGCTCGAGCCGCTGCACCGGCTCTACGCGGAGTCGCGCGGCGCCTCGCCCCTCGACACGGTGGCCAGGGCCGATCTCGCGCTGTGGCTCCCCGAAGACGTGCTCCGGAAGGTGGACGCCGCCTCGATGGCCTCGGCCCTGGAGGTGCGATGCCCGCTTCTTGATCACGAGGTCGTGGAGGCGGCGGCGTCGCTCCCGGCCTCCGTGAGAATGCCGCGCGCCGCGGGCAAGGTGATCCTCAAGGAGTGCGCGCGCGGTCTGGTCCCGAGGCGGGTCGTCGCCGGGAGGAAGGCGGGCTTCGGGCTCCCCGTGGACCGGTGGCTGCGCTCCGGAGCCCTCCGGGATCTCGCCCACGACACGCTGGGGTCGGCGTCCGCGCGCCAGCGGGGGCTCCTGCGACCCGGCGCGGCCGAGCGCCTGCTCGCGGAGCACGTGTCGGGGGCGGCCAACCACGACGATGCGATCTGGACGTTGATGGTGCTGGAGATCTTCCTGCGGGAAGTCGTGGA
The DNA here is from genome assembly GCA_964400605.1 of uncultured Acidobacteriota bacterium. Taxonomy (GTDB): domain Bacteria; phylum Acidobacteriota; class Polarisedimenticolia; order JACPZX01; family JACPZX01; genus CAYNUH01. The sequence continues at coordinate 32,848 of CAYNUH010000022.1, read as the reverse complement.
CGCGTCGCCGTGAGGCCCCGGCGCGTGAAGGTGTGCCACATCATCACGATGCTCGAGCTGGGCGGCGCGCAGCAGAACACGCTTTACACCGTGACGCACCTGGATCGAGGGCGCTTCGAACCGATGCTGGTGTCGGGGAGCGAAGGGCCGCTGGTGGAGGAGGCCCGCGCGTCCGGGGTGCCGGTGTTCTTTCTGCGAAGCCTCGTGCGGCAGGTGGCCCCGCTGCGCGACCTCAAGGCATTCTTCGATCTCTTCCGCCTGCTGCGCCGGGAGCGCCCCCGGATCGTCCACACGCATTCCTCCAAGGCCGGGATCCTCGGCCGGGTTGCGGCCGCCGCGGCCGGCGTGCCGGTGATCATCCACTCCATCCACGGCTGGGGATTCCATCGCGATCAGAGCGCCCTCGTCCGGGGAGTCTTCGTGGGGCTGGAGAGGCTCGTCTCCCGCTTCACGACCGCCTTCGTCGTGGTGTCCCAGGCGAACCTGCGCCAGGGGGAGGCCCTCGGTATCCTTGAGGCGCGGCGCTCCCGACTCATCCGAAGCGGCATCCGCCTGAGCGATTTCCGCCCCGCGGCGGACCTCGCGCCGCCGGACTACTCGGGTGCTCCGGCCGCCGGCCCACGCGAACGCGACGTCACCGTCGGGATGGTGGCCTGCTTCAAGCCCCAGAAGGCGCCCCTCGATTTCGTGCGGGTGGCGGCGGAGGTGGCGGCGAGAGAGCCGCGCGCGCGCTTCGTCCTTGTGGGAGACGGGGAGATCCGTCCGGCCATCGAGGCGCTCATCCGGGAGAAGGGGATCGCCGACAGGGTCGTCCTCACAGGGTGGCGCCGGGACATCCCAGACCTCATGCGCTCCTTCGACGTGTTGCTCCACACGTCGCTGTGGGAGGGCCTGCCGCGCGTTCTGCCGGAGGCGATGGCCACGGCGGTGCCGGTGGTGGCCACGCGCGTGGACGGGGCGCCGGAGGCCGTCGAGGACGGCGTGAACGGGCGCCTCGTCGAACCGGGCGACGTCGCGGGGCTGGCCGAGGCGGTGCTCTCTCTCATCCGGGACCCGGACCTGAGGCGCCGGATGGGACGCGCGGGCCTCCCGCGCGCCGCCGCTTGGGACATCGACGCCATGGTGAGGGCCCAGGAAGGGCTGTACGAGGAGCTGCTGGGCGGCTCGGGTATACTTCAAAGCGGTATGCAGCCGACGGCCGAGGGCGCCGCGGCTGATACCGCGTGATGCGGCACGCAGCCGACGGCCGAGGGCGCCGCGGCTGATACCACGTGATGCGGCACGCAGCCGACGGCCGAGGGCGCCGCGGCTGATACCACGTGATGCGGCACGCAGCCCACGGCCGAGGGCGCCGCGGCTGATACCGTGTATCGCGGAATGCAGGCGGCACATTTGAGCGAGATCGTCCTCGACGTCCAGCGGCTCGAGAAGTCGTACTGGGGGCACCTCCGCCTGAGGCGCTACCGCGTCCTCAAGGGGCTGAACCTGTCCGTCTCGCGAGGGGAGATCTTCGGGCTCCTAGGGCAGAACGGGGCCGGGAAGACCACCACCCTCAAGATCATCCTCGGGCTGGTCTTCGCGGACGCCGGATCGATCCGCATCTTCGGGAAGCGGGGCTCCGTGGTCTCGCTCAAGGAGCGGATCGGCTTCCTGCCCGAAAACCCGTACTTCTACGAGTATCTCACCGGCCGGGAGTTCCTGGACTACTGCGGCCGGCTCTTCGGCTACTCCGCATACGAGAGGCGGCGCCGCATCGGGGCCATCCTCGAGAAGGTCGGCATGGCTCCGCGCGCCGACGTGCAGCTCCGGAAGTACTCGAAGGGGATGCTGCAACGCATCGGGCTGGCGCAGGCGCTCATCAACGATCCCGACCTGATCATCCTGGACGAGCCGATGAGCGGTCTCGATCCCATCGGGCGGCGCGAGTTCCGCGACATCATCCTGTCGCTCAGGGATTCAGGGAGGACTGTCTTCTTCTCCTCGCACATCCTCTCGGACGCCGAGGCCCTGTGCGACCGGATCGGCATCGTCAAGGACGGCGTGCTGAGCGCGCAGGGGAGGATCGAGGATCTCCTGAGGCCGAATGTCCGCTCCTGGGAGGTGACCTTCTCGGGCCCGGCCTTCCCGGCCCTGGGGGTCGCGGGGGAGGTGCTGGCCGTGCGCGGGACGGAAACGCTGGCGCGCGTCGGGTCCGAGGCGGATCTGGCCGCCCTGCTGGAGGGGCTGCGGCGGGCCGGAGGATCGCTCATCTCGGTGATCCCGCGGCGTGACACGCTGGAGGACCTGTATCTCAAGGAGGTGTCGGGCGCGTGAGGCTCTGGGCCATCGCGATCAACACATTCCGCGAGGCGATCCGCGACCGGATCCTGTACCTGATCCTCGCCTTCGCCCTCGTCATGATCGGGGCGAGCCGCGCGCTGAGTCTCCTCACGGTCGGCAGCGAGGAGAAGATCATGAAGGACATGGGGCTGGCGGCCATCTCCCTGTTCGGCGTGGCCACGGCCATCTTCGTGGGCGTGGGGCTGGTCTTCAAGGAGATCGAGAAGCGGACCATCTACACGCTCATCGCCAAGCCGATAAGGCGCTCGGAGTTCATCCTGGGGAAGTACCTGGGCCTGGCGCTCGTGCTCCTGGTGAACCTGAGCATCATGACGCTGGCCTTCTACGGGGTGCTCTGGTACAAGGGGTACCTCGACTTCGACCTCGGCAAGGCCATCGTGCTGACGCTCGTCGAGCTCCTGCTCATGACGGCCATCGCGATCTTCTTCTCGTCGTTCAGCAGCCCGCTGCTGAGCAGCCTCTTCACCGTGACCTGCTACCTCATCGGCCACCTGTCGTGGGGTCTGCCGCTCCTGGCGCAGAGGATCGAGTCGGCTTGGGTGCAGGCGCTGCTCGTGTTCCTGTATCGCGTGCTTCCCAACCTGGAGCACCTGAACGTCAAAGGCGAGGTCGTCCATCGCGTCGCCGTGAGCGGCGAGGAGGTGCTCCTGGGGGTGGGGTACGGGCTGGGGTACACCGCCGTGGTCCTCATGCTGGCGATCGCCGCCTTCCGGAAGAGGGACTTCGTGTGAGGTGGCGCCGGACGCTGCCGGCGGGGGGGATCGCGCTGGCTCTCCTCGTGACGGCGTCCTTCGAGAGGCGGCTGCACGCGATGGAGGCGGCGCGGCCCGCGGGGTCGCACCTGCTCTACCTCCCGTCGGGGAAGTACCTGAAGGCTCTGGCGCTCGGGTACCCCGAGGTCCTGGCCGACGCCATCTACCTCTGGTCGATCCAGTTCTACTCCGAATACGAAGCCGCCGAGCGGTACGCCTACCTGGAGCACATCTTCCGTAACGTCATCACGGAGCTGGATCCTCGCTACCAGGACCCCTACATCATCGGCGCGTTGATCATGGCGCTGGAGGCGCACGACGTGGAGATGGCGCTGCGGCTCCTGGACAAAGGGATCGAGGCGAACCCCGGCGGCTGGATCCTCGCCTTCGAGGCCGGCTTCTACTGCTACGACACGCTGCACGACTACGCGCGGGCGGCGCGGTATTTCGAGCGCGCCATGAAGGTGCCCGGGGCGCACCCGCTGGTCAAGCGCCTCAGGGCAGAGATGTACGCCAGATTGGGCGACCGGAGGACGTCGCTGCGCTCCTGGCTGGACATCTACCGGGAAGCGGCGGACGAGTACGTGCGGTCGGTGTCGTACCGGCACGTCCACGATCTGAAGATCCAGGTGGACCTGGAGGATCTGGAGGGCGCGCTCTCGGCGTACGGGGCGCGCTTCGGCCGGCCGGCCGCGGATCTGGAGGACTTGGTGGGGGCGGGGCTTCTCGAGCGCGTGCCGCGCGATCCGGAAGGCAGGTCCTACCTCTACAACCGCAACACGGGGCAGGTCCGCTCCGCCGCCCGGTGGCTCTTGAGGCAGCGTCCCAGGTGATGGAAGCGGAGGGCGCGGGCGCCGGCCCACTCGGGGCCCTGGCCCTCGGGCTCATCCTCGGGTCGTTCGCCAACGTGTGCGCCCACCGCCTGCCCGAGGGCCGCTCCGTCGTGAAGCCCCGATCCCGCTGCCCCGCGTGCGGCGCCCTCATCCGGTGGTACGACAACATCCCGGTGCTCTCGTTCCTTCTGCTTCGGGCGCGGTGTCGCGCGTGCGGCGCCTCCATCTCGTGGAGTTACCCGCTGGTGGAGGCGGCCATGGGGGCGGGGTTCCTCGGGGCCTACATGAAGTTCGGCGCGACGCTCGACGGCGTCGCGGCCGCCGCGCTCTTCTTCGCATGCCTCGTTCTGACCGTGATCGACACGCGCCATTTCATCCTTCCCGACGTCATAACGCTGCCGGGGGCAGCCGCGGGATTGGCCGTGTCGGCGGCGCGCGCCGCCCTGCTGGAGGCCGAGGGCACGGCCGGGGAGGGGAACTGGAGCTGGCTCGGGAGCGCTCTCGATCAGCCGGCGAGGCCTCTGGCCTCCCTCACGGGGGCGGCGGTTGGGGCGGCGGTCCCTCTGCTTGCGCGCGCGGCGTACCGGCTCGTCCGACGCTTGCGCGGATCCGGATCAAGAAGGATCGAGGAAGTCGCGCCGGAAGCCCGGACGGCCCCGGAGGACGACGTCGCGGCGGCGGCCGTGGAGGAGGGAATGGGGTTGGGCGACGTCAAGATGCTCGCGATGGTGGGTGCCTTCCTCGGGGCGCGGCTGACGCTGGTGACGATCCTGGCCGGATCGATCGGGGGTTGCCTGCTCGTGGTGCCGTGGCTGGCCCTCACGAGGCGCGGGTTGAAGACGCCGGTGCCGTTCGGGCCGTTCATCGCGGGCGGGGCCGTGCTCGCTCTCTTCGCGGGAGAAGATCTGGCCGCCTGGTACGCCGGAATCTTTGAGGCCTGGATCGGGTGAGGACCTGATGCAGCTCGTCGTCAGGGGGTATGAGACCCAGGTCAAGGTCTTCCTGCTCCTGGTCGTCCTGTTCCTGGTGACCGCGAACCTCGTGACCGTCACCTTCCTGACCGTCTCCGAGGACCTGCTCCTCGAGGAAGCCAGGGCGAGGGTCGTAGCGGCGACCCAGTCCCTGGCCCGCCAGGCGGCCACGGAAGGCCTGGCGGCCTCGGCGCTGGGCGGCCGACCGGGAGAGGCGGCGCGCGCCGGATCTCGGCTGTCGGTGCTGGGCCGCTCCCACGGCGCCTCGGTGGCGGAGATCGTGGACCTCTCGGGCAGAGTGCTCGCGTCGAGCCAGTCGTGGAGGCTGGGGATGACCGAGACGTTCGATTCGGTGCTCGATCCGGCGGGACTAAGCGCCCTCATGGCCGGGAGGCCGGCCGTCGCCGCCGGCGGCGCCCAGGATGCGCTGACGCACGTCTTCGCCCCCCTCGCGCCTGAGCCTTCCGGAGGCCCGTCGTACCTGCGCGCCGGCTACGCCCTGGCTGCGGCGGGAGCCATCACAAGGCAGGTCCGCTTCCTCACGTGGGCGCAGGCCGTCGGAGGCACCATCGTCCTCGTGATGGTGCTCCTCTTCACGCGCTTCGTTCTGAAGCCCTACCGCATGCTCCGGGAGGCCGCCGCGGATCTGCCGGCGGGCCCCGCCGCCGATTGGGGCCCCGACGACCCCGCGTTCCTCGTCGCCTCCTTCCGGGGAGTCGTGGACAAGATGAAGTCCATGGAGTCCGAGCTGGAGCGGATGAAGAGCGGAGGTTCCCATGGGACCGCGCAGGAATCGCTCCTGGCGAGCCTCAGCAGCGGCATCCTCATCCTGGACGGCGAGGGCCGGGTGGCCGCGCTCAACCCGGCCGGGGAGTCGATCCTCGGGCTCCCGGCGCCTGATGTGCTGGGACGGAAGACGCACGAGATCTTCGCGGGATCGCCCGAGTTCGCGAGCCTCCTGGAGGGTGCGGCCCGCTACGGGCGGGGCTGCTCGCGGGAGGTGGTGGCGCACCGTCTGCCCGGCGGGCGAAGCGTGCACCTCGGCGTCACGGCCTCCGGCCCACCCGGCGGCGGCACGGGTGCGCTCTGCCTGTTCAGCGACCTCACGGAGATCCGCGGTCTGCAGGCCCGCGTCCTCCTCAAGGAAAACCTCGCCCGCGTGGGGGAGCTGTCGGCGGGAATCGCCCATGAGTTCCGCAACAGCCTGGCCACCATCCTGGGCTACGCGCGCCTGGCCGCGCGGGAGGAGCCTGAAGGGTCGGGGAACGCCCAGGCGATCATCCGCGAGGTGAAGTCCATGGAGCGGGTCGTGGATGAGTTCCTGCGCTACGCGGGCCCCGCACGGCTGCAGAAGAGCGACTGCGATCTCCGCTCGATCATCCAGGAAGTCTCCCGCGAGGTGGTCCGGGGGGCCGGCGAGGAAGTGGCGGTCTCCGTGGAGGGGGATTGGCCCGATTCCGTGCGATGCGACGAGATCCTCGTGAGGCAGGCGTTCCACAACCTCCTGCGCAATGCCGTCGAGGCGGCCCTGGCGGGCACCGCTCCGCGGAAGGTCACGGCGACGGGCCGGGTGGACGCCGGGGGCGTCTCGGTGACCGTCAGCGACACGGGCCCGGGGTTCTCCGAGGACGTACTCGGCCGGCTGTTCACGCCGTTCGTCACCACGAAGGACCGGGGCACCGGCCTCGGCATGGCGCTGGCCCAGAAGATCGTCGTGAGCCACGACGGATCCATCGAGGCGGCCAACCAGGAAGGAGGAGGTGCGAGAATCACCGTCACACTCCCTCTTGAAGAAGGATGAGAAGGCCATGGGACGGATCCTGTTACCTTTTGTAACACAAAAACAGTGCGGCACCGGGGGCCTTCCCGCTCCGATTCCCTCCCGATTCGCGCTCGCCCCCGCGAAGGGGTGGCTGCGCGCTCACTTACGGCAGAAGCACATATGCGTGGCGCCTTGGCACCACGGTTGCTCTTAGGAGGGAGCCTATGAACGATCCTGTCCTTTACAAACAGCCGGGGGAGCGCCGCAGATGCGCCTCCCGAGGGTTCTCCATGGCGGAGATCCTCGTGGTGGTCGCCATCATCGCTGTCATCCTCCTCGCGGTGCTTCCCAGCTTCGGGGACTTTCAGCGGTCCTGGAAGGTGCGGTCGGCGGCCGACGAGATGCTCTCGGCGCTTCGCGGGGTGCGGCAGATGGCCATCACCATGAGAGGGGACCCGAACAACCCGAGTATTCAGGGCCTCATAATGACCTTCACGCCGGCGCCCGCGAACACCTACTCGTACTTCCACCCGATCAAAAAGAAGACCCTGACCATCAAGCTCCCACCGCACATCAGCATGACCACCAATCCGTCGGGGTCGTACGCGCCCGCCTTCAAGATCAACGGCTCCATCACGAACCCGTCCGCTCCAGACACGACGAGTCCCACGTCGAACTACGTCGAGATCTCCTCGATCATCAACGGCAGCCGGACCGATCGATACCGGTTCGGCTTCGCCTCTGCCGGCCAGGTGATCTACACGGTGACGCACTGATGGGCGGCATGGGCTCAGCCGGGCGTTCCCGCGAGGCGGGCTACAGCCTCGTCGAGGTCATCGTCTCGCTGGGCATCCTCACGGGCGTCATCGTGGCCATCGCCTCCATGTTCGTCCTGGCGCAGTCCAACGTGAAGAGCGGGCGTCTGATGACGGAGGCCACGTCCATAGCACAGGACATCATGGAAGACATCAACAAGCTCTCGTACAACGGAATCCAGCAGACCTTCGGGAGCGGCACGAGCCTGACCACGCTGAACTCCTTCACGACCTGCACCGACGTCGTCTCCACCATCCCCGCCTGCGACACCACCGGCGAGGTGGTCGGCAAGTATGCGAACACCCAGTATCAGAACATCATCAAGAGCCATCTCTGGAAGGGGTACGCCAGCATCAAGCTCCAGCCGATAGGCGGCGTCCCCAAACCGGCGACGTTCGCGAGCGGGGAGGCGTTGCGCGTCACGGTCGAGGTCCACTGGACCGAGCTGCGGCGCAGCCGCAGCGTGACGGTCGAAGGAGTCCGATTCTGAAACCAGGCACGGCGCCCCTGCCGCCTGAGCGAACGACCCACAGCAAGGAGGAAAGAGTCCGTGTTTGATCTTCATCAGCGGAGGGAAACCAGGGGGGCGCGCCCGGCGGCGCAGAGAGGCTTCACCCTCGCCGAGGTCATGGTGGCCATCGCCATCTTCGCGATCATCAGCGCCATCGCCATGACCCTGTACCAGCAGCTCCAGAAGAACTTCAAGCAGGGCGAGAACGCGGCCTCGCAGCAGCAGAACACCCGCATCGCCTTCGACCGGCTCGTGGCGGATCTCCGCATGGCCGGCTTCAACTACAACCCGGACGGCGCCGGCGGCCGCCCCGACGAGCAGATCGAAGGGATGTGGGCGAACGCCGTCACCGTTCGCGGCGACTACGACTTCGAGGACACGACCGCCGCGGCCACGCCCGAGTCCACCCTGGGGGGCGCCGGCAAGCCCTTCGGCATCATCTCCACGGGCAACGATGAGATCGTCACCTATGCGCTCGCGAAGCCCTCCGGGACGGGCGGAACCTCCATCCAGTTCCAGGCCGACGTGACGGCGGTGCCGCGGGACGGCACCGTGGACACCGTGACCCTCAACAACGTCTATCTGGACATGAACTCGCCGCCGTACACGCTGTACCGGATCACGCTGAGCGCGGCCGGCGCTCCCGACAAGCAGCCCGTCGCCGACGACATCCGCAGCCTCACGTTCACTTACTACGACGGATCGGGCAACGTCCTCACGACGATGGCGGAGGGGATGGATACGGCCACCGCGATCGAGCTGCGCAAGAAGATCGCCAAGGTGGGCGTGAAGATCGTGGGCATGACGGAGGATCCGGACCTCGCGTACTTCGACCCCGCCGACACCAACCCCAAGAGCCGCCACTTCAGGAAGTTCGAGCTGGCGAGCGACGTGACGCCCAGGAACCTGGGCTTCGTGGGCATCCCGGACCTGGACCTCGACGATCCCAACACGCCCACGGGCCTCTCGGTCTGCGCGGGGCACTGCGAGGGGCTGCTCGCCACCTGGACCGCCAACAGCTCCAGCGAGGGCGTCGTCAAGTACGACGTCAGCTACGGCACCTCGCAGTTGAACCAGGCCAACAACCAGGACGTGTACGCCACGAGCGTTTACCTCGACAACCTCGGCACCAGCGGGTCCTTCGTGGTGGGGGTGGCCGCGGTGGACTCCGCGGGCAACAGGAGCGATCCCTACGCGTACTCGTCGGCGGCCTCCATGGCCAACAAGTGGACGCCGGAGGCTCCGGGGAGCCCGGCGGCGACCAGCATCGGGGCGGGCAACGCCATCCCGAACCATATCGCCGTCTCCTGGACGGCGCCGACGACGAACGTCGCGGATCCCAACGGGGTCTGCGCCAACGACCAGGTGGCCGCCAACGTCGCGCCCCTGCGGGACCTCAAGGGGTTCCGGCTCTTCCGCGGGGCCACGGCGACCTTCGACCCGAACGTCCCATCGCAGGTGCAGGTGCCGGTCGATCCGAACACCCTGGGCAAGAACGCCACGGGGTATACCGATGGGCTGGATCCGAACGATCCGAGCAAGGTGGGCCTCGTCAATTGTCGTACGTATTTCTACAAGGCGATGGCGGAGGATCGCTGCGGCCTGAAGTCGGCTCAGATCAGCACGAGCGGCGCGGCGGCCACGAGCCTGCCGCCCAAGGCTCCCCAAAACCTCATCGCCACCGACATGGGCCTCCAGCAGTCGCTCCTCACCTGGAACCCCGTCAACCAGGACACGGGGGCGACTCCGGCCAGCATCCTGATCGACACCTACAAGGTTTATCGCGCGGTCGTGTCTTCGGGCGGCGACCCCAACCTGGCGACGTACACGCTCCTTTACGACGGCACCGTGACGCCGCCGGGCTCTCCTTCGCACACCGACGTGAACATCCCGAGCATCCCGGCCAATGAGAGCTACTACTACCAGCTCACGGCCCGGGACGACTGCCCCAACGAGAGCGCGCCGTCGGCGCCCGCCATTCTGACCAAGTGCAACCTTGGAGGATCGATCCAGATCAACATGTCTCCGGGCGGCAACCCCGTCTCCGGGACCCAGGTCATCACCGTGACCGTGACGGGCGGCGTCACGCCGGTGTCTGGCCAGATCATCATCACGGAGGCCACGACAGGCACCGTGGTGCTGAACCAGACCACCACCACGTATCCTTACACGGCCGCGTGGAACACGCTCCAGTCACCCACCGTGAGCGGGCGCACGTACGACGTCAGGGCGGCCGTGACGAACTCGTCGGGCTGCACCGACGTCCAGACGACGACCGTCAGCGTGACCTCTCCGGTCGCCTGCTGCGTCGCCGCCTCGAACCCCCGCATCAGCAACAACACCGCGCTCGGCGCGGTCGGCGGCGGCACGAAGAACAATGAGATCTTCTTCGACATCGTGAACGGCTGCGGCGCCGACGTGACCATCGAGAGGCTCAACCTGGACTGGACCAACCTGCTCAGCAACAACCCGCAGCTCACCGCGTGGACGTACGAGGCGCAGCCCAGCGTGATCCTCTCGCCTCCGGTGAACCCGATCGGCGGGGCCAGCCCGGTGGCGAAGTTCGACCTCCGCAACGCTCCCTTCACGACGTACTCGCTGCCGACGACGGCGACGGTGTTGAACCCGATCACCGTGAGCTACGTCTTCACGAAGGCGATGGCCGGCAAGATCGGGCCCGTCCCCGTGGGCAACGTCATCAACACGGAGTACGTCTTCTCGGTGACGGGCCAGGGCGGGACCGGCACGTGCACGGTGACGGTGGTGGCGGACACGACGACGCCGGGCATCACCTTGTGCGACCCGACGATCGATCCGAACTGCCCGGGCTTCTGAGGGGGATGCCATGAGAGGACCTCGCGAGACCGCACGGAGGACCCGGCGCCCGAGCCGGCGCCGGGAATCCGGCTCGGCCCTGATGATCGCCACCATGGTGGCGGTCATCCTGACGCTGCTGGGGCTGTCGTACCTGGTGCTGGCGGATCAGGAGAACCAGATCGCGGTGAACCAGCGCGATTCGGACCAGCTCCTGTTCGTGGGCGAGGCCGGCGCGAAGATGGTGAAGGCGTGGTTCGACCGGCCCACCGTGGGGGATCCCAACGTCCCCTCCTCGGTGCTGTTCAAGTTCATGGACACCTACGACATGCGGAACCCCGTCCTCTACGACTTCACCAAGAGAGTGTACGACCACGACAACAACCCCAACACGGCGGAGGTGCTGGCGAGCAGTGGTGACCCGAACCGCCCGCTTTTCAGGCAGGGGATGCTCGTCAAGACGGGATCCACGTTCCTGACGATGTGGGACAAGCCGTACCGGGGGTCCAACACGGCGGAGTTCAAGGGGCTGGAGTCGGGTTCCGACGTCGTGATCGAGTCGAACACCACGGGTCTGGACGCCCTCGACCTGTTCAACTTCGCGGTCGTCGGAAACGTGGACGTCCAGCACCAGGTCGGCCGGATCCAGAAGATCGAGATATACGCGCCCCCCATCATCACGATCAACGGCGTCAAGACGCGCTACGGCATCTGCACGGTGAAGGTCACGGCGGCCAAGTTCAAGCGCATGGGGACGCTCGGGGCGGCCAAAGTGCCGGTGACCACGGCCAGTTCGGTGGAGGTGTCCCGCCGGATCGTGAAGATGGTCCTGAACGAGGCCCCCTACCCCGGCCCCACGGGGCCGTTCCAGTCCTGCGCTGACTTCCAGACGAACGGCAACGTCCAGGTGCACTGGGGGGAGGTGAGCGCCAAGACGGTCGCGCAAGCGGGGGCGGGCGCCACCTGCGCCGGCGCGAGCGAGACGGATCTCTTCAACGGCTCCCCGCCGAGCGTCCCCTTCGCGAGCGTCAACAAGTACATCTCCGGGAGCGTGCTCTCCCGGTGGGTCACGGAGAACCGCCTCGGAGGCCCCCTCAACGCCGGGACCGGCACGGGCACCACCTCCAGTCCCATCTGGTTCGATCCCTGGTACAGGCTGCGGGCGGGGGGAGACCTGTGCGGGGCCAATCCCAACAACGTCGTGCAGCCTTACGTCTACCCGGGCGACGCGAACACGGCTCCCCCCATCGAGTCGGGCAACCCGACGAACAACGTGGACGAGACCAACCTGATTGCGCACTCGCCCCCCCAGTGCCCCGACTTCGACTACCAGATCTGGAAGAACGTGGCCCTCAGCGGCGGGCAGGACATCCATTTCATGAAGTACGCGGCGGCCTGCGGCAGTACCACCGACACGTGGAGAGAGGACGGCGTGGGGACGGCCGCGGATCTGCAGACCTGGACGAGCGGGAAGACGGGGTTCTGGTTCTTCGACACGTGCGACGGGCTCACGCCCGACCCGGGCGGCGCCAACATCAAGGCGAAGACCTCGCTCTCCGGAGGGACCTGGAACGCCGCAGGCTTCATCTACTACAACGGCGACTGGGATTCCTCCGGCATCGGCGGCGGGGCCAATCAGGTCGTCATCCCGCCGGGCGAGCCGTGGATCGACGCCGACAACGACAAGGTGGTGGACGTCGGCGAGTGGGTGAACCTCAAGTACCCGACGTCCCTGTCCAACCCCAACAACCAGTTCATCGTCGTCGCGGCGGGTGACCCGAACGGCGCGCAGTCGGCGACCGTGACGTCCACCAACGGCGTCGTGTTTACGGGCGCCACGGACCCGAACGCGCGGGACAGCGCCGGGATCCCCTTCTCGGCCAGCATCAACATGTACGGCGTCCTCTACGTGTCGGGCCGGTTCGAGGCCACCGGCAACCTGGTGGCCTTCGGCAGCGTCATCGCCAAGGGCGGCATGCACGATTCGGGCGCGGGGCCGACGGCCGGGACTCCCCTGGTGATGTTCGACGAGCGTCTGATCAAGGGCGAGTGGCCGCCTCCCGACATCAACCTCCCCCGGACCACGATCACCTTCTGGCAGACGGAGATGTGACGCCGTGGAGGGGAAGGGCTGAGGGTGCTACGATCGTGGTCATGAGTTCCCGTGGCGCCGGGGATCGCAGGAAGTCGAGAACTGAGGCGCTCGCCGCGGCGGTGGTGCTCGTGACGCTCCTCACGGCGCTCACCCCGACCGTGGCCGCCCCCGAAGGGGAGAAGCCCCCCGATCCGAACGCGCCCGTCCCGGCCCCGCGCGTCTTCACCAACAAAGACCTCGCCAGGTACCGATCCGCACGCCGGCCGGCCAACCTGGTGGTGGACACCACGGCCCTGAAACAGGGCCAGGAGGGGGGCGAGCCTCCGGCCGACGAGGCGCTCTACCCCGACGAGAAGGAGCGCCGCATCGGCGAGGTCCAGCAGTCGATCCGCGAGGCCGAGGCCCGCATCGCCGACCTGGATAAGCGGAGCCGCTCTCTCGCCAACCCGTTCCTCCCCAGGCCCCAGGTCTCGCAGGAGGAGAAGGACACCGAGGCCTCCATGGACGCCCGGCAGATCCTCGCGAAAGTGCAGGCCGAGAAGGCCGATCTCGAGGGGAAGATCGCCGCCCTGAAGGCCGAGATGGATCGGCTCATCGCGGCCCCCACGCGCCCGCGCGGCGCGTCCGCCCCGGCGCCCCCCGCCGCCCACCAGCAGCAGCCCCCGCCTTGAACCGGATCCTCATCGTCGAGGACAAGGACAGCCTCCGGGCCGTCCTCCGGAAGACGCTCGAATCCGAAGGGTACCGCGTGGAGGAGGCGGCCGACGCCTCCGAGGCGTTGCACCGCCTGCGTGCCGGCCCCTACCTGATGGTGCTCACCGATCTCAAGCTTCCCAAGGGCGACGGGCACCAGGTTCTCAAGGCCGCGCTGGAGGAAGACCCTCTCCTCCCCGTGGTGGTGATGACCGCCTACGGCACCGTGGAGGACGCGGTGCGGGCGATGAAGGAAGGGGCGTTCGACTTCCTCTCCAAGCCCGTGGACACGGCGCACCTCCTGCTGCAGGTGGAGAGGGCCTCAGGCCAACGGCGTCTGGTGGAGGAGAACATCCTCCTCAAGGAGGAGTTCGCCCAGCGCTTCGGCATGCCCCGCATCGTCGGCGACGACCCGAATCTGAAGTCCCTCACGGATCAGGTCCGCCGCGTGGCCCCTACGGGCGCCACGGTGCTCCTGTGCGGGGAGTCCGGCACCGGCAAGGAGCTCTTCGCCCGCGCCCTCCACGAGCTGTCGCCCCGCTCGGGAAGGCCGTTCGTCGCCATCAACTGCGCGGCGATCCCCGAGACGCTCCTGGAGAACGAGTTGTTCGCGGCACGCTCTTCCTGGACGAGATCGGCGAGCTCTCCCAGACCGTTCAGGCCAAGGTGTTGCGCGTCCTTCAAGAGAAAGCCTTTGAACGAGTGGGAGGAACGACCACCCTCACCGTGGACGTGCGCCTCATCGCCGCAACCAACAAAGATCTCCAGCGTGCCGTGGCGGAGAAGACCTTCCGCGAGGACCTGTACTTCCGGCTCTCCGTCGTTCCTCTCACCATACCCCCTCTCAGGGAGCGCCCGGGGGACATCCCGCTCCTGGTGGAACACTTCATCGCCCGCTTCTCGCGAGAGCTGAAGCGAAGGAGCGTCCCGAATGTCGGCCGGGATGCGATGGCGGCCCTCGTCGCGTGCCGCTGGCCCGGAAACGTCCGCGAGCTTCAGAACTGCATCGAGAGAGCGCTGATCCTCAGCGACGCGGTCGAGATCCGGCCCGAACACCTCCACCTGGCGCCCATCGAGAGATCCGAGCCCAAGGCGCCTCCCGTCGATCTCGGCACGCCCATGCCGGAGGCGATGGAGGCCGCCTCCCGCGAGGTGGAGATCCGTTACCTCCGCGAGGCCCTCAAGAGGGCCAACGGCGACCGAACGCGCGCCGCCGAGGTCCTCAGCATCACTCCGCGCGCGCTCAACGCCAGGATGCGCGACCTCGGGCTGGACAAGCCCGCTCGCAGACCCGTCTAACTCTCTGGATCGAAGAGCCTTACGGCCGCCATGCCTTGACACCCTGCGCCTGCGGGTGATAGCGTCTCGCGCCTCCATCATTCCCTGGGCCGCCCGAAGCCTCGGCGGCCGGACGGCGCGGTCGATTCTCGACTGACGCGACGATCCCGGGGTTCCCCGCCGGATCGCGCTCCGCGTCCGGAGGGGCTCACGAGACCGAGACACGGCCGGCAGGGAGGAGAGCCGCCCGGCGGGGCGCGAGGCCCGGCGGGCGACGACGACCCGCCGCCACGAGAGGGGTGATCCGGTGAAGCGAAGAAAAGTCATCATCATGGGAGCGGCCGGCAGGGACTTCCACAACTTCAACGTCTTCTTCCGCGACAACGACGCCTACGATGTGGTGGCCTTCACGGCCACGCAGATCCCGAACATCTCGGGGAGGCGCTACCCGGCCATCCTGGCGGGCCGGCTCTACCCTGAGGGGATCCCCATCCACGAGGAGCGCGAGATCGCCGCCTTGATCCGGCAGCACCGGGTGGACGAGGTCGTCTTCGCGTACAGCGACATCTCTCACGAGGAGGTCATGCACCGGGCCTCCCTCGCCAACGCCGTCGGGGCCGACTTCCGGCTGATGGGCGCCGCCGCCACCATGATTCCCTCGAAGGTGCCGGTGGTGTCCATCTGCGCCATCCGCACCGGGTGCGGCAAGAGCCAGACGACGCGCAAGGTCTGCACGCTCCTCAAGGAGGCGGGCCGCAAGGTGGTGGCGGTGCGGCACCCGATGCCCTACGGCGACCTCGCGAAGCAGAAAGTGCAGCGCTTCGCCGGCTACCAGGACCTGGACCGTGAGGAGTGCACCATCGAGGAGCGCGAGGAGTACGAGCCGCACATCGCACGCGGCACGGTGGTGTACGCCGGCGTGGACTACGCGGCGATCTTGAATGCGGCCCAGTCGGAGGCGGACGTCATCGTCTGGGACGGCGGCAACAACGATCTCCCGTTCTTCGAGCCGACGCTGGAGATCGTCGTGGTGGACCCCCATCGCCCGGGCCACGAGATGGCGTACCATCCCGGCGAGACGAACCTCCGCAGGGCGCACGTGGTGCTCATCAACAAGGTCTCCACGGCCACCCCCGAGGCCGTGATGCTGGTCCGGGAGAACGCGAAGCGGGTCAATCCGCAGGCCATCATTCTGGAGGCCGACTCACCGTTCGTCGTGGAGGACGCTTCCGCCATCCGCGGCCGGAAGGTCCTCGCCATCGAGGACGGCCCCACGGTCACCCACGGCGGCATGACGTACGGGGCGGCCGTGCTGGCCGCCCGCGCCCACGGAGCCGCCGCCGTGGTGGACCCGAGGCCGGCGGCCGTCGGGAGCATCAAGCAGGCGTTCGAGGCGTACCCGGGAATCGGTCCGCTCCTTCCCGCCCTGGGCTACGGCGCCCAGCAGATCCGGGAGCTCCAGGAGACCATCGACCGCGTGGAGTGCGATCTCATCCTGATCGGAACGCCCATCGACCTGAGGCGCCTCATCACGTTTCGGAAGCCCGCCCAGCGCGTCACCTACGAGCTGGAGGAGAGGGGCAAACCCGACCTCCGCGACGTCCTCGGCCGGTTCCTCTGATGGCCGGAGGGTCGCCCGGGCGCCCGAGGGCCCGCAGGAGGGCCGTGCTGGCCTTCGGGGGGAACGCCCTGATCCGCCACGGCGAGGACGGGTCCCAGGGGCGGCAGATCTCCCATGCGGAGTCGCTGGCCCGCCTGCTGGTCCGGATCGTGAAGCGCGGCTACGACCTCGTCCTCGTCCACGGCAACGGCCCTCAGGTCGGGAACCTCCTCATCCAGGTGGAGGAGGCCATCACGAAGGTGCCCCCGTCGTCGGTGGACGTGTGCGTGGCCCAGACCGAGGGCGGCATCGGGTACCTCCTCTCCCGCGCGCTCCGGAACGAGCTGGCTCGCTCCGCGTTGAACCGCGAGGTCGTGTGCCTGCTCACCGAAGTGGTGGTCGATCCGAAGGACCCGGCCAACAAGCAGCCCAGCAAGCCGATCGGGCCCTTCTACACGCCGTACCGCGCGTCCTTTCTCATGAAGTCGAAGAAGTGGGAGATGGTGGAGGACGCCGGGCGCGGCTACCGCAAGGTCGTTCCCTCGCCGAGGCCGCTGAAGGTCCTTGGGATGAACGTCATCCGCGCTGCGCTCGAGAGCGGCGGCATCGTCATCGCCGGCGGCGGCGGGGGAGTCCCCGTCGTGGAGGATCCCTCGGGCAGGCTTCACGGGCTGGAGGCGGTCATCGACAAGGACTTCACGGCGTCGCTCATCGCCACCGAGCTGGTGGCCGACATTTTCGTGATCCTGACCGACATCGACGCGGTGAGGCTCAACTTCGGAAAGAGAAACGAGGCGCTCCTCCCCAGGATGACGATCCGGGAGGCGGCCCGGTGGCTGCGCTACGGCCAGTTTCCGCCCGGGAGCATGGGGCCCAAGGTGGAGGCGGCCATCGAGTTCATCTCGGCCACGCGCAACCCGGTGCTGATCACCTCGGTGCAGAAGGCGCTGCCGGCCCTCCAGGGGAAGGCCGGCACCTGGATCGTCGCGCCTCCCCTGAAGAGACGCTGAATCTCGCGCGCCCGGGTCGCGCGGCGGGCCGCGCAGCCCTCCTCGCCGCCCGGGACGACGCCGCCGGCGGTGCCGGCCGCAGAACGACGGGGGACGGGAGATGTCGATGAGCCTCAAGGGAAGGGACCTCCTCAGCGACCGGGATCTGGACACCGACCAGGTCGCCCTGATCCTCGACCGCGCCCTGGACATGAAGGCGCACCCCGAGCGGTACCGGGCCGCTCTCGCGGGCAGGACGCTGGCGATGATCTTCCAGAAACCTTCGTTGCGGACGCGGGTGACGTTCGAGACGGGGATGACGCAGCTCGGCGGGCACGCCATCTACATCGCACCGTCGGATGCCGGACTGGGCACACGCGAGTCCGTCCCCGACGTCGCGCGGAACCTGGATCGGTGGGTGGACGGGATCATGGCCCGCGTCTTCGCTCAGAAGATCGTCGAGGACCTCGCCGCGCACGCGCGGGTGCCGGTCATCAACGGATTGTCGGACGACTTCCATCCGGTCCAGGCGCTCGGCGACTTCCTCACCATCCGGGAGCATCTCGGAGGCTTCAACGGCCGCACGCTGGCCTACGTCGGCGACGGGAACAACGTCTGCCACTCCCTCCTGCTCACGGCCTCGCGGACCGGGATGAGCATGTCCGTGGCGACGCCTCCGGCTTACGCGCCCCGCGCCGACATAGTGGCGGAGGCCGTGGATTACGGGAAACGGACGGGGGCCTCGTTCGAGATCGGCAGCGACCTCCGCGCCGCCGTCAAGGGCGCGAGCGTCGTGTACACCGACGTGTGGGCCAGCATGGGCCAGGAGTCCCAGGCGGCCGAGAAGGCCGCCGTGTTCCGCCCGTACCAGGTCAACGACGCCGTGATGGCCGCGGCGGGCGCCGGAGCGAAGTTCATGCACTGCCTCCCCGCCCACCGTGGGGAGGAGGTGACGGACTCCGTCATGGACTCGAAGGCGAGCATCGTTTTCGACCAGGCGGAGAACCGGCTGCACGCGCAGAAGGCCGTCATGCAGATCCTGATGGGGGATTGAGCGGCGCCTCCACCTTCCGCAGTCGAGAACAGCTGCGGAATCTCGGAAGATGCCGCTCGCCGGCTCGCGGCCCTCGTCGTCCGCTCCGTGCGACCACCCCGCGGGGCGGTTCGTTGATCTAGACGGCGGGTTTCGTGGCCGTGTATAGGGCGGCGACGCCGAGGGTGAGGTCCTCGCAGCGGACGTCTGTGAAGCCCGCGCGCCTCAGCCGCTCGGGGAATTCGGACTGATCCGGAAAGGCCTGGATGGAACTCGACAGGTAGGCGTACGCCCCGCCGTCCCCCGAAATCAGGCGCCCCAGCAGCGGGACGAACCCCCTGAGGTAAGCCGAATAGAGCGTGCCCACGACCGGGGCGCGCGGGCGGCCGAACTCCAGCACCGCGAGGCGGCCGCCGGCGGCCAGCACCCGGGCGATCTCCCGCAAACCTGCGTCGAGGTCCTCGAGGTTGCGGACGCCGAACGCCACGGCCGCAACCGCGAATGTCCCGTCCCGGAAGGGGAGCCGCAGGGCGTCGGCTTCTGCGACGCGGAACGCCGCGCCTCCCGGCAACCGTGCGTTCCGGGCGGCCTTCCGCCGGGCGATCGCGAGCATCTCGTGGCAGAAATCGATCCCCGTCACGCGGTACCCGCTCGCGGCCAGATCCAGCGACAGGTCACCGGTCCCACAGCACATGTCGAGGGCGGTCATGGGAGTGGAGGGGTGCTTGGGCGGGAGGCCAGGCGATGCCCCAGCCGTGAATTCGACTCCCGCAGGGGATCGCACGGCGGCATCGGCGCCGGTCCCACGCGCCAGGGCGGCCACCAGGCGGCGCCTCCACCGACGATCCACTCCAAGACTGAGCAGCCGGTTGAGGAGGTCGTAGCGGCGCGAGATCCCCGCGAACATCCTTCTTATGGCGGCCGCTTCAGGCAAGGCGCCTCCTGCCCTCGGGGGAACGCTCGTGAGGCATCCGGCACGGGTCTCTCACGGCTTCCGGGAGCGGAGTCTAGCCTAGGAATCTTGACTTTCGGAGACGGGTGGTGTAAAAAGCACTTCCCGCTGAATGTCCTGTAACCGCAGACACCCGAGGAGTTAACGTGGCACCCTCCACGACCGCACGGGCGACCGTCCGGCAGGATGATCCCGCCGAGGCGCCGCGCTGGTACATCGTCGACGCTGAGGGGAGGACGCTGGGCCGGCTCAGCACTGTGGTGGCCCATCACCTGATGGGCAAGCAGCGCCCCGGCTACGCCCCGCACCGGCTCTTCAGCGACCACGTCGTGGTGGTCAATGCGGCGAAGGTCGTCGTTACGGGCCGCAAGCGGACCCAGAAGATCTACCACTGGCACTCCGGCTATCCGGGCGGGTTGAAGGCATTGCCCCTCGGGAAAGCGCTCTCCGAGCGCCCCGAGCGGGTCGTCGAGTGGGCGGTGCAGGGGATGCTCCCCAAGAACCGGATCGGCAAGAGGATGATCCGGAATCTCATGGTCTACGCCGGCCCAGGGCACCCGCACGATGCGCAGCGGCCCGAGCCGCTCGAGACGGCCTCTGCCAGGAAGTCGGCGTGAGGCGGCCCCCCATCGAGCGCCGCACGGCCCGTGGCCCGGCCGTCATCCGGAGATCTGATCCCCGATGTCGAATCTGAACGAGCACTACGCGACCGGCAAGCGCAAGACAGCTGTGGCCAGGATCTTTCTCCGCCCCGGGACGGGGAAGCTCATGGTCAACGGCCGATCGCTGGACGAGTATTTCCCGACGACCTCTCTCAGGATGATCGTCCGCCAGCCTCTGGCACTGACGGAGACGGCGGAAAGGTTTGATGCACTCATCAGCGTTAACGGAGGCGGCGTCTCCGGACAGGCCGGCGCCGTCCGTCACGGTCTCGCGCGCGCCCTGCTCAAGTGGAACCCGGAGCTTCGCAAGGGCCTCCGCACGGCGGGCTTCGTCACGCGGGACCCACGCGCAAAGGAGCGCAAGAAATACGGCCAGAAGGGCGCCAGGAAGCGCTTCCAGTACTCGAAGCGCTAGAGGAAAGGCCGCCTTGGAGTCCGACGAGTGATCATGGAGAACGCGTCTTGACGCCGGTGACGATCAAGGAGCTCCTGGAAGCGGGGGCCCACTTCGGACACCAGACCAAACGCTGGAACCCGAAGATGAAGCCCTTCATCTTCGGCCGGCGCAACGGCATTTACATCATCGACCTGCAGCAGACAGTGGCGCTGTTCCAGCAGGCCGTCGAGTTCGTGGCCGATCTCGCCTTGCGCGGCGGCACGGTCCTCTTCGTCGGCACCAAGCGCCAGGCCCAGGAGGCCGTCGCGGAGGAGGCGGGTCGGGTCGGGATGCCCTGCGTCACCACCCGCTGGCTCGGCGGCACGCTCACCAACTTCGGCACCATCAAGAAGCGCATCGAGCGGCTCCGCTACCTCGAAACCCTCGACGCCGACCAGCACCGCAGGGAAGGCCTCACCAA
This sequence comes from uncultured Acidobacteriota bacterium, assembly GCA_964400605.1. Lineage (GTDB taxonomy): Bacteria > Acidobacteriota > Polarisedimenticolia > JACPZX01 > JACPZX01 > CAYNUH01. The sequence continues at coordinate 11,890 of CAYNUH010000022.1, read as the reverse complement.
GAAGGAGTTAATCGGGCTGGAGAAGGAGCGGGCGAAGCTCTCGAAGGTCCTTTCGGGGCTCCGCGGCATGTCGAGCCTCCCTTCGGCCGTGTTCGTGGTGGATCCCCAGAAGGAGCACATCGCGGTCACGGAGGCGCGCAAACTCCGCATCCCCGTCATCGCCGTCGTGGACACCAATTGCGATCCCGACCTGGTCGACTTCTGCATCCCCGGCAACGACGACGCGATCAGGGCCATCCGGCTCTTCGCGTCGCGCATCGCCGACGCCATCCAGGACGGTGCAGGCGTGTACGCGCGGCACAGTTCCGAGGGCGCTCCGGAGACGGCTCAGGAACCGGGCGCGGGGCCGGCGGGTGCCGGCGAGGAGCCGGGCGGCGAGGGCCGCTCCGCCCGGGGCCGGCCGCGCACCGCCAGGAGGGAAAGCGCGCGGGGCGTGCAGCCCTCCGTTGACGCCGGCGAGTCGCCCGATCGCAGCGGGGAGGCTCCGGCCGCGACCGTTCCCGGGAGCGTCGTCGCCGATTCCCCCTGAATCGGAGTTGCTGACGGAAGCGATCCAAGGCGCATCCGGGCCCGCCGGAAGGCGGCCGGGAGCGGTTCGCGGAATCCCGGAACCAACCACATCGGCTTCATCCACCCTGTCCGGGGGGAGGCTTCATGCGGATCACCGCCGACATGGTCAAGGAACTCAGGGAACGCACCGGCACCGGCATGATGGTGTGCAAGGAGGCCCTGGCCGAAGCCAACGGAAACATCGACGAGGCGATCGCGATCCTTCGAAAAAAGGGACTGGCCAGCGCCGCCAAGAGGGCCCACCGCGCCACGAGCGAAGGGCTCGTGGGGTCGTACGTCCACCCGGGCGGGCGGATCGGGGTGCTGCTGGAGGTGAATTGCGAGACCGACTTCGTCGCCCGGACAGGGGAGTTCGTGCAGCTCGTCAAGGACATCGGGATGCAGGTCGCCGCGTCGGCGCCCCGGTTCCTCAGCCGCGAAGAGGTCACGGCCGAGATCCTGGCGAAGGAGCGGGAGATCTACCGCGAGCAGGCCGCCCGCACAGGCAAGCCCGCGAACGTGCAGGACAAGATCGTCGACGGCAAGATGGAGAAGTTCTATTCTGAGACGTGCCTTCTCGAGCAGCCTTTCGTGAAGGAGCCGACGATGACGGTGCAGGAGCTCCTGGCCTCGCAGATCGCGAAGACCGGGGAGAACATCCGCGTCCGTCGCTTCTTTCGGTTGGTGCTCGGCGAAGGCGCCGACTCCTGAGCCTGCACGCGTCCGTGGAACGGACGCGTCCGTCGAGGTCCATCGGGCAAAGGCCATGACCACCGCCGTCCCGGCCTACCACAGGGTCCTCCTGAAGCTGAGCGGGGAGGCCCTCATGGGGGGCAAGGGGTTCGGGATTGACGCCCCCACCGTGGACCGCCTCGCCGACGAGATCCGCGAGATCCACAGGCTTGGGGTGCAGACCGCCCTCGTGACGGGCGGCGGGAACATCTTCCGCGGCCTCTCCGCGGCGGCGTCCGGCACCGAGCGCGTCGCCGGCGACCACATGGGCATGCTGGCCACGGTCATCAACTCGCTGGCGCTCCAGGACACCCTCGAAAAGCGCGACGTCCCAACGCGAGTGATGTCCGCCATCGAGATGCGCGCCGTCGCCGAGCCCTACATCCGCCGGCGGGCCGTGCGGCACCTGGAGAAGGGGCGCGTCATCATCATCGCCGGCGGGACCGGCAATCCCTACTTCACCACCGATTCGGCCGCCGCCTTGCGGGCCATGGAGGTGAAGGCCGACGTCCTCCTCAAGGCCACCCGCGTGGACGGCGTCTACTCCGCCGATCCCGAGAAGGACGAGAAGGCCGTCCGGTACGACCGGCTCACGTATCTGCAAGTGCTGGAGCGCGGGTTGAAGATCATGGACTCGACCGCCATTTCCCTGTGCATGGACAACAGCATGCCCATCATCGTCTTCAACCTTAACCGGCCGGGCAACATACGGAGGGTCATTTTCGGGGAGCCGGTCGGATCGATCGTCGGGGGGTGACGGATGCTCAAGGAGCTGGTGGCCTCAACGGAGAAGAAGATGAAGGAGCGCATCGAGTTCGCCCGGCACGCGCTGGCGACGATACGCACGGGGCGCGCGTCGCTCTCCTTCCTCGACGGGATCACGGTGGACTACTACGGGACGCAGACGCCTCTGAACCAGGTGGCGACGCTCACGATCCCGGACCCGACGCTGATCGTGGCGCAGCCGTGGGAGGCCTCCACCATCCCGGCCATCGAGAAGGCGATCCGGAAGTCCGATCTGGGGCTGAACCCCAACAACGATGGCAAGTCGGTGAAGATCCCCATCCCGCCCCTCACCGAGGAGCGGCGCAAGGATCTGGCGAAGAAGGTCGCGCACATGGGCGAGGAGGAGAGGACCCACTTGCGGCTGCTCCGGCGCGACGCCAACGAGGCTGCCAAGAAGATGCTGAAGGACAAGGCGATCTCCGAGGACGACGAGAAGCGTACGCTCGAACAGGTCCAGAAGCTCACCGACAAGTACATCCAGGCCATCGACGATCTCGTCAAGCACAAGGAGAAGGAGCTCCTGGAAGTCTGAAGGGAGGAGGGTCCATGCCTGCGAAGGGCCCCGTGCGGCGCGGCCGGGGCCCCGTCGTCGCGATCGTCGCCGCCGCCGGGAGGGGCCGGCGCGCGGGCGGGGGCGTCCCGAAGCAGTTCCGTAGGGCGGGGGGCCGGACCCTACTCGAGCACGCTCTGTCGAGGCTTGGCGGCCACCGGGACGTGGACACCCTCGTCGTGGTGGTCCCCGCGGCGCGCGTGCGGGAGGTGGAAGCTCTCCGCCGCAGGCACCCGAAGATCGCCGCGGTGGTGGTGGGAGGGGCACGGCGCCAGGACAGCGTCGCTCTGGGGCTCGCCTCCGCGCCGGCAAAGGGCAGCCGGATCGTCCTGATTCACGACGCGGCGAGACCCATGGTGCCCTCCGCCGTCATTTCCGCCGTCATCCGCGAGGCGCACCGCTCCGGGGCGGCGGTTCCCGGCGTCGCCCCCGTGGACACGGTGAAGCTGATCGGAAGCGACGGGCGCGTCGCGCGGACGCTGCCGCGTTCGCGCGTGCGCCTGATCCAGACCCCCCAGGGTTTTCGCAGCTCCTGGCTGCGGAAGGCCGTCCGCAGGGCGCAGGCGCTGGGGAGCGAGGCCACCGACGAGGCCTCACTCGTGGAGGCGGCGGGGCTGCCGGTGAGGGTCGTGGACGGCGACGAGGCGAATCTCAAGGTCACGACCGGCGAGGACATGGCCCGGCTCCGATCCGTGCTGCGCCGCGGCCGCAAGCGCGGCGGGGCGCGGCTCGCCTGAAGGGTGCTCGACGGAGGTCACGGTGTCTCCATGGGTCTACGGCTATCGCGTCGGGCTCGGCTCCGATGTCCACCCCTTCGCCGCCCCGGGCGGCACGCGGCCGCTGATCCTCGGCGGCGTGACCTTCCCCAACGCACCCGGGCTCACCGGCCACAGCGACGCCGACGTGGTGACGCACGCCGTGTGCGACGCCGTGCTCGGGGCGCTGGCGCTGGGGGACCTCGGCCGGCACTTCCCCGACACCGACCCGCGGTACGGCGGGGTGTCCAGCCTGGAGCTGCTCCGAACGGTCGGCGCGATGATGTCGGATCGGGGCTGGCGCCTGGTGAACCTCGACGTGGTCGTCGCGGCGGAGGAGCCGAAGATCGCCCCGTTCGTCGAGACGATGAGGGAGAACCTGGCGCGCGCCCTCGGCGCCCGACCCGACGCCATCAACGTCAAGGGGAAGCGGCCCGAGGGGCTCGGCGCCCTGGGACGGCGCGAGGGGATAGCCTGCCAGGCCGTGGCGCTGCTTGGCTCCAGGGGGGAGGTCCACCGCCTGAGGGGCCTCCTGCGCCGACTCTCGGGGAAGAGGAGGGCGCATTGAGCGGCGGCGGGGAGGTCCGCGTGCGCTTCGCCCCGTCGCCCACGGGGCGCCTCCACGTGGGGAACGCCCGGACCGCGCTCTACAACTGGCTGCTCGCCCGTAGACTCAGGGGGGCGTTCATCCTCCGGATCGAGGACACCGACGTGCAGCGCAACGAACCGGGAGCCGAGGAAGGGATCCTCGAGGACCTCCGCTGGCTCGGGTTCGACTGGGACGAGGGACCGGACCGGGGAGGGCCCCACGGTCCCTACAGGCAATCGGATCGGGCGGCGTCGTACCGGGAGGCCGGGGCGCTCCTGATCGCCTCGGGTCACGCCTACCGGTGCTTCTGCTCGATGGAGGAGATCGAGGCGGAGAGGAAGGCGCAGCGCGAGGCGGGACTCCCGCCGCGGTACTCGGGGCGCTGCCGGGCCGTCCGCGAGGACGAGGCGGCCGGGCGCGCCGGGCGGGGCGAGCCCTTCGTGCTCAGGCTTCGGGTCCCGGCCGGGGGCGTGTCCCTTCACGACCTGGTCCGGAGGCGCGTGGATTTCCCTGCGGACCAGATCGGCGATCCGATCCTCATCCGATCCGACGGCCGCGCCGCCTACAACTTCGCCGTCGTCGTGGACGACATCGGGATGCGCATCACTCACGTGGTACGCGGTGACGACCACCTGTCCAACACGCCGCGCCAGATCCTGATCTACCGAGCGCTCGGCCACGAGCCGCCCGCGTTCGCCCACCTCTCCATGATCCTCGGCCCCGACGGGGCCCGGCTCCACAAGCGGCACGGCGCCGTCTCCGTCGTGCAGTTCCGGGAGGCGGGCGTGGCGCCCGAGGGCCTGGTCAACCACCTCGCCCTCCTGGGATGGTCGCATCCCGACGGGCGGGAGATCCTCGCTGCGGACGAGATCGTGTCCGCCTTCTCGCTCGATCGGGTGTCCGGCTCGGCCGCGACCTTTGACCCCGCCAAACTCGCCTTCCTCAACGCGCACCACATCCGGAAGATGGCGCCCGAGCGCCTGTTCACCCTGTCGAGGCGGTTTCTGATCCCGTCGTTTCCGGCGGCGGCCGGCGCGGGCGAGGCCGCGGCCGCCTGGTGGGGCCGGGCGCTGAGCGCGGTGAGCGGGCAGATGGAGACGCTGGCCGACGCGCCGAAGGCCCTGGCGCTCTTCTTCGACCCCCGGGGGGAGGACGGGGACGAGACGGCCGGCGGCGGGAACACGGAGGGCGGAGTGGCATCCGCCTCAGAGCGACATGTCCTCGCGTCCTTCGAGGTGGAGGCTTCCCGCCGAGACCTCGCCGCTCCGGGCGTCTTCCGGGAATGCGCCGCAGCGGTGGCGGCCGCGACGGGAGTGAAGGGCAGGGATCTCTTCCATCCTCTGCGGCTGGCCTTCACGGGGCGGGAAAGGGGGCCCGAGCTCGACCGGCTCGTGCCCCTCATCGAGGAGGGGAGCCGTCTGTTGCCGGGGCTGGGGGTGGAGGCCTGCATCGACAGGGCGCGATCGCGGATCCAACGGCTCGCCGAGGGCGATCCGTCACGGAGCCCGGCGGGGCGGGGCCGGCCTTGAAGGAGGAAATGCCGGTCCTGGGGATCCATGCCGTCCTCGGCGCCCTGGGGGGCCGGAAGCCCCCGCTGCACAGGATTCTGATCGAGCGCGGCAGGGGAGGGCCGAAGATCCGGGAGATCTTCGATAGGGCCCGCCGCTCGGGCGTCCCCGTGGAGGAGGTGGACCGGGATCGGCTGGATCGGCTCTCCGCCGGAGGCCGTCACCAGGGGGTGGCCGCTCTGGCGGCGGCGTCCCCCTACTCGCCGATCGAGGACCTGTTAGGGGCCTGCGTGCCCGAAGGAAGGCTCCTCCTCCTGGACCGGGTCGAGGATCCCAGGAACCTCGGGGCCGTCATCCGAACGGCGGCGGCGGTGGGTGCCAGGGGGGTCGTAGTGCCCGAGCACAGGGCGGCAGGCCTCACGCCGGGTGCGGTGCGGGCGGCCGCCGGGGCGCTCGGGAGCGTCGGCGTGGCGCGCTGCCGGAACGTGGCGGATCTCGTCAGGGAGCTCAGGGAAGACGGGTTCTGGGTCGCGGGCCTGGACGCCTCCGGGGAAATGGCCTGGGACCGGGTGCAGTACCCCGGCCGGATGGCCCTCGTCGTGGGCGGCGAATCGAGGGGATTGAGGCCCCGGGTGCGGGAGGCTTGCGACGTGCGCATCTCGATCCCCCTGTCAGAGGGAGTGGAGTCGCTGAACCTGTCGGTGGCGGCCGCGGTCGTCCTTTACGAAGCGCTCAGGCAGGACAGGGCCTCCGGGAAAGGGTAAGGGGATTCCGTGGAGGGGCTTTACAGATTGACGCCATTCGTGTAGAGTGGCCGTTTCGCAAGGCTGGCGTAGCTCAGCTGGTAGAGCAGCTGATTTGTAATCAGCGGGCCGGGGGTTCGAGTCCCTTCGCCAGCTCCAGGGATGTCGGCCCAATATCTGGTCTGTCTTCCTGAGGTTGCGCGGCCGGGCGCGCTCCTCCCGGTTCTGAGAGACATCACGCCACTGGAACGTACGGGGAGATTCCCGAGTGGACAATGGGAGCAGACTGTAAATCTGCCGGCGCATGCCTTCGGAGGTTCGAATCCTCCTCTCCCCACCAGGTACGGGTGGGAGAAGGCGGCGGCCCCGGCCCGTGAGACGCCGCCCTGCGCTCGCGACGGCGGGATCGGGGAGGCCGGCTCCGGACGAACGGCGATGAGGACTTTTCGGGCCATCCCGGCCAACATGCATTCGCAGCGGGAATAGCTCAGTTGGTAGAGCGTCAGCCTTCCAAGCTGAGGGTCGCGGGTTCGAATCCCGTTTCCCGCTCCAGCATCGAGCGGGGCCCAGGTGGCTCAGTGGTAGAGCACTTCCTTGGTAAGGAAGGGGTCACCGGTTCAATCCCGGTCCTGGGCTCCACGACGCTCCACCATCCGAGCGGCGAGGAAGGCGGGTCGTTTCGTGAACCGCGGAGAGACTGATGCGCGAGATCATCCAGCTTCAGTGCACCACGTGCAAGCGCAGGAACTATTCCACGACGAAGAACATGCGGAAGCACACGGAGAGGCTCGAGCTCAAGAAGTTCTGCCGGTTCTGCCGCGGCCACACGGCGCACCGGGAGGTGAAGTAGGCGTTCGGGGAACGGCCGCGGGTCAGTAGCTCTAATTGGCTAGAGCGCCGGTCTCCAAAACCGGATGATGGGGGTTCGAATCCCTCCTGGCCCGCCAGCCTCGACGCCCGGCGGCGCCGCGAAGCGGGGGCGGCGAGGGAAGAAGGTTTGCACGAGGGTCGGGTCTTGAACTGGTACCACAAGGCGATCGAGTTCCTCAAGGAGGTCCAAGCCGAGCTCAAGCGGACCACGTGGCCCGCCTGGAAGGAGGTGCGCGGGACGACCACTGTGGTCATCATCACGGTCTTCATCTTCGCGATCTTTCTCGGCGCCGTGGACCTGGCTCTCTCCAACGTGCTTCAGAGGGTCCTCGGACTCTTCAGACGCTAGGGCGCACCGAAACCATGAAGCAGTGGTACATCATCCACACCTACTCTGGCTTCGAGCAGAAGGTGAAAGAGAGCCTGCGCCAGCGCTCGGAGGCGCTGGGCATGCAGGAGAGCATCGGCGACATCCTCATCCCGACGGAAGAGGTGGTCGAGATGCGCGACGGCAAGAAGGTCGTCAGCAGCAAGAAATTCTTCCCCGGCTACATCCTGATCAACATGGAGATGTCGGACCACGCCTGGCACGTCGTCAAGAACACGCCGAAGGTGACCGGCTTCGTCGGATCGGGCGTCAGCCCCAGCCCGCTCAGCCAGGAGGAGGTGGACCGGATCATCAACCAGGTGGTGGTCTCCCAGGAGAAACCCAAGCCGAAGTTCGTGTTCAAGGAAGCGGAGCACGTCCGCATCGTGGATGGCCCCTTCAGCAACTTCACCGGCACCGTCGAGGACGTGAACGCCGACAAGAACACCCTGAAGGTCATGGTCACCATCTTCGGCCGTTCGACGCCGGTGGAGCTGGACTTCCTGCAGGTGGAGAAGGCTTGAAGGGGAGCCTGAATGGCTAAGAAGGTCACGGGATTCATCAAGCTGCACATCCCCGCGGGCAAGGCCACGCCGGCGCCCCCCGTCGGCCCCGCGCTGGGGCAGCACGGGCTCAACATCATGGACTTCTGCAAGACCTTCAACGCCCGCACGGCGAAGGAAGAGGGGATGATCATCCCGGTGGTCGTCACCGTCTACCAGGACCGGACCTACACGTTCATCACGAAGACGCCCCCGGCGTCGATCCTCATCAAGAAGGTGGCGGGATTGGCCAAAGGTTCGGGCGCGCCCAACAAGGACAAAGTGGGGAAGATTACCGAGAAGCAGCTCGAGGAGATAGCCCGGCAGAAGATGCCCGATCTGAACTGCTACGACCTCGCCGCCGCCAAGGAGATCATCCGCGGCACGGCCAGGAGCATGGGAGTCGACATCCTGCCGTAGAGAGGCCTCCGGGGCCGGAGTGGAGCACCGCCATGCCGAATCACGGGAAGCGATACGCGGCCGCGGCCAAGCTGGCCGAGGACCGTGCGTACACCATCGAGGAGGCTGTCCCGATCCTCAAGAAGATGCCCGCCGCCAAGTTCGACCAGACGGTGGAGCTCGCCATTCTCCTGGGCGTGGATCCCAAGCACGCGGACCAGATGGTCCGCGGCACCGTGGTCCTGCCGCACGGTACGGGAAAGACCAAGCGGGTGCTGGTCATAACCTCCGGCGAGAAAATCAAGGAGGCCGAGTCCGCCGGCGCCGACATGGTGGGCGGCAAGGAAATGGTGGAGAAGATCCAGGGCGGCTGGATCGATTTCGACGCCGTCATCGCCACGCCCGACATGATGAAGGACGTGGGCAGGCTGGGGAAGCTGCTGGGCCCGAAGGGGCTCATGCCCAACCCCAAGGCGGGGACGGTGACGCAGGACGTGATCAAGGCCGTCTCCGAGATCAAGGCGGGGCGGCTCGAGTTCCGCGTGGACAAGACGAGCATCGTCCATTCGCCGGTGGGAAAGATCTCCTTCGAGGAGAAGCGCCTCGTCGAGAACGCGCGCGCCCTCGTCGGCGCCGTCTTGCGCGCGAAGCCGGCCACGGCCAAGGGCAGGTACCTGAGGTCGGTGTTCATGTCCGCTTCGATGAGCCCGTCGCTGAAGATCGACACATCCGCGCTCGAGGGGACCGCCTGAGATGAACAGGACCGAAAAGCAGCAGGAGATCGAGACGCTCCGGGAGGCCCTGCGCTCGGCCCGGAACGCCTTCTTCCTCGACTACCGGGGGCTGAGCGTCGCGCAGGTTTCGGACCTGAGACGCAAGGTGCGGGCGACGAAGTCGTCCTACAGGGTCGTCAAGAACCGGCTCGCGATCCTCGCGTCCCGTGACACCCCCCTGAATGAGCAGGGTTCCCTCTTCGACGGCATGACGGCGGTCGTGTGGAACGAGGCCGACCCCATCGCCCTCGCGAAGGTCATCCACGAGTTCTCGAAAACCGTCCCGATCACCATCAAGGGAGGCGTCGTGGAGGGCCGCACGGTGTCGGCCGTCGACGTGGCGGGCATCACAAGCCTCCCGGGCCGTCCCGGGCTCATCGCCGCGTTCGCGGGGATGCTGCGCTCGCCGATGGTGAAGTTCGTCAGCGTGCTGAAGGCTCCGGTGCGCGACCTCGTGTCGGTCCTGAGCCAGGTGGCGGAAAAGAAGAAGTAAACCCGGCCGGAAGCAACGGAACGCCAGGAAGGGGAGAAGGTCATGCCAGCCATCACGAAGGAAGACATCAAGCAGTACCTGCGCGAGGCGCCAATGATGGAGATCGCCGGCCTCGTGAAGGAGATCGAGACGGAGTTCGGCGTCTCCGCCGCCGCGGCCATGCCCATGGCGATGGCGGGGTCGCAGGGCGCCGGGGCGGCTCCCGCGGTAGAGGAGAAGACGGAGTTCAGCGTCATCCTCACCTCCTTCTCCGCCGACAAGAAGATCAACGTCATCAAGGCGGTGCGGGAGGTCACGTCGCTGGGCCTCAAGGAGGCGAAAGACCTCGTGGAGGGCGCACCCAAGCCCGTGAAGGAAGGGGTGTCCAAGGACGAGTCCGAGACGATCAGGAAGAAGCTGACGGAGGCCGGCGCGACGGTCGAAGTGAAGTAAACCCGGGAACCCAGGGGGCGACACCAGCATGGCTGAGATCACGGCGACCGGTGAGGGGAACGGCACGGGCCCGAGAGATCGGATCGACTTTTCCAAGATCAAGACCTCGGCCCCCATCCCGAACCTGATCGAGGTCCAAAAGCGCTCCTACGAGCGCTTCCTGCAGATGTTCACCGCGCATCAAGATCGCGAGGACACGGGGCTCCAGGCCGTCTTCAAGTCGGTCTTCCCCATCTCGGACTTCCGCGAGACGAGCAGCCTCGAGTTCGTCGAGTACTCCATCGGCAACTGGGAGTGCAAATGCGGCGCTCTCGAAGGGGTCGAGCAGCTGCGGGTCCCATGCCCGTCGTGCGCGAAGCGGATCATCATCCGCGACCCGAAGGCCAAGACCGTGCTCTGCCCGGACTGCGGCGCGGCCGCGAAGAACTCGATCCAGTTCTGCGACGTGTGCGGCGACCCGGTCGGGCTGAAGTTCAAGTACGACGTGGCCGAGTGCCAGGAGCGGGGCATGACCTTCACGGTCCCTTTGAAGGTGAAGATCCGCCTCGTGGTGTGGGACAAGGATCCGGAGACCGGCAGCCGCAGCGTGCGCGACATCAAGGAGCAGGAGGTGTACTTCGGCGAGATCCCCATGCTCACCGAAAACGGCACCTTCATCATCAACGGCACTGAACGGGTCATCGTGAGCCAGCTCCACCGTTCCCCCGGGGTGTTCTTCCAGGCGCAGGAGAACAAGACGGTCTTCATGGGGAAGATCATCCCCTACCGGGGATCCTGGGTGGAGTTCGAATACGACGCCAAGAACCTGCTCTACGTCCGCATCGACCGCAAGCGCAAGTTCCTCGGCAGCGTGTTCATGCGCGCGCTGGGGATCCGCACCGACGAAGAGATCATCCGCACGTTCTACGGGATCGAGCAGCTCGTCCTCGACGGGAAGAAGCTTTCGGTCAAGCTCTCCCCGCGCCTCGCGACCTGGAAGATCCGCGTCCGGACCGACGTGGACGAGCCGAAGACGGGGGAATCCATCATCAAGAAGGGGAAGCGCATCACCGCGGGCGTCTACGCGGCGCTGGCGAAGGCCAAGGTGCAGAGCGTGCCGGTGGACGCGGCCGAGCTGGCGGGCGCGTGCGCCGCCCACAACGTTGTCGATCCCGCCACCGGCGAGGTGATCGTCGACTGCGGTGCCGAGATAACGGCCGACGATCTGGACACCCTCGCCTCGAAAAACGTCACGCGGCTCGAGTTCTTCCACCCCGAGCAGGACGAGGTGGGCCGGATCATGCTGGACACCCTCCGCAAGGACCCCATCGGCAAGACGCCCCCGGCCGAGGGCGCCAAGCCCAAGGACCCGCGCGAGGAGTCCCTCCTCGAGATCTACAAGAGGATGCGGCCGGGCGATCCACCCACGCGCGAGTCGGCGGAGAGCCTCTTCAAGGGAATGTTCGAGGACCCCCGCCGCTACGACCTCTCGCGCGTCGGCCGGTTGAAGTACAACACCAAGCTGGGGACCGACCTGCCCCTGGATATGCACGTGCTGTACCGTCCCAGGCGGGAGGAATCGGGCAAGTTCCTGGAGAGCGTGGCGGCCCGAGACGAGGACTTCACCCCCGTCATCCGGTATCTGCTCAAGCTGAAGAAGAACATCGGCGACCTGGACGACATCGATCACCTGGGCAACCGCCGTGTCCGCGCCGTCGGCGAGCTCCTGGAAAACCAGTTCCGCATCGGGCTCGTCCGTATGGAGCGGGCCATCAAGGAGAAGATGTCGGTCTACCAGGAGATGACCACCGCCATGCCGCACG
>CAYNUH010000021.1:35740-48390 GCA_964400605.1 uncultured Acidobacteriota bacterium | reverse complement strand
AACCCGTGCCCCGCGCCGCCGTAGAAGGCGGGGTGGTATAGTTCCGGGCGTCCCCGCACCCCCGAGAGAGACCCGATGCCGCGAAGAGCGATGACCGTCTGCAGCCGTCCGCCCGTGTGGATCCGTTCCGGGATCCTCGGCGCCGCGGCATGGGCCGCCGCTGCTTCGATCCTCCCCGCGCAGGGACCGCCCGCGGTCCCCGTGCGCTACACCGAGGTCCGCGAGTACCCGGTGCAAGGATCGATCCGCCTGCCCGGAACCGTGGAGTCGCGCTCCGTCAGCCTGGTGGCCAGCGAGGTGGCCGGTCTGGTGGCCGAACTGCCGGCCCGCGAGGGGGACACCGTGCTGCGGGATCAGGTGCTGGCGCGCCTGCGAACCTCGGACCTGAAGCTGCGCCTGCAGGCCGTCTCGGCCCAGCTCAGAGAGGCCGAATCCCGGTTGAAGCTGGCGGAGCGGAGCCTCGAGCGCGCCCGCGAGCTGTTCGAGTCCCGGGTGATGTCCCAGCAGCAGCTCGACGACGTCTACTTCGAGACCAGCGCCTGGAAGGGCCGCGTCGAGCAGTACACGGCCGAGATGGCGCGGGTTCAGCTCGACATCGAGAGATCCGAGATCCGCTCCCCCTTCGCCGGGGTCGTGGTCGCCGAACGCACCGAGGTGGGGCAGTGGATCCGGGTGGGCGATCCCGTGGTGGAGATCCTCTCGCTCGCGGACCTCGAGATCCGCGTCGAGGTGCCCGAGCGCCACTACCACAACCTGACCTCAGGCGCCGAAGCCACGGTGACCTTCGAGGCGCTTCAGGGCCTCGAGATCGCAGGTCGCGTCAGCGCGATCATCCCTCGCGCCGATCCGCAGTCGCGCATCTTCCCCCTCAAGGTGCGGATCCCCAACCGGGAAGGGCGCATCGGGGTGGGGATGCTGGCCCAGGTGACCCTGCCGGCCGGCGAGTCGTACCGGGCCACGGTCGTCCCGAAGGATGCCGTGGTGAGCCAGGGCAACGACAGGATCGTGTACCTGATTAACGGCGACATCATCAGCGCCGTCCCCGTGGAAACGGGCGCCGGGGTCGGCTCGTGGATCGTCGTGCAGGGGGCGGTGCAGGCCGGGCAGAAGGTGGTCACCCGCGGCAACGAGAGGCTCTTCCCGGGCCAGGCGGTGCAGGGTGAGCCGCTGGAGTACGCCCTGCCGTGAGGGTTGTCCAGGACTCGATCCGGCACCCCGTCACCACCACGGTCTGCGTCCTGCTCCTGGCGCTGTTCGGCGGAATCGCCCTCTTCCGGCTCCCGATCCAGCTCACCCCGAACGTCGAGCAGCCGCAGATCACCGTCACGACCTTCTGGCCCGGCGCCAGCCCGCACGAGATCGAGCGCGAGATCGTCGACGAGCAGGAAGAGCAGCTCAAGTCGCTTCAGGGACTTCGGGAGATGGAGTCCTCCAGCGCGGACAGCGTGGGCACCGTCACGCTGACGTTCCAGCTGGGCACCAACCTCGACACCGCGCTCCTGAAGGTCTCCAACGCCCTAGAGCAGGTGCCCTCCTACCCGGCGGACGCCGAGAAGCCCGTCATCCGCAGCGTGGACGTCAACGCCAACGCCGTCGCTTGGTTCATCCTGCTGCCGATGAAGGAGGGCGGGTTCGAGGGCGACATCTCGACGCTGTTCGACTTCGCCGACGACTTCATCAAGCCCGAGTTCGAGCGGGTCGAGGGCGTGGCCGTCTCCAACATCTACGGCGGCCGCGAGCGCGAGATGCACGTGATCCTGGATCCCGCCAAGCTGGCGGTGCGGCAGATCACCCCAAACCAGCTCGCCGCGGCGCTGGAGCGCGAGAACCGCAACTACAGCGGCGGCGATTTCGACGAGGGGAAGCGTCGCTACGTCGTCCGCACTGTTGGCGAGTACGGATCGCCCGAGGAGATCGAGGATGTCGTCGTCGCGGTCCGCAACGGCGCCCCCGTCTACGTCAGGGACGTCGCCCGCGCCCGGCTCGGCTACCGCAAGGCGTTCGCCCAGGTCTTCTTCTTCGGAGGCCAGGTCCTGGCGCTGAACGCCATCAAGGAGCCGGGCTCGAACATTCTGGAGGTCATGGACGCGCTCAAGGAGACCGTGAGGCGGCTGAACCGGGACCTGATGCACGCGAAGGGCCTGCAGCTCGTCCAGGTCTACGACGAGACCGACTACGTGAACAGTGCCATCTCCCTGGTGCGGTCGAGCCTCTACGTCGGGAGCTTTCTCGCCATCGCCGTATTGCTGCTCTTCCTTCGCAGCGTCACCAGCACGCTCGTGATCGCGGTGTCCATCCCGATCAGCTTGATAGGGACCTTCCTGATGATGGCCTGGTTCGGCCGCACACTGAACGTCATCAGCCTGGCCGGCCTGGCCTTCGCCTCCGGCATGGTGGTGGACAACTCCATCGTCGTGCTCGAGAACATCTACCGCCACCGCCAGATGGGCAAGTCCCGCTTCGCCGCCGCCCACGACGGCGCCGTGGAGGTGTGGGGGGCGGTGCTGGCCAGCACGCTGACCACGATCGCCGTGTTCATCCCGGTGATGTTCATCAAGGAGGAGGCCGGCCAGCTGTTCGGCGACATCGCCGTCGCGATCTCCTGCTCCGTGGGGTTGAGCCTGCTGGTGTGCATCACCGTGGTCCCGAGCCTCTCCGCCAGGATCCTCCACGCGGCCGAGGAGGACCACGAGCGGCGCGGCTTTCACAACCTCTGGGGCGGCGTCCGGCTCGCGGAGCGCTGGGCCGAGTGGGTGCGCGACTCCGTCCGGTGGATCAACACGACGACCGCGCGCCGCCTGGCAGTCATCCTGACTTTCACGCTCGCCTCGGTAGGCCTGAGCTGGGCTCTGATGCCCCGCGCCGAGTATCTGCCCGTGGGCAACCAGAATTTCCTCTTCGGCCTCGTGCTCCCCCCGCCGGGCTACAGCCTGGACGAGGTGGCGTCGCTGCAAGAGGTGTACGAGAAGGAGCTCTCGCACCTGTGGCAGCTGCCGGAGGGGACTCCCGAGGCCGTCGCGCTGCCCGGAGGGGGGATCCGGGGATTCTTCTACGTGGCCCTCAACAACATCGCCTTCATGGGCGCGCGCGCGAACGACCCGCTGCGAGTGGTGGAGCTGATCCCGGAGTTCCAGAAGGCCAACGCGAAGATCCCGGGCGCGATCGCCGTCGTGAGCCAGGCCAGCATCTTCGAGCGGGGGTTCGGCGCCGGCCGCAGCATCGACGTGGAGATCACCGGGCCGGAGCTGGAGCATCTGATCGCGCTGGGAGGGGAAGTCTTCCAGAAGGTCGTGCAGCTCATGCCCGGGTCGCAGGCGCGGCCGATCCCCAGCCTCGATCTCGGCAACCCGGAGGTGCACGTGGTCATCCACCGCCGGCGGGCCGCCGAGCTGGGCATCTCCAACCGCGATCTGGGCTTCGCGGTGAGCGCCCTGGTGGACGGCGCCAAGGCCAGCGACTACCAGGACGAGGGGAAGGAGATCGACCTCAAGATCATGGCGGAGACGGACGCCCCGCTGCACACTCACCTGCTGGAGCAGATGCCCATCGCCACTCCCGGCGGGCGGCTCGTCACCCTCGGATCGGTGGCGGATGTCCGTGTCGCGGGAGGGCCCGTCGAGATCGACCACAGGGAGAGGCAGCGCAGCATCACCATCCAGGTCACGCCGCCGGAGCGGATGCCGCTGGAGGGCGCCATGGCCACCATCGACGGCGAGATCCTCGGCCCCATGCGCGACGCGGGGAGGCTGGGCGGGCTCTACAGGACGCGGATGACGGGCACCGCCGACAAGCTGGTCCAGACGGGGCGCGCGCTGTGGTGGAACTTCCTCCTGGCCCTGGTCATCACCTACCTGCTCATGGCGGCCCTATTCGAGAGCTTCCTGTACCCCTTCGTCATCATGTTCAGCGTCCCCCTGGCGGCGCTGGGCGGGTTCCTCGGGCTCGCGGCCGTGAACCTCTTCCTGACCTACCAGGCCATGGACGTCCTCACCATGCTCGGCTTTATCATCCTTGTGGGGACGGTGGTCAACAACGCCATCCTGATCGTCCACCAGTCCCT
Organism: uncultured Acidobacteriota bacterium; assembly: GCA_964400605.1. Classification (GTDB taxonomy): domain Bacteria; phylum Acidobacteriota; class Polarisedimenticolia; order JACPZX01; family JACPZX01; genus CAYNUH01. The sequence continues at coordinate 44,330 of CAYNUH010000021.1, read as the reverse complement.
CAACCACATCCGGGACGAGGGGATGCCGGCGGCGGAAGCCATCGTGGAGGCCACGGGAAACCGCATCCGCCCCATCCTCATGAGCGTGGGGACCACGGTGTTCGGGATGCTGCCGCTGGTTCTGTTCCCGGGCGCCGGCTCCGAGATCTACCGCGGGCTGGGCAGCGTCGTGATAGGGGGGCTGACCGTCTCGACTCTCTTCACGCTCTTTGTGGTGCCCGCGATGTTCAGCCTCGGGCTGGATCTACGCGCCGCGGTCGCCGCCCGCCTGCAGGCCCTCACCGCTCCGGCCCGGCCGGCCGAGGGCCCGGCCCCACTGGAGTGATCGCCGCGCGGGGGAGCCGCGCCGTCCCCGCCTCGGTGGTCCGGCACGGTCGCATGACCCCCATCCGCGGAGCCGAGGCCGGAAGGCCCCAACCCGGGCGGAACCTCAGGTGTCCTATCAGCGTACGTATGCCTGCGGCCGGACCTCAGGCCGCTTCTCACATCCGGGGGGCTCATCCATGAAGCTCGGTTCGGCTCGAAAGAGGTTTCTCATCCCCGCCGCGGCCGCTCTGGTTATCGCCGCGGCGGTCGCCTTTGTACCCGGCGTCAGGCGGGCTTTCACGGGCTCCGGCGCCGCGGGCGCGGCGGGAGTCGCGGCGGCCTCGGAGGGCCAGCCGGCCGGATCCACCGATGCGGCCGGCAAGGACTCGAAGAGCGACGAGAAAAAGAAGGAGCCGATCCCGGTCAGCGTCGCGGCCATCGAGACAGGAACCGTCTCTTCATACATCATCTCCACGGCGAACCTGATCCCGGAGGACGAGGTCAAGATCCTCGCCGAGGTGGAAGGCCGCGTCGCGGAACTCTTTGTCGAGGAAGGCGATAGAGTCGTCCGGGGCCAGGCGCTCGCCTCCCTCGCCCGCGAGGACGCCGAGATCACCCACAGGAAGTCGGAGCTCAAGGCCGCCAACGCCCGGCTCGCCCACGAGAGGGCGGGGCGGGTCGTCGCCGAGAACCTGCTGAGCCGGGAGGATTTCGACCGCATCGCCCTCGACGACGACGTGGCGCAGCAGGAGGTGGCCGAGGCGAGGTGGAGGCTCGACCGTACCACGATCCGCGCGCCGTTCACCGGCCGCGTGACCGAACGTATTCTCCGAGCGGGCCAGCACGTCCGGCCGGGCGACACGCTGTTCACCGTGGCCGACTTCGACCCGCTCATCGCCTGGATCTACCTCCCCGAGAAGGAGGTCCTGGACCTCGATGAGGGGCGTGCCGTGCGCATCACCCTCAAGGCGGACGAATCCACGCGGTTCAGCGGGCGCGTGCGGCAGATCAGCCCCGTGGTGGACCGCTCCACGGGGACGGTGAAGGTCACGGTGGAGGCCCTCGCGCCGCCCGCCAAAGTCAGGCCCGGCGCCTTCGTGACCATCGAGATCGTCCGCGAGACCCGCACGGCGACGCTCCTCCTGCCGCGCGAGGCGGTCATCCGGGAGCTGCAGGACGCGTTCGTCTTCGTGGCCCGGGGAGAGGTCGCAGAAAAGCGCGTCGTGTCGCTCGGCCTTGAGGAGGGCGGGCGCACCGAGGCCCTCTCCGGCGTGACGGCGGGCGAGCGGGTGATCGTGGCCGGGCAGGGCGGATTGAAGGACGGCACGCCCATCAAGGTGATCCCGGCCGCCGATTCCTCGAGCCTGGTCTCCCTCGAGGGCCATCCGCTCGAGGGCTGAGGATGAGCCTGGTCGAGTTCTCCCTCAGCCGGCGCGTCACGGTGTCCATGTGCGCCGTCGCGCTCGTGGTCTTCGGCGCCGTGGCCTTCACGCGCCTCCCCATCAATCTCCTCCCCGACATCGCGTATCCGACACTCACCGTGGAGACGCGCTTCCCCGGCGCCGCCCCGGCCGAGGTGGAATCGCTCGTGAGCCGCCCCGTCGAGGAGGCGGTGGGCATCGTCTCCGGCGTGCAGCGCCTCACGTCCGCCTCCCGTCCCGGCGTCTCCCAGGTCACGCTGGAGTTCGGGTGGGGTCGGAACATGGACCTCGCCTCCATCGACGTCCGGGAGAAGCTGGACCTGGTGACGCTCCCGCGGGAGGCGGAGAGGCCGGTCGTGCTGCGCTTCGATCCGGCCAACGATCCCGTCGTGCGCCTCTACCTCACGGGCAGCGAGAACCTCTACCGGCTCCGCTACGTCGCGGAGGAAGTGCTCAAGAAGGATCTGGAGTCCACCGAGGGCGTCGCGGCCATCAAGGTGAACGGCGGCTACGAGGAGGAGATCCAGGTCCACGTGGACGAGGGGAAGCTCGCCCTGCTGGGGGTGAGCATCGCGGAGGTGAACCAGAGGCTGCAGCGCGAGAACATCAACCAGGCGGGGGGGAGCCTCTACGAGGCGGAGGCCCGCTACCTCGTGCGCGCGCGCAACGAGTTCAAGGACCTCGACGACATCCTGGAGACCGTCCTCGTGTCGAAGGACGGCCGCAACGTCACCATGGCGGACGTGGCCACGGTGACGCGCGGGCACGCCCAGCGGGAGGTCATCACGCGCTTCGGAGGGCGCGAGGCGGTCGAGCTGGCGCTCTACAAGGAAGGGGACTCCAACATCGTGTCGGTGGCCCGCGCCATATTCAGCCGGCTGGAGAGAGTCCGCAAGGAGCTGCCGGCGGGGATCGAGGTGGTCACGGGGGTGGACCAGTCACGGTTCATCCAGGCCTCGATCCAGGAGGTCATCAGCAACGCGGTCCTGGGCGGGCTCATCGCGGTCGGCATCCTGCTCCTCTTCCTCAAGGACGCCGTCAGCACCTTCATCATCGGCGTGTCCATCCCCATCTCGATCATCGCCACCTTCTTCCTCATGTACCAGACCGGCACCACGCTGAACGTGATGTCCCTCGGGGGCCTGGCGCTGGGCGTGGGGATGCTGGTGGACAACGCCATCGTCGTCCTGGAGGCGATCCACAAGCGGCGCGAGGGCGGCTCTTCGGGGCTCGTCGCGGCGAAGGAGGGCGCCTCCGAGGTGGGGCGCGCCGTCGTGGCCTCGACGCTCACCACCGTCGCGGTCTTCGTGCCCGTGGTCTTCGTGGAGGGGATCGCAGCCCAGCTCTTCCGCGATCAGGCGCTCACGGTCTCCTTCTCCCTGCTGGCCTCGCTGGCGGTGGCGCTGACGCTCATCCCCATGATGGCTGCCCTGACGGGAGGAGCCGCGCCGCCCGCCTCTTCCGGGGAAGCCGCGCCCTCCGCCGGGCGCTGGTACCGGCGCGCCGCGCGCGCGGGGCTGGTCGTGGCGCCCCGCGCGGTCCTGCGCGCCCTGCGCGCCTCGGCGATGTGGGCCGGACGGATCACGGGCCTCCTCTTCCGCCCCGTCACGCGGACGTTCGACGCCTCCCTGGCGTGGCTCATGCGGAGCTATCCCGGGTTCCTCCTGTGGTCGCTGAGGCGGCGCGGCTTGGTGGTCACGCTGGCGACGCTGGCCTTCGCCGCCTCCCTATGGACGGCGACGGGTCTCGGGACCGACCTGATCCCCTCGTTCTCCCAGGGGGAGTTCAGCTTCCTCGTGGAGCTTCCCGAGGGGACGCCGCTCGAGGCGACCGACCGTTTCATGCAGGAGGTCCAGTCCGTCCTCGCGGGAGACTCTCGGATTGAGACGTACGCCATCATCGCCGGCGGCACGGGACTGTCCCTCACGCGGACCGGCACCGAGGGTGAGAACGCGGCACGCCTTCAGGTGAGGATGAAGCCGGGCGCCTCGCGCCGGGACGAGGAGGCGGTGGCCGCCGTCCTGCGGTCCCGCCTGGAGGCGTCCCGGCAGGCGCGGTTCAAGCTCGAGAGACCGTCGTACTTCACGTTCCGGACGCCCATCGAGGTGGAGATCTACTCGGAGGACCTCGGCGACCTCACCCTCTCCGCCGCCGCCCTGAAGGGGGCCATCGAGAAGATCCCCGGCCTCGTGGACGTCAAATCCTCGATGCAGATCGGCAACCCCGAACTTCAAGTTCACTTCAACCGGGACCGACTCGCGAACCTCTCGCTGGACCTCTTCCAGGTGGCGGAAACGGTGCGCAACAAGGTCCAGGGAGAGGTCGCCACCCGCTTCCTCGAGGGAGACCGCGAGATCGACATCCTCGTCCGGTCGGTCGAGGCCGGGGAGGCTTCGGTCGCCGACGTGAACGACATGATCGTCGGCCAGCGCCAGGGCGTACCCATCCGGCTGAACTCCGTGGCCGACGTGAGGGTCGCCGAGGGGCCCAGCGAGATCCGCCGGATCGGCCAGAAGCGCGCGGCCACGATCGCCACCAACCTCTCGGGGCGCGACGTGGCCGCCGCGGCGGCCGACGTCCGACGGGCGATACGCGCCACGCCTCTGCCGGCCGGGGTTACGGCCTCCCTCAGCGGGCAGGAGGAGGAGATGCAGCGCTCCTTCCGGTCGCTGATGCTGGCCATGGGTCTGGCCATCTTCCTCGTTTACCTGGTCATGGCCTCCGAGTTCGAGTCGCTCCTGCACCCGTTCGTCGTCATGTTCACCGTGCCCCTCGGTGCCATCGGCGCCATCGGCGCTCTGGCCGTCACGGGAAACTCGGTGAGCGTCGTGGCGCTCATCGGAGCGGTGATGCTGGCGGGGATCGTCGTCAACAACGCCATCGTCCTCATCGACGCGGTCAACCAGCTCCGGCAGCAGGGGATGCCCCGGGATGAGGCGCTGGTGCAGGCGGGGCTCAAGCGGATGCGGCCGATCCTCATGACGTCTTCCACCACCATCCTGGGCCTCCTGCCGATGGTGCTGGGGATCGGGGAGGGGGCGGAGCTGCGCGCGCCCCTGGCCGTCACGGTCATCGGAGGGTTGAGCGTGGCGACCGTCCTCACGCTTTTCGTCATCCCGGTGGTGTACTCGCTGCTGGACCGCAAGGCCTTCGCCGCCGAAGCGGCTGCCGCGGGGGACTCCGGGCCCGCGACCGACGGGGCCTCCGAGACCGCGCCGGCGCGCGGCGGCGCGGCGGCCGCCGAGCCGATAGCCGTACGCTCGGCGGTCTCCCCCGCGGTGCCGGGGCTGGCCGCATCTCTGCCTGGACGTCCCGAGGCCGTCACGTGACGCTCCAGCGCCTCGCCGTCGAACGGCCCATCACGACGCTGATGGGCCTCGTCAGCGTCATGGTGGTCGGCGGGATCGCCCTGGCGCGCCTCCCCCTGGCCTTCCTCCCAGCCGTGGACGCCCCCTTCATCGGCATCCAGATCCCCTACCCCAACTCGAACCCCACCCAGGTCGAGAAGGAGATCGTGAAACCGGTGGAGGAGGCCCTCTCCACCCTCTCGGGCGTGAAGCGCCTGCGCTCGACCGCCACGGCCGACAGCGCCGAGTTCCAGCTCGACTTCGACTGGGGCCACGACCTGGACGTCGTCCGGATGCAGGTCAGCGAGAAGATCGATCAGGTGCGTCCCTCGCTGCCGCCCGGGGCCGGCGAGATCCTGATCTTCTCCTTTAACACGGGCGACATCCCCGTCGTCCAGGCGCGCATCGCGGCCGAGGGCGTGGACCTGTCGCGCAACTACAGCCTCATCGAGGCCCGGGTCCTGAACCGGATCCGGAGGGTGCCCGGGGTGGCGAGGGTGGAGCTCAACGGCGTCGCCCCGCGCGAGATCCGCATCGACCTGATCCTGGACAAGGTCAAGGAGCACGCCATCGACGTGGGCACGCTCATCGGGCGCCTCCAGGGCGCCACGTCCAGCCTCGTCCTCGGCCGGGTCACCCACGGAGGGCTCCGCTACACGGCGCGCGCCCTCGGGGCGTTCGAGTCGCTGGAAGCGATACGGGATCTGCCCGTGAGCGATCGCGGGCTGAGGCTCTCGGAGATCGCCGAGATCACCTACGAGGAGCCTCCGATCACCTTCGGCCGCCACCTGGAAGGGAAGTACGCGGTGGCGGTGAACGTCTTCAAGGAGTCCACGGCCAACACGGTGGACGTGGTGCGGGCCGTCCACCGCGTCATCGAGGAGGACATCGACCAGGACGAGCTCCTCAAGGGGGTGAAGCTCTTCGTCTGGGAGGACCAGGCCAAGGAGATCACCTCGGGGATCGACGGGCTGAAGAACTCGGGCACCGTCGGAGCCTTGCTGGCGGTGGTGGTCCTCTACTTCTTCCTCAGGCGGCTGGACTCGACGCTGATCGTCTCGTTCTCGATCCCCTTCTCCATCGTGGCGGCCTGCGGCGTCCTGTACTTCATGGGGAAGACCCTCAACGTCCTCTCCATGATGGGGCTGATGCTCGGCGTCGGCATGCTGGTGGACAACGCGATCGTCGTGCTGGAGTCGATCGACCGCAAGCACCGTATCCTGGGGAACTCGAGGCGGGCCGCTTTGGAGGGGACGCGCGACGTGGCGATGGCGGTGACCTGCTCGACGCTCACGACCGTGATCGTCTTCCTGCCGCTCATGGTGGGGTCGGGCACCGAGCTCACCGTCTGGCTGGGCGAGGTCGGGATCGCCATCTCGCTCGCCCTGGGCTGCTCGCTCGTCTCCTCCCTGACTCTGATCCCGCTCATGTCGGCGCACCTTTTGCGCCCGCGCCCGCCGAAACCGAACCGGCCCATGGATTGGCTGGAGCGGCGCTACGTCGGGGCGCTCGCGTGGACGCTCCGGCACAAGGCCTGGACGTTCCTCATCGTCGTCGTGGGCCTCGGCGTGGGGTTCGTGCCCTTCATGACGGGCCTCGTCGAGACCAGCCAGTTCTCGGCCACCATCAACCGGAGGCTGCGCCTCCAGTACGAGTTCGCGGACTTCGTCTACAAGTCGGACGCCGAGCGGGCGGTGAACCGGGTCGAGAGCTACATCTTCGCGAACAGGGAACGGTTCCAGGTGGATTCGGTGTACTCCTACTACGCCGAGAACGAGGCGGCCACGATCCTCACGCTGGCGCGGCAGGATCTCGACGACGCCGAGATCAAGGAGATGCGCAAGGAGATCCGAAAGGGGCTGCCGGAGGTGCCGGGCGCCCGGATCTTCTTCTTCGAGGACGCGGACCAAGGGGGGAGCAGCACCTTTTTCCAGGTGAAGTTCTACGGCCAGGACAGCGGGATCCTCCGCAAGCTCGCCGACGAGACCGAGAGGCGCCTGGACACCGTGGACGGTGTCGAGGACATCTCCACGTCGCTGCGCAGGGGACGGCGCGAGATCCAGGTCACGCTCGATCGGGCGGCGGCGCTGCGCAGCGGGCTCACCGCGCAGGATCTGTCGCAGATCTTCGCCTTCACGCTCGGAGGGACGCGGCTGCGGCGGTTCAACGCCGGCGACCGCGAGGTGGAGACGTGGCTCGCATTGCGCCTGGAGGACCGCGAGAACACGGATGACCTCAAAGCGATCCAGATCACGGCGCCGGGAGGGCGCTCGGTGCGGCTCGGCGACATCGCCTCGTTTCTGATCGTGAGGCGCGCGCAGGAGATCGACCGCGAGAACCGCAAGGTCAGGGTGGCCGTCAACGCCACGTACGAGGGGAAGGAGTGGGGCAAGACGCGCGAGCGGATCGCGGCCCTCATGGACGCGTTCGACCTGCCGCCGGGCTACTCGTGGTCCTGGGACGATCGAATCCTGGAGCAGGGCCAGGAGAACGCGCAGATGGGGATGAACTTCATCCTGGCGCTGATCCTGGTCTACCTCGTGATGGCGTCGCTCTTCGAGTCGCTGGCCCAGCCGTTCGCCATTCTTTTTTCGATCCCCTTCGCCGTGACCGGCGCGGCCTGGTTCCTGGCCGCCACGCGCACCCCGTTCAATCTGATGTCCCAGATAGGGCTGCTCATCCTGATCGGGATCGTGGTGAATAACGGAATCGTGCTCCTCGACCACATGAACCAGCTCCGCCGGGCCGGCGTGCCCCGGGACGAGGCGATCCTCCAGACGGGGCGCGACCGGCTGCGGGCCATCCTGATGACGGCCACGACCACCGTCGTGGGGTTGATCCCCCTCGCCGCCGGCCGCACCGGCGTGGGCGGGATCTACTACTACCCCCTCGCCCGCACGATCATGGGCGGATTGATTTCCTCCACCGTCCTCACCCTCATCGTGCTGCCCTACATCACGCTGGGCGTCGAGGCCGCCGCCGCGTGGGCGAAGAACCTCTGGGCATCATCGGCTCCGCGCCGGGCGGCGACAGCGCCCGCCCAGCCGATGCCCGTCCCGGCCCCCGAGCCCGACGCCGCAGCCTGACGGCGCCGCTTGACCGGCGGGCCGCGAAGCCCGCCGGGCGCCACCGCTCGGTTCAGAGCCGGATCTACCGGGCCGCTCGTTGTAGCATGACGGGGAGCCGCTGCGGGAGGACCGCGCTCCTGCGACGGCCAGAATGATCCGGGACCATCATCCACACGAACAGGGCAGAGCTCCGGAATCCCGCGCCCGCGAGGAGCGGCGCCTACGCTATGGGGGATATCGCCATGCCTTCAACGTACAAGCTGATCACACTGGTCGGGACGTCGAAGAAGTCCTTCGCGGACGCGGTGGGCAACGCCATCCGCGACGCGAGCCAGACGGTGCGCGGGATCTCGTGGTTCGAGGTGGGGGACCTGCGTGGCCGGGTCGCCGCCGGCAGGGTGGACGAGTACCAGGTCACCCTGAAGGCCGGCTTCAAGGTCGAATACAC
>CAYNUH010000021.1:0-35640 GCA_964400605.1 uncultured Acidobacteriota bacterium | reverse complement strand
GCGGCGCGCCTCCTCCGGTCCCACACCAGGAACGCCGGGATGCCGGCGAGCATGACGGCTGCGCCCATGGCGGCTTCCCGGGGAGCGCCCCACACGGTGGCCGCCAGAAGCGCCGCGGAGAAGGCAATGAACGCCAGCGGCGTCCACGGGTACCCCGGGACTCGGTAGGGGCGCTCGGCGCCCGGCTCCCGGCGGCGGAGCACGATGACGGCGACCGCCGCCAGACCGTAGAAGAGGAATTCCACGAAGATCACGTACGTGAAGAGCTGGTCGTAGCGGCCGCTGAAGACAAGAAGCGACGACCACACGGCCTGCGCCGCGAGGGAGACGGCCGGGACCGCCCTCTCCGGATCGACCCGCCCCACGCTCCGGAAGAAGAGGCCGTCCTTCGCCATCGCGTAGTACACGCGGGCGCCGGCCAGGACGCAGCCGTTGTTGGAACCGAGGCACGAGACGGCCACCGCGGCGGCCACGAACCCGGCCCCCGCAGACCCGAAGACGGCCCGTGCCGCCTCCGAGGCCACCAGGTCCGACGCCGCCATCCCCTCCACGCCCAGCAGAAGGATGTAGGAGAGGTTGAGCGCCAGGTAGATCGCCATCACGACGAGGGTGGATGCGATGGCCGCCCTCGGGAGGTTCCGCGAAGGGTCTTTCACCTCGCCCGCCACGTAGCACACGTGGATCCATCCGTCGTAGCACCACAGCGCCGCCACCATCGCGAGCCCGATCGGGGCCAGCAGAGGCGCCAAGGGTCCGTCGTGCGTGTAGGGTCGCAGGTGCGCCGCCTCTCCCCATCCGCAGGCCGTGGCCACGAGGACGCCGATCGCGCCTATCTTCGCGAACGTGAGAAAATTCTGGACGAACGCTCCTTGGGCCACGCCGCGCGTGTTGATCCACGTGAGCGCCAGGATCGTGACCACCGCCACGAGGCGGGTGTCGAGAGTGCCGAGGGGGACGAAGTGGCCGAGGTACGTGGCCGTGCCCACGGCCAGCGCCGCGATGGACCCGCACTGGATGGCGACGAACACAGCCCACCCGTAGAGAAAGCCCCATAAGGGTCCGAAGGCGCGCTCCAGGTAGAGGTAGATGCCGCCGGCCTCGGGCATCATCGCGCCCAGCTCGGCGATGACGAGGGCGCCGAGGACGGAGAAGAGGCCGCCCACGACCCACACCATCAGATGGAGTAGAGAGGCGTCGATGTCGCGAGCGATGGCGGCGGAGGTGATGAAGATCCCCGATCCGATCATGGTGCCGACGCTGAGAAGCGTGGTGTCGAGGAGCGTGAGCGAGCGGCGCAGGCCGGCTGCGGGCATGAGGCAGTATACGCGCGGGATCGCCCGGAGGCTCGATAGAGCGGTCCCTTCCGGGGGGCCCGCTCAGGTCCGGCGGCGCACCCTCGGATCGATGAGAGCGTAGGCGAGGTCCACGGCGAGGTTCGCGGCGAGGAAGATCGCCGTCAGCATCAGCACGGCCCCCTCCACCACGGGGAGGTCGCGCTCCCTGAGGGCGCGGAAGATCACCTGTCCGATCCCGGGCCACGAGAAGACGGTCTCCGTGGCGACGGCGCCTCCCAGCAGCCCTGCCAGAAGCAGCCCCACCATCGTGGCCACGCTCCCGACGGCGTTGCGAAAGGCGTGTCGCCACACGACGAGCGCGGGAGGTATCCCGCGAGCCCGCGCCGCCCGGACGTACTCGGCGCCGAGCTGCTCGAGCACCGCCGCGCGGGTGACGCGCGCCAGCAGGGCGGCCGGAAAGACGGCCAGCGTCACCGCGGGAAGGACGAGGTTGGCCGGCGCCGGTGCGCGGACGCCCAGGATGGTCATCCCCTCGCCGTACCCCGACACGGGGAGCCATCTCAAGGTGGAGGCGAAGACGATCATGAGCAGCAGCCCGAGCCAGAACGTCGGCACGGAGACTCCCGCGAGAGTCCCCGCGGTCACGGCGGCGTCCACCGCGCCACCGCGCCTCGCGGCCGCCGCGCCGAAGCCCACGCCCGCCGCCGCGGCCAGGATCACCGCCGCCACCGCCAGGAACGCCGTCCGGGCGAACGCCTCGCCAAGGATCTCCGTCACGTCCCGCCTCTGGACGTAGGACTTGCCGAGGTCCCCGGCGGCCACCTTGCGGAGGAAGGCGAGGTACCTCTGAAGCGGCGGCCGGTCCAGCCCCCACTCCGCGCGGACCGCCTGGAGCACCTTCGGGTCCGCGCTCTGGCCCGAGAGGAGCCGCGCCGGATCGCCCGGGATGAGGAACATGAAGATCCAGACCAGCGTGGCGGCGGCCCACAGCGCGGGGACCGCGTGGAGGAGCCGCGATCGGATCATCCGCAGCACGTCAGGGGCCCAGGCGCATCAGTTCCAGCGGCACGGCGAAGTCGCCCAGCGGGCTCGGGTGGAAGCCCGACACCTTCGGGCTCACCAGCGCGTCGTCTCCGTAGTAGTAAAGGGGGATGGCGCAGGCGTCGGCGAGCGCGATCGCCTCGGCCTTCCGGTAGATCGCCTCTCTCTTGGCCGGATCGCTCTCGCGCCGCCCCTCGTCGAGGAGGCGGTCCACATCGGCGTTGCCGTAGCGGCCGTAGTTGCCGGCGGATCCGAAGTTCGCCGAGTGGAGCAGCGGGCGAAGGAAGGCGTCCGGGTCGGGATAGTCCGCGAACCAGATGAACTGGAAAAGGGGAGCCGAGGCGCCGCCCTCCTTTGTGCCGTCGATGGCGCGCAGGTAGGCGCCGAAGTCCAGGACCTGCAGCCTCACCTTCACGCCGACGGCCGCGAAGTCCGCCTGCGCGGCCTCGGCATACCTTCGGATCGACTCGTTGGACGACACGAGGTACGTGATCTCGGGCAGCCCCTTCCCGTCCGGGTACCCCGCCTCCGCCAGAAGGCGCTTCGCCTGCACGGGGTCGTACCGGTACGGTCCCGGAGAAGGATCGTGTCCCGGCATCCCGGGAGGCATCAGCCGGGTGGCGGGAGTGTCCTTCCCCTGCTGGAGGACGCGGGCGATCCGATCGCGGTCCACGGCGCAGCCGAGGGCGCGCCGCAGCGGGGCGTTCCCCTTGAAAGGGGGCGCCAGGTGGTTGAAGGCGACGAACGCGGTGGCGAGGCGCGGCCAGACGCGGTAGTCGGCCGGGAGGTTCTCCCGCACCCAGGCGCGCTGGCCCGCGGGGACCTCGGTGTCGAAGTCCAGTCCCCCCGTCTTGTACTCCTCCAGCGCCGTGGCCACGCTGGGGATGAAGCGGACGCTCACGCCCGCGAGGCCCGGCTTCCCCTTCCAGTGGTCCGCGAAGGCCGCCAGCTTCAGGGAGACGCCCTGGTCCCACGACTCGAGCCGGAACGGCCCGCACCCCACGGGGCGGCGCAGGTAGGCCTCGTTCGGATCGGCGTAGAGGTCGCGCGGCACGATGCTGCCGGCCTGCGTGGCCATCACGGCGAGGAACGGCCCGAAGGGGTGCTCGAGCGTGATGGTGAGGGTGGCGTCGTCGGGGGCGGCGAGGCCCGGGAGGTCGGCCGAGCGCCCCGAGGCGAAGTCGGCGGCGCCGCGGATCGTCTCCAGGAAGGGCCTCAGGGCCGAGGGGCTCTTCGGGTCGAGCACCCGCTTGAGCGAGAAGAGCGCGTCGGCGGAGGTGACCGGGCGGCCGTCGTGGAAGCGGACCCCCTTGCGGAGATGGAACGTGTAGGTGCGACCGTCGGGAGAGAGGGTCCACGACTCCGCGACCGCCGGGACGACGTCGAGCCCTCCGGGGGAGAACTCCACGAGCCCGTCGAAAATGTTGACGATGTAGAGCAGCGAGTTTTCGTCGTTGGCGCGGATGGGATCGAGATTGGGCGGGTCGCCGGGCATGCGGTAGCGCAGGTAGGCGCCGCTTCCGGCGCGCTCCTCCGCCGCCGGTGAAGGCGACAGGATCGCCGCCGCGGTCGACAGCGCGAGCGCCGCGGCCGCCGAGGCGGCGATGGCCCGGACCACTCTCTGAATCTTTGGAGACACGATCTTCATCTCACCTCCCCGGCACGATCCGCCTTCGAGTCACACCGCCCACGTCCTGTCCCTGAGGCGCGGATCGAGCGCCTGGCGGAGACCGTCCGCCAGCAGCATGAAGCCCGCCACGGTGAGCGCCAGGGCGAATCCCGGGTACAGGCACAGCCACGGGCGCGTGGTCAGGTACGTCTGGCCCTCGAAAATCATCCCGCCCCAGGAGGGCGTGGGCGGCTGAGCCCCGAGACCCAGAAACGACAGCCACGCCTCCGTGAGGATGTTTCCCGCCACGCCGACGGTGGCGGCGACGAGGGCGGGCGCCAGGGCGTTGGGCAGCAGGTGACGGAAGGCGATGCGGCCTCCACCCGCCCCCAGCGCCCGCGCCGCCTCCGCGAACTCCCGCTCCCGCAGCGAGAGGAACTCCGCACGGACGAGGCGCGCGATCCCGCCCCATCCCATCAGCCCCAGGACCATGAAGACCACCGTGAGGCTGGGGGACTCGAAGACGGCCATGGCCCCCATCGCCAGGAGCGGCACCGGGAAGGCGAGCAGGACGTCGGCGCCGCGCATCAGCAGCGCGTCGGCTCGCCCGCCGGCGTAGCCCGCGACGGCGCCCACGGCGGTCCCGAGGAGCAGCGCGATCGCTTCGGCGATGACGCCGACGCTGAGGGAGACCTTCGCGCCGTGGAGGAGCCGGCTGAGGACGTCGCGGCCGAGCGAATCGGTTCCGAGCAGGTGCTGCTCGTCGGGGGGCGAAGGGGGCATCACGGTGCGGTCGTCGTCGCGCGGCGTGTGCGCAAGGATGGTCCGGGAGAGGAGCGAGCGTCGCGGCTCTCCCCACTCGATCCCGGCGAGGGCAACGAGGCTCACCGCGGCGACGAGGAGGGCGCCCGCCATGGTCTGCGGGCCGCGTCGCAGCGACTGCCATCCCAAATGTGAGCGACCTCCCGGCGCGTCCGCATCAAGTGAACGTGGAGGCGGTGGCGCGCGAGCGTTCTAACACAGCCCCCCCGGGGGATCAACACGGCGCACATCGGTCGGGCGTCTTGATGGCCGCGGTCGCGCGTGGCAGGATGGCGCGCCGACCATGAGCCGATCCCAAGCCGCTCCGCGCTCCGTCGCTCTCGCCCTCCTCGCCTTCGCGGGCGCGGGGTGGAGCGCGCAGATCCTCGCGGCGGGAGCCGGCGGGGCCGAGGATCTCTCCGCTTACCACCAGTTCGCCGCCGACGCCCGGGGATCTGTTCTCATGAACATGGCCCGGCGGATCTACCGCGCCGCGGCCGAGGCGGCGGAGGTCTTCCCCGTGGATCCGGCCGGGGCCACAGGAAGGCCGGCCGGCCCCCGCGACGAACCGCCGCCGCCTGAATGGCCCGAGAGGCCGGCGGGGCTGGTACTGTGTCTGCGGGTGATGGGCAAGATCCGCGCGTGTGAAGGAGAGTTGCCCGCGTCCCATCAGGATCTGGGAGCCGCTGTGTCGGTCCTGGCCGAGAGGCTCCCGCTGAGCCGCAGCCGCGGCAGGCCGAAGGCCATGACGGCCGCAGAGCGCGACGCCGCGTCCCTCGAGGCGGTGTTCGCCCTGCCCCGGCCTCTCGCCGCGGGGGAGGTCACGCGGGCGGGGAGAGCGGCGCCGCCCGCGCGGATCGATCCCGCCTCCGCCGGGATGCACGTGACGGGGAGCCGGGGCGAGGTCTTTCTCCTTCCGGGGGAGGCGGTGACGGTGAAGCGGGCCCGCCGGGCTGCTCGGAAGGCCGGCGCCACGCCGCGGGCCGGCGGCGAGGCGGAGATCGAGTGGTTCGTCGCTGTCCCGATAGGGACGGTCCCGCTCGCCGCTCCCTGAAGGCTACCCCGCCCTGATCTTCTCGATCTTGGATTCTCGCTCCGACTCGAATCGACGCCTGTCCGTGCGGTAGTGCTCGTCCGCCTCCTTGAGCTTCTCCGGGTCGTGCAGCACCTTCGCGCGCTCGGATCGGAAGAGGATCTCGCGCTCGGCGAGCTTCGACTCGTAGAACTTCCGGATCTCCGCGAGCTGCGCCTTCAAGGCAGCCGACAGTTTCCGGCCGGGCTTCTCCCCCCGATCAACGTCCCGGGCGCGGAGCTTCTCCATGGCGATCTCGTAGGCGCTCTTGGGTTCATTACCCATGCTGTCCCCTCGGCCCTCCCGGGCCCGCGCGGGCCTTCCGCCGGGTACGTCCTCCGAGCCGGGCCTCTCATCGGCATGGCCACTCCCGGCAGGGGCCACTCCCGGCGGAGGCTCCCATGCTACGCGCTGCCGGCCCGTTCGGCCAGCCCGGGCGCCGGCGGCGACGTCAGCGGGGGCCGGGCGGGCGCGCGAGGCGCGCGAGGACCTGGGAGGCGTTCAGGCCGGCGATGGCCAGCGACTTGGAAGGAGACGTGAGGCCCGAAGTCACAGTGATCCGGGACGCCGGGATGCCGAGCGTCTCCGACAGGAGCGCAACCACCGCACGGTTCGCCTCGCCTCGCTCGGGAGCCGCGCTCACGGCGACCTTGAGCATCCCGCCGTGCGGATCGAGAATCGCATCCTCCCGGGCATGAGGCTTCACCCTGATCCGCAGCCGGCAGCCGCCCGCGACGTCTTTCAGCCCGATCTCCTCCGCCCTCATTTCGTCAACTCTACCTAAGCCGCGGCCGACCGTGGGGATGAAAGCCACATGAGCCGCAGCCTTTCATGCCGTCACCGGTTTGTGGCAAGGACAATAGCCGCCTGAGCCGCGGCGGGCGGTCATGATGCAAGCCGCCCGAGCCCCAGCGCACAGTGAGTACCGAAAGCCGGCTGAGCCGCAGCGGGCCGTGATGATGCAAGCCGGCTGAGCCGCGGCGGGCGAAGACAGCGCCGCGCGCCGGGGGCGTTCCCATGCCCGCCGCCGGCTCCAGTCGGCTGTTTATCGATCGTCTCTATTATCTTAATTATCGTAGTTCGACGAAACCCCGCCCTGGGCGTACCTTTCGGGTTCGCGTTCAATGTGAGCTCTGGGGGGGCTGGCTTGCCGTCTCTGACGAAGGGATCGCCCGGGCGGTCGCATCGTTTCATCGCCGCGAAGGTGAGCGGCCCAGGCATGAACTGCGCCCCGGCGACATTCAATCCCCTCACCGATCTTCCGAGAGGCTTCGTCGACTTCTTTCTTCCGCTTCACCGCGGGTTCACCCCCCGCCAGCGATCGATCCGCGCTGAGCGCGGGCGTGCCCTCGCCGGCGCCCACCACGGCTCGCCGCCCCGATACCTGCCGCCGTCCGAGGCCACGTCGTCCTCCTGGAAGATCGATCTGCCTTCGTGGTGCGCGGACCAGCGCAACCAGATGACGGGCCCCGCCGACGACGCCGAGCTGGTAGTGAAGATGCTCAACTCCGGGGCCCCCGGGGTGATGCTCGACCTCGAGGACTCCATGGCCAACGCCTGGCCGAACCTGATGCGCGGCATCGACAATATCATCCGCGCGCTGGACGGCACGCTCACGTACTCTGACCGTAAGCGGAACACGACCGTGGCCATCCGGGAGTCCGGGACCATCACCTACGTCCGCGTCCGCGGGCTGCACCTCTCGCAGGCCGGCGTCCTGAGGGACGATGCCACGTCGGCCTCGCTCTTCGACCTGGCGATGGTCGTGCACCGGATGGACTTCTCGCGGCTCAGGCACCCGCTGTGCCTCTACATCCCCAAGTCCGAGTCGGCGGGGGAGGCGCTTTGGTGGCGGGACGTCTTCCGCGCCCTCGCACGGGCCCGGGGTATGCCGGAGGACTCCATCAAGTGCATGGCCCTGGTGGAGTCGCACCCTCTCGCCTACCAGATGGAGGAGTTCATCCACAACCTGAAGGATCACATCCTCGGGCTGAACCTGGGGCGGTGGGACTACATGGCGAGCCTCATCCACTTCAACATGCACGACCCAAGGTGGGTCCTGCCCGATCGCAACACCATCCCTCACGACGTGCCCTTCTTCCAGAACTTGAGGGAGCTGCTGGCGGAGACGTGCCACCGGCGGGGCCTCCTCGCCATCGGCGGGATGACGGCGCTCTACCCCAGTCGCGAGGACCCGGACCTCAACGCGCGGGCGCTTGCGGTGCTCGAGAAGGACAAGAGGAACGAGGCCGCCTGCCTCATGGACGGCGCGTGGACGGGGCATCCCGACCAGAACGAGATCGCCATCCGCCAGTTTCCCTGCCCGAACCAGATCGCCGCGCGCAATCCGGACGCCGCGCTGCGGCCCGAGCTGCGCCCGGTGCCCCGGGGCGTCGGCCGGCGCACGCTGGCCGGGACGCGGGCGGCGGTGCGGACGGTGATCCGGTACCGCCATGGCGTCCTGCAGGGGAAGGGGGCCAGCCTCCTGGACGGCTACATGGAGGACCTGGCCACGGACCGGATCTACAGGCTGATGATCGCGCAAAGGGTCCGCCACCGCGACACCGTCGCGATCCTCGACGAGTCGGCCCTCCCCGTGAAGCACGCGCCCGAGTTAATCACGACGCTGTTCGACGAGGAGCTGGAGAGGCTGCTGGCGGCGCTGCCGGCAGGCGCCCCGCGCGCGGCCGCGGAGAGGTACCGCACGGCACGGCGGATGAGCGAGGACATGATCGTCCAGGAGCGCTTCGACCCGGTGTGACGGCCCGGGGGATACGGGACCGTCCCGGACCTCAAGCCGGGACGTTGCCCGCAGGGGAACGCATGAAGAGGCAAACCGCGACCGAGATGGAACTGAGGATCAGTCCGTTGCTGCCCGAGGGGTACTGCGTTCCCGCGAGCCGCAACGTCGACTCCGGCACGCGCATGCGGGAGCTTCTGGCGACGGAGCCGTACCTGTTCGGCCCCGGCGTCTACGATCCCATGGGCGCCCAGCAGGTCATGTACCACGGCTTCAAGGCCGTGTACTTCAGCGGCTACTCATTCGCCATGGGGCATCTCGGCACCACCGACATGGACCTCTACGCGAACGTCGAGATCGCGGACGCGGCCCGCCGAACGGTCAGCGCCCTGCGGAAGTTCCAGCTCACCATGGCCGTGGGCGACCCGGAGAGGGGGATCCCGCCGAGGCACCTCCACACCCCGCCCGTCATCGTGGACATGGACGGCGGCTACGGCAACATCTTCAACGTCCAGAGGACCGTGGAGCTGTACGTGGGCGCGGGCGTGGCGGCGGCCCACCTGGAGGACCAGGTGCTGCCCAAGAGGTGCGGCCACATCGGCGGCAAGGCCCTGGTCAGCGTGGAGGAGATGCTGGGCAAGCTGCGCATGGCGCGCCACGTGGCCGACGATCTCGGCCGCCGCGACTTCGTCATCATCGCCCGCACCGACGGGCTGAGCGCCGTCAGCGCTCCGGAGTCGCTGCGCCGCATGGACCTGGCCGTGGATCGCGGGCTTCGCTACATGGACAGCGGCGTCCCGGACCTGCTCTGGTGCGAGTTCCCCACGGCCGATAGGGGGCCCGTGGAGACTTTCTGCGCGGCCATACGCAAGCGATTCCCCAAGGCTCGATTCGCCTTCAACTACTCCTCATCGTTCAAGTGGTTCAAGGACCCCGATCCGATGACGTTCGAGGATCTGGCCTCGATGGGCGTCGGGTTCATCTTCGTGACGCTGGGCGCCCAGCACGCCAACGGCCACGGCCTCAGCACGCTGCTGCAGGCCATGGCCGAGCGCCGCGAACAGGGCTACATCGAGCTGCAGCGCAAGGAGTGGGAGCACGGGGCCGACTTCCCGACCCGGAGCCATCACTTCTTCTCCGGCGTGCCGTATCACCACATCGTGGGCAAGATGTACAACGCCGAGCGCCTCGGAGGGGAGTTCGTCGAGGACCTCCCCGAGGAGAAAGTCGTCTAGCCGCCCCCCCCCGCGGCGGAGTCCCTCCGGATCGCTCGATCTGGAAACCCCGATCTCCCGACCCGCGCTCCGGTGTACCCTGCGCGCGTCGTTCGCGTCCGGGGCGCCGCCCGGTGCCCCTTTCTCCGCGGAGGGAGATCGTGACATCAAGCAGCCGGCTCGTCGCCCTTTCCTGCGCCCTGGCCGTAGCCTCCGCGCTGACGCCGGCGTCGCCGTGGGCCGAGACGCGCGGCGCCTTCACCGTCTCTTCCGTCACCGCCCGCCCTGGTGAGAAGGCCTCGGGCCTGATCCCGGTCCCCGCGGGCGCAGACACGGGCACCTCCATTCCGGTCACCGTCGTGCACGGTGCGCTGGATGGGCCGGTCCTTGCGCTCATCGCCGGCAACCACGGCTACGAGTACGCCCCCATCATCGCCCTGCAGCGGCTCTCGCCGCGCCTGGAGCCCGCGCGGATCTCCGGGACCGTGATCCTGGTCCACGTGGCCAACCTGCCTTCCTTTCTGCGCCGTACGGTCTATTACGGACCCACGGACGGCAAGAACCTCAACCGCGCCTATCCGGGCCGCTCCGATGGGACGGTGTCCGAGCGGATCGCCTTCCTGATCACGCGGGAGGTCATTGAGCGCTCCGACTACGTCATGGACCTCCACTGCGGCGACGGCAACGAATCGCTCCGCCCCTACGCCTACTGGGACGCGGGCGCGGGGGATCCCGACGTGGTGGAGCGATCGAAGCGGATGGCGCTGGCCTTCGGTCTGGACCACATCGTGGTGGACCGGGACCGGCCGCGCGACCCGAACGCGTCCGTGTACTGCTCGACGACCGCGACCACGCGCGGCAAGCCGGCCATCACCATCGAGTCCGGCGGGCTGGGGATGACCGACGCCGAGTCCGTCGAGCGCGTCGAGCGGGGCGTGCTGAACGTCATGCGGCATCTGGGCATGCTCGAAGGGGAGGCGCGGGGGGTGGAGCACCCCCTCTTCCTGGACCGCACGGAAGTGCTGCGCAGCACGACGACCGGCATCTTCTACCCGCTGGTGGAGCGGGGCCACACCGTGGCGCCGGGGACCCTGCTGGGATACGTGACCGATTTCTTCGGCACCCGGACGCTCTATCTGCGCGCGCCCTTCGCGGGCGAGGTGCTCTACATCCTCGGCACGCCTCCTGTGAGCGAGGGGGAGCCCCTGGCGATGATCGGCCGCGTGGCCGCGGGCGACTCCGGGACGCCTTGAGGAGGATTCCGTGATACGAAACTCACGCCGCCTTCCGCTCGGGCCGGTCGCGCTGATCTCGATGACGTTGATCGCCTCAGGCGCCGCCGGTTCCGCCGCGGAGATGGAAAAGATCCCGAAAGCCACGCTCGTCCTCGCCGGGACGCTCATCGAAGGTCCGGGGGACGACCCGATGAAGGACGCCGCCATCCTCATCGAGGGGGAGCGGATACTGGAGGTCGGGCCGCGCGCGAAAGTGCTTGCCCCGCCGGGCGCGAGGGTCATCGACCTGCGCAAGGCCGTGGTCCTGCCCGGGCTCATCGACGCCCACACGCACGTGCTGCTGCAGGGCGACCCCACCGCCGCCTCCTACGAGGACCAGATCCTGCGCGAGTCGCTTCCCATGCGGACGATACGCGGCACGGTGGCGGCGCGCATCGCGCTGCGGAGCGGCTTCACGACGATTCGTGATCTTGAGACCGAGGGCGCCCTGTACGCCGACGTGGCCATCAAACAGGCCGTCGAGAAAGGTTACATCGAGGGCCCCCGCATGGCCGTGGCCACGCGCGCGCTGGCGTCCACGGGGGCTTACCCGCTGCTCGGCTTCCCCTTCGAGACGATGGTCCCCACGGGGGTGCAGGTCTGCGACGGCGCCGACGAGTGCCGCAAGGCCGTCCGCGAGCAGATCAAGTACGGCGCCGACTGGATCAAGTTCTACGCCGACCGGTCGTACTACATCGCCGGCGACGGCCACCTGGACGCGTTGCCTAACTTCACGCAGGAGGAGGCCGACGCCATCGTCGATCAGGCCCACGCATGGAGAAAAAAGGTGGCGGCGCACGCCATGACCAGGACGGGGATCGGGATCGCGCTGCGGGCGGGCGTGGATTCGATCGAGCACGGCGACAGCATCGAGGAAGCGCACGCGAGGGAGATGGCGGCGAAGGGGATCGCCTACTGCCCGACGCTCACCGTGACCGACTACGTGGCGGGCCCGCGCGCGGCCGAGGGGCGCGAGATCTGGGCGAAGATCCCCGCCATCGTGCGGGAGAGCTTCAAGCGCGCCAGGGCTCTGGGCGTGACCGTCGTCTTCGGCACCGACGCGGGCGGCTTCCCGTGGGGGGAGATCCCCCAGGCCCGCGAGTTCTCATCCATGGTCGATCTGGGCATGAGTCCCGCCGAGGCCATACGATCGGCCACCACGGCGGCCGCCGGCCTCCTCGGGATGTCGGAGGACGTGGGCCGCGTCGCGCCGGGCCGCTACGCGGACCTCATCGCCGTGGCCGGCGATCCGCTGAAGGACGTCAAGGTGCTGGAGGACGTGCGCTTCGTCATGAAGGGAGGCGCCGTGGTACTGGACGATCTGACAAAGACCCCCTAGAGGCAAAGGCGCGCCGGCCTCCGCGCCTCGCAAGCCCTCCGGCGGCCCCGGGCCTCTCAGGGCCCCGAGGTGGAGGCCCCCACCATCTCGCGGTCCTTCGCGTTCACGACGTACGTGTCGAGGAACGTCTTCACCGCCGAGTAGGCCTGGATCTGGTTCTCCTTTTTCATCAGGCCGTGCCCCTCGTCCTCGAAGATCATGTACTCCGCGATCCCCTGCCGCTTGCGGACAGCCTCCACGATGGCGTCGCTCTCGACTCTCTTCACCCGCGGGTCGTTGGCGCCCTGGATGACGAAGAGCGGCCGGACGATCCGGTCGGCCGCGAAAAGCGGCGAGCGGCTGTCGAGGAAGTCCTTGTCCACGGCGGGATCGCCGATCTCGCGCTTGAAGTACTTCATGAACGGCTCCCAGTACGGCGGCACGGAAGCAAGCAGCGTGTGCAGGTTGGACGGCCCGCAGATGTCCACGCCGGCCGCAAACGTGGCGGGCTCGCGGGTCAGCGCCGAGAGGACCATGTACCCTCCGTACGAGCCTCCCAGGATCACCACCTTGGCCGGGTCCACGTACCCGAGCGACTCGAGGTGCTTCTTGGCCGACGCCACGTCCTGGAGCGGCGCGCCCCCCCAGTCGTGATCGTCCAACGTCTGGTACGTTTTGCCGTACCCGGTGGAGCCCCGCACGTTGGGCATCAGCACCACGTACCCCTGGTTGACGAAGAACTGCTGCAGCGCGGAGTATCCCGGCCTTGCCTGCGCGGCGGGGCCGCCGTGCACCCAGACGATAGCCGCTCTCTTCTCGCCCGTGCCGAGATCCTCGGGGACGTAGAGGTAGGCGGGGACCTTCTTGCCGTCGAACGTGGCGTAGCGCACGAGGTGCGACTCCACCAGGTCATCCTGGTCGATCTCTGCGGGAAGGGAGTTCGTGAGGCGCGCGAGATGGCCGTTGGAGAGATCCATGATGTGGAGATCGGAAGGTCGGGTGTCGCCCGTGAAGTACATCGTGAGGTACCGCTCGGAGAACGAGAAGGCGGGGGAGCGGATCTCGCCGCCGGGCAGGGCCGGCACCGGCACCGGCCGGTTGTTGCGGGTGTCCGTCACGCTGATCCGCGTCCGGCCGTCCTCGTTGATCGCCGAGAAGAAGTACGTGCCGTTGCGGGAGAAGCCGGCGTAGTCCACGTCCCAGTCCGGCTGGAGGATGATCTCGGTTTTCTTCGTGGCCAGATCCATCTTCCGCAGCGACTTGAACTCGGATCCCGAGTCGCTCGCGAAGTAGATGCTCTTCCCGTCGGGCGCGAAGTCCATGAACTCGTTCGAGACCTCGCCCTCGTGGGGGGTCAGGTGCGTCTTCGTTTTCGTGGCCACGTCGTAGACGTAGATGTCCTGGTCCGTGAGGACGTTGAACCGGTCAAAGGCGAGCGTATGGCCGTCGCCGCTGACCCCCGAGAGCTGGTCGGGCCCGTCGTTCTGGTAGATCATCTCCGCCTTCCAGGCCTGCGTGTCCATCCGGTAAACGTCGAAGATCCGGCGGTCGCGCGCGTTGCTGATGAAGATGAAGGCGTTGCCGTCCTTGAGCCATCCCGCGAACTGGGCCTTCACGTTCTCGCCCGGGGTCAGGTCCGTCTCGGGACCGCCCTCCGAGGGCATCCGGTAGATGTGGTCGTTCTCGTCACCGCCCTTGTCGCGCTGGAAGAGGATGAACCTCTCGGTCGGGGTGTAGGTGACTAGCCTCACGCTGTCCGGGAAGTTGGTGAGCTGCCGGGGCTCGCCTCCCTGCGCGCCCACCGTCCAGATGTTGGGCACGCCGGAGCGGTCGGTGACGAAGGCCACGGTGCCGTCGTCGGGGGAGACGGCCGCGCCGTACGTGCGGGCCGTGGCGAAGAAGGTCTTGAGGTCGTGTTTCTTGACGGTCTTCTTCGGAGTCTGGCCCGGTTGGGGAGCCGCGTGGACGACGGCGCCCGACAGGAGCACCCCCGCGAGGACCAGGGCACAAGAGCGTGCGAGCATGCGAGACGACGGTTTCATGCGTTCCCTCTGCTTCTGGGGAGAGCCTGACGGGGCGCGCCTCCGCGCCGCGGGGTCTCCCGTCCACGGCGATGACGTTGTTGTGTAGCGCTGGCTGCCGGCCGCGCGTCGCGGCCGCGGCCATACTAGCGCCGATCGAGGCTGCCGGCCTCATCCCAGCGTCCCTCTTAGCTGTCGCGCCTGCGGCCGCATTCGGAATAAGATCCCGCCGCAGGCAGCCGGATCGCTCGGCGCACGGCGGAGGAAGTCGGACCCAGGAGGAGGATAAGTCATGGACATGACGCGCAAGCAGTTCCTGGCCACGGGCGGAAGGGCGGCGCTGGGGGCCGCTTCGGCCCTGGCGTCGGTGAGGCTCGATGCGGCATTGGGCCGCGCCTCTTCGTTCGCGTTCCTGTCGGCCAGGGACGATCCCACGGCGGACGTCCTGGAGTCGGACGCCGTTCGCAGGATCCACCGCTACCTCGAGGAGCACCAGGAGGAACACCTCGCCAAGGTGCAGGCCTTCCTCCGGCAGCCGTCCGTCTCGTCGTGGAACATGGGCATCACCGAGTGCGCGGAGATGCTGCGGGGGTACTTCAAGGAGATCGGCTGCCGGCGGGCGGAGCTGGTGCCCACGGCGGGCCATCCCGGCGTCTTCGCGCACTACGACGGGGCGGGCGCGGCCGCGAAGACGATCTCCACCTACATGATGTACGACACGCAGCCGTACGAGGAGAAGGCGTGGTCAAGTCCGCCCCTCGCCGCGAACCGCGTGAAGATGGACCCGTTCCGCGAGGTGATCATCGCGCGCGGGGCGATCAACTCCAAGGGGCCGATCCGGGCCTTCCTCAACGCCTGCGAGGCGATCCTGGCGGTGGAGGGGAAGCTCCCGCTCAACATCGTCTTCACCTGCGACGGCGAGGAGGAGCAGGGGAGCCCCCACTTCCACGAGGTGCTGGCGCCGTATCACGGGCTCCTCAAGGGGTGCTCGGCCCATCTCGTCCCGGGCCCCTCGCAGGACAGAGATGGCAACGTCCAGATGGCGCTGGGCAACAAGGGGATCGCCTACGTGGAGCTGGAGTGTTCGGGGCGCTCGTGGGGTCGGGGGCCGCAGAAGATGCCGATCCACTCGAGCCGCAAGGCCGTGCTCGACTCGCCCGTCTGGCGGCTTGTGAATGCCCTCTCCAGCATGGTGAGCGAGGACGGCAACACGATACGCATCGAGGGTTACACCGACGCCATCCGGCCGCCCACGGAGGAGGATCTGGACCTCATCAACACGCTCCTGCGCAAGTTCCCGGGGCGGCTTTTGGCCTCCGAGCGTGAGAACGTCAAGTCCTGGATGAACGGGTGGAGCGTGGACGAGGCGGTGAAGCACCTCACCTTCGACACCTCCCTGAACATCGACGGGATCTGGGGCGGCTACACCGGGCCCGGCGTGGCGACCATCCTGCCGGAGGTGGCGCGCGCGAAGATCGATTCGCGCCTCGTTCCCGACCAGACCATCGCCTCGGCGGTGGGAATGGTGCGGTCCCACCTCGACCGGCACGGATACGGCGACATCGCCGTCACCCAGCTCGGCGGCGGCGACGAGTGGTCCCGCACCAGCGTGACGGCGCCCGTCGTTCAGGCCGTGCTGGCGGTGTACCGGCGCTACGGCATCGAGCCGGCCATCTGGCCGCGCTCGGCGGGATCGTCGCCGCAGGCGCAATACACGCGGGCGCCGCTGGACCTGGGGGCCGCCGGAGGCGGGCTGGGGCATGGAGGACGCGCCCACGCGGTGGACGAGTACTTTGTCGTCGAGGGGAACGACCAGGTCGCCGGGCTCGTGCGCTGCGAGCAGTCCATCGTGGACATCCTGTACACCTACGCCCACTGGCCGGTGGCGGCGTGAAGCGACGGGCGCTGGCCGGGAACCTCCTGCTGGCATCGGGATCCATCGTCCTTTCGCTCGGTGCCGGCGAGATCCTGCTGCGCTTGGTCCCGCCTCCAACGCTGGCGAGCGGACAGAGACTCAGACAGATCGGAAACGTGAACCCACCCTTCCTCATGATCCCGGACCCCGAGATCGGATGGGCGATGGCGCCCAACTTCGAGGGGGTCAGCCGGGACGATAGGTGGAGCGTCTCGATCAAAACCAACTCGCTCGGGCTCCGGGATCGGGAGTACGGTCCTCCCGGGCCGGGCCCGCGGATACTGGCCATCGGCGACTCCTTCACCTTCGGCTACGGGGTCGAACTGGAGGAGACCTTCCCGAAAGTGGCCGAGAAGATCTTGAGAGGTGGCGCGTTCCCGGAGGTCGAGGTGGTCAACGCTGGGGTGAACGGCTACGGGCCTCTCGAGGAGCTGGCGCTAATGAAGCGGATCGTCGCGAGGCTCCATGCCAACCTGGTCCTGATGGCTTTCTTCGAGGGGAACGACGTCAGAAACGCCCTGGCCTACCCGGTGCAGTTCAGACTGGGGCCCGACGGTTTCCTTTACAGTCGGGGGCGCAACCCGTTCGTGGAGCCGCGGTCGTATCTCGCGGCGTACGCGGAGAAGAAATGGGCCAACGTGGCCGAGAAGCTTGAGACGCGCAGGGGACTGGAGCTTTCGAAGGGGGCCATCCGCGAGGCGCGTCGCGTCGCCGAGGAGCAGGGCGCCGGCTTCCTGCTCGTCCTCCTGCCGACGGACCAGTCGGGGCGTGCGCGCCGAAGCGCGATCCTCAAGGCGTATGACCGCCTGATGGGTGTACCGCCCGACCTCAACGCCGTCATGGAGGCGTTCGCCCGGTCGGAGGGGATCGAGGTTCTCAGCCTCTCGCCCCTCTTCGACGAGGCCGCGGACGAGCGCGCGCTGCGCTACGACTTCGACGGCCACTTCAAAGCCTCGGGGCACCGCGTTGCGGGGGAGACCGTGGCCAAGACCCTTGCTCGGTTGCTGGGGCCGCCTCCGGGCGGAGGCTCCGGAAGTTGAGCCGCTCCGCCCTCGCGGCGGCGCTGCGCCGCCTGGAGGAGAAATACCGAACGCTCGCCGCCCTCCGGGAGCGGCGCGAGGAGGTCGAATCGGTGGGACTCATGGAATTCTCCCGGGAGGAGGCCGCCTCCAGGACGGAGGCGTTCCGGCGCGTCGCGCGGGAGTTCCCGGGCGCGCTGCGGGAGCTGGACCTGACGGAGGCGGCCGTGCTGCGGGCCAAGCGGCGCGAGGTGGAGGCCGAGATCGAGGCGCTGCGGAAGGAGCCGCAGCGCCGGAGCCCCGAGCGAGCCTGGGTGGTGATCGTCCTCGACTACCACGCGACCCTGCGCGAGGCGCTCGCGGTGAAGCTCTGGCTTGCTCGCCGGCTTCCTCGCGGCGGCGCCGTCACGCCCGAGCTGGCGGCGGAGTTCCGCCGGTGGCACGCACGTCTTCCCCATCGGCATGGCGTCTCCGGCGAGCCGGACACGACCTTCCTGGAGCGGCACCGGCGCCCTCCCGGTGGACGGCTGCACGGCCTGGTGTGGGAGGCGCTCGAGAGGCGCCATGGCCTGTCCCGCGCCGAACTGGAGCGGGCGGTGTTCGGTCCTCTCCCCGAGGGAGGACGCGCCAGGCGCGGGCGCGCTTCGCGGTGATAAGCGGTTAGGGCTCCGGCGGCGCCGGCGTTCTCATCCGCGTCCGGACCAGCGCGGCCGCAGCCTCAACGTCGAGCTTCCCGGCGCCCCAGATCAGGTTCGGCACGGCGCCCGTGAAGGCGTCCGCGACTGCAGCGTCCATCAGGATCCGGCGCAGGGTGAGAGGGTCGAGCGTCGGGTCGATTTCCAGCAGGAGGGCCGCCGCGCCGGCCACGTGCGGCGCCGACATGCTCGTCCCCTGGTTCGCGATGTGCCGGCCGTCGAAGACCGTGAGGAGCCTGTTGTTCGAGCCCGGCGGAGCGGGGACCGATCGGGCCTTGGTGGAGACGACCCACGCGCCGGGAGCGGCGATGTCGGGCTTGGGTCTGCCGTCGCGAGTCGGGCCCGTGCTGCTGAAGGGCGCAATGTCGCCGATCAGGAGGGAAGGATCCTTGTCCGCCACAAGGAACCCGTCCACGTTGACCCAGGACTTCCGAGTCACGTAGGCGCCGACCGTGATGCCGAGCCGGGCGGTCCCGGGGATCGTGAGGCTGCTCCCCGCATCGGGGTCGTCCCAGCCCCAGAAGCACCGCCCCTTCTGAGCGGCGCCGATCCAGGCGTCGTAGTCTCCGCCCGCGGGCAGGTCGTTGCCGGTGACGGTGACGGTCCAGACGCCGGGGGCGGGCGGGATGCCGCCGGCGTCGTCCACGCCGAAGGCGCACTCGCGGCTGAGGTTCCCCGGGAACGGCTCCTCGGGGCAGTCCACGAAGATCGTCCCGCTGGAGGTGTCCAACTCGATGGGGCCTGCGGCGTTCCCCGTGAGGTTCTCGAAGAACGAGATCCCGTCGGGTGCCGTGACGCGCAGCGTGATGTCGTCGGTACCTTCGTACCAGAGCAGCGCCACGAACACATCGTTGCCGCGCCCGCGGAGAGCCCCGCAGACGCGCCTGTTGGCGTCGAGGCGCGGCACCGTGAAGGTGTGATCCACCGGCGTCCCCACGACGGCCGTGTCCGCGATGAAGACTCCGTCCGCCCCAGAGTTGCCCGCCGACTTCACGAACACGCGGACGATCCCGGAGGCCATCCCGGCCTCGACCGCCTCGTCGATGGCGATCTCGTCGGGATGCGACCCGTCATGGGCGCCGAAATGGTGCCCCAGGCTCATGTTCACCACGAGCGGCGGGTTGCCCAGTCGCGACTGTTCCTCGATCAGGAACTGCACCGCCTCCGTGAGGTCTCCCACCTGTGTCCCGCGTGCGTCGAAGATCTTCACGCCGATGAGATCCGCGCCCGGAGCCATCCCCACGTACGTCTCCGGCGGCTCGGCGTGGCCCGTCGCGAGGCCGTTTCCGGCCGCGATCCCGAGCGTGTGCGAGCCGTGGCCGAGGGAGGCGGGGGGATCGGGGTAGTCAACGCCGGCGCGCCCTTTCAGATAGACGTTGATCCGAGATTCGTCGAAGTAGCACGCATCGGGGTGGGCGGGCAGCCGGGGGCCCCGGCACGTAGGGACCATGTTGAGCACCGACCTGAACCGGGTGGTGAGGTCCGTCCTGCGAAAGTCCAAGTGCTTGAGATCGTGACCGGTGTCAATGCCGGCCACCAGGACGCCGGCGCCCGTCACGGGCAGGCCGTTGGGGTCCCGCACGAAGGGAGCACCCGTCTCGGGCCGGCTGATATCGAGCTCGGGCGTCATCCGCCGCGCGAGGTCGAGCGAGCGGACGCCGCTCACCCGGGCGAAATCCGCGGCGCGGTCAAGAGGGCCGTAGAAGGAGACGGCGCGCCCCACGTGGCCGCGCAGCCGAGCCCCGGCGGCCTTCAGCGCGGCCAGCTCGGCGGGGCTGCCCGTTTCCAGGACCGCTTGAAACGTCGCCCTCGGACCCTCTTCTCGGTCGTCAATCAGAAAGATCGAGGAGAGTCCTTCGACCCGGCGGGCGCCCTTCCCGGATCGCCGCAGCGCGTGCCGCACCGCCCCGGAAACCCAGCCGCCGCGAGCGGCGCCGGTGGCGACCCGTCTCGGGCTCGGCTCTCCCGGGGAAGGGTCTTGCCCCGACGGACGCGCCCAGAGCGCCGCGCCCGCGATGCACGCGGCCGCGGCCGCCAGGACGGCCGAATGAACCAGATGAGCGCGAGCCGATCGTCGGTGCATCGTGGCGCCCCCCCTTGCGGCCGGCCCCGTCCGGTCCGCCATCACGAACTCGCACGGCTCGGGTGAAGCGCACCTAGCTTAGGGAAGAGGGTGTGGCCGCACAAGCCCCGCGGCGCCCGCGACGCCGTCGCGGAAGCCCAACCACAGCCTCAGCGAAGTCTCCATGGCTTCGCGGATGCGGCGCCTGACCACGCCGCCCCGAGCGTTCTCCTCGACGATCCTCCACGCCGCCAGGCGGTGGCCGTCCTCCACGGCGGCGTGCGCCCGTTTGAGAGTGAGGAACGAGACGGGAACATTGTGGTGCACGGCCAGGGGCTCGCTTCTCGGATCGAACCGCCGCCTGCGCGGAGCGCCGTGGCCGTCGGCAAGAGCCTTGCGCTCGTTGACGCTCCCCTCCACGAAGATGCAGACCACGGCGGCCCCCACGAGCCAGGGCTCCCGCGAGGTGGCTCTGTCCAGCCAGCGGCGGTATCGGACCGACGCGGGGAGGAGGCAGGCCGACTCGAAGCGACGTGCGTGGAACCCCAGCCCCGCCATCATCTTCAGAAAGAGAGCCGGGTGAGGTGCGGTGCCGCTCAGGCCGCCGGTCTCCTCCTCGTAGAGGTTCTCGGCGAGAAGCCGCCGCGCGGCCGGATCCGAGCAGCGTCCATGCAAGCGGCCGAGAAAGAGCGGAAAATCGCGGACGTACGTGAGGAACTCCTGCTGGTAGTGGAGGAGCAACTGGGGGTGCGTTGAGTCGGGCCCCGCAAAGTGAGCCCAGGCCCAATGGTTCTTGCGGTCCATGACTCGCAAGAGCGATTCGTGGAAGTTCATCAGACCTCTCAACTTACGTCGGAAAGCTGGCTCAAGCAAGTCTGATTGAGAAGATCCGATTCGATTGCTGCGAGATCACGTGCCCGTTGACACGACCGGGCGAATAGGATAGAGTAAATCCTTAGTTTTCAAGCCTATCGGAATCGGGTCGCAGGGTGCGCCCGCCATAGGAGGTCCCGTGGAGTTCAAGATAGGTGACAAGGTCGTCTACCCCAATCACGGAGTGGGAGTCATCGAGGAAGTCCTCAGGGCTCAGACGGGCGGTACCGACCAGGCTTTCTTCCGGCTGCGGATCGTCGCCAACGGGAGCACCGTGCTCATCCCCACGGCCAACACCACACAGGTGGGCCTCCGGAAGGTGCTCACGCGCAAGGACGTGGACAAGGTCTACAAGGTCCTCCGCAACGGCAAGATCGCCATCACCACGGACTGGAAGGGCCGTTTCCAGGAGCATTCCGACAAGATGCGATCGGGCGACATCTATGAGGTCGCTGCGGTGCTCAAGAGCCTGACGTTGTTGAGCAAGAACAAGACGCTCTCCTACAGGGAGCGGAAGATGCTCGACAAATCGAAGTACCTGGTCGTCAGCGAGATCGCATCCGTCTCCAACCTTGCGGAGACGGATGTCGAGCAGCGCGTCGATCGGGCGGTGGCCGTATCGATAAGGAAACCGCGCGACCACTGATCGCCCGCTCCGGGCGGCAACCATCCGAAAGCCGGGGGCCTCCCCCCCGGCTTTTTGTTGAGGAGCGGCCATGAAGGTCGTGCTGGAGACGGCGACCCTGGCGGCGCTGCTCGTGCTCTCCGCCTTTTTCTCGGTCTCCGAGACGTCGCTCTTCAGCCTCCGCCCCTGGCGCGTGGAGCGCCTGAGGCGCGAGCAGCCCCGCAGCGGGGACGCCGTCGCACGCTTTCTGGCCGACCCCCTCCGTTTGCTCGTCACGCTGGTCGTGGGCGCCGAGCTGGTCACCATCGTCGCAGGCAACCTCACGGCCATCATCCGCCGCGACCATCTCTCCCATCTCGGAGAATACGGCGTGGTGCTGAGCCTGGCCGCCACGAGCGCATTGCTTCTTCTGCTGGGCGAGATCACGCCTAAGTCCCTCGCGGCCGTCTACCCGGAGTGGTCGGCGGCTCTGGTGGCCCGGCCGCTGGCCGCGGTTCAGCGAGTCCTTTCTCCGGTGGTCGCGCCGCTCGCGCTCCTCGCCGCGCGCTTCCCGGTCGGGCGGTGGTCAAAGGATGCTGAGGCTCTCACCGAGACGGACTTCAGGTTGATGGTGGAGGTGGGGATGCGGGAGGGCGTCCTCGACCGGCGCGAGGTGGAAATGATCGGCGCCGTCTTCCGGATCGGCGACCTTCCTGTCCGCTCGGTGATGGTGCCCCGGACCGACATGCAGGCGCTGCCGGCCTCGGCCGCGATCCCGGAGGCGCTGGCGCACATCCGACGGCACCGGCACTCCAGGGTGCCGCTGTTCGACGGCGATCTGGATCACATCGTCGGCGTCCTGTACGCGAAGGATCTGCTGGGCGCCCGGGAAGACGCCGGGGAGGCCCGGGAGGTCCGCGCCCTCGCGCGGCCGGCATTCTTCGTGCCGGAGATGATGCGCGCCAAGGCCCTCATCCGCGAGTTTCAGTCGAGGAGACTGCACCTGGCGGTCGTCGTGGACGAGTACGGCGGCACCTCGGGGATCGTCAGCCTGGAGGACCTGCTGGAGGAGATCGTGGGCGACATCGCCGACGACTTCGACAAGCCCCTGACCCAGTACAGGCCGGTGAGGCGGGGCCTGGACTGGGCGCGGGGCTCGCTTCCGTTCACCGAATTCAAGCGGAAGTTCCGCGCCCGCGCGCGCCCCGGCGCCTACGACACGCTGGGCGGATACCTCCTGAGGCTCTTTGGCCGTTTCCCCTCGGAAGGCGAGCAGGTGTCGGACGGGCAGTTCGCGTACACCGCGTTCCGGATGGGGAGGCGCCGCGTTCTGGAGGTGATGATCGAGCGCGGGGAGCCCCGCGAAATGAAAGGCCCGGGGTCGCCCCCGGGCCCATCGAAGGTCGGATGATTGCCGACAGACTTCGGAAGGTCCTTCCCTCTTGACCATCCATCCCCATTAATGGAACGGCCAAGAACCTTCCGGGTCTGTCGGCCACGTATATACGGCGAGCCGGCGTGACGGTCAAGCGAAAACCCAGGGCCGGCGCGGGTTTCGGCGAATCGGGGGCCTCGAACTTGGGATGGACAACGCTGTCCTGACACCGGTCGTGGAGGAGCTGGAGCGCACCCTCACGGGAGCGACGATCGGCGACGTGGTCCAGATCGATTCACGGCGGTTCGCGCTGCGCTTTTCCGTTCCGCCCTTCCCCCGCCTTTGCGTGACGCTGCACCCCGATCTCTCCGCGCTTCACCTGACGCAGCGCGCGCCCACCCCCAAGGAGCCCACCGAGCTGTCCGAGGCGCTGAGCGAAAGGCTCGGCGGCTTGCGACTCGCGGGAGTGCGCAAGGAGCCCACGGAGCGGGTGGTCGAGATGGAGTTCACAGACGGCGGCGACCGAGGCGGGGTCCTTGTCCTCGAGCTCCTGGGGAAATCTTCAAACCTTCTCCTTCTCGACCAGAACCGGAGAATCCTCCGGTTTGTCCGCTCGCACCAGGGGGCGTTCCGCCACCCACGCGAGGGAGACATCTATGTCCCGCCGCCTGCCCGGTCCGGCGCAGGGGCTGCTCTCTTCCTGGGAAGCCGCATTCTCGACCGAGAGGTGGCCGCCCGCGCAGCGCGAGGCGACCCCCCGGATAGGGTCCGCGCCGAGATCGAAGCCCGCATCGCCAGGAGGGCCTGGGATCCCTGTCTCTACACCCCCCGGCCCCTGGACGCGGTTGAGGAGGGGGATCCCCTCGGCGCCGATGTCTGTTTCGTCGCTCCCTTCCCGCTTGCGGCGGGGGCGGGTCTTTCCTCCACCCGCTTCGGGAGCGTGAACGAGGCCGCCGCGACCCACGCCGAGCTTCTGCTGCGGCACCTCCTCTTCCGGGACATGAAGGCGTCTCTTGCCGCCCTGGTGCGCGGGGAGGGGCAGAGGACGGCCGGCCTGGTGACGACGCTCGAACGCGAGCTGGCGGAGTCACGCCGTGCGGACGACGTCCGGCGACAGGCGGAGCTTCTCCTGGCATCCGTGGGCACGGCCCGGAAGGAGGGAGCCGAGGTGGAGGTGGTGGACTACTTCAGCCCGGCCCTGCCCCGCATACGCCTCGCCGTCGACCCGCGGCTGGACCTGCTCGGCAACGCGGAGGCGCTCTTCCGGCGGGCGAGGAAGCTGGGCCGGGCGGCGGCGATCATTGCGGAGCGATTGGATCTTACGCGGGCGCGCCTCGCCGGCCTCGAAGGGATCGGTTCCCGGATCGCGGATGCCGCCACGACGGAAAATCTTCACGCCCTGGAGGAGGAGATGAACCGCTCGGGCCTCGTGAAGGTCCTCCGCCGGAGCGAGCGTCCGGAGGTGGGGCGCAGGCCCTCCTACGTCAGGGTGCGCGAGTACCGCACCAGCGACGGCTACACCGTGCTGGTGGGGAAGACGGCCGCCGAGAACGACCTGCTCACGTTCAAGATCGCGGCGCCGCACGACTTCTGGCTTCACGCCGCAGGGCGCGCCGGCGCGCACGTCGTGGTGCGCAACCCGCGGCGCGCCCGCGACCTGCCTTCGACCACCCTCATGGAGGCGGCCGGGATCGCCTCCTGGTTCAGCAAGGGGCAGCGCGAGGAGGAGATCGAGGTTCACTACGCGCAGCGCAAGGACGTGCGGAAGGGGCGCGGGATGTCGCCCGGCATGGTGATGCTGAAGAGGTATCGCACGGTGCGCGCGCGTCCGGCCCTTCCCGGCGGCGCGGCGGGGGAGGGATCCCGGTGACCCGGGATCAACTTGCGCCCCTCATCGATCACACGCTGCTGAGGCGCGCCGTGACGCGATCGGACGTGGAACGGCATTGCCGCGAGGCGCTGGAGCACGGCTTTCGCGGCGTGTGCCTGTACCCGGGCCACCTCGAAGCCGCCTCCCGGATCCTCGCGGGGAGCCGGGTGATCCTCTCGGCCGTGGTCTCCTTCCCTCACGGCGCTTCGACGCTCCTCGGGAAGGTCTTCGAGGCGCTCGAGGCCTGGAAGCGCGGGGCCGCCGATCTGGACATCGTGCTCTGTCTGTCGGCCATCGCATCCGGCGACCGGGCGGCCGTGGAGGAGGAGGTGCGCACCCTGATGGCGCGCACCCCCGAGTGCCGCCACAAGTTCATCGTGGAAACGGGACTCTGCAGCGAGGATCAGCTTCGTCCCGTCCTGAAGGTGATGAACCAGCGGCGGCCCGCTTTCGTCAAGACGTCCACCGGGGTCCTCTCCCCGGGCGCCACGCCCGAGGCCGTCGCGCGTCTGCGAGCCCTCCTCGATCCGCCCATCGGGATCAAGGCCTCGGGCGGCATCCGCACGCTGGATCAGGTGGCGGCGCTCGTGGCGGCGGGAGCCTCCTGCATCGGCACGAGCGCGGGCGTCGATCTCATCGCGCAGTGCCCCGGATCGGCCTGACGCCGAGCCCACGCCGAAGAACCGGGACCCTTCCCCCGCCGAAGGCAGCGGCGCGTTCGTTGAAACTCCGAAAAGCGCTGTAGTAGATTGAGTTTTCTGGCGGGTCCTGAAAACCACGCTCACTTGGAGGTCCATCGCCGCCGCCGCCGCGGGCGCGATGATGCACGGATGTGGTCTCGCAGACTCAGGCTGGGCCTGGCGATCCTCCTCTCCGGCTTCTTCCTCTACCTGTTCTTCAAAGACATCGATTTCGGCCGGCTTGCGGCGGCGCTGGGCGACGTGGGCGCGGGGTGGTGGCTGCTTGTCCTGGCGGCCCTCATCCAGGTGGTGCACTGCGTCCTCAGGGCCGCGCGCTGGCGCATCCTCCTGGGCCCGCTCAAGAAGGATGTCGGCTACTACAATCTCGTCTCGACGATCTGCATCGGCTACCTGGTCACGATGCTCCTGCCCGGGCGGCTCGGCGAGGTGGTGCGGCCCGTCCTTCTCGCCGGCAGGGAGAACGTGA
This sequence comes from uncultured Acidobacteriota bacterium, assembly GCA_964400605.1. Lineage (GTDB taxonomy): Bacteria > Acidobacteriota > Polarisedimenticolia > JACPZX01 > JACPZX01 > CAYNUH01. Next base: position 9,675 of record CAYNUH010000021.1, on the reverse strand, counting down.
GCAGAGGCGGCGCCCTCGCCACCATCTTCCTGGAGCGGCTCATGGACGCGCTGACCGTCGCCTCGTTCTTCGCCGTCTACCTCATTTTCTTCCTGGGGCCTCCCGGGGGTCTCGGCCATCAGGCCGCCGCCGGGATGAGCGTGGGATGGGGCATCCTGGCCGGCATGACCATCGTTCTCTCGTTCCCGTGTCTGTGGGCCGTGGTGCACTTCCGCACGCGCGTGGCCAGGCTGGTGGACCGCATGATCCCGGAAGCGAGCCGGGCCGGACGGGTCCTGCACGGGGTATTTCACTCCCTCGTGGACGGGTTCGAGGTCCTCAAGGGGGCGAGGGCGCTGGCGGCGGCGTGGGCCTACTCCTTTCTCATATGGGGCGTCATCGCCTTCTCCATCTGGTTCTCGGTGCGCGCCTTCGGCATCCGGCTGCCGATTGAGGGGGCCCTTCTCATGCTCGGGGCGCTGACCTTCGGGATCGCCATCCCGACACAGGGAGGCGTGGGCACCTACGAGTGGTTCGGCCAGCAGGCGCTGGTGCGGTTTTTCGGGGAGGACCCTTCAAAGGCGGCCGCCGCGGTCATGGTCATGCACGTCTTCGCGGTGGCCCCGGTCATCATCATGGGGTTCCTCTTCCTCTGGCGGGAGGGGCTGACCTTCTCACGCGTCGCCTCGATGCAGCCGGCGGGCGTTCCCGCGGGCGTCCCCGACGCGCCGGCGCCGCTCGCGGCGCCGGTGACGCGCACCGATGAGTCGAGAGGAAGCGAGAGCGGTCTCGCGGTAGAGGTTGGCGTCAAGATCGTCGGGTGGAGACGTAAACCTCCGGCGCCGGACGAGCCGCGGGGAGGCGCGCGATGAAGTGTCCCTTCTGCGGCCACGTCCAGGACAAGGTCGTGGACTCCCGCGAGGGGAAGGAAGGGCTCACCATCCGGAGGCGGCGGCAGTGCCTGAAGTGCAACCGGCGCTTCACTTCCTACGAGCGAATCGACGAGCCGAACCTCAGGCTCGTCAAGAAAGACGGACGGCGCGAGGCCTTCATGCGGGACAAGCTGATGGACGGACTTCACACGGCCTGCAAAAAGCGTCCGGTGGCCGTGAAGGATCTCGAGGAGATCTGCAGCGAGGTCGAGGCCATGCTGCAGGAGAGTCCCGACAAGGAGCTCACCACATCGCGCGTGGGCGCCTACGTCATGCAGCGCCTCAAGGAGCTGGACAAGGTCGCCTACGTCCGCTTCGCGTCGGTGTACCGTCAGTTCGAGGACGTCAGCGAGTTCCTCGAGGAGCTGAAGACGCTCATGGAGCTCAAGAAGGTCGACGAATCTTCCGAGAAGGACAGGGAAGGGCCGCGAGGAGCGGAACCGCGGGCTCCGGCCGGGCGGCCCGCCGGAGAGACCGGCGGAAACGGTTGATCCCGCGGGCCTTGCGCGGCCCGGGGGCTGTTGACATATTATGCAGCCGAAGGATCGATCCCCGGATTCTGGAGGCGCCCGATGGACGTCCAACTCAGCCACTTCCTCGAGCTCGCACGCATTCAAAGCGAGGTCAACAAGCTCTTCGACGTTCTTCTGGAAACTAGGGGGGCCGGTGGTGAAGGGACTCAGCGGTGGCTGCCCAACGTCGACATCTGCGAGACGGATTGCGAAGTCGTCGTGCGCTGCGAGGTGCCGGGCGTGGGCCGTGAGGGTCTCAGGGTGAGTGCCCAGGGCGGCGTCCTTGTGATCTGCGGCGAGAAAGCGCGCACCCAGACCGAGGGAGAAACCAAGTTCCACTGCGTGGAGCGGGCCTACGGCGAGTTCCGCCGGGTGGTCCACCTGCCGCCCACCATCAACACCGGCAGGTCGAAGGCGATCCTCGACAACGGTGTCTTGACGATCCACTTCCCCAAGGTGTCGAACCGGAGGGGGGAAGAGGTTCTCATCCCCATCCTGGAGGAGACCATCAGTGCCCTCTGAAGCCGGCCGAAGCGAAGAAGAGGTCCGGATCCCGGACCGCCTTCCCGTTCTCCCTCTCCGCGGCCTGGTCGTCTATCCGTTCATCATCATGCCCCTGTCCGTGAGCCGCCCGCGATCCATCGCCTCGGTGGACAACGCCCTGGCCGGCAACCGGATGGTCCTTCTGCTCGCGCAGCGCGACAAGGACCTGGACGAGCCGAAGGCGAAGGACCACTACAAGGCCGGCACCGTGGCCGTGATCATGCGGATGCTCAAGCTGCCCGACAACCGTGTGCGGGTGCTGGTGCAGGGGGTAGCCCGCGCCAAGGTGACGGAATTCATCGAGGGCAGGCAGTTCGCGGAGGCCGTCATCGAGCGGATAGACGAGAGCCAACCCGCCTCATCCGGTCTGGAGCAGGAGGCCCTCATCCGCGCGGTCAAGAGATCGCTCGAAAAGAGCGTCAACCTGGGCAAGGCCATCTCCTCCGAGGTCATGGTGGTGGCCACCAACCTGGAATCGCCCGGCCGGCTGGCCGACCTGGTGGCGTCGAACCTGGAGCTGAAGATCGAGGACGCCCAGGAGACCCTCGAGACCGTCGATCCGCTCAAGCGCCTCAGAAAGGTACACGACCTGCTGAACAAGGAGACGGAACTCCTCCAGATGCAGCAGGAGATCAACACGCACACGCGGGAGGAGATCGACAGGTCGCAGAAGGAGTACTTCCTCCGGCAGCAAATGAAAGCCATCCAGCAGGAACTCGGCGAGGGGAATGAGCTCGCCGAGGAGATCGAGGCGCTCCGGGTCAAGGCGCGCAAGGCCAAGATGCCGGAAAAGGTCGCCGAGGAGTTCGACAGGCAGCTCGGCAAGCTCGAGCGGATGCATCCGGACGCCGCCGAGACGGCCACGCTGCGGAACTACCTGGACTGGGTGGTGGAGGTGCCCTGGAGCAAGGAGACCAAGGACAATCTGGACATCCGCAAGGCCCGAGCCATCCTCGACGAGGACCATTTCGGGCTTGAGAAAGTCAAGGACCGAATCCTCGAGTACCTCAGCGTCCGCAAGCTCAAGAAGAAGATGAAAGGGCCGATCCTGTGCTTCGTGGGCCCGCCGGGCGTGGGCAAGACGTCCCTGGGGCGTTCCATCGCCCGGTCGCTGGGGCGCAACTTCGTGCGTATCTCGCTGGGAGGCGTGCGCGACGAGGCCGAGATCCGCGGCCACCGCCGAACCTACGTCGGCGCCATGCCGGGCCGCATCATCCAGGGGATGCACCAGGCCGGAGTCGTCAACCCCGTCTTCATGCTCGACGAGGTGGACAAGCTCGGGGCCGACTACAGGGGCGACCCCTCCTCGGCGCTGCTGGAGGTCCTGGATCCGGAGCAGAACAACACGTTCCGGGACCACTACCTGGGCGTCGCCTACGACCTCAGCAACGTGATGTTCATCGCCACGGCGAACCTCCTCGATCCGATCATCCCGGCCTTCCGCGACCGGATGGAGGTCATCCCGCTCGCCGGCTACACCGAGGAGGAGAAGCTCGAGATCTGCCGCCGCCACATCGTCCCGAAGCAGGTGAACGAGAACGGTCTCAAGCCCGCCCTGATCGAGTTCCCCGACGAGGGCGTCCGGAGGATCATCTCCGGGTACACCCGTGAGGCGGGGTTGCGCAATCTCGAGAGGGAGATCGCCTCGGTGTGCCGGAAGGTGGCCCGCGGCGTGGCGGAGGGCGACAAGGGGAAGATCCGCGTCACGGCCGCCATGGTGGAAAAGTACCTGGGCGCCCCGCAGGTGGTCCCCGAGGAGAGCCTCAAGGAGGACCGCGTGGGGGTCGCCACCGGCCTGGCCTGGACTCCGAGCGGCGGGGACATCCTCTTCGTGGAGGCCGGCATCATGCCCGGACGCGGGACGCTCACCCTCACCGGGCAGCTGGGCGAAGTGATGAAGGAGTCCGCGCAGGCGGCCCTCACCTACGCGCGGGCGCGCGCCGGTGCCCTCGGCATCCCGAGGCGGTTCTTCGCATCGCACGACATCCACGTCCACGTCCCGGAGGGCGCCATCCCCAAGGACGGCCCGTCGGCGGGCATCACCATGGCCACGGCGATGATCTCGGCCTTCAGCGGCCGCGCGGTGCGCCGCGAGGTGGCCATGACCGGCGAGATCACGCTGCGCGGCAACGTGCTCCCCATCGGCGGCGTGAAGGAAAAGATCCTGGCGGCGCGGCGCGCCGGGATCACGACGGTCATCCTTCCCGAGCTCAACCGCCGCAACCTCGAAGATTTCCCCCCGTACGTCGTGAAGAACATGAAGTTCTTCTTCGTCGGCGACGTGACCGAAGTCTTCGAGATCGCGCTGGTGCGTACGAAGGCGCCGGCTCCGAGGGCCGCTTCGGGAGGCGACGGCCGCGGACTGCGCGCCGCCAGACGGATCAGACGCGCCGGCCGCGCCGGCGCCGCGGTGCAGGTCCAGGGCGCCGGAGCGCGCTCCGGCTGACCGGGGCAGGCTTCCCCGCCGCCCTCCCGGATATACTCCCGCCGCGTGCGGGACTTCGCCCGCGCGTCCCCGAGGTGGGTGATGGATCTGCGGCGGACGGGAGAAGCGGGTTTCCTCCGGGCGCTCTTCCGGCGGCACCGGGCGGTGATGCCCCCGCCGCCCGCCGGCCCAGGCGACGACGCCGCCCTCGCCTCCGGGTACCTGCTCACGGCGGACGCTCTCCTGGAAGGGGAGCACTTCCTGGCCACCGAGCCCGCATTCCTCATCGGACGCAAATCGGTGGCGGTCGGCCTCAGTGACATCGCGGCCATGGGAGGTGCGCCGCGCGCCTTCCTGCTCTGCCTAGGGCTTCCGGCCGCGACACCGGGCGCGTTCACCTCCGCGCTGCTGGCCGGGATCGCCTCGGCGGCGGCCGAGCACGGCGTCGCGTGGGCCGGCGGCGACACGGTCCGATCGCCGCTCGGTGTGGTCATCACCGTGACGGTCCTGGGCGCGCGGGGCCGGAGAGTGCTCACGCGCTCCGGCGCCCGGCCCGGTGACGGGATCTACGTGACGGGCCCACTGGGTGCCTCCGCCGCGGGACGGGCGCTGATCTCAGCGGGGTGGAAGATCCGGCCGGACGTCCCCGGCCGGGGCAGGTGGCGGTCGCTGGGGGCGGCCGAGGCGGGACGGCGCCTAGCCCGCTTCATCCTTCCTCCCAGGCGCGGCGGAGCCGCCGGCGCCCCTCCCCGAGCCGGCGGCCTCCTCCAGTACGCGGAACTTCTGGCCACGCACCTCGATCCGGCGCCGCGCCTCACGGCGGCACGGTTCCTGTCTTCACGGCGGATCGCCACCGCCGCCATCGACGTGTCGGACGGACTGTCTCTGGATCTTCACCGGCTGTGCCTCGCGAGCGGCGTGGGCGCCCTCGTCCACCGCGACGCCATCCCCATCTCGCACGCCACCCGGTTCTGGGCGGACCGCTCGAGGAAGGACCCCCTGGAGGCGGCCCTTCAGGGCGGAGAGGATTACGAGATCCTCTTCACGGCCCCCCGCCGCGCTGGCCGGGCGCTCGCTTCGTGGCCCGAGAGAGCAGGCCCAGGGCCGATCCTGATCGGCCGGATCCGCCCTCACCGCGAAGGAGTTCGGCTGGCCGACGCCAGGGGGAGGGCCGTGCGGCTGAGGCCGCGCGGCTACGACGCATTCCGGGAGCTTCGCTGACGCTGCGCCGGCTCCGGCGTTGACACCCCGTAAGTGCCTGTCTATGTTGCGGATCCCGTGACGGAGCGGATGGCTGAAGATCGTCTAGACGGCGCATGGCCGACCCTCGTATGAGAGGCGCACACCGGAGGCTGTCCCCGGGGCGCCGTGGCGGGCTGGATGAGCGATGAGCGCAGCCTGATACGGCGGTGCAAGCAGCGGGACGAGGCGGCGTTCGAGGAGCTCGTCGCGCTGAAGCGCCAGAGGGTGTTCCGGATCGCCCTCAACATCGTAGGACGAGAAGATGACGCCAAGGACATCGCGCAGCTGGCCTTCGTCAGACTTTGGGGCGCCATCGACGCCTTCGACGAGGCGGCGCGATTCGATCCCTGGTTCTTCCGGATCGTCGTCAACCTCAGCCTCGACCACTACCGCCGAGCCCGCCGCGCGCCGGAGCGTCCGGCGCCCGACGCCTTCGACCCACAGGCTCTCCCTTCGTCCCCTCCCGGCGCGATGCAATCGATGCAGGACGCCGCGATCTACCGCGCCGACATCCGCCGCATCTTCAACGAGGCGGCCCGGAGGCTCACGCCGCCACAACGCGCCGCGTTCACCCTGCGCGAGATCGAGGGCCTGCCCACGGAGGACGTCGCGCGCATCATGGGCGTGCGCGCCTCCACCGTACGCAACCACATCTTGCAGGCCCGGCGCGTCCTTCAGGAATACCTTCGCAGGCGCTACCCGGAGTTCGCGCGCGGCCGCTGAGGGCGCCCCCACGGTGATCGCGTGAGCCGCGAGCCCCGGGAGATCTTCGACTGCGAGCGGGTGCGTGCCTATCTGGAATCGTACCTGCAAGGTCAGGTGCCGCCGCCCGAGAGGCGGGCCATGCGGCTCCACATCCATGCCTGCCCCGACTGCCTCGCGCGCGTGATCGAGCGCGATGCGCTCCAGATCTTCGCCCCCCTCGCCGAGGAGGTTCAGGGTCAAGAGTTCTGGGCGGGCTTCTGGCCCGCGGTGCGGGCGGACATCCACGCGGCCGAGGCCGAGAGGGGCTCCTGGCGGTCCTGGCTCGCCCGGCCCGCCGTCGCCTGGGGGACGGCGGCGGCGCTCCTCATCGTGGCCGCCGTCGCTTCCTTGCGTCCCTGGCAGCACGGCCCGTCCGAAGGGCCGGCCGTCCCCGTCGCGCAGGTCTCGCCGGGCGGCTGGCACGAGGTGCTGCCCAGCTCGGGCGCCGTCGGGGAGCCGAGCGTCCCCACGCTGGAGGAGGTGCGTTCCCCGTCGGCGGAGGTCCTCAGCGTGAAGGTCTACGGCGCCGATCAAGCCGAGACGGAGGTGGTCCTGATCGTGGATGAGGAGATCCATCTGTGAGCGGCCGCTCCGTGGGCGCGTTCGCGGCGGCTCTGCTTCTCGCCTGGGCGGCGGGGGCCGCCGCGGCGGCTGCACCCGCGCCGGAGGGTGATGAGCTCGCCACGAGGCTTTTCAGCATCCGGTTCAAGGCCGTCGAGGACATCGTCATCCTGATAGAGCCGTACATGGGGGAAAGGGGCTCCTACACGGTCCAGCCCAGGCTGCGCGCCGTCACGGTGCGAGACACCGCGGCCAACCTCGCGCGGATCGGCGATGTCATCGCGGGGTTCGATCAGCCGCCGCGTTCGGTGCGCATCGTGATTCAGGTGCTTCGGGCCGCGCAAGCCGATCCGGCCTCCAGGCGCGGGGGCAGCAACGACACGGGGGTCCAGTCGCTGCTGCGGGACGTGACCAAGTGGAGCGAGGTGTCCGTCCTCGGCATGGCCTCCATGGTGGGCGTGGAGGGCGCTCAGTCCACGCTGAGCATCGGCGACGAGTTCCGGGTCCGCTTCCGGGTGGACACGGTGGCGGAGAAGCAGGGGCTGGTGAGGTTCGACCGCTTCGCGCTCGACCGCGTCGTGCGCGACCCGGGGGGCGAGACGCGCTACGTGCCCATCTGGGACACGGTGGTGAACCTACGCAACAACAAGAACCTTCTCCTGGGGGCCACCAGCAGCCAGGAGAGCCGCCGCGCGGTGTTCCTCTCGGTGACGGCCACCATCGAGCCCTCGGGGCCGGCCCGGCCGGCGGAGAGGGAGTAGGGAGCCGCCCTCATGGAGTTCGTCTGCAAGATCGGGACGCCGGGTGGCCAGGTGCATGAACAGGTGTACTCCGCCGACACCGAGGACGGCCTGCGGAAGGACTTCGAGGCCCGCGACTATTACGTCTACTGGATCCGCAGGAAGGGGGGGCTGGCCGGCCTCTTCGACCTGTCGGGTCTGAGGCGGCGGCGCATCTCGACGAAGGAGTTCCTGATCTTCAACCAGGAGCTGGCCTCGTTGATCCAGGCGGGCCTGCCCATCATCACCAGCCTGGAGATTCTCCTCGAGCGCCGGAAGAACCCCGTCTTCCGGCGCGCCATGGCCGACATCCGCGACCAGGTGAAGGCGGGCGCCGCGCTGTCGGAGGCCTTCGCTTCGCAGGGGGGCCTGTTCCCCAAAATCTACTCTTCGTCTATCGCCTCCGGGGAGCGATCGGGCGAGATCGCCACGGTCCTGAGGCGCTACATCAGCTACTCCAAGACCGTCCTCGCCATACGCAAGAAGGTGATCTCCGCCCTGATCTACCCGGGGATCCTGCTCACCATGGCCGTCGGGCTGGTTGTGCTGCTCCTGACGTTCATCCTTCCGAAGTTCCGCGAGTTCTACGCGGACTTCAACACCGAGCTGCCGCTCATCACCCGGGTCCTGGTCGGAGTGTCCGGTCTCATCCGGGACAACCTGGCGCTGCTCTCGGCGGCCGCCGTGGCGGCGGTGGTGGGGATCTCCGCCTGGCTCCGGACTCCGGGCGGGGCCCTCTTCGTGGACACCTACAAGCTGAAGATCCCCCTGCTGGGGCCCATCTGGCTCCGCTACGCCATCTCGCGCTTCACGCGGACGCTGGCGACCCTCGCTTCGGGCGGCATCCCGCTCGTGACGAGCCTCGACATCGCAGCGCACGCCGTCGGCAACCTGATCTTCGAGACGGAGATCCTCAAGGTCGCGCAGAAGGTGCGCGAGGGCGGGGCGCTCTGGGAGTCGCTCGAAAAAACCGGTCTCATGACCGACATGTCCATCGAGATGATCAAGGTGGGCGAGTCCACGGGCGCCCTGGAAGACATGCTGACCAACGTGGCCAATTTCTACGACGAAGAGATCGAGTCCAACCTGGCCACCCTCGTCGCCCTGATGGAGCCGGCGATGCTCATCTTCATGGGCGGGGTGATCGGCACCATGCTCATGGCGATTTATCTGCCGCTGATCAGGAGTTACTCGGCATCGCAGTACTGAGAGCCGGGCGCGGTGCCGCCGCCGGCGGCCGCGCACGGGCCGGGAAGGAGTCGCGGAAGTGAGAGAGGACGACGGCGGGGCCCCGGGGGACACCATCCAGCCCATGGAGGAGGGTCCGGATCCGGCGGGCGGCGTGGCCGCCGACGCCGACGTGGCCTCCGAGCCCGTCGTGGCCCAGCGCCTGGCCAGGAGGCTCGGCCTCGAGTACACGGACCTGAAGGACTTCGAGATCGACCACGACCTGTTCCGGTCCATCCCGGTCGATCTCATGTTCCGCTACAACTTCGTCCCGTACCGGCGGCGGGGCAAGTCGCTGGTGGTGGTCATCTCCGACCCCACCGACATCCTGATGATCGACGAGCTGGAGAGCCTGCTGGCGCAGCCCATCGAGGTGACGGTGGGCACCCGCAGCTCCATCCAGGAGATCCTGAAGAAGTCCGAGTCCAGCCAGCGGGTCCTGGAGGAGGCCACCGAAGAGTTCCGGGTCCAGCTCATCCGGGAGGACGAGGACGGCGAAGAATCGCTGTCCATCGACCGCCTCACGTCGGACACGTCACCCATCATCAAGCTCGTGGACTCGATGGTCTTCAACGCGCTGCAGAGGCGCGCGTCGGACATCCACATCGAGACCCGGGATCGGGAGGTGGTCATCAAGTACCGGATCGACGGGACGCTCTACCAGGCCATGGACCCGATCGACAAGCAGTTCCACTCCACCATCATCTCGCGCATCAAGGTCATGTCCGAGC
>CAYNUH010000020.1:0-48453 GCA_964400605.1 uncultured Acidobacteriota bacterium | reverse complement strand
TGAATTGACTTCCCCTTGGCGTCAAGAATAATGGCGGCGATCACGGGATGGCCCCCACACGCGGTCCCTTTTCGCGTGAGGAGATCACGGGCCCTCCGGACAGCCCGCTCACCCGAGGAGATGCGCCTGACCCCTACTCCCGCGATCGAAGAGGACAGAGGAGGTCTGTGATGAAATCCTTGCAGAAGGGCATCCTGGCCGTCCTGACGATCTCGGCGTCGTTCGGCGCCGCCATGGCCGGAGGGAACGCGAACTTCGTCCTGGGAGGGCGCACGCTGGAGGACGAGGACTTCTGGGAGCCCGTGGAGAAACACTCCGCCTTCGGCGTGAACGTGGACTTCGGCGGCGAAGGCTGGCCCATCCGGCTGATGGCGGGGCTCCACGGATCCGCCACGGAGGAGACGGAGCTCGGCTTCGACCTGAAGGCGAGCGTCGCCGAGCTGACCTTCGGCGTTGCGAAGATCTGGGAGGCGGGGAACGCGCATCCGTTCGTTGGGGGCGGGCTGGCCTCCGTGACGGCCGAGTTCGAGTTCGGCGGGTTCACGGTGGATGACACGTCGCCCGGATTCTACCTCCACGGCGGCGTCTTCTGGCGGCTGGGAAGCCGATTCAACCTCGGAGGCGAGCTGCGCCTCCTGCGCGGCACCGAGATCGACTTCTTCGGCTTCGAGGGGGACGCCGACTACGCGCAGGCTGGGTTGCTCCTCGGCTGGGGCTGGCCCGCCGGAAAGTAGGTAGCCCGTCAGGCTCAACGCAGGGAGCCGCTGGCGAGGCAGCGCCGCTCAGGGAGCGAGCCGGGAGGCGGTGAAGCGGCCTTCGAGGACGGCGGCGCGCAGCCTCTCGATGTCGGGGGCGGGAGAGCGGTCAGCGGCGTAGGGATCCACGCCGAGGGAGCGGACGGCATCGATCGCCGCGCGCGTCCCGCGGCCCGGCGCGAAACCCTCGCCCTCACGCGCCAGGAGCCGCTCCCTCAAGTGCAGCGCCTGGAAGGCGCAGAGGATCTCCACGGCCACGATGGTGGCGACGTTGTGCAGGATCTCGCGGGCCTGGCGGGCGCCGTGGGTCCCCATGCTCACGTGATCCTCGAAGCCATTGCCCGTGGGCACCGAATCCACGCTGGCCGGGTGGGCGAGGATGCGGTTCTCGGCCACCAATCCCGCGGCCAGGTACTGCGTCACCATCAGCCCCGAGTTTAGGCCCGCATCCTCGATGAGGAAGTCGGGCAGACCCCGGTTGAACTTCGAGTCCAGAAGCAGCGCGGCTCGCCGCTCGCTCACCGAGCCCACCTCACAGAGCGCCACCTTCAGGAAGTCCGCCGCCATCGCCACGGGCTCGCCGTGGAAGTTTCCCCCCGAGTACGACTTGTTGTCCCGCCCCGCGTCGAGGAAGATCAGGGGGTTGTCGTTGGCGGAGTTCATCTCGCGCTCGACGGTTCCGCGGACGAAGGCGAGTACGTCGAGGGACGCGCCCAATACCTGAGGGCAGCAGCGGATGGAGTACGCGTCGTGGATCCCCTCCTTCGGGAAGGGCCGCGCGGCGCGCCCGGTGCGCTTCTCCTCCAGATACGTCAGGTAGGCGTCGCGATCCGAGGCGTAGTCGAATATGAGGCGGCTGCCCTCGATCATCCGGCGCACCGCCGCCGCCGCCGTCATCTGTCCAGGATGGCCGCGGGAGGCGTTGAGGCGCTCGTCCAGGAAGTCGGCGTTGCCGCGCACCGCCTCGAGTGTCATGGCCGCCCCCGCCGCCGCCGCCCCGGCCACGGCCGCCGCGTCGGCGAGCGCCAGCGCCGTCACAGCCGTGATGAACTGCGTGCCGTTGTTGAGAGCGAGGGCCTCCTTCTCCAGCAGCACGAGGCGCGACACACCGGCGCGGCGCATCGCCTCCGACCCGGTCAGCACCTCGGCGGCACCCCGCAATCGCGCGCGGCCGGATTCAACGTTCCCGCCGTCCCTCTGCACCCGAGCATGCTCTCCCGAAGCTCCCTTCTCAGCGCCGCCCCCCGAGACGGCCGGGCCCGCTGCGTCTCTTTCCGAGGCGGCTGCCGCCGCGGCATCCGCTCGCGAGGCGGCTGCCGCCGCCTCTTGCGGATCCTGGCTCAGGACCAGGGCCATGTGGGACAGGGGGGCGAGATCACCGCTGCCGCCCACCGAGCCGTAGATCGGCACCACCGGAGTGACGCCCCTGTTGAGCATGGCCAGCAGAGTGCGGGCCACGTCGGGGCGGCACCCCGAGTGGCCCTTCGCCAGGGCGTTGGCGCGGAGCAGCATGGCGGCCCGGATGGCGTCCTCGGGGAACTCGGGCCCCACGCCCGTCGCGTGGCTGAGGAGAAGGTTCCGGGACAGACGGGTGAGATCGCCGACGGGGATCGCGATCTCCCGGTTGATACCGAAGCCCGTGTTGCAGCCGTAGATGGCCTCCCTCAGCCCCTCCGAGCCTGCGCGCGTGACTTCCTCGACCCAGGCCCGGCTCGCGGCCATGCGGTTCTCCGCAGCCGGATCGAGCGCCGCCTCCCTGTACGGCGGCCTCGCCACCTCGATCAGGTCCTCGAGGGTCAACCCCTCGCCCCGGACCCTCAGGACCTGGACGCGTCCCATCACGCCTTCCCCAGAAGGGAGCGGATCGAGGCCACCATGTCGGCGCGCGGCACCGTTTGCTGGCCGAACCGCTGCTTCACCCACGCGTCGCGCGAGGAGGCATCTCCTTCGTGCTTCTTCCCCTCCCGGAGGTCCTTGATGGAGACCGTCCCCGCGGCGAACTCGTCAGGGCCCGCGATGATCACCACCGGGATGCCGGCCCGGTCGGCGTAGGCGATCTGCTTCTTCAGCCCCGCGGCCTCTCCCATGTAGATCTCCGCCGGGATGCCGGCCTCCCGGACGTCCCTCGTCAGCGCCAGGTAATCGCCGATCCGGGAGGCGTCCATCACGGTCGTCAGGACGCGCGCCGTGGCCCAGGCGGACTCGACCAGGCCCAGCTTCTCGAGCGCCGCGAGGAGCCTGTCCACGCCGATGGAGGCGCCCGTGGCGGGCACCTTCACGCCCAGGAACCGCTCCACGAGGCCGTCGTAGCGGCCGCCGCCGAAGACGGCCCCGAACTCGGGAAGGTCGGTGAGGATCGCCTCGAAGACGGGGCCGGTGTAGTAGTCGAGCCCTCGCGCGATGCTCGGATCGACGTTGACCCGCGACTCGGGGATCCCGACGGCCGTCAGGTAGCGATCGATCTCTCGCAGCTCGGCGATCCCTTCACCCGCCCCCGCCTCCCCCGCGAAGAGCGACTCCACGGCATCGAGGACCTCGCCGCGGCCGACCGTCCGCGGGATTGCGAGGAAAGCGCGGATCCTGTCGATGACGGGCGGCTGAAGAGCGAGGCCCGGGATCCTGTCGCCGCTCTGATCGACGCGGCCCGGCCCCAGCTCCAGAAGGACGGCCTCCTGGCCCTGCCTGTCCAGCTTGTCCAGAGCTCGCAGCACGCTCATGCCCGCCCTTTCAGGCACGCCGGCCCACCTGAGGAGCGTGCCGAGGATCTTCCGCGATGAGTATCGAATGCGGAACGACCGGAGGCCCAGTGATCGAAGCGCCTCGTCCATGGCCATCAAGATCTCGGCGTCGGCCAGCACGGTGGGCGCTCCCACCGAGTCGATGTCGAACTGAATGAACTCACGGAAGCGCCCCGGATCCGGTTTGTCGGCGCGCCACACCGGCGACACCTGGTAGCGGCGGAAGGGGCGCGGCAGGTTCGGGTACTGCGCGACGACGCGCGCGAGGGGGACCGTCAAGTCGTACCGGAGAGCGATCTCCTCCCCCTCCGGGGATTTCATCCGGAAGAGGTTCTTGGTCCCCTCCTCGCCGAGGCCGACGAGCGCATCGACGTACTCGACGGCCGGGGTGTCCAGGGGGACGAAGCCGTAGCGCTCGAAGGCCGCCCGAATCGTGTCGATCATCCGCCGGCGCGCGACGACCTGGTTCGGCAGGATGTCCCTGAACCCCTTGACGGTCCGGGGCTTCACGCCGGCTGGAGGCGTCTCGGGCATCTGAAGTCCTTGTGAGGCGGGAACGCGGTGATGGTACTGGGGGAGGGATTTGAACCCTCGACCCCCTGATCCACAGTCAGGTGCTCTGAGCCTCTGAGCTACCCCAGCACCGTTCAAGGACGAAGCGCCTCCGGCCGGATCGCTGCGTCCTTCGTTGGGATAGGCCACCGTACCAGAGGGATCCATGAGCGTCAAGGAATCCCGCGGCGCGCGGGCGACGCTTTTCTGACGGATCCGCCGGGCTCGCTCCGGGTCTCGGATGAAGGAGCTTGAGTGGTGCGGCCCATCGTTCAGCGATAGACTGTCGAGCGTCTCTCCGCTTCACCGTCCTGCAGGTGATCATGGAGTGTGGGTCCCGGCATGGCACGGGGCGGAAAATCCTCTATATTGGCGGCATCCACCTCCTGTCCGCGCCGTCGTGGCCAGCGGCCTGCGGCTTCATCCAGCGCCAGGGAGCCCCGTGGGGAGCAACTCGAAGAGCCGCATCCTCGTTGTCGACGACGAGATGGTCATCCGGGAAGTCCTCGTGGAGCGCCTCACGGGGGCCGGCTTCCACTGCGAATCGGCCCGCAGCAGCGCCGAGGCGCTGCAGCGTATCCGGACGTTGTCCTACGACCTGATCCTCTCCGATATCTCCATGCCCGGCGGAGACGGGATCTCGCTGCTACGGCAGATCAAGGCCGAGCAGCCCAACCTGGACGTGGTGATGGTCACCGGCGTGGTTGACGTGGACACGGCCATCCGGTCCATCCGCCTGGGAGCCAGCGACTACCTCACCAAACCGTTCAACCTCGAAGAGGTCGTCATCACGGTCGAGCGCACGCTCGAGAAGCGCCGCCTCCTGCACGAGAACCAGGAGTACCAGCTCGACCTCGAGCGCAAGGTGGACGATCGCACGCGCGAGCTGAGGCAGAAGTCCGAGGAGGTGGAGCGGCTCTACCAGGAGATCAAGATCGCCTTCGACAAGATCAACGCCACCTACGAGACGACGCTGGAGGCTCTGATGGAGGCGCTCGACACCCGGGACACGGAGACGCAGGGCCACTCCCGCCGGGTCGCGGAGTACACCGCCTGCGTGGCGCGGCAGATGGGGATTGTCGAGCCGGAGTTGACGCAGTACCGCTGGGGTGCGCTCCTGCACGACGTGGGCAAGATCGGCATCCCCGACGCGATCCTGAGAAAGCCCGGCCCTCTGACCGCCGACGAGTGGCTCATCATGAAACAGCACCCCGAGCTGGGGCGGCGCATCCTCTCCACCATTCGATTCCTCGAGGGAGCCGTTCCCATCGTCTACTGTCATCAGGAGAGATACGATGGGACCGGATACCCGCAGGGCCTCAAGGGGGATGCAATCCCCTTCGGGGCCCGCATCTTCGCCGTCGTGGACTGCCTCGACGCGATGACCATGGATCGTCCCTACCGGGTGGGCACCAGCTACGATCGGGTCCGTGCGGAGCTCACGAAGTACTCGGGCTCCCAGTTCGACCCAAAGGTCGTGGAAGTGTTCCTGAACGTGCCGCCCGACGAGTGGGAGGCCATCAACCGTCGGGTCATGGAGGACCTCGCCTCGCGCGGACTGGTCCACCGGTACTAGGATCGGCGTCGGTCCGGGAAGGACATCGGACGGAGGAAGCCGGGTGGACGCAGCGGAGCGGATCCGGGCGCTCAGAGAGAACATCGAGCTCGCGATCCGCGGCAAGGGCGAGATCGTCAAGCTCTCGGTGGTCGCGCTCCTGGCGAAGGGCCACCTCCTCATCGAGGACATCCCCGGCGTGGGCAAGACCACGCTGGCCTCCAGCCTGGCCCGTTCCCTGGGCTGCTCGTTCCGGCGCGTCCAATTCACCTCCGACCTGCTCCCTTCCGACATCATCGGCGTGACGGTCTTCAATCCGGACGTGCGCGCCTTCGAGTTCAAGCCCGGCCCTCTGTTCGCCAACATCGTCCTCGCCGACGAGATCAACCGCGCCACCCCCAAGACGCAGTCGAGCCTGCTGGAGGCGATGGGCGAGTTCCGCGTCTCGGTGGACTCCGTCACCCGGACTCTTCCCAACCCCTTCTTCGTCGTGGCCACGCTGAACCCGGTGGAGCACCACGGGACTTACCCGCTGCCGGACTCGCAGCTCGATCGTTTCCTGATGCGCCTGGAGATGGGCTACCCCGACGAGGCGGCGGAGCGTGAGATCATCGTGAGGCAGCGCATCGTGAACCCCTCCGAGACGCTCCAGACGGTCCTGGCCGCCGAGGAGGTGGTGGAGCTCCAGAGGCGCGTGCGCGACATCCACGTGGACGAGTCGCTGCTCGACTTCATGCTCGCCGTCGTGAAGGAGACGCGCCGGCACCCCGCGGTGGAGCTGGGCGTGTCGCCGCGCGGATCCTTGTCGTTGTACCGGGGCGCGCAGGCGCTGGCGCTGGTGGAAGGGCGACCGTTCGTCGTTCCCGAGGACGTGACCGCGCTGGCCGTGCCGGTGCTGGCGCACCGGCTGGTGCTGAAGCCCTCGGCCGCCTCCGGCCGCTCGGGGCAGACCGCGCGCGTCATCACGGAGGACATTCTCCGCCGCGTCCCCGTCCCGGCGTGAGAGCACGCCCCCGACGACCTTGAGAGATCAGCGTGGATCGGTCTGGCGGTTTCTCCTGCTGCTCTTCTGCCTCGCGGCCGCCGCGGTCAACACCGGCAACAACCTCCTCTATCTTGTCTTCTCGATCATGGTCGCCGTCGCCGCGGTGGCCTTCGTCCTCACGGGACGATCGCTGAGGCGGCTCCGCGCCGAGCTGCTCCTTCCCGACGAAGTGGCCGCGGGCCACACCTTCCTCCTCGGGATGGAGGCCCGGGCGGCGGAAGGCCGCTTCCCGGTCGGGTGGGCCGAGGCCGCGCTTGAAGGCTTCCCCGGCCCCACGCCGAGCCTGACGCTGCCCGCCCTGCCCCCCGCGGGCCGCACTGTCGTCTCCGCCACGGTGCTCGCGGAGCGCCGTGGCATCCACGATGGGATCCGGGTGCGCCTGGCCACCGACTACCCGTTCGGCTTGTTCCGGAGGCAGCGCCGTTTGGAGGCAGCCTCCCGGCTCGTGGTCACGCCGAGACGCCGCCGGATCCGATCGCTCACCGTGGATACCCCGGTCGCGGACGGGAGCCTGCCCCATCCGCGCCTGGGCGAAGGCGCCGATCTTTTCAACATCCGCGACTACACGACGCAGGACGACGCCCGGCGCATCGACTGGAAGGCGTCGGCGCGCCTCGATCGCCCCATGCTGAAGGAGTTCGAGCGCGACCAGGAGCGCGCCTTCGAAATCGTGCTCGACGAGCGGGCCGCAGATTCACACGCGCTCACCGCCTTCGAGGACCTCGTGGAGACGGCCGCCTCCATCCTCGACCACTGCGACGAGAAGGGGATCCACGGGAGGTTGGTGGTCCCGCGCCCCGACGCGGCGCCGGCGCTCCTCTCGGGCCGCGCCGCCATGGCCTACCTCGCCGGCGTGCAGGCTTGGCGCGAGGCCCCCGCCCCCAGCCTGGCCGGCTCGGCGCCCCCGGGCGTCATGAGAATCGTGCTCTCTCATGACCCGGCCGTGAGGACGCGGATCCATGTCGAGATCGCGCAGCCTCCCCCCCACGCTTCGCCCGAGCGGCGAGACGCGAGGAGCGGCGCATGACGGGTGCCGGCAGGGGCGCCGCCTCTCTCACGGCGATCAACGGGCTGACGCTGAGCCTGATCCTCTGCGCCGCCAGCCTCTACGCTTCCGAGGCCGTCGGGGCGCTCCACGCGACGGTCCTGGGCGCCGCGGCCCTGTACGAGCGCTGGCGATGGTCGGGGAAGGGAGGGGCCCCGGAGGCCCGAAGACCCTTCTGGGAGGCCGCGGCCTTCGGGATGCTGTTCTTCTTCGTCGCCGACCTCTTCCTGACCACCCGCAACCTGATCGGCGCGGCGCTGCGGCTTCTGGTCTTCATCGTCTGCTATCAGGCGGACAACCCCCAGACGCCGCGCGGGGCGAGGCAGACGCTCGGCCTTACGTTCATCCAGATGCTCGCGGCCGCCGCCTCCACGACCGAGGTGGGTTTCTCGCTGTGTATGGCCCTCTATCTCCTCGCCGCGCTGTACACGCTCTCCGCCCTGGGGGCCGCCGAGCGGGAGGATCCCGTCTCCCCTTTGTCGCCCGCCGCCCCCGCCGCCTCCGTGCGAGTCCCGCTCGCGGCGCTGTCGGCGGCCACCACGCCGGCCGTGGTCGCGCTCGGCCTGGCCGTCTTCTTCTGCGTGCCGCACTACGGGACAGGATACTTCCGCGAGACGGGACGCTCCCTCCGGCGCAGTCTGACGGGCTTCTCCGACAGGATTGAGCTTGGATCGATCGGCAGCATCAAGAAGAGCCACGCGACCGTCATGCGCTTGCGCCTCGCCGACGCCCCCGCATCCGGCCTCCAGCCCCCGCTGCCGTTGCGACTTCGCGGTATCGCCCTCGACCTCTACGACGGGCGCACGTGGAGCCTGAGCGAGTCGCGGCAGCGCTGGCTCGCGCCCGACGACCGCGGGACCTACCGGGTCGCCCCCGGCGCCCTCCCGCCGCGCGCCGGCGAGGAGGAGGTGCCGGCGGGCTCCTCCCGGGAGCGAAGGCACCGCCCCGAATGGCTGGCGTTGGAGGTGCTCCTGGAGCCTCTCGACACTCGCGTCCTCTTCATGCCTCCCGACGTCGTCACCGTCACGATCATGCGCTTCCATTCCATCGCCGTGGACAGGCAGGGGAGCGTCTTCGTGGGAGGTTCCACCTCCCGGCGCTTCACCTACCGCACGGTCAGCGCGCTGCGGAAGCCCACACCGGCGGTGCCGCCGGGTGCGTCCCCTCCGGAAGGGGCGGAGACCTACCTTCAGCTTCCCGCCCTCGATCCGAGGATCGAGGCGCTCGCCCGCGACGTCACCCGGGGGATCGCTTCGCCCGCCGATCGGGCGCAGACCCTCGAACGCCACCTTCGCGGCAGCTATGAGTACTCCCTCGACGTGAACGACGCCGAGGTGGCGTCGCCCCTCACCCACTTCCTCATCGAGAGGAAGCCGGGCCACTGCGAGTACTTCGCCACGGGGCTGGCGATCCTGCTGCGCACCCTGGGCACGCCCGCGCGCGTGGTCAACGGCTTCCACGGGGGGGAGCGCTCGGACCTGACGCGGCAGATCATCATCAGGCAGTCCGACGCGCACTCCTGGGTGGAGGCGTGGATCCCGAACGAGGGATGGATGACCCTCGATCCGACGCCTCCCGAGCCGGGCGCGGTCTCGGCGTGGGACCTGATGCGCTCCTTCCGCCGCCTCCTGGAGGAGACCGAGATCGCGTGGGACACCTGGATCGTGGGGCTCGACATCGAGGACCAGGGCAACATCCTCGAGGATGTCCGCGACCGCGTGGACCTCGCGCTGGCAGGGCTCGTCATCCGCGCGAGGAATCTGCGAGCGGCTCTGGAGGCGGCCCTTGGAGATCCGGGACGCGCCGTGTCCACGACCGTCCTCGCCGGTCTGGGGCTCGCCGCCGCGGCGGCGGCCTTCTACGGGGCCCGCCTCGGTTGGGGGATCTGGCGCCGGAGACGGCGCGGCGTCCCGGGCGCGCACCCCGCCACGATCCTCTACATTCGCTTCGAGAAAATCTGCGCGCGCCGCGGCCTGCGCCGCGAGCCGATCGTGAGCCCGGCGGCCTTCGCCCGCTCCGCGGGCGCACCGGAGGTCGCCTCCGCCTACGAGACGGCGCGCTACGGGCCGGCGCCGCTGCAGAGGGGCGCCCTCGAGCGTCTCCGGCGGGAACTCACCGCGATCCGCGGTGCATGAGCAGATCCGCCAGAGCTCCCCACGTCTCGCCGTCCTGGCTCACCAGAGTCTCCAGGTACGTGATCACGTCGCGCTCGTCGAACGAGGCGAAGAGGGCTCCGACGGCCTGCTCGACCTGCTCCCGGTTCTGCCCCTTCGTCTCGCCCGTGATCCGTCCGGCCTCGTGCGCGATCCCCAGCGCGTCCAGGAGATGGGACATCATCGGGACCTGGTGCTCCATGTGGTAGGCGAAGAGGATGCCGGACGCGATTTGGCCCGGGATCGCCTTGTTGCCGGCCAGCCAGGCGGCGCGCTTCGCGAGCGGGGCGGAGCGAACCGATTGCGGGCGGAAGTGAAGGCTCTGCGCGAGCAGGGAGGCGGCCGCCTCCACATCCGAACGCTTCAGGGCCTCGGACCTCCAGAACGACGCGGCGGCCCTCAACCGGAGCTCCGGATCCATCGACCGCCAGATCCGCACGGGCGTGAAGCGGTCGTGCATGGCGGGATCCCCGGCATCGGGCATTCTTCAGGCGCTCAGGGGAAGTGGCGGCGGGCGATCTCGATCATCCGCCCCACGGCGCCGCCGGTCCCGGCGAGGATGTTACCCCCTGCGAGGAACTCATCGCCGCCCGTGAAATCGTGGACGGCCCCTCCGGCTTCCTGAACCAGCAGCGCGCCGGCCGCCATGTCCCATGGCGACAGGCACATCTCGAAGAAGCCATCGGCGCGGCCGGAGGCGACGTAGGCGAGGTCGAGCGCGGCGGATCCCGCGCGCCTGATGCCCTGCGTGGAGCGGTGCAGGTCCGCGAAGATCCTCAGGTACTGATCGAGGAGATCCTGCGCCCGGAACGGGAAGCCCGTCAGCAGCAGGCAGGTCTCGAGATCCTCGCGGCCCGACACGCGCACGCGCTCCCCCTCGAGGAAGGCGCCGCCGCCCCTCTCCGCCGTGAAAATCTCGGCGCGCACGGGATCGTACACGACGCCCGCGACGACGTCGGCGGCGCGCGGGGGACCGCTCCGCGACTGCGCCGCCGCGACCGAGACGGAGAAGACCGGGAAGCGGTGGATGAAATTGGTGGTGCCGTCCAGGGGATCGATGATCCATCGGATCGCGCCGCCGCGATCGGAGGCCGCGGACTCCTCCGCCAGGATGCCGTGATCGGGATACCGGGCCCGTATCGCCGCCACGATGGCCGCCTCGGCCTCGCGGTCCACGACCGTCACGAAGTCGTTCTGCCCCTTGAGGGTGTAGGGGACCGCCCGGCCGGATCGGTACGCCGCCATCACGACGGCCGCGCCCGCGCGCGCCGCCTCGACAGCCATCCCCAGCAACTCCGCGTGCCCGCCCAAGGACTCCCTCCGCCCGCCTCCGGCGCTACGCGCGGGGGTGGGCCTTCCGGTAGACCCGGAGCATCTGCTCCGTGCTGACGTGAGTGTACCGCTGTGTCGTGGAAAGGGAAGCGTGGCCGAGGAGCTCCTGGATCGCCCTGAGGTCGGCGCCCCGGTCCAGAAGGTGCGTGGCGAACGAGTGGCGCAATCCATGAGGCGAGATCCGGTGCTTCAGGGCGCACTCCGCCAGCCGCGCGGAGAGCATCCGCCTCACGCTGCGATCGGTGAGACGGCCTCCCGATCGGTTGACGAAGACGGCGTCGCAGCCCCGCCCGGCCGCCCGCTCGGCACCACGGCGGCGGGCCGCGAGGTAGTCGAGGAGGGCCGTGCGGGCCTTCTCTCCGAAGAGCACGTAACGCTGCTTGCTCCCCTTGCCGAGGACGAGGATCGTCCCTTCGGCGAGATCGACGTCCTCGAGATCCAGCGCCACCAGCTCCCCCACGCGCATCCCGGTGGCGTAAAGCACCTCGAGGATGGCCCGGTCGCGCTTCCCCCTCAGAGTCGAAGTACTCGGCGTCTCGAGGAGCACCCTCACCTCCGCCTCGCCCAGGAAGCGCGGCAGCTTCCTCTCCTGCCGCGGCGTTCGCACCGGACGCGCCGGGTTCTCCTTCATCAGGCCCTCGCGCACCAGATAACGGAAGAACGACCGCACGGAGGCCAGCTTCCGGGCCATGGTGGCGCGGCTGTCGCGCCGCTCGTGCAGGTGGCCGAGGAAAGCGCGAATGACGAGGGGATCGACCGACTCTGGGGCGGCGCCCTGCCGGCCGCCGCGGGCGGCGAGGAAGGCGAGGAACTGAGTCAAGTCGGAGCCGTAGGCGCGGATCGTGGCGGGGGAATAGTTCCTCTGGTCCCTGAGGTACCCCAGAAAGGCCGGAACCAGGCGACTCATCTCACGCCGTGACGGTCTGCAGAATCTCCTTGAACCCGCACGCTTCGTTGCCGCAGAAAACGACGTCGCCCTCGCGCTTCGTCCTCTTCTCCAGCAGGTAGGGAGCCTTGCACTTCGGGCATGGGCGCGCGATGGGCTTGTTCCAGAGCACGAAGTCGCACTTGGGGTAGTTGTCGCAGCCGTAGAAGGTTCGCCCTCGCTTGCTGCGCCGCTCGACGACGGCTCCGCCATCCTTCGGGCAGGCCACGCCGACCTCCTTCTGCTTGATGTAACGGCACTCCGGGTAATTGCTGCACGCGGTGAACTCGCCGAAGCGACCGTGCTTCACCACCAGCTTCTGGCCGCACTTGGGGCAGGTCTCGTCCAGGACGCGCTCCTGCGTGGCCTCGAGCTTCCCGCTCTCGTTGACGTGGATGCGGCGGGTCGTCTTGCATTCGGGGTAGCCGGAGCAGGCCAGGAACGGCCCGAACCTCCCCTTGCGCAGGACCATCGGTTTGCCGCACTTCGGGCAGGACTCCTCGATGGCCGGAGAGGGCGCGGCGGAGTTTTCTCCGGTCCCGGCGGCGTTGCCGGCGTGGATCTCCTGCGTGTTGCGGCACTCGGGGTAGCCGGAGCAGGCCAGGAACTTCCCGTAGCGGCCCCATTTGATCACCATGGGCCGGGAGCACTTCTCGCACACCGAATCGGTGGGGATTTCCTCTGTCTTGACGTTGCGCATCTCGATGTTCGCCCGCTCCAGGTCCTTGGTGAACTTGCCGTTGAACTCCTTCAGCGCGTCCACCCAGTTACGCTTCCCCTCCTCTATCTCGTCGAGCTCCTCCTCGAGGCGCGCCGTGTACCCCACCTCCACGATGTCGCCGAAGGAGCGCACCAGCAGATCGGTGACAAGGCGCCCCAGCTCGGTGGGGACGAAGCGCCCCTTATCTTTGTCCACGTACTCGCGCGTCTGGATCGTGCCGAGGATGCTGGCGTAGGTGGAGGGACGGCCGATGCCGTTTTCCTCCAGCGCCTTCACGAGCATCGCCTCGCCGAATCTGGGCGGCGGCTGGGTGAAGTGCTGCTCGTGCTTGAGGGCGAGCCGGCGCAGCGTCTGACCCGACGCGAGCGGCGGGAGGATCCGCCCCGCGGCTTCCGTCTCCTCGTCGCGGGCCGAGGCCGACGCGTCCTCCTCATCGCCGTCCTTCTTCTTCGGCGCCGGGGCGTCGTCGTACACACCCAGGAAGCCCGGGAACTTCACCACCGACCCCGTCGCGCGAAAAGTGTATCGGCCCGCCGCGATGTCGGCGGTGGTGGTGTCGAAGACAGCCGACTCCATCTGGGAGGCGACGAAGCGGTTCCAGATGAGAAGGTAGAGCGCGTACTCGTCCTTCGACAGGTGGGACTGGACCGTCTCCGGACCGAACTCCATGGAGGTCGGGCGTATCGCCTCGTGGGCGTCCTGCGCGCCCTTGCGCGAGGCGTAAGCGCGCGGCCTGTCGGGGAGGTACGCCTTCCCGAACCGGCCCTCGATGAACCGCCTCACCTGCGAGAGGGCCTCGTCCGCCACGCGGATCGAGTCGGTCCGCATGTAGGTGATCAGACCGACCGTGCCGATCTCGCCGAGGTCCTTCCCCTCGTAAAGGCCCTGCGCGAGCATCATCGTCTTCTTCACGGTGAAGCCCAGCCGCCGCGCGGCGTCCTGCTGAAGCCGGCTCGTGATGAAGGGCGGGACCGGATGACGCCTCTTCTCCTTCGCGGTCACCTCCTTCACCACGAAGGATACCCCGGTCAAATCGTGGAGCACCTGGTCCATCTGCTCCCGGGTCTTGACCTCGAACTTCTCACCATCGCGTCTGGTGAGGCGCGCTTCGAAGGGGGGAGGCTCCGCGGCCTCGAGCCTGGCCGCCAGTGACCAGTACTCCTCGGGCTTGAAGGCCTCGCGCTCCTTCTCGCGGTCGCAGATCATCCGGACCGTCACAGACTGCACGCGCCCCGCGCTGAGCCCCCGGCGTACCTTCTCCCAGAGCAAGGGGCTGATCTTGTATCCGACCAGCCGGTCAAGGATGCGGCGGGCCTGCTGCGCGTTCACCTTGTTGCGGTCGATCTTCCCGGGTTTCTCCATGGCGGCGGTGATGGCCTTCTTCGTGATCTCGTTGAAGAGCACGCGGAAGACCTTCTTGTTGACCGCCTTCAGCTCCTCGGCGAGGTGCCAGCAGATCGCCTCCCCCTCGCGGTCGGGGTCGGCCGCCAGGTAGACGGCCTCCGCGGATTCGGCGCTGCGGCGCAGCTCATCGATGATCTTCTTGCGACCCGGCAGGACCTGATAGGTGGGCTTGAAGCTCTTCTTCTCGTCCACGCCGATCTTGCTCTTGGGCAGATCCCGGACGTGGCCCATCGAGGCCTTCACGAGATGCCCCGAGCCCAGGAACTTCATGATCGTCTTCGCCTTGGCAGGCGATTCGACGATGACCAGCGTTTTCGCCACTCTCTTCTCCGTCAGGCCCGGCGCGCGAAGCGCCCACCCGGAAGTTGAAGGACCTTGCCTCGCAGCTCCAGATCGGTCAGCGCCGCGAGCAAGTCGCCGGTCGCCATGCCGAGCGAGAAGGCCAGCTCGTCCGCCGTGGCACTCCGATGCGCTTCCAGCGCCTGAAGCAGCGCGTCTTCGCACGCCGACTCCCCGCCCGAGCCCGGGGCCTCGTGCGCGGCTTCGGCCGGATCCGCGAAGGGCAGCCTTGGCTTGGTCCAGGCCGCGTCCGGCGGCAGCTCCTCGAGGACGTCGTCCACCCGCCGAACCAGCTTCGCTCCCTCCAGGATCAGCGAGTGCGGTCCCTCGCTCTTCCGCGACGTGATCGGCCCGGGCACGGCGAAGACCTCGCGGCCGCAGTCGGCCGCGAGGCGAGCCGTGATGAGCGAGCCGCTTCCCTCCGCGCCTTCCACCACGACCACGCCCAGGCCGATTCCAGCGATCACGCGGTTCCGGATGGGGAAGTGGCGCGGCTGGGGCGAGGTGCCGAACGGGTACTCGCTGAGGACGATGCCGGTTTTCGCGATCTCATCGAACAACGGCCCGTTTTCCTCCGGATACACCACGTCGAGGCCCGCTCCCATGACGGCGACCGTCACGCCACCGGCCTCGAGAGCGCCGCGGTGCGCCGCGCTGTCCACGCCTCTCGCGCCTCCGCTGACGACGGTCAGCCCGGCCGATGCCAGATCGCGCCCGAGGCCCCTGGCGACATCAAGGCCGTAGTGGGTGGCCCTCCTGGCTCCCACCACCGCCACTGCGGCGCGCGCCAGCTGCACGACGGCGCCGCGCGCGTAGAGGACGGCGGGCGGATCCGGGATCGCCCTCAGCAACCGAGGGTAGCGCGCGTCCTCGAAGGTGAGGATCGCCGTGCCGTGGCCCTCGGCCGCGTTCAATTGCTTCTCCAGCCATTCATCGTCATCGTCGAAGCGCGGCCGGCGAGCCGCTTCCGGCGAGACGGGCGCGAATATATCGTCGCCCTCCAGGTGGCGCAACAAACCCAGCCGGCGCCAGTCCCGCTCGGCGGCCGAAACCGCCGCCTCGAGCGACCCGTAAGCGGAGATGAACTCCCTCCGCCGCTGCGGAACGAACGCCAGGATGAAGCCGAGGCGAAGCCAGGAGCGAAGACGTTCGCGGGGGATCGCCGGGCCTTCCACCGGAACTCCGGGCGGGGCCGGCAGGAGAGCGTTTAGCCAAGGAGGCGACCAACTATGGAGCGCTGCCTCGCGGCCGTCAAGCCCAAGGCGGAAACAGGCACACGGTCGAGGGTGTTCGGGAAGACCCAGGGTCCGCGCACCGAGCGGCGTGGCGCCGGGGATATCGCGCGCACCGTGAACGGAAGATCAGCTTCACGAAAGGTCTCAGATGCGGAAACCCCATAAACCGCCGCTTGCGAGCGGGTCGGCAGTCAACCGGGTTCAATCTGTTCCGTTTGCCGGGATTCCCGTTCGTGGATATACTTGCTTTGACGCTAGGCTGCATATCCGAAACCGTAGTGACACATAGATAACCGGGCGGGTTGGGACATGGACAGTACACTGCTTCTGCTCTCGGGGGGCCTCATCCTCGCCATCGGCGTGGCCGCGGGGATGGCTGTCATGCGCCTGCGTCTCTCGGCCGAGTTGACGCAGCTCAGGAGCCGTTCCGAGGATCTCTCCCGCCGGACGGAGGAACTGGGGGTCTCAGTCCAGAGGACGCAGGCCGAGAACAAGAACCTCTCGGCTTTCCTGGTCATGCTCCCGGACGTCGCCCGCCGCCTCAACTCGCACCTCGAGAAACGCAACATCGCGCCGCTTCTTGCGAGCGTGCTGGAGCACATCTTCGAGCCCGCTCAGATCCTCGTCTTCTTCACCAACCGCGAAGAGAAGTCCCTGTACCTCGCGTTCAAGAAGGGGATCTCCGATCGCGTGGCGCTCGGGGCCCGCGTCGCCTTCAGCGAGGGGATGATCGGCTGGGTCGCCTCCCACCAGGCGACGATGGATCGGGACGACTTCCACAACCAGTCGGGCATCCGCCGGGGCAGCGCTTCGGACCTCGCCTTCGATGCCTCGATGTCCATCGAGCTGATCGCGCCGATGACCTATGAGAACGAGTGCCTCGGCGTGATCTGCGTAGGCGGCATCTCACGCCGGCCCTCGGACCACAAGCGGATGATCAAGATGGCGGCCGACCTGGGCTCCCTGGCCGTGTACAACTACACGCTCTACACCTCCTTCCAGGCGATGGCCAACTCGGATCAGCTCACCAAGCTCTACACCAAGCGCTACCTCCTGGCGCGCATGGGCGAGGAAATCCACAAGGCCGAGCAGACGAATCAGCCGCTGTCGGTCTTCATATTCGACATCGACCACTTCAAGAAGTACAACGACACGCACGGACACCTCGCCGGCGACGACATCCTGAGGCTGGTGGGGACGCTCATCCGTCAGGAGGTCCGCGAGGAGGACACCGCGGCCAGGTACGGCGGCGAGGAGTTCGTCGTCATCCTCCCCAGCACGACCAAGGAAAACGCCCTCGTCATGGCGGAGAAGATGCGCAGGGTCATCGAGGCGCAGCCCTTCCCCAACGCCGGGACCCAGCCACTCGGCAGGGTCACGATCAGCGGCGGTGTCGCCACGCTCGGCCACGACGGGCGCACGACCAACGAGCTTCTCGGCGCGGCCGACCAGGCCCTCTACCTCGCCAAGGAGCGCGGCCGTAACCGCGTGATCGCCTACAAGATCCGGTACCTCAGCGACGAAGAGGAAGTCCCCGCCTAGACGCGGGACTCCGCACCGCACCGCCTCCCGCCGCTCCCTCGAAGGTCCCGAAATACCCGTTCCCTTGCCCGCATCCCACACGGCCCGGGCCGCTCCGCTCGGGCGTCGTTGACGCGCCCCCCCCGCGTGAGTCTTGATCCGGGAAGCGCGAGAAATCCCTGGAGGGACGATGAGAGGATCGCGGCCGTGGTCATCGCTGTCGAAGGGTCTGCTTCCGATCCTGGTGGCGACGGGCGCGCTCGCCTGCGCCGCGCCGGAGAGCGTGCCGGCGAAAGGCGCCATCGCCGAGGAAGTGCGCGCCGCGCTCGATTCGGGTCGATCCTCCTTCGATCACGCGGAGTGGGGCCTTCTCCTCTCGGAAGGGACGCGCGGCGGATTGGTGGACTACCGCTACTTCCAGGCTCACCGGACGGAACTCGACGCCTACCTCGCCAGGGTCGCAGCGGCCGGAATACCGGCGCTCGCCCCAGGCCATCTGGAGGCGCTGCTCGTCAACGCGTACAACGCCCTGACCGTGCGATCGATCCTCGACCATCCCGACGTCGATTCGATCCGTGAGATCGACGGCGTCTGGGACAAGGTCACCCACAAAGTCGGCGGCCACGAGGTGACGCTGGATCAGATCGAGCACAACCTCCTCAGGCCGTTCTTCAAGGACCCGCGCATCCACTTCGTCGTCAACTGCGCCTCGATGTCGTGCGCGCCGCTCGCCCCGTTCGCCTACGAGGGCGGCAGGATCTCGGATCAGCTCGACGCCGCCGCGCGGACGTTCCTGACGGATGCCCGCCAGGTCCGTGTCGAAGGAAACACGCTGTACCTGTCGAGGTACTTCGACTGGTATGGACAGGACTTCACTGCCGGGGGATGGGAGCCGCGAGCCGACACGCTCGCCGCGTTCGTGGAGAGGTACGCCGCCCCGGAGGTCGCCGAGTTCATCAGGGCGGCGCGCGGCGGCCCGAAGATCGCCTTCCTCGACTACGATTGGAGCCTCAACAGCGTACGGCCCGAAGGCGGTTGAGAAGATCCGATGTCTGTGCGACCGACGCCAGAAACGCTACCGTTCCGACCCCGCGAACCATCGGTAGACCGCCGGGAGAACGACGAGGGTCAAGAGAGTGGATGTGATCAGCCCCCCGATGACCACCGTGGCCAAAGGCTTCTGAACCTCCGCGCCCGCTCCGGTCGCGAGGGCCATCGGCACGAAGCCGAGGCTGGCGACCAGGGCCGTCATCAGCACCGGCCGAAGCCGGACCAGGGCAGCCTGCTGCGCTGCCTCCTCCGCTCCGAGTCCGTCCTCCTCCCGCAGCTTCCGGATGAACGAGACGAGAACGACGCCGTTGAGAACCGCGACGCCGAAGAGGGCGATGAAACCCACGCCGGCGGAGATGCTGAAGGGCATCCCCCGCATGAGAAGCGCCAGGACCCCGCCCGTAGCGGCCATGGGGACATTCAAGAAGATCAGCAGCGCCGGACGAGCGGACCCGAATGCTCCGTATAGCAGGGCGAAGATCAGGAACAGGGCGAGCGGCACCGCCACCGTCAGCCGCCGCGTGGCCGCCTCCAGGTGCTCGAACTGCCCGCCCCACGTCACGTAGTACCCCGGGGGGAGATCGAGCTTCCCAGTCACTTCTGCGCGCGCGTCCGCGACGAACCCGGCCAGGTCGCGGCCTCGCACGTTGGCCTCCACGACGATCCGCCTCTCGATCCGCTCACGGCTGATCTGCGCCGGGCCCTCCTCGATGCTGATCTCGGCGAGTTGGCCCAGGGGGATGAGCCGCCCGTCGGGAGCCCCCACCGGCACGGCAGCGAAGGCGTGCGGGTCGGCGGCGACCCCCTCCGCCAGGCGGACGGCGATGTCGAAGCGCCTCTTCCCCTCGAAGACGCTCCCCACGACACGGCCGCTGCGCGCCGCCTCGACGGCCGCCAGGACCTCCGAGACGCTGACGCCGAGGCGCGCGATCCGGTCCCGATCCACCCGGACCCGGATCATGGGGAGCCCCGCCGTCTGCTCCACCTTGACGTCCGCCGCGCCGGGGACCCGGGAGAGGATCGAAGCCAGCGCCCGCCCCTTCTGAGACAGCACGTCGAGGTCGTCTCCGAAGACCTTCACCGCCAGGTCGCTCTTCGCGCCCGCCACCAGCTCGTTGAAGCGCATCTCGATGGGTTGCGTGAAGCTGAAGACGTTCCCCGGCACCCCCCGCTCCAGGGCCTCGTGCATCCCGGCGACCAGCCCCTCGCGATCGATTCCGGGACGCCACTCGCGCCTGGGCTTGAGCATGACGAAGACGTCGGAGAGGTCCAAGCCCATGACGTCCGTGGCCACCTCGGGGCTGCCTGTCCGCGAGACGACCGTCCGCACCTCGGGAAACCGGAGCAGGACCTTCTCGATCTCGGTGGTCGAGGCCAGGGACTGGGTGAGAGAGACGCTGGGAAGCCGGGAGGCCTGGACGACGATGTCGCCCTCGTCGAGACGCGGCACGAACTCGGCCCCGAGGAGCGCCGCGCCCCCCAGGGACACGGCGAACGCCGAGGCCGCGAGAGCGGCGATGGCCCGCGGGTGCGCCATCGACCACCCCAGCACCGGCCGGTAGATCCGGTACGAGAGCCTCAGGAGCCAGGTCTCCTTCTCCCGGATCCGTCCCCGGAAAACAAGGGAGCAGAGGACCGGGACGAGGGTCAGCGCGAGGAGAAGCGATCCGGCCACCGCGAAGACGACGGTCCAGGCCATGGGGCGGAACATCTTCCCCTCGATCCCGGTCAGAGTCAGGATGGGGAGGTACACGATGAGGATGATCCCCACGGCGAAGACGATGGGGCGGCCGACTTCCTTCGCCGCCCGGGCGAGGGCTGCCCGGCGCTCCCCGGCGGCCAGGTCCTTTCCGGCCAGGGTCCGGAGGATGTTCTCGACCATCACGACCGAGCCATCCACGATCAGCCCGAAGTCGATCGCTCCTAGAGACATCAGGTTGCCGGAGATCCCCGCTCGCACCATCCCCAGGAAAGCGAAGAGCATGGAGAGGGGGATCGCCGAGGCGACGATGAGGCCGCCGCGCAGGTTCCCCAATAGAAGCAGCAGGACCGCGACGACGAGGAGCCCTCCCTCCACGAGGTTCGTGGAGACGGTTGCGATCACGCGCGAGACCAGGCTCTCGCGGTCGTAGAAGGGGACGATGCGGACCCCTTCGGGAAGCGACGTCTGGATCTCGCCGAGGGATTCCTTCACCCGCGCCACCACCGCCCGCGCGTTCTCCCCCTTGAGCATGAGGACCATGCCGATCACGGTTTCGCCCTTGCCGTCGCGCGTCGCTCCGCCGATCCGGAGCATCGAACCCTCCCGCACCTCGCCCACGTGCTTCACGAGGATGGGAGTCCCTTCCGGCGTGGTGCCGATGACGATCTTCTCCAGGTCGGCGATGCCGGCGACCATGCCCTCGCCCCGGATGACGTACCCCTCGCCCGCCTTCTCGATGATCCCGCCTCCGCGGTTCACGTTGTTCCGCTCGACGGCGTCGAAGACCTGCGGGAGGGAGAGCCGGTAGGCCAGGAGGCGCGTAGGGTCCACCAGGACGTGGTACTGCTTGGCCTGGCCTCCCCAGGTGTTGACCTCGACGACGCCCGGCACGCTCCGGAGCCGGAAAGCGATGTCCCAGTCGAGGATCGTCCGGAGCTCCATCGCCGAGAAGCCGTCGCCTTCGAGGACGAAGTGGAACACCTCCCCCAGGCCGGTGGTGATCGGTCCCATCTGGGGGCGATCGATCCCCTGCGGGATCGCCTCCTGAGCCGCCGAGAGACGTTCCTCCACCAGGTTCCTTGCGAAGTAGATGTCGGTCCCCTCCTCGAAGATCACGGTGACGGCGGAGAGCCCGTAGCGGGAGACCGAACGGATCTGCTCCAGACCCGGCAGCCCGCTCATCGCGTTCTCCACCGGCCGCGTGATGAACTGCTCCACTTCCACGGGACCGAGAGCCGGCGCCTTGGTCAGGATCTGCACCTGGACCGTGGTGACGTCGGGCATCGCGTCGATCGGCAGGCGCGCGAGGGACGCGGAGCCGAGCACCACCAGGACGACCGCCCCCATGGTGACGCCGAGGCGGTTGCGGAGGCAGACCTCGATGAGGCGGTCAATCATCAGTCTTCCTCCCCTGCGATCGTCCCCTTCAGGAGCTCCGACTTCAGGACGAACGTCCCCTGCGCGACGACCTTCTCCCCCTCCTTGACTCCGCGGCGGATCTCGACCATCCCGTGCGCCTCCCGGCCTGTCTCCACCGGACGCAGCTCGAACCTGCCTGGAGCTTTCTCCACGAAAACCACGGTGAGGCCTGAGATTTTCTGCACCGCCTCGGCCACGACGGCCGTGGCCTCCACCTCCGAGGCTCCCCGGAGCGGGACCGCCACCGTCACGAAGAGGCCCGGGCGGAGCATTCCGGAACGGTTGTCGAGGAGGACGCGGACGTGGGCCGTCCGGGAGGCCTCGTCGAGCGCGGGCTCCACGAGCCCGATCCGGCCGGTGAAGACCGAGTCCGGATAGGCCTCGGTCCTGACCTCGACCTCGCCCTCTTCTTGGATCTGGCCCAGGTCCTTCTCGTAGACGTCCGCCATCGCCCAGACCTGAGCGAGATCGGCGATCACGAAGAGCGAGGCCTCCCTCTCCACAAGAAGCCCCGGGGAGACGGCCCTCTCCAGCACCTGACCTGCCAGGGGCGCCGCCACCTGGAACTCGGGAGGGGATCCGGCGGCCGGATGTGCCTCGCTGGGATCGAGACCCAGCCGGACGAGGTCCTGCCGGGCCGCCTCCTCCTCCGCGGCGGCCGCTTCGGCTTCGGCCCTACGGGAGTCCACCTCCGCGCGGCTCAGGGCCTTCAGCTCGAGGAGCCTCTCCGCACGCTCCACCGAGCGCCGGACTGCGGCCGCGCGTGCGACGGCCGTGCGGTGGCGCGCCACGGCGGCGGTGACGTCCGGACTCTCCATGACGGCCAGGGCCTGATCGGCCCGAACGCGGTCCCCCACGTCCACCATGACGCGGACCACCCGGCCCGCGACCCTGGACCTGACGACGACGCTCTTCTGGGCGTCGGGTTTGATCACGCCGCTCGCCATGACGTGGGGGTGAAACGCCTCGCGCGACACGGGAACGATCCTGATCCCCGCCGCCGCGAGGGCCTCCTCGGTCAGCGTCACCTCGCGCGCGCCGGCCCCCTCGATCTCGGCCTCCACGGTGGGGTTGGCGCCCTGTCCGCAGCCGAGGAGCAGGGCGGGGACGATCGAGATCAGGACCCGGAAACAACTTCTCCTCCTATGACGGTGCACGCCGCCGCGTCTCATCGAACCACCTCCGCTCCCACCGACCGATCCAGCTCCACCTCCGCCCCGCGGGCATCCACGCGGAGGTCGATCATCCTCAGACGGACGGCGAGAGCCGTGCGGTAGGCGTCCAGCAGATCGAGGATCCGCATCTCGCCCGCCTCGTAGGCGGTCCGGGCGATGCGCGCCAGATCTTCGGGGTCCTCCGCCGCGGCATAGGCCTGCTCCGCTTCCCGGCGCGCGGCGGCTTCGGCGAGAGCCGCCTGCGCCTCGGCCTGCGCCTGCCGCACCAGCACTTCCCGCCGCGCTCGCAGGAGAGCCCCCTCGGCCTGAGCCACGGCGCGCACTCCCTGACCGCGGTCGAAGAGCGGGACGGGGACGGAAACCGCCGCCACGCCCCCGCTCCCCGAGGCATCGCCGACCTCGGTCGTCTTCGCTCCCACCGTGAAGGAAGGCTCAGGAACCGCTCGACGCCGGGCCGCCTGGGCCAAGTGATCGGCTCTCTCGGCTTCCTTCACGAGGGCCAGGATGTCCCCACGCGAACCGGTGAGAGCCCGCACGTCGTCCCGGCCGGGCAAGACGCCTCGAGGCTCCAGGGTCCCTTCGGCCCGGAGATCTCCCGAGGGGAGTGCGAGGAGGGCGGTAAAGGCCTCCCGAGCGCGCACCCCGAGCCCGCGTGAGCCCAGGAAGTCCGCCTCCACGTCGGCCCGCTCCCTCTCGGCTCGCATCCGATCGAAGCCCGAGGACTCCCCTTCCCTCTCACGGGCCCGGAGGACCTCGACCAGCTCGCTCAGGCGAGAAAGGCCGTCGGCCAAGGCGGACTCCCGCTCCTGCGCAGCCAGCAGGTCCACGAACGCCTCGCGAACCCGGGCGCGGAACTCCAGACGGACCTGTCGGCTCCTCGCCTCGCCGGCCGCGAGGCCGCTGAGGGCCGCCGCTTTCTCCAAGCGCAGGCGGCCCGTGAGGGGGGTCGGGACGGTGAGAGTTGCGAACCGGTCCACCGTCCCGGCAGCCTCCTCGCGCGAGAGGAAGACTTCTGGGTTGGGCCGGAGGCCGCTGGCGCGGACCTCGGCCCTCGCCCGGTCGATCTCCAAGGCGAGCGCCGATGCGGCAGGGGACGCCTCCGCCAGTCGGAGCGCCTCCTCGATCGTGACCGTCCGCTCGGAGGCCGCGAGGACGGAAGGCACGAGAATGAGGCATGAAGCCAGTACTCGTTTCGTCATGAGGTTCCCTTCGTTCGCTTGGGAGAGCGCCGTGTGGGCTCAGGCGCGCCAGCAGGTCCGGCAGCGCCGCGGCTTCTGGCCGCCACGCCAAGGCGGTGGGACGGACTTGCCGGCGGCGAGACCGAATTGTTTGGAGCCGAACGGAAGATCGCTTAGGCGAGAGGACGCGGCGGGTGGTCGGCGAGAGGTGGGACACCGACGGCCAGGGCGTGTGATGCCGCGTGAGGTCGTTCCACGACGGGACCAGAATCCGCCAGCAGCGGGGCGGCATCGGTGGTCATGGCGGAGGAGCAGCAGAAACAGTCCGGGACGCAGAAATCCGCGCAGGGGTCATCGGGTGCCGGCTGTTCCGAGGAGAGCCTAGGGGAACCCAACGGGTCCCGCGCGGGATCGCAGGTGGTGCCTGAGAGGTTGAACGCGATCATGGCGAGGACGAGGACGGCCACGAACTTGCCCCCCGCCCGCCAGCGCGCCGTCGAGAGCCGACTATGAGTGAGATTCATCTCGCTTTTCAGCCTATACCATTCCCCCGGACAGGGCTATGAGCTCGGGGGCCGTGTCACCTTGATGCCCCGCGCCCTGATGACTTCTCAACGATCTCGATCTTGAGGAGAAGAGGGCCACGGCTCGATCCCGAGAGTGCGCATCGCGTCGCTTACCAGGTAGAGGCTCCCGCAGACGCAGATCATCCCGTCCGGAGGGGTGATCCCCCTCGCCTCGCGAAGACCTTCCTCCACGCTCTCCGTGACGAGCACGACGGGTGCGCCCGCCGGAGCGATGGCCTCCCGTGTGCCCTTCTCCGGCGATCGCGAGCCGGGAAGGACGGCGCCCGCCCCCATGTCCCGCGCCGCCTCCAGGAGAGCGTGCGGCTCGCGGAAGCGCTCCGATCGGCCTCGCGTGAGAACGACCCGCGACGCGGCCGGGAAGAGAGCGGCCATCATGCCGGCGTGATCCTTGTCGCGCCGGACGCCGAAGAGCAGGGTCGTGCCGGAGACCGAGCCGCGGGCGAGATCCAGGAGCGCCTCCCGCAGCGCGCGGCACGCGGCCGGGTTGTGCGCGCCGTCGAGAACGATCCGCGGTGCGCCCTCCACGATCTGGAACCTTCCCGGCCAGCGGGTCTCGGCGAGCCCGGTGCGGACGGCCTCCTCGGGCACGCTGAAGCCCATCTCCTGCAGTAGATCACAGGCCGCCACGGCGAGGGCCGCGTTGGCGGATTGGTACGGCCCCCGCAGACCCATCTCGAGGTTCTCGTGGAGACGGCGCGGCGTGCGAACCGTCAGGCGCCCGCCGCCGTGGCGCTCCACGCGAGCGAAGTCCCTCAGCTCGATGAGCCTGCCTCCCGACTCGGCCGCGCGCCGACGGAACGCCTCGATCGCCTCCGCCTGCGTCTCCCCCGTCAGGAGAGTCCCTCCTTCGGGCAGGATCCCCGCCTTCTCGGCCGCGATGGCCGCGATCGTCTCTCCGAGGAACGCCGTGTGCTCGAGATCCACGTTGGTGATGATCGAGAGCCTCGGCCTGGCCAGCACCGTGGCGTCCAGCCTCCCGCCCATCCCGACCTCGAGCACCGCGATGTCCAGCCCCTCGACCGCGAAGTGGTGGAAGGCGGCCGCGGTGATCGTCTCGAAGTGCGTCGGATGGGCCTGGAGCGCGCCGGTTCCGAGAAGGGTCCGCACCACGTCATGGACCCGCCCTACCGCGCCCGCGAACGCCTGAGGCGTCACACTCCGGCCGTCCACGACGATCCGCTCCTCGTGCCGGATGAGGTGGGGGGAGGTGTACAGCCCGGTGCGGCGGCCGCTGCGCCTCAGGATCGACGCCAGCGCCGCGGCGACCGAACCCTTCCCGTTGGTGCCCGAGATGAGAACGCTGGGATACTTTCGCTGGGGATCGTCCAGGGCGGAGAGGACCTGCGTGATGTTCTGGAGCGCCAGCTTGATCCCGAGGCCTTCGATGGAAGCGAGATACCGGAGGGCTTCGTCGTAGGTCATCTCGGGCGGCGGACCCTCTCAGGCGGACCGCTCGTCTCCGGCCGCCGGCTGCGCCGCCATGAACTGGAGACACCGCACAAGCGTGCTCTTGAGTCCGGCGCGGTCCACCACCATGTCGATCATCCCGTGCTCGAGGAGGAACTCGGCCCGCTGGAACCCCTCGGGGAGCTTCTCGCGGATCGTCTGCTCGATGACGCGGGGGCCGGCGAAGCCGATGAGCGCCTTCGGCTCGGCGATGTTGAGGTCACCCAGCATGGCGAAGGAGGCCGTCACGCCGCCGGTGGTGGGGTCGGTCAGGATCGAAATGAACGGGACGCGGGCCTCGTCGAGGCGGGCGAGAACCGAGGATATCTTCGCCATCTGCATGAGCGAGAGGATCCCCTCCTGCATGCGCGCGCCGCCGGAGGCCGACACCGTGATGAACGGTCGCCCTTCGGCGAGCGAGCGCTCGGCCGCGCGCGCGATCTTCTCGCCCACCACCGACCCCATGCTCCCGCCCATGAAGCCGTACTCCATGGCCGAAATCACGCAGGGCATGCCGCCGATGAGGCCCACGGCGTTGATGACGGCGTCCTTCAGCCCCGTGGACTCCTGGTAGGCCTTGAGCCGCTCCCGGTAGGGCTTCGTGTCCACGAAGGAGAGCGGATCGGTGGGCTGGATGTCGCGGTCCACTTCCTCGTAGAGGCCGTTGTCGAAGAGACTCGTGAGCCGCTCGCGCGCGGAGATCCGGAAGTGGTAGTTGCACTTCGGGCAGACATTGGCGTTCCGGAGAACTTCCTTCTTGTAGATGATCTCGCGGCAGTTGTCGCACTTGACCCACAACCCGCCGGGGATGCGGACGCGCTTTTCCTCCACCGGCTGCTTGGGAGTCTTCTCCTTCTTGAACCAGGCCACGACGACCTCCGGGTCTGAGGCGGAACGGCGGGCGCCACCGTGCGGGATTCCACCGCGACCATTCGCGGCGGAACGGCGCTCGCCCTTGGGCGGCCGACCGCGCCGCCCCATCTCGTGACAAGCGCGGGCTCGATCGTATCAGACCGCGCCCGGAGCGTCCAAAGGTTGGGCTTGACCGCAGCGGCGGGACGGCGTACTCTTTAGCCGCTTCGTCACCGTTCTTTGCAGAAGGGCCCGGGTGCCACGGCCTGACGTGCACCGCGACCAGGAAGGCGGATCCCGCGCTCCACCTCAGCGGGATGCCCGCCGTGCGGCGCGGCGGCGCAGGCCAGGCCCAACAGGGAAGAGGGTGCGACTCCCTCGCTGTCCGGCAACTGTGAGCGGCCACGAAATCCGCGACTTCACCCACTGGGGTCAGTCCCCGGGAAGGGGCGGAGAGTAGATTTGAACCGCGAGCCAGGAGACCTGCCCGAGCCCGGTCGTCGAAACGCCTTCTAGGGAAAGGCTGGACGTCCGCCGCGCCCGCGGATCCCAACCCCAGGCCTTCCACCGTGGAAGGCCTGGGGTTTTTTGTTTCCCGGGCCCGGCGCCTCCCCCCACCCCGGAAGGTCAGTCTCCCGCTCAGCGGAGCCCCCGCGAAAGGAGAAACGATGTCCCGAGCCAGACTGACTCTCCAGATCTTCACCATCGCTGCCGTGGTCATCCTCACGGCCGCGCCGGCCGGCGCCGCTCAGACGGGCGTTGTCATCCTTGATCTGCGCCGCGATCCGTTCGGCGCCCGGACCGGAGCCCCGCTCCTGACGCTCGAGGGGCCCGGCGCCGACCAGATCGTCTTCGACGCCGACACGCTCTCCGCGTACCCCTCCGATCCGGCGGGGTCGCTCCTCAGCCGCTACGATTCCACGCGCCCCACGACGCGCGCCGTCGCCCCTCTCGGCGCCGCCTACACCGAGCAGGACGATTTCGTCTTCGGCGCCATCCTGACCATCCGGCCCGAGCCGTTCGAGGCGGACCCGTTCGGCTTCCACCCGATCACCTTCTCGTTGATCAACGCCGCCACCACCGGGTACGACCGTACCGGAAGCCTCGCCGACTTCCGCTCGGACGCCTTCGACACCATCGACGTGGCCTACTTTCCCCAGGTCTCGCCACTCTTCGGCGGGCCGTTCCTCTCCCCGGCCGTCTTCGGATCGCAGGTCTCCGACGACGCCTTCGCCAACTTCTCCTTCGGGAGCCTCGTCTTCGAGATCCGGCCCGCGCTGCCTCACCTGATCACCGCCGAGCACCGGGCGGCGGACCGGACCCTCACGGTGACGGTGTACGCGCTCGGAAGGGGCGGCCTCCCCCTCCCAATCCCCGGCGCACGCGTGGAGACGGACCTTTCCTTCGTGACCGCATTCAGCGTGGACACGCTGGCGATCACGGCCTACGAGGACGGCTTCAACGTCTTCACGCTGTCCGGGAGATCGGTGCGCGCCGACGTGGACTACGACCACGTCTTCTTCGCCCCCGGCGCCCTGGGCGAGGAGGGTGCGCTGCCGGCGCTGGCGGGGCTCATCCGCCGGAGCGGAGGCGGCGCCGGCGGAGTGATGGTTCCCTGACCGGCGGCGCTGCACCATGTCTCACGTCGTCGTCCTGGCGTTCCGCACCCGGCCGTCCGCGCGGATGCGCCGCGCGCGGGCGGGGCCCCTCCCACGGCGCCGGCCGGGCCGCCGCCGGTTGGCCTCCGCGGCGCTGAGCGGCGCGGCCATCGCCATGGCGGCCGTGACGTGTGTCCCCGCTCGCACGGTGGACTGCATGGCCGACGGCGTCGCGTCGTTCGCCAGCGGGTTCGCCGACCCGAACACGGGCTTCCGCTACGCCGAGCTGCCGGGGATCGTTCTCGGGCCTCCCGGCGATTCGCTGCCCACGCAGGGTTCGACCTCCACCGTCTCGCTCGGCCGCGGGGGATCCATCACCCTGAGATTTACCGACAACGTGATCGTGGACGGCCCCGGCCCCGACTTCATCGTTTTCGAGAACGCCTTCTTCAAGGGGTCGGTACCCGCATCGCCGACCTCCACGTGCAACGTGTTCGCGGAGCCGGGGCGCGTCGAGGTCTCCGCCGACGGCTTCACGTGGGCCGCCTACCCCTACGACGCCTCCTCTCTCGCCCTTGTGGGGCAGGATCAGACCCCCTGCTCCGCCATCCCGCTCCTGCACGGCCTCGCCGGCCTCACGCCGACGTTCACGGGGAACTGGACGGTGCCCGACGATCCCGGCGCCTGGGATGGCGGCGGGACGGGAGGGGTCTCCGGCGCCGGAGGCGACGCCTTCGACCTCGCGGAGGTCGGCCTCGCCGAGGTCCGGTTCGTCCGGATCACCGATCTGAACCTGGGCACGGGGTTCGCGGGGAACGCCGAGGGGTTCGACCTCGACGCGGTTGTGGCCCTCAACGCGGTGCCGGCCCCCGGCGTGCTTGATGACGCCGACGGCGACGGCCTGCCGGACGCCGACGAGATGAACCACTACCTGAGCGACCCTTTCAGGACCGACACCGACGCCGACGGCGCGGTGGACGGAGTTGAGGCTGCCACGTGCCGGAGTCCCGTGACCTCCGCGATGACGCCATCGTTCGTGTACCAGGACGATCTGGCTTTCCCGGAGGGCACGACAGCCTCCCTCCGGTGGAACTTCCTCTCGTCTTCGGCGACGTACGATCTCATCCGGGGGAGCGTGGGCGCGGTGGATCGGACCAGCGATCCGGTTGACCTCGGCGCCGTGGCCTGCGTCGAGGAGAACTCGTTCAACCTCACGTCGGCCGACCACGCCGACGCGGCCACCCCCGCCGTGGGCGCCGCGTACTTCTATCTGCTCCGGCCGAAGTTGGGCGGCTACGGCCTCTCCTCGGACGGGCGGCCGCGCGCTCCCGCCTCGGGGGACTGCGCGCCATGACGCGAGCGTGTCGCTCAGGCGCTCTCCCTCCGCCTCACGCCGCCCATCACGCCTCGGAGGCCGGTGGGGCGCGTCGCGGACCGGGGACCGCTCCGCGCGGCGCACTCCGTGTGACCCGATGCGGCGCGCACCGGATCGGGATCGTGCTCGCCGGTTTCGTGGCGGCGGCGCTGGCGGCGCCCGCCCGGGCGGACGGATCCGAACCTCGCGTCGATCCGAATGCCACGCGCTCCGCCGCATCCGATCCCGCGCCCGATCCGAACGCGCCGATCACGGTGAAAACCGAGCACGTGGAGGTGACGGGAGAGGGAGGCGAGGCGGAGGAGGCCCCGACGTCCTTCGTCACGGTGATCCGCCCCGGCGACTTCGCGGGACACGTGGCCACGCTGGCGGACCTCCTCGACGCCGGCGTGGGTGTGCGCGTGCGCTCCTACGGCGGGCTCCACTCGTTCGCGACGGTGTCGATCCGCGGCTCGACCGCGGAGCAGGTCGTGGTGCTGGTTGACGGCGTACCTCTCAACAGCCCCCTCGGCGGGGGCGTGAACCTCGCAGACATCCCGCTGGCCGGAGTTGAAGCGATAGAGGTCCACCGGGGCTTTGTGCCCGCCTCGCTTGGTGCCTCCTCCATAGGCGGCGCCGTGAACATCCGCACGCTTCGCCCGGAAGGCCGCCGCGCCGGCGCCGGCTCACTGTCCTACGGATCCTGGGCGACCTCGGGGCTCACCGCTCTGGCGGATTGGGGGGAAGGACCGATGCGCTGGAACGCCGCCGCCGAGGCGGCCGCCACCGAGGGGGATTTCTCTTTCCTCGACAACAACGGCACGGAGGGCAACGCCTCCGATGACGCGGCGAGGATCCGAGCGAACAACGCCTCCTGGTCGTCGGCCCTCAGAGTGCGCGGCGAGACGGCGCCCGCGGGAGGGAGGACCTTCTCGATCTCGGCGGAGTGGCTCCGGAGGCGCCAGGGAGTGCCCGGGATCGACGCCTTCCAGTCCGACGCAGCGACATTCTCGCTGCTGCGCGGCATCGTCCGCGCGGAAGCGGCCTGGCATGGGCTCGGGCGCGGATCGTGGGACATGAAGGCCGCGCTCGATCACGAGTACACATCCGAGTCCTTCGGCGATCCCGAACGCAGGATCGCGCCGGTACCGGTTGATTCGGTCACGAGGGTGGCCGGCACCGGCGCCGGAGTGAGGCTCCTGTGGCGGCCATCGGCGGCGCACCGCATCTCGTTTCTGATGGAGCCGAGGTGGCAGGGTGCGGGCGTCATCGATCACGTCGATCCCAATCCGGATCCGATCCGCGCGCGGCGCGGATCCCTCGCCGCCGTCGTCGAGGACGAGATCCACCTCGCCTCCGGCCGCCTCCTGATCGCCCCCTCGGTCCGCCACGACCGGATCTCCGACCGGAGCCGCGGCGGCGGGCCGAGCCCGGACGCCGCGGCGGCGGGAAGGTTCTCCGCGGTTTCAGGCCGGATCGGCGGCCTCGTGGCCCTCTCCCCGCGCCTCTGCCTGCGCGGGAACGTGGGGCGCTTCTACCGGGCGCCGGACCTGCTGGAGCTGTACGGCAACC
The DNA here is from genome assembly GCA_964400605.1 of uncultured Acidobacteriota bacterium. GTDB lineage: Bacteria > Acidobacteriota > Polarisedimenticolia > JACPZX01 > JACPZX01 > CAYNUH01. The sequence goes on along the minus strand of CAYNUH010000020.1, from coordinate 17,200 downwards.
AGGGGACCATATTGGGCAACCCCGACCTGCGCCCCGAACGGGGCGTGAACGCCGACCTGGGCGTGTCGCTCCACGGCGCCGGCGCGCCTCCCTTCGATCGAATCTCCCTGGAGATCGCCGCTTTCAGGACCGACGCCGGCGATCTCATCCAGTTCGTATCGCTGCCGTCCCGCATCGTGAAGGCTTTCAACGCGGGCCGCGCGCGCATCACGGGCGTGGAGGCGAGCGCGTCGCTTCGGCTGCTGGGCGCCGTCACCGCCTCGGCCAACGTCACGGTCCAGAAGCCCGTCGATCGCAGCGACACCTTCAGGGCCGGGTTCGACCTGCCCGGCCGCCCCCGCCGAGAGGCCGACACATCGGTCTCGGTCGCTCTGGGACGGACCACGTTGTTCCACCGCTTCTCCTACGTCGGGGAGAACGACATCAGCGCCGCCGTGTCCGGCGCCGTCCCCTCGAGTCGAACCAGCCTCACCCACTTACCGGCCCGCTACCTGCACGACGCCGGCCTTGGCGTCCGTCTCGGCGGTCGGGCCGAAGGAACCTTGGAAGTGGTGAACATCCTCGATCGGCGCGTCGTGGACGTGGCCCGCTTCCCGCTGCCGGGGCGGGCGCTCTTCGCGAAGTTCACGGCGGCGTTTTGATGGCGGGACACGGGCGCGCCCCGGGCGCCTTCACCCTCACGCTCGTGACGGCGATGGCGCTTGCGTGCGCCGGCTGCGGGAAGGACTTCCAGTTCGTGACCGGGCCGCCGCCCGGGCAGGCCGCGCCGCTCGCGGCCACGTACGACATCCTCGCTTTCTACCCGGACCTCTTCTTCCCGGAGTTCCCCGCCACGGGCCTGTCGCTCGACCTCACGCTGGAAATCGATCCGAACAGCGCCGGCGACCCTTCGGGGGCGCTCTCGGGCTCCGTGACGATCCGGCAGGCCACCGTGGGCGGCGCCCCCCGGTCCTTCGATCCCGCCGGCCCCCTTCCCGTCGCCGGGCGGCTCACGGGGGATCAGATCGATCTGCAATCGTTCGGACCCGTCACCGTGGGGATGACGATCCTATTCCCCGACTTGGAGGGGTTCGTCGCCGCCGATGGGCGGAGCATGCAAGGGCTCGCCCGGCTCGGGAACCTGCCGGAGTCGGGGACGTGGTCGGCCGTGAAGCAGCGGCGCTACCTCGTGGCCTCCACCGACCTCACGCTGCAGGGCGCCGCCTCGGTGGTGACGGTCCGCTACAACACGCGTTTCAGCGTGGATCCGGCGGAGATCATCAGCGGCGATCCCGTGGCGGCCGTCTCCCGGGGCCGCCCGTTCATCGTCAACCGCCTCTTCTTCGACAACATCCAGGTGCTGGATCCGGCCCGCGGCTTCGCCCTCTCCCGGCAGTTCTCGACCGGCAACGGGAGCAACCCGCACGACGCGCTCATGGCCGACGGCACGCGTGTCTACGTGACGCGGTACGAGCCGGGGACCAGCCCGCCGTTCAGCGACGTCCTCATCGCCGACGTTGCCACCGGAACGGCGCTGGGCCGGATCCCCCTCGAAGCCTTCGCGACCAACGCCACGGGGACGCCCCGCCCCGACAGGCTCGTCGCTGTGAATGGATTGGTCCTCGTGACGCTCCAGAACATCGACGAGACGTTTTTCGACTACGGCCCCGGCCGCGTGGTCTTCATCGACCCGGCCACCGACACGGTCGTGAGGGCCGTCACGCTGGAGGGGCAGAACCCCTTCGGCCCGCCGTCCGTGCACCCGGTGACCGGCGAGGTGTACCTGTCGGACGCGGGGATCTTTCAGGGGAGCCTCCCGCGCGCGCTGACGGGAGGGATCGAGGTCATCGACCCGGTCTCGCTCACCACGCGCGGTCTGCTCGTGGACGACGACGATCTGGGGGGAAACGTCTCGGGCGTGGCCGTGGCCTCCTCCTCCATCGCCTACGCCGTCGTGGTCACGGCCGCGGGGAGAAACAGCGTCGTGGCCTTCCATCCGGGCACGGGGGCGATCCTCGGAACGCTCCTCACCACGTCCGCGTTGATACCCGAGATCCGCTACGATGGCGACGGCTACCTTCTCGTGGCGGAGCACGACATCAGCAACCCCAGGCTCCGGATCTTCGACGCCGCCACGGGAACGGAGATCGTGAGGATCGGGACGGCGCTGCCTCCGTTCTCGATGGCGATCCTCACGCGGGACCTGACGGCGGCGGACTGAGGCGGAGGTGATTGGGATGCGCGGTGGATCGAGGTCGAAGTTCGCGGCGGCGGGGCTGTTCGGCCTGGCGGCCCTCGGCGCCGCCACCGGATGGGTCGGGGCGGGCACGGTCACCTTCACGCTCGACGCGCCGACGCTCCACAGCTTCCTGCTCGCGGTCACCCCCTACGACGTCGTGGTGGGGAAGAAGGGGCTGAGCGAGACGGTGACGCTGTCCAATCCGCGGGACGTCCGATTCGCGGGCGGGGCCGTACGACTCCGATTGGACTGCAAGGGGACGCCCCTCCCCATCGAGGAGGTGATCGATTTCGCGCTCGGCATCCGCTGGAACGAGGTGAAGAGAACCTTCGAGGCCCGCGTCGAGACCCTTCCCATGAAGATCCCCGTCCTCGGGTCGATCGATCTGGCCGAGTATCTCCGCCCCATCACGATCCCCGGCGCCTTCTCACAGTCCACCGGCGAAGGGGAGCAGGCCCTGGGGCTCGAATGGAAGATCACGTCGCTGCGGATCCTCGACACGATGATCCAGGTCGGCGCCGACCTCATCTTCCGCCGCCCGGCACCGCCCCCGCCGCCCGCGCCGAGCCCGACCCCGGCCACGTCCGGCCGCTGAGAGGCGCATGCGGCGGCTCGCTCCGCCGGGCGCACGCCCCCCGCATCCTTCCTGGTCCGCCGTGCCGCCGCGACGGACGCCGGCCGCACGGACCCCGCGCGGAGGCGGTCCGTGAAAACCCCCCGGCGCTACGACCCTGTGGCGCTTCTGACGGTCCTGGTGCTCGCAGCCTCGGGCTGGATCTGGTTCCGGATCTACACCGGCATCCGGCTCGAGGACGCGCTCATCACGTACCGGTACGCCTGGAATCTCGCCGAGGGGAACGGGTTCGTCTTCAATCCCGGCGAACGCGTGCTCGGAACGACGACGCCGCTCTTCACGCTCGTGCTGGGGCTCCTCGGGGCGGCGCTCGGGCCGGAGCGGATCCCCCTCATCTCCAACGTCCTCGGGATGATGGCCGCCGCGGCGGCGGGCCTTCTGACGGGCGCCGCGCTGCGGAGGTTCGGGTACTCCCGCCACCTCGCATTCTTCGTAACGTCGGCCTTCTTCTTTCATCCGGACGTCGTCTGGACCGTCTGCGGGGGGATGGAGACGCCGCTCGTACTCCTCTTGATGGCCTGGGGATGGTACGCCCTCTCCCGAGAGGCCACCATGACGGCCTCGGCGGCCGCCGTTCTGCTGACCCTGACTCGAATCGACGGGGTGGTCTGGGCGCTCGGCATCTACGGCGTCATCCTCCTGAAGGACAGGGCGGCGTTCCTGAAGTCCGCCCTCTGGGGGGCGCTCGTCGCCGCGCCCTGGCTGGTCTTCTCGCTCTGGTACTTCGGAAGCCCGATCCCCCACTCGGTCGTCGCGAAGCGGGCCATCGGAAACGCGTACGACATCTTCAGCCTGGGGCATTTCGAGGAGTCCCTGGCCTCACACGCTCCCTTCTTCGCCTCCGCGCTTCCGCTGGGCAGGCCCGCCGCCGTCCTCCTCTTCATCGCCGGAGCGCTGACGCTTCGCGGGCCGCGGGCGGTCCCTGCTCTGTGGCTCCCGGCCGTCTACCCGATCGCCTTCTCGCTGGCGCTCTACCTGGGGCGCGCCCCCCTGGATTTCGACTGGTACCTCACGCCGATCGCCTGGTCGGCGCTGATCGTGGGCGCGTTCGGGATCGCGTGGTTGGGCCATCGCCTCGCGGCCCTCGCGGAGCGGCGCCCCTGGGCGCGACGGCCCGCCCGGGTGGGACTCTCCCTTTTCTTCGCCGGCTACTTCGCCGTCCTCGGGATCGGCTGCTGGAAGACGGCGCTCTTCCACCGCGCCTACCAGACCAACGAGGACTCGACGCGGCGCGTGATCGGCGAGTGGCTGGAACGCAACACGCCGGAGGACGCCGTCGTGGCGATGGAGGCCGTGGGCTACCAGGCGTACTACTCGAAGCGCCGGGTCATCGATCTGGGCGGGCTGGTCAGCCCCGTTGTCGTTTCGATCCGGCGCCAGAGCTGGAGCAACGCGGAGGCTTTTTACCGGATACTCCACGACCTCAGGCCGGACTATCTGGTGTTGCGGTCCTTCGAGGTGGATTCAAACGTCCACTATCACGGAGGCCGGCTTTTCGAGACGGAGGGTCACGTCGCCTACTTCTCGGGCCATTACGAGGAGGTCAAGCGCTTCCAGGCGCCTCTGACCCGCCTCTGGGGCAACACCTCCTACCTGACGGTGTTCCGGCGAACGAGACAGCCGTCCGCGTGCGGCGGGCTGGGGACGGGAGACTCGGCCGGCGTCCTCGACGACGCGAGGGATCGCGCTGTATCCTTGAACATTGCGTTCGCATCCAACTCTCCGCGCAAGGCCTCGCACGGGTGAAAAGACGCCATGCTCCTGCACAAGCGGAAAACGACGAGGATCACCCCCGAGGAGGCGCTGCCGGGCCGTGAACACCGGATGCCGGTGGCGCCCCGGCACTTCGTGCTGGGGACGAGACTGCAACCGCCCTTCCCCGGCCTGGAGACGGCGATGTTCGCCATGGGGTGCTTCTGGGGCGCGGAGAAGAAGTTCTGGGAGGCGAAGGGAGTCCACTCCACCGCCGTGGGGTACGCGGCGGGGTCCACGCCGAACCCGACGTACGAGGAAGTCTGCACGGGCCTGACCGGCCATGCCGAGGTCGTGCTCGTCGTCTTCGATCCCAAAGCCGCCTCCTACGAGGCGATGCTGAAGATCTTCTGGGAGAGCCACGACCCGACGCAGCGGCACCGCCAGGGAAACGACGTCGGCACCCAGTACCGCTCCGGGATCTACGGCTACGGCAAGACCCAGCGCCTCGCCGCTGAAGCCTTCCGCGCGGCCTACCAGCGGCGGCTCGCCGAGGCGGGACACGGGACGATCACGACCGAGATCCTCGAGGCGCCCGAGTTCTACTACGCCGAGGACTATCACCAGCAGTACCTCGCCAAGAACCCCGGCGGCTACTGCGGGCTGGGCGGCACCGGCGTGGCCTGCCCCGCGGGCCTCCTGTCCGAGACGTAGGCCGCGCGCTTCCCTCGCGGGCGCACCGGCCTTCCTCTCAACGAACGGGCCGGGTTGATGTAACTGGAAGATCTTCGCGGTTCCTGGTTCCCCTGGTCACGATCACGTAGAATGGGCGCTGCGTTCGAGGGCGGCGGCATCGGTGGGGGGCCTCGACGTCGCCGGGCGGTAGGGGGGCAGGGAGTATTCCCATGCGGTGGAGGCCGCTTCTCGCCTGGATCGCGCTGCTCGCGTGCGTTTCTTCTTCCGCGGCTGAGCTCGGCACCGGGCGTCTGGAGCTGCGGTTCGCCGGCGCCACCTACCGGCCGCAGGAGCGTGATCCGGACCCGCCGGGCTGGTACCGCGCGCAGGAACAAGCCACGAGCGCGCGGGGCCGCCGCTACCTGGTCGCACTCACCCACGCCTCGCTCACCTCCGATCAACGGCGGCAGATCGAGTCCGCAGGCGCCGACCTCCTCGGGTACATCCCCGTACACGGGTACGCGCTCCGGTTGGCGCCGCACGCCGAGGAGACCGTGCGCGCCCTGCCCTTCGTAGCCTGGCTCGGCGAGATCCCGGCCCCCCTGAAGCTCCAGCCGGAACTCTCGGCGCTCGCGGAGCGGCCGTCCCGGCAGGCCCGCCTGCGCGTGATCCTCTACGCGGACGAGCCGGAGGAGCGCGTCCTCGACGCGCTGGCGGGTCTGGCGGCGACGGCGGCGCCGTCGGGGAAGGACGGCGCGTGGCGCGTGGAGGCCACGCTTCCGGCGGGCAGGCTCTCTTCGACCCTGTCGCGGCTGGCCGGTCTCCCCGAGGTCGAAGCGGTGGAAGCGGCGCGGCCGATGCATTTTCTCAACCAGGACGCCGTCTGGGTCCACCAGTCCTTCGTCGGCCCCTCCCCTCAGCAGACTCCGATCTTCGACAAGGGGATCTACGGCTGCGGCCAGACCGTGGCGCTGGCCGATACGGGACAGGACTACGACGCCTGCTACTTCCGCGATCCGAACAATGGAGCGCCCCCGTTCTCCTCCTGCCTCGCGGCGCCCTGCCCCGCGGCGACCCCGGCGACAAACCGCCGGAAGGACATCCTTTATTACAACTGGTCGGGCACGCCGACGGGCGACGACGACACCTGCCCGGCCACGCTGGGCGCGAGCGGGCACGGCACCCACACTTCCGGAGCGGCCGCCGGCGACCGCTCCCCCTTCGCCGATTGCAGCGCGTACACCTCGGCCGGACGCACGGGCGGCGACGGCCAGGCGCCGGGCGCGAAGCTCGTGATCCAGGAGATGGGCGACGGGCTCGAGTACCTGAACAATCGCGGAGGGACGCTCTGGAACCTCGCCGACGTCGCCTACCAGAGCGGCGCACGCATCCACTCGAACTCCTGGGGCGGGGCCTGTCACGACGCGTTCGGGACCTGCATCCCCGGCTGCACGCTTCCCTACGACTCGTTCGCGCGGGACGCCGATCTGGCCATGTGGACTTATCCGGACCTCTTGGTGGTGGCCTCGGCGGGCAACGCGGGCCAGTTCTGCCCGGCTCCCGACTCGGTGAACACGCCGGCCATCGCCAAGAACCTTCTGAGCGTGGGATCGGTAGGCCACGGGACCGCAGCCGGAACGCCGTCGTCCTTCTCGAGCCCCGGCCCGGTCTTCGACGGCCGCCTCAAGCCCACGGTGGCCGCCCAGGGCGAATCGGTCATCTCCGCCGCCTCCGACGCGAACCCCGCCAGCAACAACTGCGCGACCTGCTCCCTGGACGGGACGTCCATGTCGGCGCCCACGGCGGCCGGACTGGCGGCCCTGGTGCGGGAGTACTACGTGGACGGCTTCTACGCGGCGGGATCGCGCAACCCGGCCGCCGGGTTCACGCCCTCGGCGGCGCTGGTGAAGGCCACGCTCATCGACGGCGCGGTGGCCCTCGGGTCCTCGGCGCCGGCTCCGGGCTTCGAGGCCGGCTACGGGAGGATCCTCCTGGACGCGACGCTCGCCTTCGCCGGAAGCCCGTTCCAGATCCGCGTGGATGATCACCGAGAGGGAATCATCACGGGGAGCGCCGTCACCCATGCCTACGACGTGGGAGGAAGCACGCCCTTCCGGGCCACGCTGGTGTGGACCGACTACCCCGCCGCGCTCAACGCCGCCGCCGCCCGCGTGAACGAGCTGAAGCTCGAGGTGATCGATCCCAACGGGGCCGTCTGGTTCCAGAGGCTCGATCCCGCAACCGGAGCGCCCGTGCCGACCATGAACCCTTCCGATCCACACGACGCGGTCAACGTCGAGGAGCGGCTCGTCTTCCAGAGCCCGGCGCCCGGGAGATGGGTGGTCCGCGTTCGGGGTGTGGACGTGGGCTGGGGGCCGCAGCCGTTCGCGCTGGTGGTGCGCGGTGCCCTGACCGACTGCCCGGCTCCGGCCGCCCCCGGCGTCCCCACGCTCACGACGCCCGCGCAGCATCAGGTGCGCGTCTCGTGGAGCTCGGTCCCCTCCGCCTCCGCCTACAACGTCTATCGCAGCCTCGGCGCGTGCCCCGGCGAGGCGTGGATCCCGGTCGCCACGGGCGTGACCGGGACGTCGTACCTGGACACGACGGTCTCCGGCGGCGCGGCGTACAGCTACTACGTCGTCGCCACATCCGACGCCTCCGCATTCTGCGAGTCCGCGCGCTCGCCCTGCGCCTCCGTCGTCCCGACCGGAGACTGCTTCCTCGATCCGGACTTCCGGGGCATCACAGGCGCCGCCAGCGCGGGCGCGGGGGACTGCGCCGTCAACCTGACGTGGGGCGCAGCCGTTTCGCGTTGCACCTCCGACGTCCGGTACAACGTCTATCGAAGCTCGGTGAGCGGCTTCACCCCGGCGGCGGCGAACCGCATCGCCCGCTGCATCGGGGGAACATCCCACTCGGACTCGCTGGATCTGGCCTACGGCACGACCTACCACTACATCGTCCGCGCCGAGGACGCCACCTCGGGGCACGGCGGTCCCTGCCGCGCGGGCAACGAGGAGGGCAACTCCGTCGAGGCGGATGTGATTCCAGCCGGGCCTCCGACCCTCGGCACGTTCGCCGACGACGCCGGCGACACCGGCGCCGCCGCCTTCGATACGGCGGCCCCGTGGACCATCGCGGCCACGGGAGGCGACTCCGCGCCCAAGGTCTATGCGGCCGCCAGCTCGGATGGAATCTGCGCGGACCTGACCAGCCCTGCCCTGACGCTCGCGGATCCGGGTCAGGGCCCGCAGCTCTCCTTCAGCACCAAGCACGACCTGGATTACGGCGACTCGGGTTTCTTTGGAAACACGGGGTCCCTGGGGCAGATCGAGATCGCGACCGGCCCCGGCTTCTCCAACTGGACCCGGGTGCCGCTGACCCCGGACTACCCCACGTTCGTCGACTTCCCCTTCAATGTCTGCGACACGACCGGCAACCCCGACACCTACTTCAGCGACATCGACCTGACCTACTCCACGTACACGGCGTCGCTTTCGAACTGGGCGGGCGGCGACGTCAAGATCCGCTACCACCTCTCGGGCGACCTGCTCTTCCCCGGCGGGAACTGGTGGATCGACGACGTGCAGGTGACGAAGGCCCTCACGCCGGGATCGTGCAGCAGCGTGGCCGCCGGGCCGCCTCCCATCCCCGACGGCGCCTCCGCCCCCGGCGCGCCGCTCATGATCTCGCAGAGCGGGTCCGATCTCGTCCTGACGTGGGACGCCGCGGCGTGCCCGGCCGCGGCCGTGAACGTCTACTGGGGCCACCTCGGCGACTACACGACCTTCGCCGGCGGCGTGTGCAGCCTGCCGGCCACCGGCACGGCGACCATCTCGCTGCCCGACGACGTCTGGTTCGTGGTGGCCGCCACCGACGGAAACGCCACCGACGGAAGCTGGAGCCGCGACGCTTCGGGCGCGGAGCTGAACTACGCCGGCGCCTCCGCCGCCTGCCCCGCCGTCACGCAGCACGTGACCAACAACGGCTGCCCGTGACCCCGTGGAGCAGAAAGATCCTCGAAGTCGCCCAGAAATCCCTCCGCCGTCTCAAGGAAAGACTCGGCCTCGTCTCGGGATTCTCCGACATCGAGATGCACCTCTGGATGCTCTCCGACGAGGCGAGGTCGGCCGCGTTTGAACGCGCCATCGAACAGGCCGTTCACGAGGGGGACGTCGTCGCCGACGTCGGCGCGGGCACGGGACTCCTCTCGATGATGGCCTGCCGCGCCGGGGCGGCGCGGGTCTATGCGATCGAGGAAGCCCCCATCATCGACCTGGCGATGACTCTCGCCCGGGAGAACGGCTGTGCGGAGCGGATCGTGTTCCGGCGCGGGAACTCCCGCAGGATCCACCTGCCGGAGAGGGCCGACGTGGTGCTCTCCGAGACGATCGGAACGTTCGTCTTCAGCGAGGACATCCTCTCGACCCTCGTGGACGCCCGGGAGCGGTTCCTGAAGCCGTCCGGAACCCTCGTCCCACGGCGCATCACCATCTGGCTGGCGCCGGTCGAGTCGTTCGAGGAGGGGATCGGCTTCCTGGAGAAGCCCGTTCGTGGGTTCGACTACCGATCCGCGTCCCCCCGCGTCGCCGTGCAGACACCGATAGCCTCCAGGAAGATCCAGCGGAGCCACTTCCTGGACGGCGAGAAGGTGGTTTACGACCTCGACTTCGAATCGGCGAGCGCCACCTTGGACTTCTCACGGACGCTCGAGTTCTCGGCGCGAAGAGAAGGAACCCTTCACGGGTTCGTGGGCTTCTGGGAGGCGAGGCTCTGCGACGGCATCTCCCTGAAGTGCGAGCCCGGCGGCCCCCGGCTTCACTGGTCGCCGCTGCTGTTCCGCCTCCCTGAGGGGATGCCCGTCGGCGCGGGCGATCGCATCAGGCTCTTCTTCAGCAGGAGAGATCGGCCCGGCTGGTCCTGGCGGTGGACGGCGGAGGTCCAGAGGGAGACGTCTCCGCGACAGCCCCCCCCTTGACAAGCTCCTGACGGTCCTGTATGTTGTCGGCACTTACCTACCGCACTTCATCCCGTCGCGAGAATCCCCTCACAACGGCATAGATGCAAAGGTGGCAGTAAGGGCTCCCACGCTCACATATGCGGGGGAGGACTGGGCAATGTCGCCCAAGAACAGTAGAGAGGTTTGTACAAGCATGGCACAGGGAACAGTCAAGTGGTTCAACGACTCCAAGGGGTTCGGTTTCATCAGCGTGGATGGAGAGTCCAAGGACGTCTTCGTCCACCACACCGCCATTCAGGGTGAAGGCCACCGATCCCTGAGTGAGGGGCAGCGTGTGGAGTTCGAGATCGGCCAGGGCAAGAAGGGCCCGGCCGCCGAGAACGTCCGCACCATCTGACGCCGCATCACCGGATAGAGGGTCCCCGCGAGATCACCCTGCGGGGACCCATACTCACCTCCCCCGAGCGCTTTCCTTCCACGGTTTGAACGCGGCCGGCGCATGATCTTCCGTTCGAACTCCTCGAGCGGGTGACCCGAAACGACTCGGAGGTGGAAGTGCCCGCATAACCCCCCTCTTTGTCGCCGATGCCGGGAGGCCGAGCCGGCGCTCTGCTAGACTCGGGTTCCCTTCCGCGCAAAGGCGGCTGGCCGCCCGCTGAACAGCCGGCAGGGCGGCACCGCGCGCCGGTGTGGCCCGTGAGGCCGTCCCAGACGGAGCGGAGCGGGCCCATGACCGCAAGGAGAGCCATGACCGACCCGAGGCGCGCGGACCTGCGCAACATCGCCATCATCGCCCACGTGGACCACGGGAAGACCACGCTCGTAGACGCCATGCTCTGGCAGAGCGGCACCTTCCGCGCCAACGAAACGGTGATGGAGCGCGTCATGGACTCGAACCCCCTGGAGCGCGAGAAGGGGATCACCATTCTCGCCAAGAACACCTCCGTGACGTACCGCGGCGTCAAGATCAATATCGTGGACACGCCGGGGCACGCTGATTTCGGCGGCGAGGTCGAGCGCACGCTCACGATGGTGGACGGCGTGATGCTCCTCGTGGATGCCTCCGAGGGGCCGCTCCCTCAAACTCGTTTCGTCGTGAAGAAGGCGCTCGAGGCGCGCCGCCCCTCCGTGGTCGTCATCAACAAGATCGACCGGAAGGACGCCCGCCCCGCCGAGGTCCTCGATGAGATCTACTCGCTCTATATCGACCTCGACGCTACGGACGACCAGATCGACTTCCCCGTCCTCTACGCGAACGCCCGCGTCGGGACGGCGACGCCTTCCCTATCGGCTCCGGGCCTGAACCTCGAAGCTCTCTTCGAGGCGATCCTGAAGTCGATCCCTCCGCCGGCGGGCGACACCGAAGGGGCGCTCCAGATCCGCGTCGCGAACCTCGACTACGACGACTACGTGGGGCGCCTCGCCATCGGCCGGATCGTGAGGGGTCGCGTGAGGGCGGGAGACGCGGTGGCGGTGCCGAGCCCGGGAGGGGCAGCGGCGCGATGGCGGATCACGCGGCTCTACGTGACCGACGGCCTGAAGCGCGTGGAGGTGCCTGAGGCGGCGGCGGGCGAGATCGTCGTGATCGCCGGCCTCGACAAGATCGGCATCGGCGACACCGTGGCCGACCCGGAGCGCCCCGAGCCGCTCCCCCCCATGAAGATAGACGAGCCGACGATCGCCATCGTCATCGGCGTGAACACGTCGCCCTTCTCCGGCCGCGAGGGGAGATTCCTCACGGCGCGGCACCTGCGTGAGAGGCTCGAGAAGGAGGCGCTCCGGAACGTCGCCATACGAGTCGAGCCCGGGCCCGCCCCGGACCAATTCAAGGTCTCGGGTCGCGGGGAGCTCCAGCTCGCGATTCTGGTGGAGATGATGCGGCGGGAAGGGTACGAGATGGGCGTCGGGAAGCCCGAGGTCCTTTTCCGCGAGGCGGGCGGCCTCCGCCACGAGCCGATGGAGATCCTCCTGCTGGATCTGCCGGAGGAGTACGTCGGCGTCGTCACGCAGAAGACGGCCGCGCGCCGAGGCAGGATGACGAAAATGATCAACCACGGCACCGGACGCGTCCGCATGGAGTACCGGATCCCCTCGCGCGGGCTCATCGGCTTCCGGATGGAGATCCTCACGGACACCCGCGGCACGGGGATCCTGAACCACCTCTTCGACGGATACGAGCCCTATCAGGGCGATATCCCGCACCGGACGACCGGTGCCCTCATCGCGGACCGGCCCGGGCGCGTCACCGCCTTCGCGTTGGAGCACCTCCAGAGCCGGGGAACCTTGTTCCTGAAGCCGGGCGAGCAGGTGTACGAGGGGATGATCGTCGGCGAGCACGCACGGTCGAGCGATCTCGACGTGAACATCACGAAGGAGAAGAAGCTCACGAACATGCGCGCCTCCACGGCCGATGAAGCGGCGCATATCATCCCACCGCGCGTGCTGTCGCTGGAGCAGGCGCTGGAGTTCGTCCGCGAGGACGAGATTCTCGAGGTCACGCCCTCAGCCTTCCGCCTCCGCAAGAGAGTGCTCAAGCCGAACGAGCGGTAGGATGTAAGGCTCCACCGCGCCCGGAACGAGCGCTTCCGGCGCGGCCGACGGGGCCTGTTGCTCTCCTTGCGTCGGGTCACAATATTGCTCCTCGATTACACTCAAAACGGTGTGACACCGAGGAGGAAACATGTCGGCCAAGAACGTTGCCCGCCTCGCGGAGAGTCTGAGACTGACGACCCTGCAGAAAGGAGGCCCTTTCGGCGCGCCCACCGCCGTCGGCCAGATCGACGGATTCCCCGTCGCAGCCGCATGGACGCAGGTGAACCGAAAGAACGCCGTCTCCCTCCTCGTCCGATTCAAGACGGGCTCGCTCCGCCCGGATGCCGCCGCGCTGAGCGAGCGGATCGCCGCGTCGCCCGAACTGCTCGCCGCCGTCTCGAAGCCGAAGCTCTCGGCGGCCGACCGGCGATCCATCCAGATCGGCGCCGACTTCCTCCGCTCGAATCTGCACTGGTCGCTGCGCGCGCCTTCTCCCGACGCCGTCGCCGCGGCCCTGCGGGCGTTGCTCACGATCGTCTCGGGGGCAGCGGCGCCGGTCGGGTCGGCTTGCGAGACCTGCAACGCTTCGTCCGGGGACCTGTACTGCGTGGACGGCGTGCCGACGTCGATCTGCGCGGCGTGCCGCGAGCGCGGGGACGAGGAGGGGCGCCGCCGCGCCGAGCAGTACGCAGCGCAACCGGCGAACCCCTTCCTGGGGACCGCGGCCGGCCTCGCCGCCTGTCTCGTGATGGCGGGCCTGTGGGGCGGCGTCGCCTACGCGCTGGAGCGGATATTCTTGTACGGCGCAATCCTGATGGGCCTCGTCATCGCCTGGTCGGTGAACCGGGGGATGGGGAAGGTGAACGCCTACGGACGCGCGCTCGCCATCGGGCTGACGCTGGGCGCCGTGCTCCTCGGGGACTACCTCTTCATCCTGCTCTCGACCGCGCGCGAGTGGGGCGAGTCCCTCAGCATCGAGATGGCGCGCGCCGTCGCGGCGCAATTCCCCGCCGTCGAGTTCTCCGGGAACTCTTCGGGATGGTTGAGCCTTCTGTTCGGCGCCGTCGGCGCGGGCTACATCCTGTGGACGAACCGCGCGCCGGCCCTGCGCAGGCAGATGGTGCCGGTAGCCCCAGCCACCTCGTGAGCCGTCGCCGCGGCGCGTGACCGGCGCGTGACGCACTGGCGCGAGAAGCCGCTCGAAGTGGCTTGAGCTGCCCCTCGGTGCCTGGTGTATCCTGCCGCTGCGTCAGGGGAACGCCGGGGTGCGGGCTGTCATGATGAAGGGTCGGCCGATCCCGCGCATTCTCGCGAGACGGGCCCGGGAGATGCTCCGGCATTGGGCCATCGACATCCTCCTGGGCAGGGAGCGGGCGGCGTGAAGCGCACTCCCCTCGGGGTCATCGACATCGGCTCCAACACCATCCGTTCTCTCATCGTCGAAGCGTTCGCGGATGGCAGCTATCGAGTCCTGGACGACGAGCGCGAGGTCGCGCGGCTGGCCGCGGGCCTCGACCGCAACGGACGGCTCTCTCCGGCCGCGATGGCCCGCGCCGTGAAGACCCTCAGGCGGATGGCCGACATCGCCAGAGCGCGCGGCGTGCGGAAGCCGGCGGTGGTGGCGACCAGCGCCATGCGCAACGCCGCCAACCGGCGGGCGTTCCTCAACAGGGTGGCGCGGGACACGGGACTGCAAGTCCGCGTCATCTCCGGAAGAGAGGAGGCCCGGCTCGCCTTCGAGAGCGCAGCGCTGAGCTTCGATCTGGGCGATCGGTCGTGCGCCGTGGCCGACGTGGGCGGCGGCAGCACCGAGGTGATCCTCGCGCTCGGCAACCACATCCAGCACGTCTATTCCCTTCATCTCGGCGCGGTGGCGCTCACGGAGCACTTCCTCCGATCGGATCCCGTGAAGCGCAAGGAGTTCAAGGCGCTCCGCGCGGCGGTGCAGGAGCGGATCACGGAGGCCGGGTTCGAAACCGACCCCACCCCGCAGTTCTTGATCGCGTCGGGGGGCACGGCCTCCGCGGTCGCCCAGGTCACCATGGCGCTGCAGGGCCTTGAGGGGCGTCCGGTGCAGGGCTACGAGATGACGCAGGCGGAGCTTCTGCATCTGCGGGAGGCGCTGCTGCGCCGGAGCCTGGCGGAGAGGAGGCAGATCCCCGGGCTCTCGCCCGACCGGGCCGAGATCATCATCGCCGGCGTGACCATCCTGTATGAGATCCTCGAGCGGCTCAAGGTTAATCTCCTGCGCGTCAGCGAGCGAGGGATCCGCCACGCCCTTCTGAACCGCCTCATGGCGCGCCAATCCCGCGTGTCAGCGTCCGCGCTGGCCCGGCCGCGGAGAGTCGCGGCGGCCGCTGCGTTCGCGAGGTCACTGCGTTTCGAGCAGCGGCACGGGGAGCAGGTGCAACGAATCGCGCTGTCCATCTTCGATCAACTCGCCGGGCCGCTCGGCTTCGACCGCGAGGCGCGCGACCTGCTGTCGGCCGCAGCGCTCCTGCACGACGTGGGCTACGTCGTCAGCTTCCGCCAGCACCACAAGCACGCCTACCACCTGATCGCCCACGCCCAGCTCGACGGGTTCACGCCGACCGAGCGGGAGATGATCGCGCTGGTGGCCCGCTACCATCGGCGGTCGGCGCCCAAGAAACGGCACGCCTCCTGGACCAATCTCGCGCGCGCGAGGCGGGACGTGGTCTGCCGGCTCAGCGCCCTGCTGCGCATCGCGGACGCGCTGGACCGCCGGCACGCCCAGCAGCTCCAGGAGATCCGCTGCCACGTCGGACGTCGCGGCATCCGGCTGACCCTCGTCTCCAGCTCCGACATGGAAGTCGAGATTCACGCCGCCGCAGAGAAGTCGGATCTGTTCCGCGCCGCCTTCGGCGTCGGCCTGGCCTTCGACATCGTGCACCCCCGCCAAGCGCGCCACGCGTCGGCCTGAGCCGCCGAAGCGCCGACCCTCTCTTCTGATACGCTGAGGGTGAAATGACCCTGGATACCGGCTCTCGCGTCGGACCCTACGAGATCCTCGCCCCGCTCGGCGCCGGCGGGATGGGAGAAGTGTACCGCGCTCTGGACCCGAGGCTGCGCCGCGACGTCGCGCTGAAGGTCCTGCCGGACCTGTTCGCCGGCGACGCGGAACGCCTGGCGCGCTTTCAGCGCGAGGCGCACGTCCTCGCCTCGCTCAACCACCCTAACATCGCCGCGATCTACGGCCTCGAGGAGGGGCACGGGATCCGCTGCCTCGTGCTGGAGCTGATCGAGGGAGCCACGCTCGCGGAGCGGATCGCCGAGGGGCCGATCCCCGTAGAGGAAGCGCTGGACATCGCCCGCCAGATCGCGGAGGCGCTGGAGGCGGCGCACGAGAAGGGAATCATCCACCGGGACCTGAAACCCGCGAACGTCAAAGTCACGCCCCAGGGGGTGGTGAAGGTGTTGGACTTCGGGCTCGCGAAGGCGCTGGAAGGAGAGGCGGCCTCTGGCGTGTCCGACGCCTCGCTGTCGCCCACCCTCACGGCGCCGGCGACGCAGAAGGGGGTCATCCTCGGCACGGCGGCCTACATGAGCCCGGAGCAGGCGCGTGGGCGCGCGGCCGACAGGCGGGCGGACATCTGGGCGTTCGGGGTCGTGCTGCTCGAGATGCTCACGGGGCGGCGGATCTTCACGGGGGAGACGATCTCGGACACGCTGGCGGCGGTGCTGCGGGCCGAGCCGGAATGGGACGCACTGCCTGCGGGGACGCCGGCGTCGATCCGGAGAGTCCTGAGGCGCTGCCTGGAGAAGGACCCGAGGCGGCGGCTCCGGGACATCGGGGAGGCGCGCATCGCTCTGGAGGACTTGCTGGCGGGGCGCGCCATAGAGGAGGCCGCGCCGCAAGGTGTGGGGCCGGCGGGCGTGCCTGCCGCCCCGGAGGGCCGGCGGCGTGCGAGCGTGGCGGCGTTCGCGGCCGCGCTCACCGCGGGAGCCGCCTTGGCCGCAGCCGCCGCCTGGGCCCTCAAGCCCGTTGCGGAGCCTCCGCTGCGCAAGTTCGAGATCGCGGCGGGCGACATAGAGTCGCTGGTCTCGGCGGGAAGCATTCCGGTCCTGTCGCCCGACGGCCGTCGGATCGCATACGTCAGCGACGACCAGATCCGGGTGCGCGACCTCGACGCGCTGGAGCCGCGCGCGGTTGGGGGCACAGAGGGAGCGTCGCATCCGTTCTGGTCCCCCGACGGGGCGTGGCTCGGCTTCGCGGCGGGAGGGAAGATCTGGAAGGTTCCCGCCGCCGGCGGTGAGCGCGCGGCGATCACGACGCTCAGGGAGGGCACGAACACCGCCACCGGGATCTGCTGGGGGTCGGACGGACGGGTCGCCCTCACCACGGGCAGCGACGGCCTCATGGTCGCGAGCGCCCAGGGGGGCGACCTGACGCTCCTTCACGATCATGGTCCGGACGAGAGCGACCTGCACGACGTCTCCTGCCTGCCGGAGGGACGCGGCTACCTCTTCG
>CAYNUH010000019.1:12586-49778 GCA_964400605.1 uncultured Acidobacteriota bacterium | reverse complement strand
CGCGTTTCCTCCTGCTGGCGCCGCTCGAAAACTGATCCACTCGGCCGGCCGAAAACTGATCCACCGGCCCTCTTGTCTGCCCAACTGTGAGTAGACTGCAAGCGCAGGGATACCTGACTTAGAAGTCTCGACCCTGCGGGGTAGCGCGGCCACCCTGGCCCCCCTCGTCGTCGCATGTGCCTTTGCCACCGTGAATTGGACCGAGGCTGTGATGCGCCTCCGGCGGGATGGGCGGCAACGGCCGGCTGGATAGCCGGATAAGGGCTGCGAACAACCGATCTGGACCGACGCTCGGGCCGCCACGCAGACCGGCGCGCCGCAAGGCGCCTCCCACGACGCCTCCTCCTCGCCTCCCCCGGGCGCCCGTCCCGAAACCCCGAACCGGCACCCGGCCAGGCCCCCGGGCTGACGCCAGGCATGTCTTCGCCACGGCAAGGTCCTTCCCGGTGCCCGGCGTGCGCGGTGACATTCACGCACAGGCTCACGTCGCCATGTCCAGCGGGCTCCGCACCCCGCGGCCGCCCCTGTTGAGGACGTGGGTGTAGATCATGGTCGTGCTCACGTCGCCATGGCCCAGCAATTCCTGGACCGTCCGGATGTCGTATCCATCCTCGAGCGGGTTGCTCTTCATCACGCCGCCTCTCTTGCTTGCGATTCTAACCCGGTCGCCAGCAACTGCCCGACCGACCACACCCCATCCGTGAGACGCGCCTGAATCGGACGCAGGTCATCCGCGTCCCGAGCGGCCCACACGGCATCGACGGGTAGTGGCCGACTTTGCGGCGCGGCAGCGTGTGAGACGGGCCGCTACCCACGTCGGGTCTATCCGATCGGCTTCTCGAGCGTCAGCCAGGGCGCTGGGGTGAACCCCAGCGACGCGAAGAACTCGCCAAGAGGATCGCCGGGGAGCACGAGGCACTGCACGACCGGGAGGTTCATCTTCCGGAACGTCTCGAGCAGATCCCGCGCGAGCCAGGACGCGATGCGCCGCCGCCTGTGATCGGGGTGGACGCCGATGGCGATGATCCGACCGCAGCGCGGGATGCCGAAGTGCCATGCCTGAACGTCCCCGAGGATGAACCCGGCCACCCGGCCCTCGATCTCAGCGACCTGGCACAGGTAGGTGGGACTGCTCCGCGGCGGCTCGCAGCGCGCGGGCTCCGGCTCACCCTCGCCGGGAGCGGCCTCGGCCTTCGGTTCGTAGAGCGTGAGAAGCCCCCGCCAGAAGCCGGCCTTCTGCTCTCCCGTGATGAGGAAGTCGATCCCGATGATCGCCTCGATATCGGATTCCCGCATGGGCCGGATAACGGCCCGAGTGTCCGTGGGCCCAGACATCTCCACCTCCTCGCTGGACGACCTCGGCTCAGCCGCCGGCAAGCATGACCACAAGGCCGGTCACGGCGATCAGGGCGCCGCTGACCACCTCTCCGTACCGCATGAGGAACGGGCTCTCAAGGCGCGCCGTCCCTTTCAGGCCGATGATCGCCACGCCGACCATGCAGGCCACGGTGCTCACGGCGAACGCCGCGGCCACCAGCACGAGCGCGGCGGCCCCCATGGAGCTCGCCAAGTAGATGTAAGGGATCACGAGGACGCATGGGTTGAACCCCACGATTCCCGCGAGCGTCCACGCGCCCAACCCCCCTCCGGTTGCCGGCGCCGGATCGTGAAAGCCCGGCAACGCCGGGCCACGCGAAGGCGCCGCCTTTGGCGCATGGGCCGCTTCGGCGTGAAGGTCGTGCGGGTGCGGCGTCAGCGGCGAGTGCCCGGCATCCGCCACGTGATGGGGATGCATTCCAAAGGAGTGCTGATGGCCTCCTCGCACCAGGAAATAGAGCGCATAGGCCAGGCCGAAGAGGGCGAGCAGCCCCGCCGAGAGTTTCTCGATCGATTCCCCCAGTCCCACGGCCGCCTCCGCGCCGCGTCCCATCAAGGCAGCGCCCAGACCCAGCGCCACCGAGAAAGTCACGTGGAGGAGCGCCGAGCCCGCCGTCAGGACTGCCGTGCGACGGGCGTCCCATCCCCGCGTCCTCGCCACCAGCACGAATGGGAGCCAGTGGTCCGGGATCAGAGTGTGGAAGGCCGCGGTCGTGACCGTGGTCACAAGAAGGACCGCCAGCGGCTCGGTCACGCCGGCCCGGCCTTGCGCGGCCTGCGACCAGGCACCCGCTCTCCGCCCTCGACGATCCGCATGGTGGCTTCCCTTGATAGTCCCGAGCCGAACCGCTATCGTTCGCCCGGGTGCGGCGTTGCCCAGCGGGCGCGCACAAATCCCCTGCATGGTAGCAGATCCGCCTCCGTACCAAGCGAGGTCCTGTTCGTGTCACCCACGCCTCTGCTCGCAGCACTCCTGGCGCTGGCCTCCGCCACGGCGGCCGCCACGCAGCCCAGCCGGCCTGCAGGCTCCAGCTCGCAAGGGGCGGGCAAGGCTCCGGAGGAGGAGAGAGCCCCGGGCCTCGTCGGCCCCCTCCCCGAGGGGCCGGTCCAGCGCGACGAGCGGGCCGAGCAGGTCCTCCGGGAGGCCATCAGGGCGCACGGAGGAGAGCAGGCCATAGCCGGCAGGCAGACGATCTATCTCAAGTACAAGATCATCAACTACGATCACCCGGAGCCCGAGGAGGGCACCATCACCATCTGGTTCAAGCGGCCCGCCAAGATCCGCCAGGAAGTCGCATACACCGCCAGGAAAGAGACCGTGGCGTTCGACGGGGAGCGCGCCTGGCGCGACGACGGGACCGGCCCGACGCTCATGGGTCCGCTGTACGCGCGGATGATGGAGCGTGGGATCCACGAACTGGACCTGCCTCTTCTGTTCATGGAGGGAAGCCTCAAGTACCTCAGCATAGCGAAGGACCCGCAGGGACGGCTCACCCAGAAGCTGTCGTGGCGCCACCAGGGGTACGCCCGCGACATCATGGTGGACGCAGCCACGAGCCTCGTGCTCGTCATCGGGGAGTTCGCCACCCCCGCCGGCGCCATCTCGCGCATGAGGCTTCTCGACGATTACAGACCGGTCCAGGGGATGATGCTCGCGCACCATCTCGAGACCTACCGAAACGATCAGAAATACTCGGAGAGGGACGTTCTCGAGGTGAAGTTCAACGTGCCCATCGAGGACTCGGCCTTCCAGTTCGTCGGCCCCGACGTGCGTTCGACCGAGGGGAAGACAGGCGCGGCGCCCGCTCCCCCGAGATAGTCCTGAATCTCAGGCTTCCACCGTGAGAGAGCCACCGAGCACTTCCTGAAGCGCCGCCAGCGCCCGCTCCGCCTTCACCACGGATTCGTCATACTCCTGGGACGGATCGGAGTCGGCGACGACGGCGCCTCCCGTCTGGAGATCCACACCCGCATCCGAGAGGACCAGCGTGCGGATGACAACGGACAGATCGGCCTCTCCGTTCGCGGCAACGTACCCGGCGGCGCCGGCGTAGGGCCCGCGGCGCACCGGTTCCACGGACTCGATCACCCCCATGGCCCGGATCTTCGGAGCACCGGTCATCGATCCCGGAGGGAAGAGAGCGCGCGCCGCGTCCATCGCCCCCCTCCCTTCCGCGAGGCGCCCCGCGACGGTCGAGACGAGATGGTGGACCGCCGCATAGGACTTCAGCCCGCAGAGCGTCCGCACCTGCACCGATCCGGGCGCGCAGACGCGGCCGAGATCGTTCCGCGCGAGGTCCACGATCATGACGTTCTCGGCGCGGTCCTTGCCGCTCGACAGCAGCCGCGCCGCCGCCGCGCGATCCGCCTCCGCATCGGCGCCCCGGGCGGCGGTCCCCTTGATGGGCCGTGTCTCGGCCCAACCATCCCTCACGCGCAGAAACCGCTCCGGCGAGGATCCCGCCAGCGCCCCGGCGGACGTCTCGAGGTAAACGGCGAACGGGGCCGGATTGGTCCGGCACAGGGCCGAGAACAGACGCCGCGGGTCCGGATTCATCGGCACCGTGAGGCGCCGGGAGAGGTTTACTTCGTAGCAATCCCCCCGCGCGATGCGCTCCTGGATGGAGGTCACGGCGCTCTTGTAGGCCCGCCTGTCGAGCGTGGCCGCCGCCTCCGCGGGCCCCTCGCCGCGCCCGGCCGGCTGTGGCGCATCGTCACGGCGGGATGCGCCCGGCGGCGGCGCCGCCCCGACGGCCCACGCGGCGATCTTCTCCCCAACCGACACCGCCCGCCGCCATCGCCCGGGCTCACGCTCCACCGGCGCGCCCGTCGAGAGCACGCCCCACCTCCGGCGCCGGTGATCCCAGCCGATGGCCCAGCCATAGAGCGCGAAGTCCAGCCCTGCGTGCGGGCGATCGTCGGCGGCCAGGCTCGGCAGGCGCTCGAGGGCCCGTGCCGCGTCGTACGAGATGAAACCCACCCCGCCTCCCTGGAAAGGCCAGGGGGGCGACGGCCCGCACGGGTGGCGGGCGACGAGGCCCGCGAGCAGGGAGAAAGGATCCTCCGTGGCCACCTTCTCCTCTCCGTCGGGGCCGAGGATCCGCGCGCCGCCGTCGCGCCACGCGACCGTGAGGTACGGATTCGCCGTGAAGATCGTGAAGCGCGCGACGGAAGGGTCTCCGACCCCGCTCCACAGGAGGCTCACCCTCGCCATGCCGCGGGACGCTTCGAGGACCTCGATCGGGTCGCGCCAGCCCGGCAGCTCGATGAACGCGGCGCGCCGCAGCGGCGGCGGTCCGGAGGGATTCAGGGGAGATCGGGGATCAGGGAACGACCTCCTGCCCCTCGTAGGCGGCGAAGGCGTTCGGGAAGGTGTGGGCCGTCTGCTTCTCGATCTCGCGGATGTCATCATCCGAGTGCGACGGGTCGTGATGGAAGAGGGCCAGGCGCTTCACGCCGGCGCCCCTGGCTACCACGGCCGCCATCTCGTAGGTGCTGTGGCCGAACCCCTGCGTCGGTACCGGCAGCCCGGTGTATTCCTCGGGCAGGTACTGCGCGTCGTGGATGAGAAGGTCGGCGCCGCGGGAGAAATTCACGAGGCGGGCGTCGCCTCCGACGTACCCCTCCACATCCGTGGCGTAGACGATGCTCCTGCCGTTGTATGTGATCCGGTAGTTGATGACACCGCCCTTGGGATGGGCCAGGTTCTTCAGGATCTTGATGGTGACGGCGTCCGGCTCGATGGGAACCTCGTTGCGCTGCGTGTTGACCGTCTCGGGCGCCTTGCCGGGCCTCAACACGATGAGCTCGGACTCCTCCACGTTGCGGATCTCCCGGCGGCTGCGCATGTCGGCCAGGTCCACGGGGAAGAGGGGGGCCATCATGGCCCGCGCCATGATCTCCCGGAAGTCCTCGTTGAAAACCCTCGGCCCGAAGATGTGGAGATCGGAGGATTCGAGGTAGGCCGGCTTGAAGAATGGGAAACCCTGCGTGTGATCGTGATGGGCGTGGCTGACGAGGATGACCGCATCGACCGGGGATCGGGCGCCCGAATCCCGGCCGCTGTGGAGATGGGCCCTCAGGAGCTCGTTGCCGAGCCGGATTATGCCGGTGCCCATGTCGCAGACGACCAGCCTGCCCCCCGCCCGGACCTCCACGCACGACGTGTTCCCGCCGAAGTGGAGGAAGCTCTCCCCCGAGACCGGAAAGGACCCTCGCACTCCCCAGAAACGGACGAGGAACTCGCCGCCGCCCTTGGGCCTCTCAGCCTTGCTCATCGCACCCCGCCTCTCCCGACCGCCGGTGCTGGACATCGCGTCCCCCTGCGCGATCGGCCGTCGCCGTGTCCATGCCCGGCGCGTGCGCGCGGCCCTCTCTCGGCCGCAACCGATTCGCATGCACCCGCGGCGCCGCGCGGCCCCGGACGCCTACCGCGCGGGTCGGGCCCATGATAGTCCGGATTGTCGTCCGGGATCATCCCCTCGCACGAGGGCCGGGGGGCGTGAGCGGAATCGGCCGGAAAGCCCGCGTCCGCCCTGGAGGGGCCCCGCCTGCGGAACGCGGCCCCGGGGGCTGCCTTCAACGCGCGTAGCCCACGGCCCTCATCTCGCGGATGACGGTCACCTTTATCTTGCCGGGGTAATCCATCTCCTGCTGGATCTTCTGCGCCAGCGACGTGGCGAGGAGAGCCGATTGGGCATCGTCCAGCTTGTCGTACTTGGCGATGACCCGGATCTCGCGCCCCGCCTGGATGGCGTACGACTGCTCCACCCCTTCCATGGCGTCGGCCAGGGCCTCGAGCTTCTCCACACGCTTGACGTAGTCGACGGTGGTCCGCCGGCGCGCGCCGGGTCTGGCGCCCGAGATGGCGTCGGCGGCCGAGACCAGCACGGATATCGGCGAGATGACCTCCACGTCCTCGTGGTGCGAGGCGATGGCGTTCTGAACGATGAGGGGTTCCCCGTACTTGCGCGCCACCTCCAATCCGATCTCGGGGTGCGTTCCCTCCCTCTCGTAGTCGATCGCCTTGCCGATGTCGTGGAACAGGCCGGCCCGGCGGGCGAGCCGGCCGTCGAGGCGCAGCTCGATGGCCATCAGTTCCGTGAGCCGGGCGACCTCCTTGGAGTGCTCGAGGACGTTCTGGCCGTAGGAGGTGCGGTAGCGGAGGCGCCCCAGCAGCCGGACCATCTCCGGGTGCACGCCGTCGATCTTCATCTCCCGGAGCGTTTCCTCGCCGATGTGCTGGATCTGGCGCACCATCTTCCGCTTCATCTCCTGGGAGACCTCCTCGATGCGCTGGGGGGTGATGTTTCCCTCCTTGAGCAGCTTCTCCAGGACCATCCGGGCGATCTCGCGCTTGACCGGATTGAAACCACTGAGGACGACGGAGTCGGGAGACTCGTCCACGACGAGCTGGATGCCGGTGAACTTCTCGAAGGCCTTGATGTTGCGTCCCTCCACGCCGATGAGGCGCCCCTTGATCTTCTCGTTGGGGATGCTCACGGCCGTGGCGGTCCGCTCGTTGGAGTAGTCCGCGGCCTGCCTTTCGATGGCGAGCGCTATGATCTTCTGAGCCTCGCTCTCACCCAGCAGCTGGGCCTCCTCCTTGATCTCCTTGATCATGGTGGCGGCCTCGAAACGGGTCTGCGTGCGGAGGTTGTTGAGCAGGACGTTCTTCGCCTCGTCCGCGGTCAGCCCGCTGATGCGCTCCAGGCGGGCGTTCTCCTCCTCCATGAGGCGGGCGAGCTTCTCGTCCTTCTCCCTGGCGCCGACCTCCTGCTCCGCGGTGCGCTTTTCTCGGTCGTGCAACGCCTGGTCTCGCCTCTTGAAGGCGTTCGCCGCATCCTTCTGCGCCTGCTCCTTCTCCTCGATCTCCTTCTGGAGTTTTTGAAGGCTCTTCTGGCGGGCCTGGACATCCTTCTCCATCTGGCTCTTGGTGCGGTACCACTTCTCCCGTTCGGAGAGCACGGCCTGCTTCTTCTGCTTCTCGGCCTCCTGCCGCGCTTCCCGGAGGATCTCCTCCGCTTCGAGGCGGGCGGACGAGAGGCTCCGTGATCCGAGACGGTTCATGAGTAGCCACACCGCCGCGCCCGAGACCGCGACGGCGGCGAGGGTGCCGATCAGGATGCTCCACGTCATCTCAAGGTCCCCCGTGGGCCCGGCGAACGCCGCGACGGCGGGCGCCGGACCCGCATTCTTCTCGCGGCGGGTGAGCCCGGATGACGGGGGGCTGAGGGGCGCCCCCTACTCGTGAAGGGTCGCTCGGCGCTCCGGGAGGGACCGGGATGGGGGATACGGGGCGCAGCGGGTCCGTCTCCGCGCGGAGGGCTCTCTCGCGAGGAACGGAGTCACGGACGCAACATCCACTGAAGCCCTCGAAACCTTGCTTCGGAAGCAGTCAAGGGGAGATCTCCCATTCCGATCGGAACCGGGACGATCCGGACGCGCTTGCGTCGCGGGCCATACTCCGTCGCCCCGGGTTCCGTTTCCGGAGCCTCCGCGGCCCCGCGCCCCGTGCGTACCGCACCCGGGCACCGGGCTCGCGTGAGGTCCGAGCGGCCATGATGCATACCCCACCGCGTCGCGGACTGTACCACTCGCCCGGAACCCGATCAAGACGCAGGGAGGATCGATGCGTCGGGCACTCTGCGGCGCGGGGGCGTGTGGGACGGGGCACGGACGGCGCGAACACGAGCGGCGCCCTCAGAGGAACAGGGGGGAGAAGACGAGCGTGATCGTGCTGAGGAGCTTGATCAGCACGTGCAGAGAAGGCCCGGCGGTGTCTTTGAGGGGGTCTCCGATCGTGTCGCCCACGACGGCCGCTTTGTGCGCGTCGGAGCCGCGCCCCCCCAGGGCGCCGGTCTCGATGAACTTCTTGGCGTTGTCCCAGGCGCCGCCGCCGTTGTTCATGACGGTGGCCAGCAGAATGCCGGCGATGGTGCCGACCATGAGCAGCGCCGCCACGGCCTCGGCGGCCACGGTTCCCACGGCGTGGCCGGGATGGGTGGCCATGTAGCCGTACTTCACGCCCAGCCCCACCGCGATCGGAACGACGATGGGCATGATTCCCGGGAGAATCATCTCTTTCAGCGCCCGCGCTGTCACGATGTCCACGCAGCGGCCGTAGTCCGGCTTGGCCGTCCCCTGCATGATACCGGGGTTCTCACGGAATTGGCGGCGGACCTCCTCGATCACCGACTGCGCCGCGCGGCCGACCGCGCGGATCGAGAAGGCCGAGAAGACGAACACGAGGCAGGCGCCCAGGAGCGCGCCCACGAAGACCGGCACGCGCGTGAGGTCCACCCGGACCGTGTCCACTTTCGCCAGGATCTGCACCTCGTCGAGATACGCTCGGAACAGCAGGAAGGCGGCCAGCGCCGCCGAGCCGATGGCGTATCCCTTGGTGAGGGCCTTGGTGGTGTTGCCCACCGCGTCGAGACGGTCCGTTTTTCTACGAGTCGCCTCGGGCGCCTTGGACATCTCGACGATCCCGCCCGCGTTGTCGGTGATGGGCCCGAAGGTGTCCATGGCCAGGATGTAGGCGCACGGCGCCAGCATCCCCATCGTGGCCACCGCCGTGCCGTAAAGACCCGCGGCCATGCCGGAGATCCCGCCCGCCTCCCCGCGCGTGTACTTGAGAATCTCCTCCGCGAGCGCCCACTGGCCGCACATGTACGACAGCAGCAACGCCGCGGAGATGACCAGGACGGGCATGCCGGTGCACTCCAGCGCCACGGCGATCCCCGAGATCACGTTGGTGGCCGGACCCGTCCTGGACGCCTCAACGATCGACAGGACCGGCCGATGCCGGTATTCGGTGTAGTACTGGGTGATATACACGAAGGCCAGCGCGGTGAGGATGCCGATGACGCCCGCGGCGAAGAACCCGAAGCGGGCGCCCAGCATGAACCGGACGGCGAGCCAGAACCCCGCCATCGCCAGCACCGTGGTGACGTAGTAGCCGCGGTTGAGGCCCTTCAACGGGTCCTCCTCCTCCCGGATGCTCACGAACATCACACCCACGATGGTGGCGATGAGGCCGAAGGCGCGGGCGAGCAGGGGGAAGAGGATCCCTCCGATGCCCAACACCGGGAAGAGGGCGACGCCCAGGATCATGGCGCCGATGTTCTCGGCGGCCGTGGACTCGAAGAGATCGGCGCCGCGGCCCGCGCAGTCGCCCACGTTGTCGCCGACCAGGTCTGCGATGACGGCCGGGTTGCGCGGATCGTCCTCGGGGATCCCCGCCTCGACCTTGCCCACCAGATCGGCGCCCACGTCGGCGGCCTTGGTGTAGATGCCGCCGCCGAGCTGGGCGAAGAGCGCGACGAAGGAGGCGCCGAAGCCGAAGCCGACGATCTGGAGGGGGATGTGCTCAGGATTCCGCAAGCCGCCGAACCCCCAGAACAGACCGCCCACGCCCAGCAGGCTCAGGGCCACCACCGTGAGCCCGGACACCGCCCCTCCACGCAGTGCGAGCCGCAGAGCGCGGTCGAGGCTGCTGCCGACCGCGGCCGCCGTGCGCAGGTTGGCCCGGATGGAGACGAACATCCCGATGTAGCCGGAGGCGGCGGAGCACGCGGCGCCGAGGATGAAGGCGATCATGGTCCGGGTACCGAGCGGCCAGTCCCCCTTGACCACTCCATAGAGCCCGAGGATGACCAGCGCGGCCGCCGCGCTGAGGATTCCGATGGTCCTGTACTGGCGCCTGAGGAACGCTTCGGCCCCTTCCTGGATGGCCCCCGCGATGTCCTGCATGGCGGCGCCGCCGCGGTCCGCCTTGAGGACCCACCAGGCGAGCCATCCGGCGAACCCCAGAGAGACGATGCCGATCACGAAGACGAGGTAGAACAAACCTACGGGCTCCATATCCGATGCTCCTGAGTTTCCGCCGGGTCCGGCCCGGACGGGGCTGAACGGGAAGGCTGCCGGCGCGCCGGTCTGTTGGACTACGGTCCCGAAACGGCGGCGGCCGCGGCGGCCGCCTGCTTTTCCGGCGGGAGAGCGAGCGCGTCCTCAGTCACAAGGCCGATGGCTTCCGCGCCGGAGTTCCGGACCACGTCGAGAACGGAAACGACCTCGCCGTAGTTGAGCGCGCGCGCCGCGGCGAAGAAGACGCTCTTCTTGCGCCGTCCGGAGAGGATCTGCTGGAGGGTGGTGGCGAAACTATCCCGGGTGACACGGTCCTTGTTGATGTAGAGCCCGTCCTGCGCGGTGTAGGTGACGATCAGCTGTTCGGCGAGGACTTCCTCGGGGATGTCCACGTTCTCCATCTTCTGCGGGACGTCGAGGTCGTAGCCTCGCGTGAGCATGGGCGTGACGACCATGAAGATGATGAGGAGCACCAGCACCACGTCCACAAGGGGCGTGACGTTGATGTCCGAGCGGATGCCCCCCGCGCCGCCTGTCGTCATACCCACGGGTCTACCCTCCCCCTCTACTGGCCGGCCGCGCCGCCCTGGGCCTTGTCGGCCATGATGGCGACGTTGGTGAAGCCGGCTTGGTTGACGATGAGCATGACCTCCTTGACGTCGCCGAACGTGAGACGCTTGTCGCCCTTGATGACGATGCTCTTGCCGGGGCTGCGCTGGTAGGTCTCGCTCAGCGTCGCCAGGAGCTGGTCCTTCCCGATCATCGAGGTGTCCAGGTAGAGTTGGCCGTCCATCGTCACGGAGACGAGGATCTCGTTCTTGTCGTCGCTCTTCTTGGCGTCCGGGTTGGACGTCACGGGGAGCTGAACGTCCTTGCCCCGCTGCAGCATGGGCGTGATGACCATGAAGATGATGAGGAGCACCAGCACCACGTCCACGAGGGGGGTGACGTTGATGTCGGCCTTGATGCCTCCCGCGCCGCCCGTATCCATGCCCATGATGGCCTACCTCGACTCCTCAGTGCGCGCCGGCCTGCCGCTGGGTGACGCCGACCGCCTTGCCGTGCATTTTCAGGAAGAAATCCACCAGTTCCGATGACGAGTTGCCCATCTCCACCTGGAACCTCTCGGTGCGGCTGGTGAAGTAGTTGAACAGCCACACCGCCGGGATGGCCACCAGCAATCCCATGGCCGTGGTCACCAGGGCCTCAGCGATGCCCGCGGAGACCGCCCCCAGTCCTCCCGAGCCGGTGGCCGCCATGCCCCGGAATGCGCCGATGATGCCCACGACGGTGCCGAACAGTCCGACGAAGGGAGCCGTCGAACCGATGGTGCCCAGCCCCGCCAGCTTGCTCTTCAGCTCGGCCATGACGAGAGCGTTCTCACGCTCGAGAGCCCGGTTGACGGCGCCGATGACGTCGTAGGCCGTGCCGTTCTCCTGCTGGTTGACGAACTCCTGCAGCCCGGAGGACATGACCCGCGAGAGGTGCCCCTTGGGGTGCTTCTTGGCCTCCTCAACGGCTTTCTTGAGGTTCCCTTCCTTGAGGCACTTCGTGACGATGGGAAGGTACTCTATGGACTGCTTCACGGCGGCCCGGTACAGGAAGTACTTCTCGAACATGACCGCGATCGAGTACACGGACATGCCGAGGAGGAAGATGACGACGCTCTTCCCCACGATCGTCATCGAAGTCCACAGGCCAAATATTGAAAAATGATCTTCCATTAATGACTCCTTGAAGCGGCTCCCTCCGGAGCATTCCTCACTCATCCGGCGGCGGCTCTGCCGGCCGGCTTGTCATGCTGGTCTTGGGCCCTCCGGCGGTGCCCCGGCACGCGGCCCGGCTCCGATCACTTCAACTTGAAATCCACGACGACGGTTATGTAGACCTTGACGGGGCGCCCGCTCTGAAGGGCGGGATTGTATTTCCACTTCCTGACGGCCTCGAGGGCGGCCTGGTCGAACAGGGGGTGGCTCCGGAGGACCTTCGCGCTCTCCACGTCGCCGTTCCTGTTGACCACGATCTCAAGAATGACCTTCCCCTCGGCCCGCGCCCGCCGGGCCACCTCGGGGTATTCGGGCTGGACCTTGTTGATCAGCTCGGGGGGTCTGACGTCGCCCGTCAGGTAAATGGGCTCTTCCTCGCCCAGCACGCCGCCCAGCACGCCGCCCAGCACGCCGCCCACTACGCCCCCCACGACGCCGCCGGGCACGCCGCCGGGGACGCCACCGGGCACGCCGCCCTCCATGCCTCCTTCCTCCCCGGCATCATCGGCGCCCGGGTCGGGCTCGGGGATCTCCTCCGGAATGACCTCCGGCTGGATCATCTCGGGGAGCTTCTCCACGGGGATGATTTTCTTCTCCTCGACCTTGGGCTTCGTACTCGACTTGGGAGGCGGGGGCGGAGGCGGGGGAGGCGGAGGTGGAGGCGGTGCCGCCACGAGGATGAGGTTGATCGGCGGCTCCTGGATGGCGCCCACGGAGAGGTAGGTGGCCCCGAAGACCGCGCCGAGCGCCACCACGTGAATGGTGACGGACACCGGCATCGTGAGCCAGGCGCGGCCCTCCCTCTTCTTGTTCGCCTGCGAGTCAAGCAGGGTGTCGAACATCACCCGTCCCTTCCCGTCTCGCGGGGATCTTCACTGCCCTCCGGCCTTTCCCTCGGCCTGCGCCGCAGCCTGCCGCTGGGCGTTCTGGATCTCCATGGCCTTCTTGAGGAATTGGTCGGCTTCCTGGGCAAAGATGAGACGCTGCTGCGGGCTCGGATCCACCTTGGCCTTTTCCCGGAGGACCAGGTTCTTGTAAGTATAGGCTTCGAAATAATCCGGCTTCAAGGCGATGGCCTTGTCGAGAGCGGCCAGCCCCCGGTCGAGCACTCCGTACCGCTCCTCGATGGAAAGATCCATCTTGCTGTAGGAGCGCGCCCAGCAGTTGACCCCTATCGTGTAGTACGCCTCGTGGTTGTCGGGCTCGAGGTCGATGCGCATCTGCATCCACTTGAGCGCCTCGTCGATGTTGCCGATCTTCGAGAGGAGGTTGCCGATGAGCTGGATGGTCTTGATGTCGTCGGGATGCCGCCGGTGCTCCTCCTCGAAGAAACGGATGGCCTCTTCGTGGGCGTTCGCCTTCTGGCAGATCTCGACCAGGTAGTTCTTGACCTTCTCGTTCTCGGGGTCGAGCTTCAGGTAGTCCGTGAAGGCCTTGATGGCGCCTTGCGCATAGGCGATGTCCTTCTCGTGCGTGGAGCCGGGCTGATAGAGGGCGAGGTAGGAGAGGCCCAGGTTCTGGTAGGCGTCCCGGTACTCGGGGTTGAACTCGATGACCTTCCGGTAGCTCTCCACCGCCTCGTCGTATTTCTTCGTGTTGTAGTACTGATTCCCCTTCTTCATCTCGACGCGGGCCTGCAGGTACCCGCATCCCGTGGCCATCTGCGCGCCCAGGACGAGCAGGGCCGCGGCGCGCCACGACGCGGCGGACCTCGAGGAGGGCATCGATCCGGTTCGAACCATTCTCGGGCTCCGTCCGCGAAGCGCTCCGGGATCCAGACTGGCTGCGGGTCTGCTGAGGGCCCCACGGCCGCCGCCGTCCTGCACGGGCTGCGCCGGGTGGAACCCGGCGGGGCCCCCCAACCTTCGGGGCCAGGGCATCCGATCGAAAGGGTTTCAGTCTAGTCGTCTCCTCGCGGGGGTGTCAACAGTCCACCGGATAAGCGCTTCTATTCCCGTGGATCGGACACGCGAGGAGGCAATCCGGTATCCGTCGGCAGGAGATGAACTTGAGGGCGAGTCCCGAGGATCAGGCCTGGACGCGGCGCCTGGAGGATCGGTTCCTGACGGGCAGCACAGGGGCGATGGCGGCCGTCTGCGAGTCGTCGCCCACCACCCAGCCCGAGCCGGCCTCCCCATGCTCCTTTTTCCAGACGGGAACGGAGTCCTTGACCCGGTCGATGGCGTAGGCGCACGCCTCGAGCGCCTCCCGGCGGTGGGCCGAGGAGACCGCGATGGCCACGCTCGTCTCGCCGATCTCGAGGCGGCCCGTCCGGTGGACGATGGCCACCCCTTCCAGGTCCCAGCGAGCGCGGATCTCGGCGATGATCCGGCGCATCTCCGCCTCGGCCATGGGAGCGTAGGCTTCGTACTCCAGGTTCTCCACGCGCGCGCCGCGGTGGTGGTCCCGCACGATGCCGGCGAAAACGGCCACCGCGCCCGCCGCGTCGGAACGGACCTTCGCGGCGAGGTCGCCCAAGTCTATGGGCGCGCTGACGATGGAGCACGTGTCATTGAGGGTTCCAGCCCGGGTGGCCATGGCTGTCTCCTATCCGCCGCTCACGGGCGGGAAAATGGCGACCTCGTCACCGTCGGAGAGCAGGTGCCGCTTGCTGACGTGTTTGAGGTTGCAAGCCGTGAGGGGCATGTAGCCCTGCTCCTTGAGGACCGGATAGCGGTTCTTCAAGATGTCGAGAACGTCGCCCACGGTGAAGCCGTCGTCGAGTTCAAGGAGAAGGTGATCCTCGCCGAGCATCTCTCGGTACGATGCGAAGAACTTGACCGTGACGAACAAGATATCCCCTATTGAAGGACAGGCAAACTTGCAGCAGCCATGCGGACGATCGAGGCGACCAGAGAATCGATGCCCCGCGCCACGTCGGCCAGCCGGCTGCCGGTCAGGAACCCCGGGGTGAAGGCGAGACGACGCTTCTCGTCCACGATCACCTCGGTGGCCGGCATCGTCAGATCCGCCTCGCTCATTGCCTCCCCAAAATAGGCCGTGAGGACCGATCTTCCAAGGCTCACCGCCCCGAGAGGGCGCTGCCTCCCGGTCAGGTCATCGAGGAGTATGCGGACCTCGGGGATGACCTCGCGCCGGCCGCCCGGCCGCATGAAGCCGGTCACCAGGTTCTTGGGAGCGCCGTAGCCTCCCGGGATAATCAGCGCCTGCAGGTCACCGCCCCAGAAGTCGGCGAGCGAGCACACTTTGCCCCTGCCGAGACGGGCGGACTCCATCAGGACGGCCCGGCGCTCTCCTTCGATCTCCTCTCCCGTCAGGTGATCCACGGTGTGGAGCTGATCGACGGACGGCGCGACGCAGACGGCGCGGGCTCCTGCCCTATCCAGAGCCAGCAAGGTTAGGAGCGCCTCGGAGATCTCGGTCCCGTCATACAACCCACACCCCGATAGGAGGACCCCGATCTTCACGAGCCCTTCCTCGCAGGGACAGCCGGGACAGCGCCCCCCGCCTCCACGATTGGCCGGGCCTCCGCGAGGACGGCCTCAATCGCGCCGGGAAGCGGCGCCCGCAGCAGGATGCCGGCGGCGTTCTTGTGCCCCCCCCCGTCGAAGAGGGCCGCCAGGGCGTGGACGTCGATCTCGCCCTTGGAGCGCAGGCTGACCTTGGTCGTTCCGTCCGGCATCTCCTTGAAGAGGGCGCCGGCCTGCACGCCGTTCACGGCCAGGCTCAGGTTCACGAGGTCCCCGGTGTCCTCCTCTTCCGCGTGGTGCGCCGCGACCTGAGCCCACGTCAGGACCATCCAGGCGAACCGGCCGCCGTATGCGAACCGGAGGCTCGACAGGGCCAGACCCGTCAGCGCCGCCAGGCCCGGAGAACTCCGCTCGTAGATCTCCGTGAACACGCGCGCGGGAGAGATCGCGCCGATCTCCATGAGGTCCGCCACGATGCGGTGCGACTCCGCGGTGGTCTTGGTGAACCGGAAGTGGCCCGTGTCGGTCACGAAGGAGACGTAGAGGGCCTCGGCGATGGGAGGGGTGATGCGCCCTCCCATGTGCCGGATGAGCTCGTAGATGAGCTGGCCGCTCGCGCAGGCGTCGGTGTCCACACAGTTGAGGTCCCAGTAGGGGTTCACCATGGCGTGGTGGTCGATGCACACCTTGAAGGCCCTCGCGCCTTCCACGTCGCCGCGCAGGCCCGCGAGCCGCTCGACGCTGCTGTTGTCGATCACCACGAAGATGTCGGCCGTCCTGATCACGTCCCCGTGCCGTTCTGGAGAATATGCCTGGACCGTCTCCCAGCCTCTCAGGAAGCGGTATTTCAGCGGGACGGCCTCGTTGTTGATGATGACGGAGCGGCGCCCGACGTCGGAAAGGAACGTGTGGAGGGCGATCTCGCATCCGAGGCCGTCGCCGTCCGCGTTGATATGCGTGCCGAGGACGATCGTGTCGGCCGACATCAGCCGGTCGGCGAACGGCTTCCAGTCCACCCGGCTCACGGCCGACGCTCCCCGTACCTCACTCGACCCCGCCCAACCGGTAGGCTTGCGCGTACTCCACGTACGACCGCCAGTTGTTGCCCACCCGGTCGGCCTCCTCGGGAGTCACCTTGCGCACGACCCTTCCCGGCACTCCCAGCACCACGGAGCCCGGGGGGACTGCGAACCCCTCCCGGACAACCGCTCCAGCACCGATGATGCTCCCGCGGCCGACGCGGGCCCCGGAGAGGATGACGGAGCCGATGCCGATGAGGCACTCGTCCTCCACCTCCGCGGCGTGGACGACGGCCCCGTGCCCGACGGTGACCCTGTCCCCGAGCCTCACGGGTTCGTCCACCTCGACGTGCATGACCACGCAGTCCTGCACGTTGGTGTCGGTGCCGACGATGACCGGGGCGAGGTCCCCGCGCAGGACGGCGCCATACCAGACGCTGGAGCGCGGACCGACGGAAACCTCTCCCACGAGGACGGCGGTCTTGGCCACGAAGGCCGACGGGTCGAGGTTCAGGCGCGTTCGGAGGATGCTACCGGGCATGTGTTCTCTCCGTTCGCCCGCGGTTCGGTCGCTGTGGCTTGCAATGGGTTATTTATTCCCCCCGGCTGCTCCAATGTCAAGGTAAGACGCGAGTTTCAGCAGCTCGCCGAGGAGGCGGTTCGCGTTGGACTCCGGGTCAGCGGGGCGGTTGGCGCCCGGCGCCTCCAGGGCGAGGCGAAGCCACCTCAGGAGGCTTCTCCGGGGGAGTGGGAGTTACCGACGTGTGGTCATGCACGATCTTCCAGACTCCCCCTTCCTTCGTGAGGATGAGTGTGAAGTTGCCGCCTGCCGGCCCCGCCGAGCGCTCGAGATGCCAGTTGCCGAGAACCCACGCGGCCGTGTCGCCGAGGGGGTGCACTTCAATGCCGTCCATGGTCAACCGGCCCATCGCGGCGGCTCCGGCGTAACGGCTCTTGAAGTCGGCCTCCAGCGCCTCGTACCCACGCCGGACGCGGACCCCCGATGTGAACACCAGATCGGGGCCTCGGTGGTAGTGGCGAAGGAAGCCATCCAGGTCCGCACGGTTCCAGGCATCCACTTGCTCGCGGAGGAGCTGGCGGATCTCGGCGCCGGCCGTGTCCTCCCCTGTCTCCTCGGCACTCCCGGCCGCCCCCTGAGCCTCGGTCCCGGAGGCTTCGGATCCGCCCGGAGCCGCGCATGCCGGCAGGACGTACGCAAGGCCCGCGAGGGCCAGGGCCGGCCACGCCGCGGACCGGTGACTCCCGGTGTCCATCACGCTTCCCTCCACGATACGGACCCTGCCTGCCGGCTCCCCGGCCGGCCCTCGGTCTCCGGGCGCCGACATCAGCGCGCGAATCCCGCAGACAGGCGCTCGTCGCCCTGCGCTTCTGCTATAGTCCCGCCCCTCCAATAGTCCCGCCCCCACACGACTACCGAACCGAGCGCCCGCAGAGCACGGAGGACGCTGATGGCAGCCAGACGGATCACGGTGGACCCGCGCACGGTGCAGGTCCCCCGCTTCCCCCACCTCCGGGTTCTGGAGCCCGAAGTCATGGACGAGCCGGAGGGAGTGGCCGCGTACCTCGGCGGCGTCGCCACAGCGCACCTGGGCCGCATGGACGACTCTTTCGTCCGAGCCGCACTCCGGCTCGCGAAGAGGGGAGCGCGCGTTCTCGACGTGGGGACGGGGACGGCCGCCATTCCGGTGAAGATGGCGGAGAAGAGGACCGACCTCACCATCGTGGGCATCGACCTCTCCGAGGGGATGATCCGCTCGGCACGTGAGCGCGTGCGCCGGGCCCGCATGACGCGCAGGGTGCGGATCCGGAGGGGGGGCGCCGGCAAGATCCCGTTCTCACGGGGCACCTTCGACCTCGTGGTCTCCAACTCCGTCCTCCACCACCTCCCCGACCCCGTGCCGGCCTTCAACGAGATGGCGAGGGTCCTGAGGCCCTCGGGCCGCGTTTTCATCCGTGATCTCAGGCGGCCCGGACCCTCCCGAATGATGGCCCATATCCGGCGCCACGGCCGCTTCTACACCGGAGAGATGAAGCGGTTGTTCTCCGATTCGGTCCGTGCCGCCTTCAAGGTTTCCGAGATCCGCGCTCTGCTGGCCCTCAGCTCACTGGCCGGGTGCCGGGCTCGGCCGCAGTTCGAGACCTACGTGGTCATCGAGGGCTCCCGCCGCCGTAAACGGAGGCACTGAGCCGGCCACTCCCGTGGGAAGTCACCCGCCGACCTGGGACAGGGCGCGGAGGCCGCAGCCCGGTTCCCCGCGCACGAGGTGGTGGCTGTCCGGCTTGATGGTCATCCCGTAGAGGATCAGGCGGGCGATCTCCTCATCGTCGGCGCCGGAGCGCAGCGGCGTGCGGAGATCGATCTCCTGATCGCCGAACAGGCAGAGACGCAGGTGCCCGACGGCCGTCAGCCGGACCCTGTTGCACTGCTCACAGAACGTGTGACTCATGGGGGTTATCATGCCCACGGTGCCGCGGCCACCCTCGAACCGGTAGTAGCGGGCGGGGCCCGAGCCGACCACGTCGTCGCAGGGCACCAGGGGCCCCACTTCGCGGATCCTGTCGAGGATCTCGTCGGCGGAGACGAACCTGTCGTCCTGGAACCCGGCCGAGTCGCCGAGGGGCATGATCTCGATGAATCGGACCACCACCCCGCGCTCGAGTGTCAGCCGCGCGAAGTCGGCCGCCTCGACGTCATTGACGCCCCGGGTGGCCACGACGTTGAGCTTCACGGGATGCAGCCCGGCCGATAGCGCGGCGTCGATCCCCGCCATGACTTTCCGGATGTCTCCTCCCTGGGTGATGTCTTTGAACTTCCGCGGGTCGAGGGAATCAAGGCTTACGTTCACGCGGTGCAGTCCGGCTTCCTTCAACCCGGCCGCGAGGTCGGCGAGCAGAAGCCCGTTGGTGGACAGCGACAGATCGCCGATCCCGTCGACGGCTGCGATCCGCCGCACCAGGTCGGTCACGCCGGCCCGAACGAGAGGCTCGCCCCCCGTGATCCGGACCTTGGAGACACCGAGGGATGCGAAGACCTTCAACAGCCTGAGGATCTCTTCGTAGGAGAGGATCTCGCGCCTGGGGAGCCAATCCATGCCGTGAGGCATGCAATAGACACAGCGGAGGTTGCACCGGTCGGTGACGGACACCCTGAGGTAGCGGATCCGCCGGCCGAAGGTGTCCGTCAAGGACGGCGCCGCTCCGAGGACGGGAAGCTGCCGCGGAGGAGACACCCGGTGAGCCTCCATCTGTGCTTCGGCCGTCCCCTCGGTCAGGGCGGGCACGGTGCGCAGGGGCGCGTAAACCCGATCCGGTCCCGCCGGCGGCCCTTCTCCGCTGCCTCTCTGCATGGTCATCCTCCCGGGCGCCCCCCGCCGGGGCCGGCGCCGCCTTCCCGCTCGTGCCCAGGGTACGGCTCCATCGCCCCCGAAGCATCCATCTTACCCGCTTCGGCGGCGATGTGCCCGAGTTCCGGAAGGATCAGCTTCTGGAGCGCCAGTCGCACGGCGTCGGGCGACCCCGGCATCGAGAACATGACGCGCCCGCGCGCCATCCCCGCGACGGCCCGGCTCAACATGGCCGCCGCGCCGATCTCCTGGTAGGACAGGACCCGGAACAACTCGCCGAAGCCGTGAAGCGTGAGATCGAGCAGCGTCTCGATGGCCTCGTAGGTGCGGTCGCGGGGCGAGATGCCGGTTCCGCCGTTGACGAGCACAGCCTCCACGTCTTCCCGCAGCAGCAACGCGGCGATCGCCTCCCGGACGCGCGCCGGATCGTCCGGGACGATGGCGGCGTGCGCGACTCGGTGCCCCGCCTCCTCGAGGAGCTTCCGCGTGAGGCGCCCCGACTCGTCGGTCTCGGCCGTTCGCGTGTCGGACACCGTCACCACGGCGCACGAAACGGCGCGGGAACCCCGGCGGCGGTGCTCATGGAGGCCCATGAGGGCGCCCTTCTCCCTCAGGAGAGTGAGGAAAGGTAGGTCAGAAGCGTTCTCACTCCAACGCCCGTGGCGCCCTTACGCATGTAGGGGTGGCCATTGGATTCCAGGAACGCGGGCCCCGCGATGTCGATGTGAGCCCAGGGCGTCCGCCGGTCCACGAACTCCCGGAGGAAGAGCGCCGCCGTGATGGCCCCGCCGTACTTGTCGGCCGTGTTTCTGATGTCGGCGATCTCGCTTCGGAGCTGGACGCGGTACTCCTCGTACAACGGCAGCGGCCACATCTTCTCACCGGCCTTTTCCGCTGCGGACAGGATCCCATCGACGTGCGCCCGGTCGTTGCCGAACACGCCCGCCGCCAGAGGCCCCAAAGCCACCATGCAGGCGCCGGTGAGCGTGGCCAGATCGATGATCTCGTCCACGCCCAGGGTCCTCGCATAGCAGAGCAGATCGGCGAGCACCAATCGCCCTTCCGCGTCGGTGTTGAGGACCTCGACCGTCTTGCCGCCCGACGTCTTCAAAATGTCGCCGGGCTTGATGGCGGACCCTCCCGGCATGTTCTCCGTCATCCCCATCAGCCCGTGGACCTCGACGCGAGGCCGCACCTCCGCGAGGCCCAGCATCGTCGCGAGGACGCACGAAGCGCCCGCCTTGTCGAGCTTCATCGTCTCCATACCGGAGGCGGACTTCAGAGAGAGGCCGCCGCTGTCGAAGGTGAGCCCCTTGCCGATCAGCGCCACCTTGCGCGCGGCGGGCCGCTCAGGCCGGTAGATCAGGTGAATGAGCCGCGGGGGCTGGTGGCTCCCGCGCCCCACGCCGAGGAAGGCCCCCATCCCCAGCTTCTCGATGGCGCGTTCGTCATGCACGCGGCACTCGATCCCGGAGGAGCGCGCCAGCGCTGAGGCGATCTCCGCCATGCGGCGGGGGGTGAGTGTGCCGGCCGGCTCGTTGACGAGGTCGCGGGCCAGGTTGGCCGCCGAGCAGGCGGTCACGGCCCCCTTCACCGCCGACCTCGCGGCCGCGAGGTCGCTCCTCGCGACCAGGATCTCGGCTCCCCTCAGCGAGGCGCCTTCCGTGCGCTCCTCTCCCGTGAAGTACCTTCGCATCCTGTACGCGCCCAGCAGGAACCCCTCCGCCACGGCTCGGGCCCTCTCGCCGACGGCAAGCTTCACGCCGCGCGAGGACGGAGGCGGGCCGAAGATGAGGCGCTTCACATTGGCTCCGGCCGCCCGTCGGGCGGCTGCGGCGGCCGCCGCCCGGAGCGCGTCCAGAGTGAAAGCCTCTCCGCGGCCGAGGCCCGCGACGATGACGCGCCGGGCTGGGAACCGGCCGGCGGTGTGAAACAACAGCACGCGGCCGGCCCTGGCGCGGAATCCTTCCGACTCGACGAGGGCCTCGACCGTCCGCCTCAGAGTGCCCTCGGGAATGCCTTCCACCTTCTTCGCTCCCTCGAAGGCGTAGACCACGAGGGCCTCGGCGCGAGCCGAGGCCGCGGACCTGGGCGAAGCGGCGAAGCGGAGCGTAGGGGTGTAAGGAGGCAGGTCGCGCGATCGCGGGGGGATCTTCCTGGAGGCGGGCCGTTTCCGGGATCGGGCCTTCGCGGGCGGCACGGCCGGATCCGGCTTGCCGGGTTTCGCCGGGAACACGCCTACGTCCCGGCCGCCGCCGGCTGAGGGGCCAGGGCGGCCCCGATCGTCGCCGCGACCTGCGCCGGGAGAAGGCCGATGTCGCCGAAGAGCGCGTCACGCGAGCCGTGCTCGATGAACCTGTCGGGGATCCCCAGATGCTTGAGCCGCGGGATGGGGGTCCCGAGCTCGCTCAGACGCTCGTAGACGCCGGAGCCGAATCCGCCCTTCACCGTGTTCTCCTCGAGGGTGACCAGAAGCCGGTGCCGGGACGCGAGCGACACGAGCACGGCGTCGTCCATGGGTTTGATGAAGCGGCAGTTGACGACGCCGACGCGCCGGCCCTCCGCCCTCAGGATGGCGGCGGCGGCAAGGGCGTTGTCCACCATCGTGCCCACGGCCAGGATTGCGGCCTCGTCTCCTTCCTCGACGATCTCCCACGATCCGATCGGGACGATCTTCATCGGGACACCCGCCGGATCGTCGGGGACGTTCTCCTTGGGGTAGCGGATGGCGAACGGATATTCCGTCTGACGGATCGCCGTGTAGAGCAGATTCCGCAGCTCCACGCCGTTCCTCGGCGCGGCGATGACGAAGTTGGGCACCAGCCTCAGGTACGTGAGATCGAACACACCGTGGTGCGTCGGGCCGTCGGGCCCGCACAGCCCGGCCCGATCGAGGGCGAAGACCACGGGGATTTTCTGCACGCCGACATCGTGGATGATCTGGTCGTAGGCGCGCTGCAGGAACGTGGAGTAGATGGCCGCCACGGGCCGCATGCCGTGCAGCGCCAGCCCCGCGGCGAACGTGACGCCGTGGGCCTCCGCGATCCCCACGTCGAAGAATCTGTCCGGGAACTTCTTCTGGTACTTCACGAGGCCCGTGCCGTCGGCCATGGCAGCCGTGATCGCCACCACGCGCGGGTCCTCGCCGGCGATCTCGATCATCGCGTCGGCGAACACGTTGGTGTAGGCCGGGGGCTTCTTCGCTCCGGCGGGGGCCGCTTTGCCGGAGGCGACGTCGAATGGGTTCATGCCGTGGTAGGTGTTGGGATCTTCCTCGGCGAACGAGTAGCCCCGCCCCTTCTTGGTCACGACGTGCAGCAGCACGGGGCCCTTCACGTCCTTGAGCCTGCCGATCACCGTCAGCAACGCCTCCAAGTCGTGCCCGTCGATAGGGCCGAAGTAGTGGAAGCCCAGGGCGTGGAAGATCCCTCCGGGGGTCAGCACGTCCTTCACCGAGCGCTCCATGCGCTTGCCCAGCTCGGCGGCCAGATCCCCCTTGGGCAGCTTCTCGAGGAGATGGTAGACCTCCTCGCGGGCCCTCTGGAGCACGGGCTGCGTGGTGATGCTGGTGAGGTAGCGGGATATGGCGCCCACGTTGGGCGAGATGGACATGGTGTTGTCGTTGAGGATGACGAGCAGGCTGCGGCCGGAGATCCCTGCGTTGTTGAGAGCCTCGTAAGCGAGGCCGCCGGTCATGGCGCCGTCACCCGTGACGGTCACGACGTGGTAGCTCTCCCCCATGAGATCGCGCCGCGTGGCCATGCCGAGCGCCGCGG
This sequence comes from uncultured Acidobacteriota bacterium, assembly GCA_964400605.1. GTDB lineage: Bacteria > Acidobacteriota > Polarisedimenticolia > JACPZX01 > JACPZX01 > CAYNUH01. The sequence goes on along the minus strand of CAYNUH010000019.1, from coordinate 26,176 downwards.
AGATGGACGTGGAGGCGTGCCCGGCGCCGAACTGATCGTGGGGGCTCTCGCTCAGCCGCAGGAAGCCGCTGATGCCGCCGTGCTGCCGGATGGTCGGCAGACGGTCCCGCCGGCCGGTGAGGACCTTGTGAACGTACCCCTGGTGGCCGACATCCCACACGATCTTGTCGCGCGGGCTGTCGAAGAGATAGTGCAGAGCCACGGTGAGCTCGACGACGCCGAGACTCGGCGCGAGGTGCCCACCGGTCCGCGAGACCACATCCACGACGTACTCGCGGATCTCGTCACAGAGCTGCTTGAGCTCCGCGACGCCGAGCGGTTTGAGGTCCGCCGGGGATTCGAGGGTCGGGAGGATACGTTTCGGCTTCGATTTCGATCGGGAAAGCGGTAAGTCGAGATCGCCCGTCACCGCCTGGCTCATGGAGGTTCCTCGGGTGGGCTTTCCGGAGGGCCGCTCCGGGCCCCGTGCGTCGCGAACCGGCCCGCTGGATCCCTCCACCTGCGAGCCGCGCGGGAACGTGAAGGGCCGCACTATACGGGGGCCCGCCGTGCAAGTCAAGGAGGCTCTGAGGTTGCATGCATGCGCTAAGGTGGAACGGCATGATCCCCCTCAAGGACGAGAATCCCTCCCGCACCTTTCCTGGAGTGACGCTGACGCTCGTCATCCTCAACGTCGCCGCGTTCCTCTACGAGGCCTCGCTGCCCTCCTACCTGGCTCAGGAGCTGGTGCTGCGCCGGGGCCTGGTCCCCGGCGCCATCACCCACCTGCCCTCGCTGGGCCCCGGGGCCGTGGCCCCCGGGCTCGCCTCCCTGATCACGTCGATGTTCCTTCACGGGGACCTGTTGCACCTCGGAGGCAACATGCTGTTCCTCTGGATCTTCGCCAACAACGTGGAGGACGTGCTCGGCCACATCCGTTTCGTGATCTTCTACCTCTCCTGCGGCCTGGCCGCGGCGGCGGCTCAGATCGCGGCCCTGCCGGACTCCACCGTCCCGGTGGTGGGCGCGAGCGGGGCCATCGCCGGCGTGCTGGGCGCCTACATGTTGCTCTTCCCCCACGCACGAATCCTGACGCTCGTGCCCTTGTTCTTCGTCACTCTGGTCCGCCTGCCCGCCTTCGTCGTCCTGGGGATGTGGTTCATCTTCCAGGTGCTGCATTCGGTGATGGCGGCCGGTCGTGGCGGAGGCGGCGTGGCGTGGTTCGCCCACGTCGGGGGGTTCGTGGCGGGGATGCTGCTGCTCGCGCTCTTCCTGCCGCGGCGGCGGCGCAAGCCACCCCGCATCGAGGAGAGGGGCTGGGCCTAGAGCCTGCCGGCCAGTGCGCGGGCCACCGCGCGATCGAGATCCTGAAGGCTGCCCGAGTTGTCCACCCGCACGTCGGCCATCTCGAAGGTGCGGTGGATCTGCTGGGAGCTGGGATCCGATCCGTGCTCGCGCGCCTCGCGATCGGCGAACTCTTGGAGCGTGCTCCCGTCGCCGGGCCTCGCCCTCGCCGTCGCCCGCGCGTAGCGCAACTCGATGGGGGCGTTCACCGCGAGGAGTATGAACGCCGGCTCCCCTCTCAGGGCCGACACCTCCGCGGGGTTGCGGATGGAATCCACGACGTCGCGGCCCATCAACCGGCGCAGGGTCCGCTCCGCGAGGACGCCGGCGCCCTCCGCACGGCGGAGCGCGTTGCCGATCTCGATGAGGTTCTCGCGCGTGGGAGGCAGGTGCCGGGCGGCCGCCTCCTCCCTGATGATGTCGGAGAGAGAATGGTAGATAAGGCCGCAGGAAACGAGATACCGGGCCACTTCTCCCTTGCCCGCGGCGTTGGGTCCGGTCAGCCCGACGACGAGGCGCGGTGGCCCGCTACTCGTCACTATCCTGGGGTGCGCCGACGACCTGCCTGCCGCGGCTGATCCCTCCCCGGGACGATCCGCGGGCACGGTTGTTCAGCACGCCGCCGGTGCCGCCGAACCGTGGCGCCCCACGCGTGTTCACTCCGGGGATCTGGCCGGGCCGCCGGCCGGCGGCTCCGGGGATGCTGACCCCGGGCTGGGGCGGCTGTTGCGCCTCCTCGTTCTCGACCTGCTGCGATTCCTCGGGCTGCGGCTCCGGCACATCGGCGCCTCGGGCCCCGGCATAGGCGGGAGAGGGGGCTCCAACCCCGCCCCCTCCCACCAAAGCCTGGTTGGGGATGATATCGGACTTTCCGCCGCCCCCGGTCACCTCATCCACCCGAGCCACCTGAAACGACCGTACGGCCATGACACCGCCGTCGATCTCCAGGCGGGTCCAGCCCTTGTCCTCCTTGAGGGTCCTGACCCGGATGGACTTTCCGTTCTTGAAGACGACGAGCTTTTCGGCTAGCGCGGGGCCCGCGGATCCCAGCATGACGGCCAGGAGGCAAGAGACGGCCGCAGGCGCGCGACCATTGCGCCGCGACCGGGTGTCAAAACGTCTCATCGATCACCTCCCGGGGAGCCATGCCGGTACCAGCCCGAGACGACCTCCCGCGCGGGCTTGTTGCGGGGAGTATAGCCTGTGTCGGTCGGCCCGCCCTCTCCCCACCAGAGGTAGAAGTATACGCCTGCCAGGGCCGGATAGCCCGTCCACGCCTCCACGAAAGCCCGGTAGCACCTCTCCTGGGCGGCGGGATCGGCCTCCGCTCCCGAAGCGTAGTCCCACGGGTCCTTCGCCGCACCCCGTCTGGAAGGGTAGCCGACCTCCGTCAGGAGGAGAGGCTTGCCGATTTGGGATCGCCATGCCTCGACGTCCTTCAGGATCGCGGCCCACGCCGCCCTCAGATCCCCCACGCCCGCTTCGGGATCGTCCGATAGCTCGAAGTAGGCGTTCATCCCAAGGTAGTCGAGGGCGCCGGCGAACGAGATTGGAAACCGGTGGTCCCAGTTCGCCGAGTACGTCAGGGCGCCGCCGTATACCTTCCGGACCTCGCCGATGAGGGCGAGCCAGTCCTCGCGGCGATCCTCGGTGGAACAGAGCTCCGAGCCGACGCTCAGAATCTCCACGCCCTCATCCTGCGCGAGACGGGCGTAGCGGAGAACCATCCTCGCGTAGTTGGCGAACCAGGACCCCCAATCCCGAGGCACAAGCGTCCCGCGCCATTCCCCTTCGGCCATCTGGTCCACGTAGATGAACGGCATGAGGAGGACGCTCATCCCCCGGTCGTGGGCCTCCCGGACGGCCCGGCGCAACGACTCGTCCCCGGGCGTCATGTCGGAGCGCGGGGCCAGGTCGACCGAGCGAACATTCGGCGTGACCCAAGGGATCGTGATCGAGATCGAATCCGCCCCCAGCGCCCGAATCTCATCGAGACCCGTCTCGATGAACTCGCTCTCGGTGCGGGCGAAGAGGCCGAACACCATGCCGCGGCGGAACCCCCCCTCGCCGTGGAGATGTCCGGGCTTCCTGCACGAGACGCCGGCGGCGGCGACCGACAAGAGAACAGCCGTTCCGCACGCGAGGCGGACCGCGGTGCGGGCGGCCTCACTCACCGTTTCCGGTCACCTCGAGCCCGCGCCCATCCACCGTGAAGTCCAGCAAGCGGCAGCCCGCGTCCCGGAGAGCGTCGGCGATCCTGCCGCGGGCGTCGGGCGGGCCCATCACAAAGAGGCAGCCGCCTCCTCCGGCCCCGCAGATCTTCCCCCCGGAGGCGCCCGAGCGCCCGGCGGCGGCGAGGGCTCGCTCCGTCTCGGGCGTGCTGACTTCGGGCGAGAGGCCCCGCCGCTCCTGCCACTCCGCCCCGAGCAACCGGGCGCACTCCTCGAAGTCGGATCGGAGGAGAGCGGCCCTCATCGCGGCCGCGATACCCGCGATGATCTCGAGCCCCCGACGGGTGGAAGGATCGCCGTCAAGGGCGCGGCGCAGCATGTCCCAGTTGGCCCTCGCGGAGGCACGCGAGGTGCCGAGGAAGGCGAGCACGCCGCGCTCTTGGAGCGCGCCGGCGGCGCCGGCGATCTCCTCCCGGGTGGATGTGCCGGGGCCGTAGTGGATCGCCGCCACCCCTCCGTGAAGGGCGGCGATGTGATCCTGGGTGCCGGTCGGGATCTGGAGCACCTGCGCTTCCAGGTCGCGGGCGGTCGCGGCGAGCGAATCCTTGTCCTTGCGGATCCCCTCCCTCGCCCAAAGCGCCGCCAGGAGGCTCACGGCGAGGGCGGACGATCCGCCGAGCCCCGAGCCCGCGGGCGCGTCACTCCGGGTGCGGATGGAGACGGCGGTTGCGGGACCGACGTGCCTCAGAACCGCCTCGTGAAGAGGCAGGCCGCTGACGCTCCGTCCGGCCGCGCCGTCGATGGTGGAGGGATCGAGCCGGATCTCGCGACCGACGTCCTCGGCCACGATCCGGTGCTGCCCTCCTCCCGCAGAGTCCACCTCCACGCTCGCGCGAAGGGACACGGCGGCGTTGACGGTCATGGCGTCTTGGACGAGAAGGTAGAGCGGCCAGATGTCGAGGGTGCCGCCGGCGAGGTCCACTCTCGTCGGGGCCGAGGCCCGGCTGCGCCTGATCGGGCTTGGCATCCTGGGGGGCATTATACCCGTGGGCTTCTCTCCCCCCACACGCCTTGACAGCCTCATTACGCTCCTGTACAAGGAAACACGGCCATCCGTCCAGCCCGCGCGGACCGATCGGCGGGAGCGAGACAACTCTATGGGAGAGGAGCCGAGGTTGGAGGCTTCGGGTCGCGGCGGCGCGCCGGCGCTCGGGACGTGGCTTGCAGCCAACCGGCCGGTCGTCTTCTTCGTGGCCGGCTTCGGCCTCTGGATCGGCCTCTTCTCACTGCTCTTCCAGTCGTCGCAGGTGGAAGAGCATCTGATCGTCCCCATGACGGAAGGGATAGCCCGGATCAGCAACATCTTCATCCGGCTGCTGGGCTTCGACACGCAGGTGGCGGGGACGCTGATCACCGGGGCCGACGGCTTCTCGGTCAACATCCTGAAGGGCTGCAACGGCGCCTACGTCCTGGCCATCTACCTGTCGGCCGTGCTCGCCTATCCCAGCAGCCTGAAGGAGAAGGCTCTCGGGGCGTTGCTCGGCGTTCCGGCCGTGCAGGGGATCAACCTCATCCGGATAGTGAGCCTGTACTACATCGGGGCGCGGCATCCTTCACTCTTCGAGCGGTTCCACTACCATGTCTGGCAGAGCGCCGTCATCGTCCTCTCCATGGCCGTCTGGATCGTCTGGGCCGAGCTTCTCGTCGCGGCCCGTCGTCGCTAGGCTCGGGATATTCCTCCTCGAGCTGGCGGTCCTGACGCTGGTGCTTTTCCTCGTCTGGCCTTACGTCCAGCCTCTCTACAGCGCCGGGGTGGCGCATGCCGCGAACGTCCTGCTCACCGTCGAGGAGATGGGGCAGCGTGTGACGAGGTTGCGACCCTCGGGGGGGACCATCCAGGTCTGGAGCACGCTGCGGGACGACGGCGAGCCGGCGGACACCTACAACGCGGACGTCCTTCACTTCTACATCGTGCCCGCGCTGGCGCTGGTGATGGCCTTTCCGGGCCTGCGTGTGTGGGCACGGCTTCGCGCCCTGGTGGTGACGATCGGGGCCTTCTTCGTCTTCCACGCCCTCGCGCTGCTCGTCGTGGTGGAGCACACCTACGCCGTGGTCCTCGCCGAGGTGGCGCGCCGGAACTACACAGCCTTCGAGGCGGCGGTTTACCGGTGGCTCTTCGAGAACTTCGCCTACCTGGCCGTCCAGCTCGCCCCCGCCGCCACGCTGCTCCTCCTCTTCCTGTTCTACGGCGGCTCCGCCTTCGCTCGCGCGAGGCGCCCGGCCGGAACGGCCGTGGATCCGTCCGCGACCGCGGAGGCGCCCGGTGCCGCAGAGACGCCCGAGCTCATGGGGCCGGCCGTGGCGGCCGAAACGCCCAAGGCTGCGGAGTCAGCCGGGCCCGCAGAGCCTCCGGCGCGGCCGCGCGTGCGGATCTGGGTGACGCGGGTTGCCCTGGCCGTGGCCGCCGCCGCGTCGGCGGCTGTGTTCGCCTTCGCGGCATGGGTGCACCTGGAGAAGGTCGCCGCCCGACGCTCGGAGGATCACTGCGCCCTCGGCTTCAAGGCCCTGCAGGCAGGTTCGACGGTGGAGGCCTCGCGCCTCTTCCGCCGCGCGACCGCGCTGAAGCCGGATCTCCTCGAGGCACAGGACGGGCTGGGCCACTCGCTGCTGATGGCGGGAGAAGTGGCGGCGGCCGAGGCCGCCTTCCGCGAGGCGCTGCGGATCGACGGGGGCTACCTGCCCTCGCTCATGGGCATGGCGAACGCGCTTCTGACTCTGGAACGCACGGAGGAGGCGCTCGCCTTCTACGGTCGGGCCGCGGCGATGCACGGTGACCGATGGGAGCCCGAGTACAACATCGGTATGGCGCTCGTCCGCGCCCGGCGGCAGCGTGAGGCCGAGCCGCACCTGGCGAAGGCCATCGAGCTGAACCCGTCCATGCCCGACGCCCGCCTGGAGCTCGCGAAAATCTTCATGACGACGCAGAGGGTCTGCCGGGCCCTCCCCCACCTGGAGGCGTTCGCCGCCCTGGAGCCCGCGTCACCGCACGCGGACCTGGTGAGGAGGACCCTCGACGCCGCCCGCAGCGAGTGCGGCCGCCCACCCGCGCGCTGATCACTCCAGCCATATGCGGATGCTGGCCTCTTCGGTCTCTATCTGGACCAGCGTCTGGCGCCCGAGCGTCTTGAGCGACTTCCAGATGTTGTTGACGTCGATGTTGCGGCGCTTGAGCTCGTCGAGCACGTGCCCCTGCTCGAACTCCGAGAGGGACGCGAGCAGGGCTTCCGCGAAGGCGATGGGGAGGTTGACGGCGACCGTCACCTTGCCCGTCACCTTCTCGCGGACCTCGAGGCGGATGAGCTTGGGCTCCGCGGCGGCGCCGGCGCCGCCTTCCCGCGCGGGAGGCCTCTCCTCGGCCGGCAGCTCGGATGGGTCGATCCGCAGGATGCCCAGCGTGCATTCGTTGCGCAGCTCGGCGTCCTTCTCGCCGCGGGCACAGTCCTTGAGCAGCGGTAGGGCTCGGGCGCGCGCAGGGCGGTTGTCCAGGTGCGAGATCTGCAGCGCCGCGTAGATCCCCGGATACCCCTTCTCCTCCAACCCCTTCATGAGGATCGAGACGGAATCCTTCTTGCCCTTCAGCCAGAGCGACTTGGCCAGGCTCATCCGGCTTATGTTGGCGTCCTCCCTCAGGAGGGTCTCGGCGGGGAACCGCTCGATGAACTCGCCGTAGGCCGCCAGCGCCTGGTCCTCCCTGCCCTCCATGTGGTGCAGGCCCTTGGCCCGGTAGTAGTAGGTGCGCGCGAGGGCTTCGCTGTGAGGATATTCCGCGATGAGCTTGTCGCAGCCGGCCAGGACCGCCTCCCAGCGCCCATCGAAGACGTCGCTCTTGATCTGGCGGAGCAGGTCGTCTTCCGGGGCCGCGTCGGCAGCGCGAAGGGACGTCTCCGCCGCGACCATGGCGGCCACGGCGGTCACGGCGGCCAAGAGGAGGGCCGCCATTCGGATGCACCGCGGTCTAGATGTCACGAGCGGTTGCCCTCTTCATCTCATCGGCGACCAGATCGAGCCTGAGAAGGAGGCGGCGGCTCTCGACGAGATCGCGCAGCTCGCGGATCTGCTCGGCGCGGGCGCAGTCGCTCAACGACGCGATCTCGACGAAGAGGCGCTCCAGGTCGCGGCACACGTCCTGCGCGCGGGCCAACGGCAGGGACTCCAGATCATCGGCGATGAGCCTCTGGCGCCGGATCAGCTCGAGCGACTTCTTCCGCTCGTCCTTGATATCGAGGGTGTCCTTCTCACAGTGGATGGGGGCCCCCAGGAGGCTCAGCAGAAGAGCGCGGCTCTCCGAGAGGTACCGCTCCGTACCCGAGCGCGCCGTGGTCGCCTCCAGGTTGGCGAGCATGGCGCCGGGGATGAGGGTTTCGGCCCGGGGCAGAGCCGCAGCCGCGGCCACGGCGGGCTGCTCGGCCGGACGCAGGCTCAGCACGCCGTACGTGCCGGCGGCCGCTCCGGCGAGGAGAAGAAGCCCCGCGGCCGCGCCGGCCCATCCCGGCGCCGACAGCACCTGCCACCACCACGAGGCGAGCCCAGGCTGCGCGCGATCCTTCCGGGCGCGCGTCCTGTAGCCGGTCGCGCGCTGCACCGTGGAGCGAGCGAACGCCTGCCAGTCCACCTCGGCCTCGCGCGGGAAGATCGCCTCAAGGGCTTCGCTCCGCAGCCTCTGTGCGACCCGCTGGAGTCCGCGCAGCTCCTCCCGGCAGGCCGAGCATCCCGCGAGGTGCTCTGCGAGGGCGCGGTCCGCCTCCGTCTCGAGATCGCCGTAGATGTGCGCCGCGAGATCGCCACGGACCTGATCACAGGCTGTCACGGACCGCCCTCCCTTCTCCTTCCAGGATCACCTTGAGGTTGGCCAGGGCCCGATGCAGGGACGACTTCACGGTGCCGAGGGCGCAGTCCTGCGCCTCGGCGATTTCCTGAAGCGACAGCCCCTCGTAGTGCCTCAGCACGATGATCTCCCTCTGGCGCGCCGGGAGCTTTGCGATGGCCTCCCTCACGCGCTCCGCCTCCTCACGCTCTTCCTGGGCCCGGAGAGGATCCACCGCGGCGGTGTCGTGGATGTCGCGTGTTTCGCCTTCCTCGCCGTCGTCGATGGAGTAGGTGTCGCCCCGCCTCTTGCGCAGCAGGTCGATGCAGTGATTGGCCACGATCCGGTAAGCCCAGGTGAACGGAGTGGCGCGGGGCTCCCAGGAAGCCCGGGCGCGGTAGATCTTGATGAACGACTCCTGGACGGCATCGAGCGTTCCCTCGTGATCGTGGAGGTATCCGTAGGCGAGGCGGTAGAACCGCTTCTGGTACCGGCTGACGAAGGTGGCGAATGCCTCTTCATCGTTCTCCTGAATGCGCGCCATCAGCGCGCCATCGGTCGGTTCCACCACTTTCCTCCGAGCCGATTTCACGGGCGGCGCGCCCCGCCGCACGGTCGGTTGAACGGCCCCGGCGGGCCGAAGGTTCAGCCTGTCACCCTTTTGATCCTGGATGTCGGGCGGGCCCGGGCCTCCCGCGCACCCCAGCCCTGGGCCGCGTCCGGCGCGCCTTACTTGCGTATCCCAGCCTCCACACGGCGTCCCAGCAGGAAGACCGCGGCGCCAAAGCCCAGAAGGAGGAGCTCCGAGGACATGTCCTCGCGGGCCATCCCGTGCCACAGGGCCCAGGGCATCGTCAGGAACCCGGAGACCTGAAGGGCCTTGGCGAGGATGTAGGCCATGGAGCGGCTCATCGCGTCGATCGTCCCCCGGACCACCGGGAACGCTCATTCTACCGGCCGCCGGGAGGGCTTGGATAGAGGCGAACCTGCCGGTCGTGAGCCACGGGACCCCACGGGGGCTGCCAGGCAGGACTGGCCCCCGGACATGCGTCGGGGCCTTGACCCGCGTTTCGGGGGGGGCCTACGATTCGGGAGGGAGGCTTCGGCGATGCGAGACCCGAGGATCGCAGTCGTGGGCGGCGGGCCGGCCGGAGCCTCGTGTGCCCGCCTCCTGGCAGGCGCCGGCTTCGAGGTCACGCTGTTCGAGGCGCGGTGTGAAGCTGAGAAGCCCTGCGGCGGAGGGGTCCCCGCCGGGGCGCTGCGCGAATTCCCGCTCCTCGCCGACCCCTCTCTCGAACGGCGGATCGTGCAGGAGGTGATCCTCTTCTCGCCCTCGAACCGCCGGGTTCGCGTTCGCGTCCCGGGCGGCATCCATGTCTTCCGGCGGCGGGACCTCGACACATTCCTGAGAGACAAAGCCGAGTCCGCGGGGGCCGTCCTGCGCCGCATGAAGGTGACGGGCGTCCAGCGCTCGACCGCCGGCTGGGAGCTGCAGACCCCGGAAGGGTCCGCCGGGCCATTCGAATACCTCGTCGGAGCCGACGGCGTGCGCGGCATCGTCCGGCGCCACGTCGCGGAGGATCCCCGGTTCGAGGAGGACGACCTCACGCTCGCGCTGTATGGCTACGTCGCCGGGGTGCCTCGCCCGGAGATGACCCTGAAGTTCTTCGGCGGCTTCCACGGGTACCTCTGGGTCTTCCCGCGAAGCGACCATCTCTCGGTCGGGATCTGCGCGCGCTACCGGGAGACCTCGGCGGGACGGCTGGAGGATGAGGCGATCCGCTTCCTGGACGCGCACTACCCCGGCGCCCGGGTGGAGCCCGGCGCCCTCAGGGGCTACCTCATCCCCGCGAGCCCGCAGCCGCCGGCGGCCCGATCAGATGGAACGTGGGCTCTCATCGGCGACGCCGGAGGGTTCGTCGACCCGCTGACCCGTGAAGGGATCTCCCACGCCATGCGCTCGGCGGCCGCCGTCGCCCGCCGGATCATCGCCGGGACCGGGGCCCGCACACCAGCTATCTCTGATGACCTCGCCCTCGCTCACCGGTACGGGAGCGGCTTCTACCAGGAGAGGTTCCTCGAGCGCATGACGCGCCTCGCGTCGGCCTCCTCCACCATCCGGAAGGTCCTCGCCGATCTCTTCGCGGGACATCAGGGGTATCGGGGATTGAAGGGGCGGCTCCTGATGAGCGCCCTCCCGTGCGGCCTCGAGGTGGGGGTGGGCGCGCTCGCGAAGGCGGCGGGCGGCTACCGCGGCTCTCCCTCCCAGTAGTGGCACTGCTCGCAGTCGCGCCCCAGAGGATGGTTCGGCGATCGCGGAGAAATCCCTCCTGGGCGATGACACGAGAGACACTCCCGATCCAGGCCACGGACGGCAAAGTGCGTTGGATCGGCCGGTATGTCCGGCCTCTCCTTCCGGATCGTGTAGGAGATCAGGAAGCCGGTGGCCCCCGCCACGATAAGGATGAAAACCGCCCACCTCCCGCGCCGCATGATGCATGGCCTCCTGAATCGCGGCAGGGTAGCCCGAAAGATCTGCCGGCGTCGTGAGGACGGCACGGTCGCGGCGAGGCTTGACACCCTCAGGACGAGCGCCCTAGTATCGGCGCCTGTCCGCTCCCCTCCATCGCCGGGCCGGCGTAGCTCAGTGGTAGAGCAGCTGATTCGTAATCAGCAGGTCCTCGGTTCAAATCCGAGCGCCGGCTCCAGCATCGGTCCAGCGGCCCATGGCGCGGCCCGGTCGGCCGCTCGAACCGCAGGGTGGCGTCCCTCTGCGACCCCGGCCCGGAACCCCTGGTGGCGGGCCAGGGGGTCGCAACGACATGTTGAATTTCCTGTATAATCCACAGCGACATGTTCTACCGCAGATTCCTCCTCGGCCCCCTCGCGACGGGCGTCTCCCGCCACAAGGTCCGCCTTGTGCTCGGAGCCCGGCAGACGGGCAAAACCGAGCTTCTCCGGAGAGTGACTCCCCGGGAGCGGACTCTTTACATCGATCTGGGGGCCACAGGCGAGCGGCGCCGCTTCGAGACGGACCCCGCGCGGTTCGGCAGGGAGGCGCGGGCGCTCCCCTCGGCGATCAAGCACATCATCGTGGACGAGATCCAGACGGTTCCGGCGCTCCTGGACGAGGTCCAGAATCTCTACGACGAGTGAGCTTCTGGCGGGCGGCCTCGGGGGCTGAGGTGGACTTCGTATGGGAGAGCCCGCGCGAGGACGTTCCCGTCGAGGTCAAGTGGACGTCACGCCCCACCCCTGGCGATGCCCGTCACGTCGAGACATTCCTGTCGGAGTACCCGCGGCGGGCCCGGCGGGGGGTTGTCGTTTGCCGGGCCGAGAGGGTCGAGCAACTCACCGAGCGGGTCTTTGCGGTCCCCTGGGACAGGCTCTGACCCTCAGGTGTGAGGCTGCCAAGGGGATGGTTCGACCCCGACCGTTCGCAGCGGGGGCCTCGGGCCGCGCGCTCCCCTGCGGCAATCCGCTATGATGGGCGCATGAGCTTGGAGACCCTTCCGGGCGGGGACTTGATCGCCCGAGGGCTTGACGACCTGTCGCACCACCGCGAGTCCGTCGAGGCTCTTCTCGTCGCCATCGGCGGCCCGCGCCTGCGCCGGCTGGGCCTCCAGGTCATTGAGGTGCCCTCAGCAGAGCATCGGCTCTACGAGCTTCTGGCCCGCGACAACCCCGACGCCGCGCACTCCCGGTACAACGCCCTGATCCGCAGGCTCGTCAGCTTCGAGAGGGCGGCGGAATGCGGCGCCTGACCGACGCGGATCTGCTTGGGAAGTTCATGCGGCGACTCGGGCAGGAGGCCGCCAGCGACGGGAGGGTCTACTTCACGGGCGGCGCGACGGCGCTTCTGCTGGGATGGCGCTCGAGCACCATCGACGTCGACCTCATGCTCGAAGGCGGGGCCGAGCAGATCCTCAAGGCCTTCCCTCGGCTGAAGGAAGATCTCCAGATCAACGTCGAGCTGGCCTCGCCCGCTGAATTCATCCCGGAGGTCCCCGGTTGGAGAGAGCGGTGCCTCTACATCAGGCGCGAGGGGCGGCTGGACTTCTTCCACTACGACCTCTACGCCCAGGCCCTCGCGAAGATCGAGCGCGGCCACGCCCTGGACGTCGCCGACGTCCAGGAGATGCTGAAGAGGAAGCTCGTCGATCCGTCCCTCGTGACCAGCCTTTTCGATGAGATCAAGCCATGGCTCTATCGCTACCCGGCGATAGACCCTCCGACATTCCAGAGGAGGCTCGAGCAGATGCTGGCTTCGGGCTGAACTCCTCGATCAGCATGTCCCCGGCTCGCCGCCGAGGAGCCTCCGACCCGCGAGAGCCGTCCAGAACCCAGGAGATCAAGCCGACAGAGTCGCCTCGGCGGGCTTGCCAGGGAAGACGCAGCCGGCTCCCGCACTTCAATACGTCGGTTCGGGCAGGAGTGCGACCGAGAAACGCCGTCCCTCGCGTGGCATTACTGCTTCGCCCGCCAGCACGACGCGGCGATCGATCAGAGCCGCAGGATGCTCGAGTTGAGCGCGGGCTACGCGTGGCCCCATCAGTGGCTCGGCCTGGCCCATCTGCAGAAAGGGTCCCACCGCCAAGCCATCGGAGCGCTTGAGAAGGCCGTCGCCCTGAGCAAGAGGAAGGATCCGGAGGCGCTGTGGACCTTGGGCTATGGGTGCGCCGTCACCGGCGACCGCGCCGGCGCTCGGAGGATCCTGTACAAGATGGAGGCGATGTCCTCCCGATTCTTCGGACTCTCATTCGGCCGCCCTGAGCTGCGAAGAAGCCCGTTCGAAGGCTTGCCGCGGCTCCCCCCGCGCCCGAGCCTTGTGCGGGAGTCCACGGAATGGATAGCCCCGCCTCCGCCGTCACCTAGGAAAGCCGCAGTGACAGGATCGACAGGCGGCACGGGCGCGCTCAGGGCGACCGGGTGAGGGCGACGCCGAACGAAGCGCCCCAGTCCTCCGCCGTGTCGGAGAGGCCGTAGAAGACGGCCGCGTACAGCGCCGCGGCGGGCGAGGTCCTCCGCGACCAAGCGAGGCTGACGTCCTCGAGATCGGCGCGGGAGGGCACGACGGACTGACGACTCTCGTAGGAGAGAGTCAGCGAGGTGGCCTTCGCCACGCGCGCATGGACTCCTGCCGACCTCCACCACGTGTTGCGCAGATCCGAGCCGGGCGGATCTCCGCGGACGACATACTGGATCGTCCCGTAGAGGCTCCAGCGCCTGCCC
>CAYNUH010000019.1:0-12576 GCA_964400605.1 uncultured Acidobacteriota bacterium | reverse complement strand
AGAGGTTGCAGGACGTCGATCCCGGACCCGTAGTCGGCCTCCCCCGTACCGAGCCCCTTCTTCTCGTCGGCCGTCGGGAGCTTCACGCGCGCGATCCCGCCGACCCACGGGCGGTGAATCCCTCCCTGGACGAAGAAGAACTCCTCCTGGACGATGGCGTCGCCGGCCCCGGAGACACTTGTCCGAGCGGCACCACCGCGAGGGCGGCCGGCCGCGGGTCCGGGCGGCGTCACCTCGCCGCCTGCGAAGACGACCGGCTCCTCGCTGTGCAGAGTGACGACCGGCGCGGTTACGCGGAACTCCTGCCTCGGCGTCTCGAAGCTCACGACCAGCGGGACGTAGACGATCTCCGTCTCGACGCCAGTGCCGAACTCGCCGCTGAAGTAGGAGGGCAGGATCCGTACGCCGACCCTCGGCTCGGCGAACGCAGCCGGGGCCGGGCCCAGCATTGAAAGCGCGACGAGGGCACGGAGGAGGGTCGCGACAACCGCCCTCCCCGCCCGCTCGATCAGGGGCTCATGAAGGAGCCCGCCCTCCATCGCCATTGCCGAATGGGATCAGGGCTTCGGCGGATCCGGCCGCTCGGGCCGGGCGGGCGGTTCGGGTCGCTCCGCCCGCTCGGGCGCCGCAGGCCTCTCTCCACGCTCCGGGCGCTCGGGCCTCTCGGGCCGCTCCATCGCGATGAGCCGGTCGAGGTTGGCGAGCGCCGACGCGCGCTGCTCCTGGATCCGGGTCAGCGCCTCACGGACCCTCGCCGCGGCCGGCTCGGGCACCTCTCCTATGACCTTCTCGAGCGCGGTGCTGCTGTGCTGGAACGCCTCGGCGACCGCCGCACGGGCCTGTTCAACTCCGGTCACGGCGGGCTTGCCGGACTCCGCCGGCCGGCCGGACCCGGCCGTCGAGGCCTCAGCCACGGGCTTCGCGGGCCGAGGCTTCGTGAGGGCCGCCGCCGCGGCCTCTTGTCCTTTGCGCGACGCTTCAATCGCCTTCCCGACTGAGGCCTTCGCGCCCTCGGGGACCGTGGTGAGAAGCTCCGTCAGGATCGACGTGTGCTTCGCCGTAGCTTCCTGGACCTTCCCCGCTATGTCGTCGCGGCTCGGCGGCTTGGCGGGAGACGCCGGATCCTCCGCCAGGGCGGGCAAGGCGGACAGCAACAGGATTCCAGCGGCATGGGCGAAAAGGTCTCCACTCTTCATTGACAGCCTCCTGCGGGGCGTTTCTGACGAACGGATCGACTGTAGCAAAGCCCGCGCCCGCCCGCAAGGCGGACGAGGAGACCGCAGTGAACGGAGGTGTCCTGGTCTTCCTCGGCGTTCTCCCCTCCGCGCGCCGGGTGTGGGAGCTGATCGGGGAGAGGCTCCGCGAGCGCCGCTGACGGGCCGTCCCATCCTCGGTGCGGGGAGGTTTTGATTCCGTCATGTGATCCTGATAGCGTGTCCAGGTTCCGGGCAGACCCTCCGAGGAGGCAGACGGAGCCGCGGCCTTCGGCTCCACGCCGCAGGAGACGGATGAGAAAGTTCATCGCTGGCGCTGTCTTCGTCGTCTTCGGCCACCCTGCCATCCTCTTGGCGCAGGCGGTCCCGGCCGGAAATGAGTTCCAGGCCAACGCCTTCACGCCCGCCAATCAGGAAGCGCCGGCAATCGCCGTTGATCCTTCGGGTAACTTCGTCGTGGTGTGGGAGAGCTACGCCCAGGACGGCTCCGACGACGGGATCTTCGGCCGGAGGTTCGGCCCCTCGGCCTTCCCTCTGGGCAGCGACTTCCAGGTGAACGCGTACACGACCGCCTACCAGTCGGTGCCCAAGGTCGCCGGAGACGGATTGGGAAGCTTCGTCGTGGTGTGGGCGAGCTACGGCCAGGACGGCTCCGGCCCCGGGATCTTCGGACGCAGGTTCGACCCCTCCGGATCGCCCCAGGGATCCGACTTCCAGGTGAACACTTTCACCACCGGCACTCAATACCGGCCGGCCGTCGCCATGGACCCTTCCGGGAACTTCGTCGTCGCGTGGGAGTCCGACGGCCAAGACGGCTCCGACAGAGGGGTCTTCGCCCAGCGGTACGAAGCCACGGGCGCGCCCTCCGGCTCCGAGTTCCAGGTCAACACTTACACGATGAGCCACCAGTACGGCCCTGCCGTCGCCATGGACGCGTCCGGGAACTTCGTCGTCACGTGGGAGTCCTACGCCCAGGACGGCTCAGGTCAGGGAATCTTCGCCCAGCGCTACGACGGCACGGGCGCGGCTTCGGGCTTCGAATTCCAGGTGAACACGTACACGAGCGACACTCAGTACTCCCCGGCCGCGGCCATGGATCCCAACGGGAACTTCGTCGTGGTCTGGACGAGCCTCAATCAGGATGGCTACCAGGGCGGCATCTTCGCCCAGCGCTACGACGACATGGGCACGCCTCAGGGATCAGAGTTCCAGGTGAACTCCACCACGACGGGCTGGCAGTATGCGCCCGCCGCCGCCATGGACGGCTCCGGCGGCTTCGTCGTCGCCTGGGCGAGCCCCGGCCAGGACGGCGACGGTTACGGGATCTTCGCTCAGCGCTTCGATGACACGGGCGCGCCCTCGGGATTCGAGTTCCAGGTGAACACCTACACGACGGGGCTGCAGACCTATCCTGCGGTCGGCGCCACTCCGGCGGGAGACTTCGTGGTCGTATGGTCCAGCTACGCCCAGGACGGCCTCGGCAGCGGAGTCTTCGGCCAGCGATACTGCCTAACCGCGGACGCGGACGCCGACGAGGCCTGCGACGGCTCCGACAATTGCCCCGGCCTCTACAACCCGACCCAGTCCGATGCGGACGCTGACGGTCTGGGCGACGCCTGCGACTTCGTGCTCACGAGCCCGCTCGAGGGCGACACGCTCGATTGCAGCGACCCGCGCAACGTGCGCCCCATGATCACCTGGGATCCGGGCGTGTACGACCGTTTCCGTGTGCGCCTTTCCTGGGTGAGCGACTTTTCGGTAGGCCTCACGAGCGGGGAAACGCTTCTGAGCACCACGTTCTGGACGCCGGGGCCGAAGAAGTTGCGCCGAGCGTGCAGCAACGCGAACCCCTTCCTCTTCATCGAGGTTCTCGGCGTGGACCGGGACGTTCCCCGCCGCGATCCGACGAGGAGGACCTTTACTCAGGTCGTGCGGGTGGACACGCAGCCCTGAGGCCGTGATGACCATCGGCGAACGGGATCCACCCCCGGGAGCCGGCCCGGGCGGCGAGCACCCGCAAGAGCGCGGCTTCCGTCACGGAAGCGCCTCCGACCTCCTGAACTGTGTGTCGATCTCCTTCAGGACTTCGGCCCGCCGCGCGTGCTCCTCCGCCCTGCGGTTCCGGCCCAGCTTAATGCTCAGTCCGGCGGCCAGATCGTGGAGAGGCTGGAACGATCCCGCGAGCCGGGCTGAAACGATCGACAGCCTGTCCGGCTCCGGCCCCGGCTCGATGGCGCGAAGCTCCCCCGGCTCGGTCCCGATCTGGCGCTCCACGAGCCGCAGCGCTCCTCCGGGATCACCGCGCTCCATCATCTGCCGCGCGAGGTGAGCCGCGATCTCGTTGGCGACGGCGTAGTCGGCCACCCTGATGAGAGGCCGGCTCGCCGGCAGGGGCCGGAGGACAAGGCCGCCGTGACGCCGGCCACGAGCGCGGTGCTCCCGTCGAAGAGAAGAAGGGCGAGAAAGTACACGAGGGCGGCGCTGGCCACGCCGAGGAGGGACTGGAGCAGGAAGATGGGACCGACCCGATCGCCGAAGATCGAGATCATCCCCGCCAGCAGGTACGGATAGAGGGGGTCCTGGTAGAAGGTCTTCTCCCCCAGCCAGCGGTCCCAGGTCGTGCCCCATCCCGGGTCCCCGCGCTAAGATGGGGCCGGATTCCGCCATCGGGCGCTGCTGGGCGCAAGCCCTGCAGGCCACCCCGCATGGCGCGCTCCGGGCCATGGACGATCCGACAGCGCCGAATCAAGGCGCCAGGACGGCGAGCGCGGAAGCGCTGCTCCGGGCGCTTCCCGAGGCCGGGCCCGCCTACCTCACGGCGGCGATGGACAATCCCTCCCTGACGGATGATCACGTCGCCGTCATCGTGCGAAGCCGCTCCGCGCCCGAGACGCTCCTGGCCCGCATCGGCCGAGACTCCCGCTGGGTGCGCTCCTACAACGTCAAGGCCGGATTGGCCCTCAATCCTCACACGCCGCGGCCCGTGGCGCTCAACCTGATCAAGTTCCTTCTCTGGCGCGACCTCGCCCGCGTCGCGGACCACCCATTCCTCGCGCCGCCTCTCAGGAGGCTGGCCGAGAGGATCCTTTCCGACCGGATGGGCGAGATGGCGCTGGGCGAGAAGATCGCCCTCTCCCGGATCGCGGGCAGGGGTCTCGTGCTTCGGCTCATCGAGATCCAGGAGGATATCGTGCTCGATGCGCTGCTGTGGAACGGGCACATGACGGAGCAGGACGTCACGGCCCGCATCAACGACCCGACCACGCCCCCCGGGATCCTGGCCGTGATCGGGCGGCACCCGCGTTGGGGTGGGCAGTACGGAATCCGCGTCGCCCTGGTGCGCAACCGCCGGACGCCGCTTCCGATCTCGCTGGGCTGCCTCACGTCGCTGCGGGGCCGGGACCTGGAAGCCCTGGCCGAGGACGACGAGACGCCCCGGCTGCTGAGACTGGCCTGCCAGCGGGTCCTGGCGGATGAGTCCTGGCAGCGGCGGCGGGCCGCCGATGAGGCGTGATCGGCCGCCTTGACACCCTCTCCGCAAGGCCCCTAAATTGACCGCTGAAAGCCGTTTAGCTCATACAAGCCCCTACGCCCCGGGTCCCGCATGGCCTCTTTCGGCGAAGAACTCAGGAGAGAACGCGAGCTGCGCGACATCTCCCTCGCGGAGATCGCGGAGTCCACCAACATCCCCAAGCGCTTCCTCGAGGCGCTCGAGCAGAACAACTTCGGCATCCTCCCCGGCGGCGCCTACAACCGCGGCTTCATCCGCTCGTTCGCGCGCCACATCGGCGTCAACGTCGAGGAGATGGTCGACGCCTATCATGAGGAACTGACGCGGCAGGAGAGCCAGGTAAAGACGCCACAAGACGGCGGCGCGCCGCCGCAGGCCCACAAGAGCTCCGGTGCGGCTGCCGGCGCCTTCATCGGGGCCGCAGTCCTGCTGGGCGCGGCCGTGGTCGGGTACGTGTATTGGGCCGCATCCGCGCGGAAGGCTCCCATGACGCCGGCGGGGGCGAGCGCCCATGAGGTGGCCCTGAAGGCACGCGTCAAGAAGTCGGGCGCTCTGCCCTCGGCGCTTGCGGCCGCGCCCGTCTCGGCGCCGGCGGATTCGGCTCCGCCTCCGGTGAAGGCCGCGCCCGCCCCCGGCGGCGAGGACCGCGCGGAGGACGGTGGCCTCGAGCGGCTCGTGCGCATCCGCGCGCTTGAGACGACCTGGGTCCAGCTCACCTGCGCACGAAGCGTCGCCTTCCGCGGTGATCTCTGGGTGGGATCGGAGCGCCACTTCGCCTGCCTGGAACCGATGCTGGTGAGCGCCGCCAACGGGGGGGCGGTGGAGTATTCCGTGGGATCCTCCACGCTGCAGCTCCTGGGCGAGCGCGGCGAGGTCGTCCGGGATCGCCGGATACCTCTGATGCCCCCCGCCACGCCCGAACCCGGCCCGGCGGCGAGCCAGAAGACCCATCCGGCGGCGCCGGCCGCCGTCGGGCAGCGGATCGACCGGTCGCTCTGAGACGGCCGATGGCAGACCCCGCCTCAGCCGCCCCGCCTGGCGTACCCGCCTCGCGCCGCGGCGATCCGCCGCCTCTACTCGCAGCGGTCCTCAAGGGTTCGGCGCCGCGTCCGCTGCGGCTCGCCGCGGCGCGAGGCGCATTGCCGCTGGGCAGGCCGGACCTGTTCCGCCTGCTCGTCGCGCTGGCCGCGGACGGCGACGAGGAGATAGGGCGGGAGGCGAAGACGAGCCTCCAGTCCTGGCCCCCCGACGAGCTGCGGGCGCTGGCGAGCGATGCCGCCTCCGACCCGGCGGTCCTCGCCCACCTCTTGGCCTCCGAGAGCGCCGACACCCCGATCCTGGCGGCGGTCCTCTCGAACCCCGCAACGCCCCTTCAGTCCATCGCCTCCGCCGCCCGAAGCCTCCAGCCGGAGGGGCTGGACACGCTGCTGACGAACCAGACGCTCCTCATCCGGATCCCCTCACTGCTCGCGGAGGTCGAGGCCAATCCGCTGGCCACGCCGCTCCAGCGCAGCCGCGTGGAAGAGATTCGCAGGCACTTCTTCGCGCCGTCCGGAGCCGCCCGCGGGCCGGCGGGCGTCCCCGAGGATAAGGCGTCCGGCCCTCCGCCCGCTCCGGAGAGGATTCCAAGCGTCATCCCCGAGCCGGCCGCGGCGACCGGCTCCGCGCCCGCCCCGGAGTCCGAGGCAGAGGCGCCCTTCGCCGCGACCGGGCTTGCGGACGCGACCGGGCCCGCGGGCCCGGCTCCGCACGAAGGCACGCTCCGACGCATCCTCGGGATGTCGGTGGGAGACAAGATCCAGCTCGCATTCAAGGGGACCCGCGAGGAGCGCAGCATCCTCATCCGCGACTCGAGCCGCTCCGTCCAGGAGGCCGTCCTCGGCAGCCCCAAGCTCACCGACAACGAGGTGGAGGTGATCGCGCGCATGCGCAACATCGGCGAGGATATCCTCAGACAGATCGCCGCCAACCGCGACTGGATCAAGGCCTACTCGATCGTCCAGGGGCTCGCCAGCAACCCCAAGACGCCCCTCGGGGTCTCCATGAAGCTCGTCTCCCGGCTCACAACCCACGATCTCAAGATCATGCAGAGGGACAAGAACGTCCCGGACGCCCTGAGGCGGCAGGCGCGGAAGACCATGGAGGGGCGGGTCGCCAAGCCCGGATCGTCGGGCCGGGGCGGGCACTGAGTCCTATGGACACATCGGGGTGAAGTGGATATCCTGCACCGCCTGACTGAAGGCCCTCGGGAGACATCTGCATGAAAGTCGTCCAAAAGGGGCTGTCCGACGTCGGCCGCAAGAGGGAGCACAACGAGGACAGCTTCGCCGTCGTCCCCGAGGACAACCTCTTCCTGGTGGCCGACGGGATGGGGGGGCACGCCGCGGGCGAGGTGGCCTCGCGAATCGCGGTGAATGCCATCGCCGATTTCATGGCCTCCACCCGCAAGGACGCCGAGATCACCTGGCCGTACGAGTACGACACCACGATCTCCGTCGCCTCCAACAGGCTCAAGACCGCCATCCGGCTCGCGAACCAGAGGATCCTCGACACCATCAACGAGCGGCGGGACCTCGAAGGGATGGGCACCACGCTGGTGAGCGTCCTGCTGAGCGACGGCAAGGCCTGCGTCGGCCACGTCGGTGACAGTCGCTCATACCTGGTTCGTGACGGCGTCCTGCAACAACTCACCGGAGACCACTCCTGGGTCAACGAGCAGGTGAAGCTGGGCTTCCTCACCAAGGAAGACGCCGTGCGGCATCCCTTTCGCAACGTGGTCACGCGCGCGCTGGGATCCAAGGAAGACGTCCTCGTGGACCTGATCGAGAAGCCGCTTCAGGTCAGGGACACGATCCTGCTGTGCTCGGACGGGCTCAACACGATGGTGGACGACAACACCATCCTCGACATCCTGTCCAAGTCCGGCGCCGACATGGAGACGGCCGCACGCAACCTCATCGCCAAGGCCAACGAGGGAGGCGGCGAGGACAACGTTACCGTCGTCCTGATGCACATCCTCGAGCCCTGAGCGATCCCGCTCGCGCCTCGACCCACCTCGCGCCCCCCCCCCGGCCCGGAAGTCCAGAAGGCGCTTCCTTCCTTGAGCCTTGACGGCCCGATCGCGGCATCTCTATACTCGCGGACATCAGAGGCGGCCTGAGGGTTACGCAACATGCTGACTCGCATGAGGTTCTGGGCGCACCTGACGCTCATCGGAGCCGTCGCGGTCCCGTCCGCTCTGGCGGCTCCCGAACCTCCAGAGTTCGCGGACCGCGAACTCCGCTCCGGCGATATCATCGCGGCTCTGCGATCAATCTCCGGCGAGAGCAAGACGGCCGCCCCCGCCGATCGTTCCGCGGCATTCGACCGCATCCTGTCCGGCAGACCCTATCCCGGCACGTGCGCCACGCCGCTCCTGCTCTCGCTGTGGCAGGCTCGACCGGAGATCTCCGAGGCCGCCCGGGCGCTCCTCGACAGGCTCGGCCCCGAGGAGAGCCCGGCCGGCCGCGAGATCATCTCCGCGCCCGGCGCGGGCACGGCCTCGTTCCGCCTGCGCTTCCTCGCGGGCGGCGATCAGCCGGGCGCCCTCAAGGAAGATGACAACGACCTCGACGGCATCCCCGACGAGGCCCGGCAGGTCCTGAACCTCCTCCAGGAAGCCCGCTCGGCGCTGGGTGAGATCTTCGAGCGCAGTGGGCCGGCCTCCCTCGCGGTGGAGAGAGTCCACGAGGTTGAGATCGCCGATCTGCCCGGCGACGTCGCGGGGTGGGTCTGGCTCGGAGAGCGCGGCCCTGTCCTCTTGCTGGATCGCGACAGCGTGCTCGGCCCCCGGGGAGATGCGGTCCTGAGACATCAGATCACTCACCTCCTTCAGATCGCCCTCACCCGGGACGAATCGCCCTGGTGGTACGAGGCGCACGCGATCTGGGCGGAGGACCCCTCGGCCTCACGCGCGGCGCTGCGCGCCCAGGCGGTCCAGGCCTACCTGGGAGCCGCAAGGCTAGGGCTCGACCTCGACGTCGTGGCGGCCTGGGAGGGCGCTTTCCTCTGGCCGCACTACCTCCTCTCGGCCGGCGCGCCCGAGCCTCTCTTCGGTTTCGCGTGGGAGGAGATGGCCGCTGTCGCGGGCAACAACACGCTCGATGCCTTCGCCTCGGCGCTGCCGAGGACGACCGGTACCACGTTACCCGATGCCGTCCGGGCCTTCCGGATCTGGAACCTCTTCCTGGGCGACTTCGACGACGGCCATCACTACCCGTTCGGATCCGATCTGAGCGTTGCGGCTCCTGGGTTTCTGCGATCGTACCCTGCGTTCATCCAGAGCCCGTCCGGGCTGCCGTACCTGGGCGGGGCCGAGATCCGGCTGATGGCGAACCAGGCACCCGGTGGTTGGCTGCTCGATCTTGATGGTGAGACGGGCGCCGGCTGGGACGTCTCCATCGTGACGCTGCCGGCGCGCCTCGATTCGGGCCCACGACTGGCGGAGGTCCGGATCGACCCCGAGGGACGGGGGCACGCGGCCATCCCCTGGGGAGACCTCGCCGGGGTCATCGTCGTCGTACAGAACCTGGGCGGCGAGACTCGCGAACCCGCGGGCTACACTCTCTCCGTCCGCCACGACCCTCTCGTGCCGTTCGATCTGATGTCGTTCGTCGCGGAGGAGGAAGACGGCGCTGTGGCCTTGAGGTGGAGCACCGAAAGAGAGATGGACCTCGCGGGCTGGACGATCCACCGAAGCCGCCACCCCGTTTCCGGCTTCGCGCCCATCAACACGCTCATGATTCCGGCGACTGGAGGAACGGATCCCGCCTCGTATCAGTTCATGGACGCGGAGATCCGCCCCGGCCGCAAGTACTACTACCTCCTCGAAGGCGTCACCCGGGAAGGCTTCACCGTGCTCACCCACGCCGCTGCCGTGCGCCTCTCGCCGACACCGATCCAGCCCGAAACGCCCTGACGGCGAGCCGGGGCGGCCCCCCCGTGGAACCTTTCCCGCCCGCCGGGGTCATATCAGGGAAGACGGCGCCTCCGAGGACCTGCCCTTCGACGGCCGGCGCCGACGGCGGGCCAAGGTGGCCCGGCCGGACGGACCCCGGCGGAGGAGCGCGCACGCCCACGATGAGCGACGAGGCGGAAAGCGAATCCCCGCCTTTGACGGCGTCCGGAAGCGCCGCCGAGCGCGACGCGCGCGACTGCGTGCGGCCAGAGCGCGTCGTCGAGGAGCACGCGGATCTCGTCTACTCCCTGGCGCGGCGGCTGGCGCGCGATGAGGAGGAGGCGGGGGAGTTGTTCCAGGAGTCGTTCGTCCGGATCCTGCGGGGACTGCCGGCCTTCGAGGGCCGCGCATCGCTCCGCACGTGGATCTGCCAGGTGGTCATCAATTGCGACCGCAACCGCCGCCGGTGGTGGAGTCGCTTCAGGAGAAACATTCCCGCCGCCCCGCCGGCCTCGACGGGCGGGGACGAAGAGGACGCGGCGGCCCCCGATCCCGCCGACTGTGCGGCGGGGCCGGAGCGCGCCGCGATCGGACGCGAGATCCGCGAGCGGGTGGACGCGGGTTTGCGCGCGCTGCCCACGGAGCAGAGGATCGCGGTGATCCTGAGGGACGTGGAGGGGCTGTCGTACGAGGAGATCGCCGCCGCGATGGAGATCACGCTCGGCACCGTGAAGTCGAAGATCTCCCGGGCGCGCGCCGCGCTGCGACAGAACCTCGCCGACCTGGTGGAAAGCCCGAAGGCGGAGATCCTCAGATGAGCGCTCGTTGCGACGACGTGAGATCGGCCCTCGACGCCTGGCTGGACGACGCCACCGGAACCGAGGAGTCGCTGCGCATCGAGGATCACGTCCGGACCTGCGAGGAATGCCGCCGGGAGCGAGACGCGCTGCAACGCACGCGGAGCCTCCTGGCCTCCGCGGCAAGAGCGCCGGCGCCCGAGGCATGGGTGCGGGCGGCGCTGGCCGGGGCGCGACGCTCCGGCGCGAGTTCTCCCTCGGGCAGAGATGCGCCCTTGAAGCTGATGTCCATGCCGTGGATGGTTTCCTCCCTCGCGGCGGCCGCCGTGGTGGCCGTCGTGTTCGTGTCGTTGCGACTCGTGGGATCTGGAGGCGGGCTCGGATGGGAACCTGAAGGCGGACCCGGAGGCGTCGCCGAACCGCCTGCCGCCGCCGGCCGGGCCCCCGCAGCGATGAAGAGCGTCCCGCCCGCTGCGCCGCCTTCCCCGTCCCGGACGCCGGCGCCCGTGAAGGATGGTGAGACCATGCGGGGCGCGCGCGGGTCACAAGTCCTTTCGACCGGCATCGGACGGATCAGGAAGCCCGATGAGGGCGCTGCGGGGGACGACACCGAGAAAGGCAGTAGGCTTCAAGGCATCGGGGCCGGCGCCGCCCCGCTAGCCGAGGCGCTCGAGACGACCGGCGCAGCCCGAGAGTCCGAGGCGTCTCCGGGGCCCGCGGCAGCCTTGAATTTGGAGGCGAACCTCGACGCGAAGAAGAAAATCGAGACGGGTCTCCCCGTCTTGCGGGTGACGCTGGCGCAGATCCATTTCCCGGAGCCCTCCGCCCCGGCGGCGCCGCAACCTACGGCCGGGATCAAGTCCGCGACTGCGGCGCCGAGGACGCTGAAGGTGCGCGTGCTCCTCGATGCGGCGTCGAGGATCCTCATGGCCGAATCCGTGGACGGCCCGGGCGACCCCGAGGCGGCTTCCTTCCTCGCGCGCCTGCCCGGAGCGACGCTCGACCTCGGCGAAGCCAGGCCTTCCGCCGCCCCGAAGGGAGCGGCGGCCTCGGCAGCGGTGCGCGTGGTGGTCATCGAGATCGTCTTCGAGGCGCCTCCAGGCCGCTGATATACTGCGTGCCCAACCCGACTCCCCCTCTCTTGTGGCGGGACGTGGAGTGACACATGCCCGCATCCATCCAGGACGACATCCAGGGCGCCATCCGCGAACGGGTGCGGGGTCTCTACGGCGTCGAGGCGCCGGACTTCGTGATGGAGTACCCGCCCCGCAGCGAGCTCGGAGATCTCTCCTGCCCCGTCGCCTTCGAGCTCGCCCGTACGCTCAAACGCAACCCGCGGCAGACGGCCGCGGAGATCGCGGAGGGGATATCCCTTCCTGGAGGGGTCGCGACGTGCGAGCCCGCTGGAGGCGGTTTTCTCAACTTCCGCCTGGAGCGCGCCTCCCTGCCGCGGCGGGTGCGCGCTTCCCTGGCCCCGCGCGCCGAGCCCCCCATGGGCGGCAAGATCATCGTCGAGCACACCAACATCAACCCCAACAAGGCCGCGCACATCGGCCACCTCCGCAACGCGGTCCTCGGCGACACACTGGTGCGGTTGCTGCGCCACGCGGGCCGGCGGGTCGAGGTGCAGAACTACATCGACGACACGGGCGTGCAGGTGGCTGACCTCGTGGTTGGGTTCGTCCACATCCGGCGCATGCCGCTCGAGGAGATCATCAGGATGGGCGGCCGGTTCGATTACGGCTGCTGGGACCTGTACTCGGAGGTGACCGCCTTCTACGAGGCCGACGCCTCGCGGCTCGCCCTTCGCGCCCGGACGCTCAAGCACATGGAGGAGAACATCGAGCCCGAGGCCTCGATGGCGCGGTACCTCTCCGAGAGGATCGTGCGGTGCCACCTCGCCACGATGGAGCGCATCGCCGTGCGCTACGACCTCCTTCCCTGGGAGAGCCACATCCTGGCGCTGAGGTTCTGGGCGAAGGCGTACGAGCAGCTGAAGGCGTCGGGCGCCATCCGTCACGTCACGGAGGGCGAGCGCGCCGGCTGCTGGATCATGGACCTGCCGGGCGCCGACGACGGGCAGGGCGAAGAGGCAAAGATCATCGTGCGCAGCAACGG
>CAYNUH010000018.1:0-51560 GCA_964400605.1 uncultured Acidobacteriota bacterium | reverse complement strand
ACGCCGGCCCCTGCCCGTCGCCCTTGTCTCCGTGGCAGCCGGCGCAGTAGTCGCGATAGACGCGCTCGCCGTCGCGCGCGATCCCGGGAGCCGCGGCGCGCCCCGCCCGCGCCTCTTCCGGCCGCAGCGGCAGATCGCCCCCGCCGCCACCCAGCCCGCCTCCAGGCACCACCCGGCAAGCCGCGAGCGAGATCGCGAGGAGAGACGCGCTGGCGATCGTCCGGGACCCGAGGGAGTTCCCCCGTTCTGCCAAGAAGTCCTCCGCGGGCTGAAGGCTCTTGTCGGGCTCGTGGGCGCTAGAAGCGGTACTGCATCATCGCCGAGATCACGGAGCCCTTGTAATCGCCGTAGGTCGAATCCAGGAACAGGAATCGCCGCGCCTCGTCGAGCCCCCTCCCGAGGTTCACCTGGTTGAACATGTAGGGGCGCACCGGGGTCCGGGCGAAGTCGTCGAGGCCGTAGTCCTCGTAGAGCCACCGCACGCCGAGGGCGACGCCCGGCCGGAACCAGTACCGGAGCTTGAGGTCGCCCGCCGTCGTCTCGGTGTGGACGCGCGGCCAGTCCACGGCCCTCGAGTTCAGGAACTGCACGCTCTTGACGATCAGGCGGTTGATGGGGTTGTTGTTCTCGAAGTCGGTGTCGCCTTCCGTCCTCGTGAGCGAGAGATCCGCGTCGAACCGGTCCGGTTTGAAGACCACCTTCACCCCGGCCCCGACCTCGGTCATCTCGTCCGTGACTCCCGCCGTCCACTCGTTCTCGGGGAGATAGTTCGTCAGCGGCCCCGCGCCGTCCGGATCGTCGTCCTTCGCCACCGAGAGCAGGTCGCTTTCCATCTTGTCGAAACCGCCCAACACGTAGAACGAGACACGATCCGTGGCCGAAACCGTCACGTCGATCCCCGTCACGGTTCCCTTCGCTTCCTGGAGGCCCCGCGGGCTGTCGGGGTAGTCGTCCTTGCGGACGTCGTAGGCAAGCCCGATGCTCACGCGGTCCGTCGGGGTGATCTGCACTTGAAGGCTCTGGGCGTCGCGGTCCCGGTTGGCCTGATCGAACTGCCGCAGGTCGGGGTCTTCCAGCTCCGGGTCGTACGCCCCGTCGAACTCGCGCGACTGCGCTCTGAACCCCGCCCGGAACGACAGCCAGTCCGCCGGATCCACCATGACGGTCAGGCCGGCGATGTCCTCGTCGGTGGTCTCCACCGCCCTCTCCACGCGGTCCCACGACTCGCGCCCCACCGCCGCCTGTAGGGCGAATTGCCGGACGAACCGCCAGGTCACGTCCACGCCGTAGTTGGTGCGGGTGTACTCGTACAGGTGGTTCTCGATGGGCACCGTGCCTACGATGTTCGTTCTCCACGCCGACTCGCCGAAGGCGGCGTAGCCGGGGAAGATGAACTCCTCCGAATCGTTCTTGTAGTCGTAGAGGCGGTAACGCGCCGTGACGCTCAACGGCTTGATGGGGTGGGTCGTGAAGAGCAGGCTCCCATGAGTCGTCGTGACGTCGCCGTCCAGGCTCTCTCCGGGCAGCGTCTTCGGGTTGGTCACGTTGAAACCGGCCGCGGCGGAGATGGCCGTGTTGAGCGTGTAAGGCGAGAAGGGGTCGTCCTGAACGCTGTTCGTCTGCGACAGCAGGACCGAGAGCCGGGAGCGGCCCGGCAGGTCCACCGAGCCCGTGACGGACGCCGTCGTGGCGGTGTTGTCCGGGAGCGAGTCGATGAGGCCCCGAGAGAACCGGTTGCGGAACGTGCCGCTGGCGAGGTCTGTGGCCCGGAACGGGTTGTCCCAGCGGATGTCGCCGAAGGCGTTGTCAAAAGCGACGGCCTCGACGCCGAAGTCCACCATGAACCTCTTGTGAACGAAGTGGACCCCCACCCCGATCCTGCTTGTTCTTTCGTCGATGGGCGCGGCCAGCTCCTGCCCGAGGGCGCGGAACTGGTCCATCTGGTGCGCCGCCCCCGCGCCGGTGGCCCTGCGCTGATACGTGCCGGTCCCCAGCGGCCTCGTACCCGTGCGCAGTTCCGAGGAGGCGTCGAAGCGGAGGCTCCACGACTTGCCGACCCTCCATGATGCGCCGGCCGCAGCCTTCTGGCGGCTCACACCGATGTCCTGGAAGGACTGAGCGGCGATCAGCTGCTCCGCGAGCGCCACGGTCCCGGCCGTGTCCCCTGTCACGTAGGTCGCGTCCGTGGTGTCGTCCAGCGCCTGGAAGTCGCTCCGGATCTGGCCCGGAATCCTCAAGAGACTCCCGTCCGCATCCATGATGGTGCGGCCCTCGCGGCTCACCAGGTGCGGCGTCCGATCGTAGGAGAGATCGACGTCGAACTTCCCGTGCAGGCCGAATCCGAGGCGGTAGCTCTCGTCGCCCCGCAGCGCGTTCAGCCCCTGGAAGTCCAGGAACCATGCCTTGTCCGCCCAGTCCCGGTGATAGGAGAGGAGATCGAAGACGAAGCCGTCCTCGAGATCCCGGTACTCGCCGAACTTGGAGGAGCGGCTGTCCTCGTCGGTCTGCCTCACGCCGGTCGAGGCCTCCCCCTCGCCAGGCAGGCCGGGCTCGGAGGCGGAGGCGGGATAGATCATCAAGAGCGCCGCCAGCGCGATGAAGATCCGGGCCATCCGTCCGGCTCGCCCCGGCCGATCGTGTGGCGTCGCCGCGTCTCTGCTCATCATCGCTCACCCCTTCGCTCTGCATCGGGCTCAGGTGTGCCCATGACGTCAGGTCCTAGCGCTGCAGGATCACCCCGGAGGGGCTGTTCGAACCGTGGACCGCGCTGTGGCAGTTCATGCACGCCCTGTTGAAGGCCCACAGGTCGTTGGGCGCCGTCGCGTTCGTCTGATGCCGGCCCTGGATGTGGCATTGCTGGCAGAGCCGCGTCCCCTGGGTGACGAGCATGCTCTCATGGTTCGAGCCGTGCGGCGCGTGGCAGTTCAGGCAGGACTCGCGCACCGGGATGTGCTCCCACAGGAAGGGCCCTCTCTTGTCGGCGTGGCACTCGTAGCACTTGTCGTTGACGCTGTTCGCCGAGATCATCTTCTCGGACAAGGTCCCGTGGGGGTTGTGGCAGGACGAGCACTCCATCTTGCCCTCGCGCAGCGGGTGGCGGGATCGGGAGAAGAGGCTCTTGCGCATCCCCTGATGGCACGAGACGCAGAGCTCCTCCTCCGAGGTCTTTGATAGCAGGTGGGAACGATCGCCCGGTTTGTGCATGCTGTGGCAGGAACCGCAGGAGACGCCGGCCGCTTCGTGGGCCCCTCCCGCCCAGTGGGCCTGTGTTCTCGCCTGGGAGTGGCACTTCAGGCACGCGGCGGCCGATTCATCTGCGGCCGCCTTGGCCGGGTTCAGGATGTCTTTGGCTTCCTGGGAGTCCACGTGCCTGCCGCCGGGCCCGTGGCACGATTCGCACGCGCGGCCGGACTCTCCCACCCCGTACTGCCTGCCCTTCGAGTGGACGTTCCTGGACGAGAAATCCCTGGCGAGGTCCTCGTGGCAGGCGGCGCAGGAGTCGTCTCCCCGGTAGTCTCCCGCCGCGGGAGGGCTCTCCGCCGCCTGCAGAGGGGCGGAGACGAAAGCCGCCAGCGCCAGGATGATCGAGGGAATCGTCCCATCTCGCACGCGAGTCCGCATCGTCTGCATCCTCCTCCGTGCAACGTTCCCGTCAGCGTCGCTTCCGTTCGACGCCGGCAACTTCTCGACGTGGCTAGATCACTTCTGCAGCCCGGATCGGATGCGGCGCGGCCCGCGGGGCGGCCTCCTCCTCAAAAGTGTGCGGGCCGCCGGGCGTCGTCCTCATCGTGGGCCGCCAAGCACCGGGCAATGGTCGGACAGCACCGACCCAGGGCCGGGTCGATGAAAAAGCAAACAGTGTGCCCGGGATGGGAGAGATGGAGCTGCTGGGCGGAGCACCAGGAAAAGCGTGGCCTGGCGCGTGTTCCGGCTGCGGTGTTGGGGGCGCTCACCCGCCGCTTCGAGCCGAACGCACATCGCGCTTACTCGCATCGTTGCGCCCTACGACTCACCCAGCCAGCGCCCGGCATTATCCGGCCGCGGCGGCCGGAGTCAAGCGGCTCCACGCTTCGGACCGGCAGACGGGGGTCGGCGGAGATCGGATCGGAAACGGGAAAAACCCGGGCCGAGCGAACACGAGCCGTGGGCGGACGCGTCACGGTCCGGAGCAGCTTGGAGCGGAAGGCCTCGGTGCGCCGTCGCTCCGGATCCCGCGGCTTCCCTCCACCGCGCCCTCTCCGGTCACCAGGTAGAAGTGGATGCCGCCCGGCGGCGGAGACCCGCCGTCCGTGAACGTGGGCGCGGTCAGCGACGCCGCGAGGCACAATCCCCCGCTGAGCGCGAACGGGTCCATGTCGTCTTGATAGACTTGGAAGACCACCGCCGGGTTCACGGAATCGTCCCAGGTCAGGACTGCGGCCCCCGGCGCGTTCGGGTCCGTCGAGGCCGAGAGCCCCGTGATCTCCGAGCGGTTCTCGATCGCCCCGATGTCGTCGATGGCGGCGCCGTCCATGTCGGAATCGACCGGGGAGGCGAGTCCCGTCAGGTCGGCGCCTGCCGGCACGCCGGCTTCCGCGGCGTCCAGGGCGGGCGAGTCGGATCGCGGCCACACGTCGAACCACTCTCCGGCTCCCAGCCGCGGATCGGTCTCCAGGTTGGAGGAGGGCAATCGAAAGTTCCCGTTGGAGGCGGCGGCGTCGGGGGCGTTGGCGAAGAAGATGTTCGTGGTCACGTCTGGCGAATCGTTGATCCCCTGGATCCTCTCCACGTACAGCCCGCCGCCCGAGGCGGCCTGGTTTCCGGCGACGATCGACGACGTGATCCAGGGCTCCGATGCGGAGGAGAGGATCCCGCCCCCGATCCCCGCCGCCGAGGTGACGGCGTTGTCCAGGATCGTATTCTGGGCGATCACGGGGCAGCAGGTTCCCGCCGTGGAAGGCCCCGAGTAGTACACGTCGATGCCGCCGCCCCCGTCGAGGGCGGTGTTCCCCCGGATGACGTTGCGGGTGATGACGGCCGCGCTGCTGTAGACCTCGATCCCGCCGCCGTAGCCGTACCCGAGGATCCCGCCGACGGCCCGGTTTCCCTCGATCACGTTGCGCGTGATCACCGGGCCTCCTCCAAAGATCCACACTCCTCCTCCCGTCTGATCGCGCCCCCCGGTGATGGTGAACCCCTCGATGCGGGTGGCGGAGGTCCTGTTCTGGAGCGAAACCACGGAGCCCGAACCCTGGGCGTCAAGGACCGTGACGGAGGGGCCGGCCTCCGACCGGATGATCAGGTCCTTGGAGATTACCGCGACGGTGCCGGGGTAGTAGCCGGGCCTCACCAGTATGATGTCCCCGGTGTGGACGTACGCTGCGTTCACGGCGGCCTGGACCGTGCCGAAATTCGCCGGCCCGTCGTCGTCCACGATCCACTGGGCGGCGCGGGCGAGCGCGCCCAGCCCCACCGCCGCGAGGACTACCCCCAGGGCGAGGACACGTAGGCGGCGCGCTCGGCCTGCGCTGAGAAACATGTCGGCAACCTCCCCGATGATGTGGTCTGGATCGGTGCGGCGCGACTCGACGGCGAGCGGCAGCCGGGAACGGAAAGCCTCACGAGGTCGTGAAGACGTCCTGGGGTATCCTGGGTTCTGTCGGCGTCGGAGCCGGCCTCCACCGGGCACGGGAGGAGGGCCGCCACTTTGGGCGGCCCTCGACTCCGTCACTCATGCGTGCGGGCCTTTACGGCGGGCACGTCCCGACGCAGTACGGCCGCATCATGTCGTTGTCCTCGTGCTCGAGGATGTGGCAGTGCCAGACGAACAGGCCCTCCACGTCGAAGCGCGCCTTGACCCGCGTGATCTCCCCCGGGTAGGCGATGACCGTGTCCTTGAAGGCGGTCTCCCAGGGCTCCGGACCTCGCGTGTCGCCCGTGACGGCGTTCTCGCGGTCCACGACCTCGAACTGCACGAGGTGGATGTGGATCGGATGGGCGTCTGCGGTGAAGTTGTGGATCTCCCAGATCTCGGTGGAACCCAGTGCCGGGTTCTCCGTGACCGCGTCCATGAAGTGCATAGCGTTGCCCGTGCCGTCGGGATTGAGCGTTCCGAGCATCGCCATGGTGGGTCCGAATGGCAGACCGTTCGGGTCGAGCACGATGTTGCCGTTCGGATCCATCGAGACCAGCACCGTTGCTGACTCCGCCTCGTTGAGCGACAGCGTGCGCGTCGTGGTCGCGAGGCCGAGCGGCGTGATCGCGGGCAGCAGGAGTTGATCCGGCGGCGTGCTGCGATCGGGGCCCACGCGCCTCTGAACGCGGAACTCCATGACTTGCCCGGTCGTGTCCGGATCGGACGGCATGAAATCAATCCCAGGCACCCCGCCGCCGAACGGCTCGTCGGGAGCCAGGTTCAGGAGCCGGATGCTCGTCCCTTCGGGAAGGTCGCTGAAGTCCACGATGACGTCGGCCCGCTCGGCGGGCCCCATCAGCAGCTGGGTGAGCATGACGGGCGCCGGCAGGAAGCCGCCCTCGGCGCCGATCTGCCAGAAGGGCAGGTCGTTCTCGAACCTGAGGATCAGGAAGCGCGAGTTGCTGCCGTTGAGGAACCGCAGCCGGTAGCGGCGCTGCTCGACCTCCAGGTACGGCCAGGTCCGTCCATTAACGACGATGGTGTTGCCGAAGAACTCGGGGTTCCAGATCGGGGGAACGTCGCTCTCGCCGCCAATGGCCGGGGACGGCCGGAACGGGATCTGGAGCTGGAACGGGTCGAGCCCCTCGAAGAACGCGCGGTTGTCCGGGTAGAAGAGCGATCCGCCGGCGTTGAACGAGCGATCCTGGATCGCGATGGGGATCTCGTAGTACCTGATGCCCGGCGGATCTCCGAGCGCGGGCGCGGGCCCCGGCAGCGTGCCCGTCACCATGTCGTCCGGCCCGCCCCGGAGGATGTAGAACCCCGCCGGCCCGGCGTAGACGTTCTGCCGGGTCATGCCCAGCGCATGGTCGTGGTACCAGAGCGTGGTCGCGCGCTGGTCGTTGGGGTACTGGAAGACCATGGAACCCGGCGACCAGAGCGCGCCGAGCGGCGAGGAGGCCTTGAACCGATCGTAGTACGTGCCGGTCGAGTAGTAGCCCATCGGGATGTTGTTCGCCGCGGGGAGGGTCCAGGCCTCGGGGAAGCCGTCGCTCTCCTGGGTGCTCTCCGAACCGTGAAGGTGAACGACCATCGGGACAGGCCCGGTGTACGGCATCTGGTCCATGCCGGCGCAGTCGCGCCCCGACATGCTCGGATGCATCGGGTCGCAGTCGCCCGGCGGGTTGGCCCAGTCCAGCGTCTGGTCCACCGGCAGCAGGTGAGGCAGGCAGTTGCCGTCGGCATCCACGAGGTCGTTGATCCACTTGACGCGGGCTTGCTGGAGCCACTTCGCCTCGATGGTGAAGGCCGGATAGTGGAAGCTGCCTCCCTGCGCCACGGTGCCCGGAGCGGAGATCGCACCGTAGCTCCAGACGGTGGTCATGGGCATGCCGGGCGGCAGGATCTGCTGGTCGAACTGACGCAGCGCGATCTCGTAGTAGTCGATGTTCCTGGCGCGCTTGCGCGGCAGCTTCGCGGCGCGCGGCATGGCCGGCGGGATCACGAGCGGCGCCGCGTACTTGGTGATGGCCGTCGGGTCGAGCGTGCCTCCCGGCAGCGGGGTGGCCGACGCCGGCAGCGCCCCCAGCATGAGCGCCGCCGCGGCGATGGCCACCAGGCCCGCCGCGATCCACCCTCCGATGCGGATGACGGGAACTCTGTTCATCTCCTTACCCTCCTTCCGCCCCTCCAAGCGGGGCGGGGCAGGCCGGCGGGCGGGCTTCGAATGCGGCGCTGCCCGGCGTGACGAACTTTCCCTTTCTCGTGCTTATCGGCAATCTCCGTGCCAGACGGCGCCGCCGGGCAGGCAAGGAAGGCCGCGCGCGCGCGACGAGGATTCACCGCAAGTGATTGCAGGTACAAGCGAAACGGCCTGTGCCCCGGCGCCACAAATTGTTGACTTTCTCCGCGGCCCCGGATTTGATGCGTCTTCGTGCGCGGCGTTTCTCAGCACGTGGAGAAATCACGCACCTTCATCGCGCGGGCCTGCCTGCGGGTCTTCACGGGCAGTGGCTCCAGATGTGTGGAGAAACCACGCGCCTGAGACCCTCTGCGGCGAGGCGAGGTCATCGCACTCCCCCGCCGACCTCAGCGCATGCCGCTCTCGTGACAGCGCAGGCACAGGTCCTGGCGGGGATCGGCCAGCAGGAACCGGGGAAACCCGGTCCCGTGCGGGTCGTGGCAGGAGAGGCAGCTCACGCTCTGGCCCGGGTGGCTCGGATCGGCCACTCCCTCACCCATCGGATGGGAGAACTGCGCGTGGGAGGCGTGGCAGGTGGAGCAGGTCTGCTGCGCGTCCTTCTTCTTCAGCAGCGACGCCCCCAGGCCCGTGTGCAACGTGTGGCAGGCGGTGCAGTCCTGCGAAGCGCCGAAGGAGGGATGGAAAGCCGCTGCCGCCTTGCGCTTCACGGCCACGTCCTCGTGGCAGGCCAGGCAGACGTCCTTCTCGCGCCCCGCGATCAGTGCAGGACCGGAGGCGGCGTGGGGCGTGTGGCAGGAAAGGCAGGCGGCCGGCGCGGGCACCGGGTGTCCCGCCTTGCGGGGATCATGGCAGGCGGTGCAGATCTCCTCCGCCCGGGCTCGGAGCGACGCTGGCACTTCACCCGGGCCCCCATGGCAAGCCTCGCACGATCCTTCCGCGAAGGGAGGGTGAGCGCCTTCCCGGATCATCACGGCCTTGCTCGAACCGTGAGGCGCGTGGCAGGAGGAGCACTCGCTCTCGGCGAACGGGATCCCCTTGTGGGCCGCGGCCGTCTTCGGGTCGGCGGTCTTGTGACACGCCAGGCAGAGCGCCGGCTCCTCGTTCTTCGTGAGGTTGGGTCGAGGCGACGCGTGAGGGTCGTGGCAGGTGAGGCAGTCGCCGGCAGCCACGGGAGGATGGGGGTGCGCGAGGGCGCCGCCCTTCGCGATCTCCTCGTGGCACGTCGCGCAGAGCCTCGCAGGCTCGTCGCGCAGCAGCTTCGGGCGATCGGAGGCGTGCGGGTCGTGGCAGGCGAGACAGGCCTTCTCGCCGGCCAGGGCGCCGTGCGGCGATCCGGTCCGGATCCTCTCGGCCAGATCCTGATGACATGGCGTGCAGGTCCTCGACGTGGCGTGCCTCAGGAGTGACCCCTGCCGCGACGCGTGCGCGTTGTGGCAGCCCGTGCAGTCGGATGCCGCGACCGGGGCGTGGACGGAGGTCTTCTTCGTCCACGCGGCGGGCTGGTCGTGGCAGGTGGCGCAGGGGACCACGGCCGCCGGCGGGGAAGACCACGCCGCCGTCTCGAGCGCCCCCATCAGCACCACCCCGAGGAGCCGCCTCGTGGCATGGCGGGTCAGGTTGCAGGGCGGGACCCTCTGAGATCCGCCACCCCTCACGGCGCACTCCCCTGGTGGCAGGTGCTGCAGTCGCCGTCGGCGAACGGCGCGTGCTGCCCCGAAAGCATCAGCTTCTTCTTCTCCGAGGCGTGCGGCTCGTGGCACCCGGTGCAGTCGGTGGCGGCGGTGATCAATCCATGGTGCGCCGTCCGCATCGCCGGCTTGGTCGGATCGTGGCAGGCGCCGCACAGAGCGGCGGGCGCGCGCACGAGAAGGGACTCCTGCTGCGAGACGTGCGCCGTGTGGCAGTTGAGGCACGAGTCCTTCCTGAAGGGCGGGTGGACGTCGTAGTCCATCCGGACCATCAGCTTCCCCTCCTCCACGTGACAGGTCAGGCAGAGTGTCTTCGCGTCGGCGGTTCGGATGAGGGCGGGCGGCGCGCCGCCGTGGGGGCCGTGGCAGGACAGGCACTGCCCCCTCAGGACAGGCATGTGGCGGCTCGCTGCGGTGGTGTCCGCTCCCACGTCTTCGTGGCAGGAGCGGCACAGAAGCAGCGGCTCCATCGTCAGGAGGCTCTCCCGGGGGGAGGCGTGCGGGCGGTGGCACGACAGGCACGCACCGGCCGCGAAGGGCGCGTGACGCTGATCCTCTGGAAAGGCCGAGGCCTCGTCCTTGTGGCAGGCGAGACATGCTTTCGAGAGATCCGCCACGGTGAGGTGAGGGGCGTCGGATCCGTGCGGCTCGTGGCAGGAGACGCAATCTCCCGTCTTCGCCGGCGGATGCCCCACCCGCGCCTCCAGCTCGCCCTTCATCCCCTCGTGGCAGGTGAGGCAGAGCGTCGCGGCCGGTTCCTTGAGGATCCCCTTGTTGGCGGATCCGTGTGGGTCGTGACACGTCAGGCATTCGCCGGCCGCGGCCGGAGGGTGAGGCACCTTCCGGGCGACCTGATCCTTCACGCCGGGGTGGCAGCCCTCGCACAGGGCCGGCGCCGGCTGCCGCATCAACTTCGCCGGCCCCGCGTGCGGGAGGTGGCAGGCCGTGCACTCCTTCGCCGCCGGTGGGTGCGGTGCCTTCGATGCTTTCGCGGCCTCCGACTCGGCGTGGCACTCCCCGCAGAGATCCGCCTGCGGCCGTTTGAGGAGGGCCGTTTCGTCGGAGGCGTGGGGTGCGTGGCACGTGAGGCAGTTCCCCTCCGCCACCGGAGGGTGGACGTGGGCGGCGCCGGCCTCCGCCGTGGCCCCGCCGGGCACCCGCGGGTCGGCGTGACAGGTCAGGCACAGATCGACTCCCTGGATCGCCAGAGCGAACCCGGCGGCCCCGTCCCCTTCCGCGACGTGACAGGCATCGCAGCCGCCGGGCTCGGCCATGGGCGCATGCAGGCGCTTCCTCATCAGCCCCTTGGCGGCCGAGGCGTGGGGCGCGTGGCAGGAGAGACAGGTGGCCGGAGAGGGCGCCCGTCCGGCGTGGCCGGAGTGTTCCGCTTCGCTCTTCCCGTCGTGGCAGGAGACGCAGAGCGTTGCGGGCTCGCGGGACAGGTGCGCCGGCAGGCGCGATCCGTGGGGGTCATGGCAGGTGAGGCACGCGACCGCGGCCAGCGGGTGGGCGGAGGTCCCCTGGAACGATTCCGGCTTGTGGCAGGTCAGGCAGGCCGCCGATCCCTCCTGCCTCAGCAAGTGCGGGTGATCCGCGCCGTGCGGGTCATGGCACGCGCCACACTTGAGCCCCTCGCCGGGAGGGTGCGTGAAGAGGTGCGTCACGCCTGCCGCCCGCGCCGTGCCCTGCTTCGAGGAGACACCTTTCCCCGACTCGGGGGCCCCTTCCATCGCGTGGCACGTGAGACAGAGCGCCGGGTCCTCGGCGCTGAGCCTCAGGACTCCGACGATCCCGTGCCGGAGGTGGCACGTCTCGCACTTCCCTTCGCGGACCGGCTCGTGCTTCGAGGATCGGGAGGAGTAGGCGGCGGATTCCTTCGCGTGGCACTCAACGCAGTGCTTCTGCTCGGGGCGAAGCGCCTTGCCCTTCCTGAGCTGGGCCTCGGCCCCGGAGACGAGGGCGGAGACGGCCGCGGCGGCGGCCAGCGTCACGCGGAGGGTGCGCAGGAAGCGCGCCGGTGCGGTCATCGAGGTCGGCCCATCCGCCCGTCACTTGATCAAGGTGTGCAGAGCCTTCTCGATCAGCTTGCGGGACCGGTCGCTGGCGCTCTCGCCCCCCACGCCGAACAGGCGGGACATGGCCCCCACGCCGCTGTGGGAGACGCTGGTGGTCCAGATCACCTGTCCCATGTCCGTCTCCAGGAGCCTGAAGACGAGGGCGACGGACGTGGCCGGCGCGCCGGCCGCCCTCCCCTGGGCGAACTCCTGCACGGAGCCGGCCATGAGGGCCTGGACCTTGAGCTCCGCGCCCAGCTTCCGGACCTCCTCGCTGCCCGGGGACGCGGGGTTGGTGATGCTCAAGGATCTCAGAGCCCGCGCCACCTCGCCCACGTCCACGACCTCGACGCTCCCCGAAGAGAGCATCTCGATGACGAGGAGCTGCCGCACCTTCTCGCCGGCGGTCGGCTCCTGGGTCAGGTTCTCCAGCGGGAGGACCGCCACCCGCTCGATCAGGGAGAAGTCGGCCTGCGGGTGGACGAACGTCGTGGCGCGGTGGGGGCAGCCCGTCAGGGAGACCGCCGCCCATGCCGCCGCGAGGGCGACCGTCACGGGATGAGGACGAGGTCCCACGGCTCCTTCCCCACCTGCACCTCACGCTCGACGGCGCCCAGGATGCGGTTCACGTAGATGAGGAGGCCCCGGCGCGCGCTGAGAGCATAAAGAAGCTGACCCTCCGTGTCGATCACCAGCCGGCTCACGTCCGCGACGGGGATGACCTTCGTGGACGCGCCCGTGGCGGGCGCCAGGATGGAGATCCTACCGGCGGTGGGGCTCGCCAGCAGGAGACGTCCGGCGGCGCCGTCCACGGCCAGCGACTCGGCGGGTGCCTCGATGGACGTCTCCGTCGCCTGCGCCGCGCCCTCCGCGATGCTGTGGAGAGCGGGCGCCCCAGGCCGCACCACGTACACGGTGCCGGAGGCGGGATCGAGGGCGAGGTCCCCGGGCCGCGATCCCACCGACGGTGAAGCGATGACCTTCATCAGAGACGTGTCCACGATGTCCACGCGCCCCGACTGCGCGCACAGCGCGTAGAGCCTCCGCCCGTCCGGGGAGACCGCGAGGCGCACCGGCTGCCTTCCGACGGCGATCTCCCCCGTCTGTTGGAGGGAGGGCGCATCGAGGACGTAGACGGCGTCGAGCCCCGAGGCCGCGACATACAGCGTCTTCTCGTCCGGACTCAGGACGACGTGCACCGGCGCCGCGCCGTGGGGAAGCGAGACGGTGTCGAGAACCTTGCGGGCGGCGCCGTCGATGACCTGAACCGTGTGCGCCCCGGCGCAGGCGACGTAGATCCGATCCCCGTCGGAGCGCGCGGCGAGACCCGTGGGGGACTTGCCCACCGGTATCGTCGCGAGGACCTCCGCGGTGTCGCGGCTGAGGACCGCCACCTCGGCCGATCCTCGGAGGGCCACGTAGAGGGTGGATCGGCGCCGGTGCGGCTCGTCGTCCTGGGCGCCCTCGTGGGGCGCTCCGGCGAGCGGGATGAGAGTCAGGAGGGCAAGGGCCGCGACGGGCCAGCGCGAGCCGGTCATGGATTCGCGTCTCCTCACACGAAGGGGGGAAACGCCGATCATCGTGGCGCCTCCCCCCCCATTCTAGCCGGAAGGGCTTTCGGTCAGTGGCTCAGAGAGCCTGCGTGTGGCACTGGGCGCACAGGTTCCTGTACGTCCCCGATGCCGTCCCCTCCTCGGTCACGGCCCCTGAGAGCGGGTTCATGTAGATGAGCCCGAACGCCCTCTGGTTGCCGTGTCCCTTGTGGCACGTGACGCACGTCGGCGTGTGATCGGTCACTTCGGCGGGTGTGTCCGGCTTCCAGTCGCCGGAGGCGGTCATCACCTTCACCCAGTTTACCTTGGGTCCCGGGCCCGCGCCGCTGCGGGTGCCGGTGGCGAAGACGGTCTTGCTGGAATGGCCGCCGCTGATGGCTCCGATGTCCACGCCCGCGGTCGGGTGCCTGTCGAACTGCCCGGTCGAGCTTCCGCCCACGTTCGTGCTGCCGGGGCCGCCGTGGAACGACGCATGGCAGGCGCCGCACCAGTTCCCCATGGCCGACTTCGTCTGGTCGGGCTCGTTGAAGTCCACGTCCGCGACGTCGTACGAGGCGGCGGACCGCTCGAAGACGTCCTTGGTGGTGTCATTCGTCCCCACTGCATATGAGGGGGGGTTGAAAAGGGCGTTGCCGCCGGCCTCCGGGTGCAGGTTCCGGTACGGGTTGCTGACGGTCGGGCCGCCGTCACCGTGCGGATGATGGCAGTCAACGCAGGTCAGGCCGTGGGTCGGATCCGGGGCCCAGATTCCGCCGTGAGCCGTGTCCGTGCTGCCCAATGTGTGGCCGTCGGACGTGTAGTACGGAGCGATGCCGTCGCGGTTCAGCGCGCCCGCCTCGCGGACGTACGAGCCCGCGTTGTCCTCGAGGACGTCCGGGGCGAAAGTGCCGCCGTCGTGGCAGGTCAGGCAGAGATCGTTGATCTCGTTCCGGAGCAGGTACTCGTAGGGTCCCGACCCGCCGATCGGCGTGTAGATGCCGCCGCCGTTCGCGTTGTATCCGTGATCCTGCTCGGAGTGCATGGTGTGACAGTCGCTGCAGATCAGGGTGCTGCCTTTGTGGTAGTCGCCTCCGATCGCCGGGCCGCCCGTGAACAGGACCAGGCATAGAACCAGGACCCCTATCAGGGCCACCCCCAACTTGCTCATGTGTGGTCACCTCCTGGAAGGCCGCGCTGGATCGCCGTCGGCTGCGGGCTCCCGCCGACCGCCTTCGACCCGAAAGAGAGCAACGTGCGTGCCAGCGGCGGGATTGTGAAATAGAGCACAAGGTCGGGCCCCGACGGATCGGCGCTGATAATCTCAGCGGGCAGAAGGACTTGCGGCGCCGCCCCTTTCGCTCAGGGCGACGGGGCCGGGGAGGCGGGGAGCGAGGAGCGCGGCGGTGCGCGGCGTGGCGCACCGCTGAGGGGAATACGCTCGAAGACCTGAAGGCGCCTGCCGACCCGCTCGACGACGTAAACCCTTCCGCCACGCCCGGCGGCCACGTCCGTGGGGTAGGCCACGTCGCCGGCCCCGCCGCCGAAACCTCCGAACCGATCCACGTAGACCCCGTTGGGGTCGAAGATCTTCACGTCCTGGCGCAAGGGGTCGGCCACGAGGACGTACCCGTAGGTGTCCACGCTGATTCCCGAAGGCGCGGCGAAGTCTTCCGGCCCCAGGTCCCTCTTCCCCCACCCGCGGAGATACTTCCCCGAGGGACTGTAGACCTGGACCGGAACCCCTCTCCGGTCCGTCACGTAGAGGTTCGAGGCGGCGTCGAAGGCGATGTCATAGGGTGCCTGAAGGCGCGATCCGCCCCGGCCGGAGCCGCGGATCACCTGTGAGAGCGCGCCGTCGAGGCCGAGGACGAGGATGCGCCCCTCCGCGCTGTCCAGGACGTACAGCCTGCCGTCTGGGCCGATCTCCATCCCGCTGGGGACCACGGGCGCTCTCGCCCCGTCCACCGGGTGGATCTCGCCCAGCGGCTCGCCGCGGTAGTTGAAAACCAGAACCACCCGCGATCCGACGTTCAGGACGTAGATGTTCCCCTCCGGATCGGTGGCCACGGAGATGGGCTGATCGAGACCGCGTCCCGGCGAGAAGGTGAACTTGGGAACGCCCGTCCCGTCGAAGATCCCGACGAGGCCGTTGCCTGTGTCGGCCACGAAGACCTCGTCGTGCGCCGCGTCGTAGTGGAGGCCCTGGGGGATCCTGAACGCCGTGCCGTCGATGTGCTCGCCCACGAGGGCGACCGCGCGCATCCCGAGGAAAGCGGGCGGCGAGGGCGCCGGCGTGGACTCCAGCCCCGCCGCGGCGGCCGGGAACGCCGCGGCTGCGAGAGCCGAGGCGAACAGAGCGTGAAGGGATCGGCGCATCATCCCCCACCTCTCGGGCCGGGCTGCGGCGCCTCCCCGAGCCTCCTCTCGGCCAGCGCGTCCTGGAGCTTCACGGCGCGTCCCACGGCCGCTTCGTTCACGGTGATCTTCGCGCTCCGCTTCAACCTTGTGAGCCACGCCTCGCGGAGGTCGTGCTGCTTCTTGATCGTCAATCTCTGCGCCACCTCGTGGCGAGCCTGCTCGAAGGAGGGAACGGCCGCCGGCCTGATCTCGAGCACCTGCACGATGGAGAACCCCTTGGGGGTCTCCACCGCCCCGCTGGTCTCCCCCGGCTTGAGGGCGAATATCCCTTCGCGCGCGCCGCCCGCCGGGGGGCCGTCGATCCAGCCGACGTCGCCGCCCGACTTCGCCGACCCGGCGTCCACGGACTTCTCCCTCGCCAGGGCGGCGAATTCGGCCCCCGAGGCCAGGAGTCGGGCCGCCTCCTCGGCCTCGTCTCTCGTGCCGAGGACGATGTGGCGGACATGGTACGAAGGAGGCCCCGCGAAGGCGCTCGGATCACTCTCGAAGAACGCCTTCACCTCGGCGTCGCTGATGCTGAGATCCCTCAGGATGACGCTGCGCTCGATCTCCTCGCGGATCCGCCCGTCCTCGAAGAGGCGGACCCTGCGCTCCATCCCGGGATCGAGCCGGATTCGCCGGCGCGCCTCGTCGATGAGCAGCGCGTCGTCCGCGGCCTGCTTCCAGCCGGCCGCCGGCGAGAGCCCGTTCTTTCGCGCGCGCTGCCTCACGTACCCCGCAGTCACGGGCAGCCCCGTCGAGGTCGTCATCAAGACGGCGTTGTCGGGAGGCTCTGGCGGATCGGCGGGACCGGATCTCGGGGCCGCGGTGAGCCTGCGGATCGCGGCCGCGTCCTCCACGGGAGGATGGGAAGTTCTGATGGAGGAGAGTAGCGATGCCCGCAGCCGCTCCCGGTTGCGGGCCCTGAGGATGGCGCGGATCCTGCCCTGCGCCTTCTCGAAGGCGGGCGGCTGGGCCTCCTTCTCCTCGATCACCTTCAGGATCCGGTATCTCTCCCCTGCCTGGAAGGGCTCGCTGATCTGGCTCGGCGGCGTCCTGAGGGCGACGGTCTCCGTGGCCGGGTCGAGCATGCCCCACGTGATCCATCCGAGGTCGCCGCCGCGCGTGCGGCTCTGGTGGGACGACATCTGCCTCGCGACACTGTCGAAGTCCTCTCCGATCCGGACGCGCCCTCTCGCCTCTTCGAGCATGGCCCTCTCGCGAGTCTCCACGATGGCGACGTGCAACTGCCTGGGCAGGAGGTCGTAGGCCGCTTTCATGTCCGCGTCCGCCGGCTCCGCCGCCTCGCGGATGTGCCGCTCCTCGAGCGCCTCCAGCAGGAGGATGTCCTTGAAGGCGCTCACCGCCTGCTTGAAGCCGGGTTCGTCGGGGATCCCCATCCGGCGCCCTTCCTGGATGAGCAGCCTCTCGTCCACGGCCTTGCCGATGACGGTGCGGATGATCTCCTCACCCACCAAGAGGCCGCCGTGCCCGGAATGGCGCGAGCCGAACGACTCCCGCAGCTCGGCCAGCGTGATCGCGTCCCCGTTCACCACGGCTAAACTCAAGGCCGCCGCCCCATCGTCCGGCGCCCGGGGCGCATTCGGCGTGCCCGGAGGCGTCTGAGCGGCGACCGCTTCCCCGCCAGCCGCTCCGCAGAGATAGAGGATGGCGGCAACGGCGAGGGCCGGGAAAGAGGTCTGAGGCGGGCGCCGAAGGTCGGTCATGGGGCTGCATCTCCGGAGGAGGCCGCTGCGGCCTCCTTCAAGGCGTTCACGAGGGGAGCGAGGGCCTCCGAGGAGGCTCTCGCCATGAGGGCTTCGGCGAGCCGGACATGGCCCACGTCGTAGACGATGCGGGTCTGATCGCCGCGCCGCTCGTGGTCCGCGGCCCAGAGGATCTCCCCGGTTGCGGCGTCGAGAAGGCGCGCCGAGAAGGCGATCTCCGAGGACCGCGTGTCGCCCGGGTCGGCTTCCAGCCACCTCTCCACGCTCCCCATCAGGACGCCGTCCACTCCGGGATCGCGGCCCAGAGCAAGAACCTCCTCGCGCCCCACCGGCATCCCCGTGCGCCACCCTCGCTCGAGCAGGCGGCGGGTCGCATCTCCCGCGTCCACCACGGCGACGCTTCCCGATGACAAGAGGCACCACGAGAGGATGTCAGCGGCTGCCTGCCCCGCGCCGGGCCGCCGGGTCAGGTTCCTGAAGGGAAGGACGACGATCCGATGAAGCCCTTTCCCGGCCACCCGCGGCGAGAGGAATACGGACGGCTCGGGAGCCAGATGCGACGGCTTCAAGAGACGCGGCTCCGTTCGGGCCCTCGCACCTTCCGTCGGCTCTGCGAAGTCGCCGGCGAACCGCCTCGCCGCCTCCTCCAGCGTGCGCCGCAGCGTGATCGGGCCCCCGGTCCCGAGCGGACCCAGGAGCGATCGCCCCTCCACCACCGTCAGGCCCATCCACTCGATCTCCGGCCGAGCGGGGTCGATGAGTCTCCCCGAGAAACTGACCGCAGCGCGAGGCGCGTCATCGAATCGGTAGATGTATCCCGCGAGCACACGGTCGGCGCCGAGTGTGGCGGCCAGTTCGGCCACTTCCGCGTGCGTGAGGAAAGACATGTCACGCAGGCGGCGCTCCTTGAGCGCCTCGTTGACGGCCGCCTGGTCCACGAGATCGAATCCGGCGGCAGGGAGCCTGGTGCCGAAAACCTCGCGAAGGCGCGCCCACGCCTCGGGCGGCGCGCCGCGCGGCATGAAAGGGA
Organism: uncultured Acidobacteriota bacterium; assembly: GCA_964400605.1. Taxonomy (GTDB): domain Bacteria; phylum Acidobacteriota; class Polarisedimenticolia; order JACPZX01; family JACPZX01; genus CAYNUH01. The sequence continues at coordinate 33,315 of CAYNUH010000018.1, read as the reverse complement.
GGACCGCGAGTCGGCGCCGATCGATCTGCTTCTCCCCCGGCCCCTGCTCTCTCGAGGCGGCGCTCACAGGTCCGGCCGAGGCGAGGAGCCCCAGGATCGGGAGCGGCGCAACGGCCGCGATGATGAAGCGCTCGAGGATTCGCATCAGAACCGGTACTCCAGGAAGGCCGACACCACTTCCTGGCGGGCGGCGGCGCCGGCGGGGCCGGATCGGATCACGCTGTAAGCGAGATCGAGAAGCGTCCGAGGGTTGAGCGTCCACCTCAACCCGGCGCGCGCCTCGTCCCTCAGGTTTCCCGTCACGGAACGGCGGTCCTGCCGGAGCGTGAACTGCGCCTGCATGGCGCCGCCCGGGAACGGGAGCCAGTCGAGGTCGTAGAGCCGCGACGTCCCCTTCAGCCCCGCGATGTCCTGGTACAGCACTTCCACGGCCGCTCCCAGGACCCGTGTGGGCCGGTACGAGAGCCGCGACCGCAGATCGATGTCGATGCGGTCGGGAAGCGATCCCGTCCGGCTGGCGGACACCACCCGCTCCGCCCCCCAATTGCCGGAAACGAAGAGGCCCGGCCGCAGCGTGGTGGCCAGCGAGACTCTCGCGCTGCGGCGCGTGGTGGATCGCCCCAGCGTTCCCTCGTCCTGGTGCAGCACGCCGAGATCGAGCGCCGTCTCTACGTCGTGGAGGAATCGCGCCGCCCCGCGCACGTTGACCGAGTCGGCCTGCACGAGCAGATCGCCGTAAGACGTGTTTCGCCGGTGGGTGCCGCTCACCGAAAGATCGAGACCGGGCAGAGGCGCGGCCGCCAACGTGGCCGCGGCGATCCGGTCCGCCTCCGGCCGCCCCAGGGTGGAGGAGCGGTTGATGGCCTGGAGCCTCATCGTCGTGGTCAGGCTTCCGCGGGGACGGACCGTCGTCGTGAGCGTGGAGTTCAGGTCCGCGTCGGCGGTCTCCCCGTCCCCCGCCCCCGTGGTCTGGCGGCTGGCGAAGGTGTTGAGGCTGAGGTCGAGCCTTTCGGCGGCGCGCCAGGTCACGGTCGCGTTGCCGCTGTCGTGCGTCTGCGTCCGGCGCTCGCGCCCGCTGCGCGTCTCGCGCCCGAACACCTGGATCTCGGTGGCCGCCAGGGGCGGCTCGTTCCGGCTGAAGTCGGTGTTGACGACCTTCAGGTAGCGGGTCGTGACGCGGCCGAATCGGATCTCGAACCGGTTCAGCAGGCCGTCAAAGCTCGAGGGGGCGGGGGAGGCCAGCAGAGTCCAGAAGTCACCGTCGGCGCTGGTGTAGACGTCCCACCTGTAGTCCCGATCGTTTCCCGGCAGCAGCCGCCGCTCGATGGTGACGTGGACCGTCTCGACCGTCTCTGGGAACCCGAAATCCACGCCGATGTTGCGGAAATCACCGCTCAGGTCCGCCGCCGGCGTGGTGAAGTCCGCGTCCACGAGGGAGGGTGTGTCGGCGAGAGATCCCGTGAGCGGCGTGGTGTCCTCTCCGAAGAGTCCGGAGCGAGGACGTCTCAGGACGTCCACGTCCAGGGCGCGCGGCGTCTCCTCCACCACCCGCCCCCGCACCGCGAGCGCCTGCCCGCCCAACGTCACCCGGCCCGAGGCGAAGGAGCCCCTGAGGTCCCCATTGCCGGTGACCTCGACGGAGTCGCGGGTGAAGTCCGAGCGGGGATCCGTGAAGAGACGGTTCTCCATCCCGAGGCTCACGTTGCCGGGGCCGCGCGCGAAGGCTCCCGTCAGGAGCGATCGATCCTCGGTGGAGGTCCGGATCTGATCCGATTCGATGTCGATGCGGTACACCGACCAGTCGATTCGAGGAAGATCCTCCCTGGACCAGGCCAGGCGGCCGAACAGATCCCGTCTTTCCTTGTGGGTCGCCGTGGAGAGGTCTCCCTTGGGCCCCACGCGCGTCATCCTCGATCCCCCGCTGAGCTCCCACTCGGGGCCCTCGTACACCACCTGAAGGAAGGGCTCATAGAGGGCGGTGTCCGACGATGCTCCCCCTGATTGGTCGAAACCCGTCAGCAGCGCGCGGAGCCTCGCCTGCCAGTAGGTAGATGGCGTCACGTTGTTCTTGAAGCTGACCTCGTAGGTCTGGAGGACGCTGTCGGTCGTGGTGTCGCCGGTGGTGAGGCTCTGGTAGCTCTGACGCATCCTCCCGCGCAGCTCCTGGGCGCTGAGGAAACTCAGCCCCGTGAGAGCAACCCCCAACCCCGCCAGCACGACGCCGCCGATTCTCATTCTCTCTCCCCACCGATCCTCTCCCGGCGCCACGGGCATGGGTTCGGCGCACCCTTACCATTGCAGACTTCCACAGCAACGGATGTGCCACGGGATGCGCGACCTAAACTTTTGCAAACAGAGAAGTTCAAGCCAGCAGAGGAGCCAGGCCGGGCGGCCCGGCCTGGGTGGGTGCGCGATTTCGCGCAGTCCGGGAGATGTCAGGCGCGGGGTGCAAACGTCCTGACGGCAGCGCTCCAGCGGCCGGACTCGTTCAGCAACACGACGTCGGGCTCCACGCGCACGGGATCCTCGGCGCCCGCCTCGAGCAGCAGGTCCTTGTCGCCGTCGCCGTCGACATCGCTCGCCGTGACCCGGCCCGCCGGCAAGCAGGCCTCTATCGCCGCCTCGGGAGAGGGAGGCTGGTAGCGGCCGCCGCCGATCCCCTTCTCGAAGGCGGCCGCGCGCGCGCCGCAGAGGACCTCGCCGTTGAGGATCCACGCCGCGGCCTCGGCTGCGTCGGCCTGACCGGCCGAGAATCGATCCGCGATCTCGTCCCCGTCGAGATCGGCTACCACCGTCCGCTCCCCCGCAGGGCTCCGGGAGCCGATCCCCCGCGCGGCGCGGAGGTGGATCTCCACGAGGCCACCGGCCTTCATCGGGGGAAGCGCCTTCGAGATCAGGTCGTGTACGGCCGCGGGGACCGATGAGGCGCCGACCCCGCCCGAGCGCACCAGCATCCAGACGAAGGCCGCTGCGGGGAGGATCTCGCGGGCCGAGGGGGTGAGCCGCCCGCCCTCGGCCTTTTCGATGGTGTCCCCCTCGGACAGCGCGTAGAGCCTGGGTTTGTCGGCGAGCACCCGTTCCATCACCGGAATCAGCTCCCGCCCCGCTCGCGCCGGATCGTTCCGGCGCAAAGCGATGACCGCGAGGTAGCGGGCCGCCAGAAGGCTCTTGAAGTTGATCTTCAGCGCCGACCGGAACTGAGCCTCCGCCCCATCGAGGTCATCCTTCGAATAGAGGAGCCGTCCCAGGTTGAGGTATCCCCCCGACTCCTCCGGATTAAGCTCAAGCGCCCGGCGGTACATCCGCTCGGCTTCCGCGAGATCCGCGGGCCCTCCGGGGCCGGAGGCCGACAACAGGTCGCCCAGCCGCGCGTACCCTCGCGTGCTCCGCGGATGCGCCTCCAGATGCCGCCGCAGCAGAGCCATTCCCTCTGCACGGCGTCCCTGATCGACGAGGACGTTCGCGAGGCCCCAGAGGCTGTTCTCGTGATCGGGATCCAGCGCCAGCGCCTCGCGGTAGCCGAACTCCGCCTCCGCGAGCCGTTCCCGGGATCCCGAAAGACGCGCCGCCTCCGCGCGGCGGAACGACTCCCAGAACTTCCGGATCGACTCGCGCTCCGGCGAGATCTCCTGCGCGGCCGGCTCCCCGATCGGCGGCGCGGGCACCGCGCGCGTCGACAGAACGACGGCCACCACGGCAACGGCAGCAAGTGCCGCCCCCGCCAGCACGAGCCGCCGCCGGCGCGTCATCTCAACCCCTGGGCCGCTCCGGCTCACGCAGATCCAGGACCTGATCCGCCGGCACGTCCGCCGCCCGCGACTCCGCCCCCGAAGGCCAGACGACCTCGACCCGCTCGGCCACCGCGCACGCACCGAGGCCGAAGTGCGCCACGAGGCCGTGCATGGAGAGGTACGATCCGCCCGCCGCCACCTCCCGGATCCGGGTCACGCCGCCGCATGTCACGCGCACCTTCGCGCCCACGGCGTACGTGTTGGGCGCGCGCCCCCTGAGCCGCACATTCAGGAACCGGCCCTTCCCGGCGCTCTCGTTGCGGAGCAGGATCGCGGAGCCGTGGTTCTCGACGACGACCGCGTCCTCGTCGCCGTCGCCGTCGTAGTCGGCCGCGGCGGCCCCCCGGAGCACCCCCGGGCGGCGGAAGAACTCGCCGCTTCGATCCCCGACCTCGAAGTATCCGCGGTCGCCTCCCGCGTTCCAGAAGAGGAAGGGCCTCTGACCCCTCAGGACCCTCGCCCCCGGACGCCCCCCCGGCTCCTCGAGCGTGTGGCCGTTGACGACCAGCAGGTCCAGCCTCCCATCGTCGTCGAAATCGGAGAAGGACGCGCCCCAACCCACGACGTTGAGGGCGATGGCCCCCAGCCCCGTCATGTCGGCCACATCGGTGAACTTCAGCGGATCCGCCTCCCCTTTCGCGCGGAACTCGAGAAGCAGGCTCCGGTACAGCGCGTTCTCCTGCGCGATCCAGTGCGTGATGAACAGGTCGAAATCGCCGTCGCCGTCCTCGTCGGCCACGGCCAGACCCATCGCCCCGCGGTAGTCGGCGCTCCACGAGGACGACGAAGCGTCGGTGAAGCGGCCCCGGTCGTTGCGGAGCAGCGCGTTGGCCGAGACGTCGTTGGCGACGTAGATGTCGGGATCCCCGTCCAGATCCAGATCGGAGAAGACCGGCTGGAGGCCCCGGCCGTTGGGATCGGCGGCCCCCAGGGAGGCGGCTTTCTCGCGGAACCTCCCGCCGCCCTGGTTGATGTAGAGGCGGTTAGGCTCCGCCGGGAACGACGACGGGTTGAGCGTGAAGGGCACCATCTCGCCGTACTGCATGCTGTTCTGGGAGGCGTCCCCCCTCTTCCAGTGGAAGGCGACGTAGTGGGCGACGTACAGGTCGAGGTCTCCGTCGGCGTCCACGTCGCCCCATGCGGCGCCCGCGGCGAACCCCGGATCGTCGAGCCCCGCCTCGGACGTCGCCTCCCGGAAGGCGCCGCCGTCGTTGCGGTACAGCGTGGAGCAGCCGAACCCGGTCAGGAAGAGATCGAGGTCCGCGTCCCCGTCGTAGTCGGCCCAGGTGGCCCCCATCCCCCACCCGCGCCCCGGAACGCCCGCGTCGGTGGTCACGTCGCTGAAGGTCGCGTCTCCGTTGTTGCGGTAAAGGACCCCCGCGGACGGCAGGCCGCACCCCCGCCCTGATCGGGTGAAGGCCTCCTCGCTCTCGGGCAGAGGGCCCGGCTGGCCGACGAGGTACAGGTCCTCATCGCCGTCGCCGTCGTAGTCGCCCCACGCCGCCCCCGAGCCCATGTCCTCGGGGAGGAGAGAGGATCGCGCGCCGCGTCCGTGCCGGAAGTCGATGCCGGATGGCCGCGTCGCGTCCACGAAGGAGAGGCCCGACGCGGCCTGCGCGTTGCCGCGGCTCAGGACGTCGGTCAGCCCCTCGACGCTCCGCCCGGGCCGAGGGCCCGCCGCGCCGCGCCGCGCCGCGATCATCACGGCCGCCGCCACCAGCGCCGTCGCGATCGCGGTGACGGCCACCGCCCAGACCCGCACGAGCCTCCGCCGCCGCGTCACCGCCCGGTTCCTACAGTCCCGTGTCGCGGGGGGCGGACGCGGCGGTCACGGCAATCGTGGCCACGTCCTTCGACATCTCCGTGACGGGCGCCGTCAGGTCGGTCCTGTCGAACAGGTAGTTCATCAGGAACTGGTCGAACTTGCGGTACAGGAGTCTCGCCGTCACCGTCAGGGTCCCCGACCCGTTCGCGGGGAGGCTGAACACCGCCTCCTGTTTCTCGGGCGCGCTCACGTTCGTGTCCGCCATGGACGGGCACTTGAAGGTGTACTCGTCGGTGTCGGACATCCCCGGGAAGAGGGCCCGGCGGAACCTGGCGCCCACCATCTCCCAGAGGTTGTGCCGGTCGATGAGGTTCCCGTACTGGTCGATCCCCTCCGCCTTGAAGATGAAGGCCCCCTCCTGGAGGAAGTTCTTCGCGTCCAGCCGGCCGGAGTGGAAGATCTCGCGGCCCGATCCGTCCCTGACGGTCAGCTCCACCCAGGCCTGGATGATGTCGAGAGGCCCCGTCGGGAAGTCGTGACCCACCTTGCGGTTCGTCACCACCGCCCGCACCACGATCGGCTCCCCGGGCGCGGCGGTCTCGGGGGCGAAGAGCTTGATGGGGGCGATCGGCCCTCCGGGCCACCGGTCGGCGATCTCGGGCAGGACCGTCTCGCCCCGGAGCCACATCTCCGTGAGCCGCGCCTGCTCCTCATGGCCGGGGAGATCCAGGAGATGCGGGATGAACCTGTTCGCGGCGATGAACCGGTGCGACCTGTGCCGGCCGTCGTCCCCGGCGCGGTTGAAGTCCCGAATGTCCCCCCGCGCGGGGTCCGTCGATTCGGCCAACCTCATGTGGCACTCGCGGCACGTGAGCGTCTCTTCGGGCTTGCCGGGCTTGTTCCACAGGCTCGACTTCCAGTTGTCGTATTGGTTCTGGAGCTGGACCCACCCGACCTTGTTGATCTCCTGATCGATGAACTGCTTGTGGCAGGCGCCGCAGTACTCGGGCGTCTTGTACAGATCGCGGGTGTAGTCCTTCACGTGCCGCGCCGGGTACGCCCGGATGAGAAATCCGGAGAGGAACCGCGCCGCAGCGCCGTCCACCCGCTCGAGGACGTACGGCTCGGGCTGCGTGATGGTGTAGTGGGCGTTCCCCCTCACGTCGGTCTCCGTTATGGAGTGACACACGACGCACGACACCCCCTCCCGGGCCCCCTCGAACGAGAGGTCCTTGCTGTAGAGGTTTTTGCTCCCGGAAAAGAGCGCGATGGGGTCGTGGCACCCGCCGCAGTACCGGGTGGACTCCGGCCCCTCGTTCTTCGCCATGACGGACTGGATCACCTGGAAGCCGGGATCCATCGCCGCGTAGCGGTGGGCGCTGGGGAGCCACTCCTCGTAGATCTGGCGGTGGCATCCGGAGAGCCCGCAGGACTCCGACCCCGCGAGCGACTTCGGATGGTAGGCGCCCCCGCCCGCCGTCTTCGCGAGGCTGGGGGCGAACGGGTTGGGCCCGTACTTGTACGAATAGTCGGCCGGCAGCCGCCAGGAGAAGTCCGGCCCGGTGTAGGCCGCCGCAGCCGCCAGGGTGACGAGCACGGCCGCGGCGCAGACGCCGATGCTGAGGACCCCCGCGTAAGCCTGCGCGCGGCGCAGGTGGGGGGCGAACTCTTCCCGGAGAGAGCGATTCCGGATGACGATGACGCCGGCGTGGCAGAGCAGGAAGAGCGCGGAAGCGATCGAGGAGATCAGGTGGGTCTGGTCCCACCACCAGCCGATCCGCGCGCCGAGCGCCGCCTGCCAAGTGAGGACGGCCCCGCTGACGCAGCAGATCAGGATGGCGATCGCCGACGACCAGCCCAGAAGTTTGACGTAGTTCATCGGCTGGGAGCGCACGAGGAGATAGTGGCGCACGGCGTAGCCGATGAAGGGGGCCAGGAAGATCAATCCTCCCAAGGTATGCGTGAGGACCATGAACTGGTTCGTCACGCTGTAGGGAGCGAGCCAGATCACGAGACCCGAGACGGTCTCGAACAGGGTGAGCCCCCCGACGGCCAGGAGCAGGCGGGAGCGCCATTCCTGGATGGATCGCTTCCTGAAGGACGACGGCTCCAAGGTGCTCATCTTCCCCTCCTCCACCCTTCTTGGCCGGAGCGCATAAACGCTACGACACCAAGAACATAGGCCGTATGACGTGCGTCATAGCACGCAGGCCTGAGCGAGAAAAGATGCTGCAAACACGCGATCTGCGCTTTCAGCTCTCTGCAGCGCCTGATCGTTAGCGAGCCCCATGCCACGGCGGAGCACTTGATGAGATCGCAGCGCCCCATGCCTCCCGTCATCTGCATCACGGGCCCTTCCGGCGCCGGCAAGACGACCCTCATGAGCGCCATGATCCGAGAGTTCCGCGCGCTCGGGCTGCGCGTCGCGGCCCTGAAGCACGCCAGCCACGGCTTCCACATGGACCGGCCCGGAAAGGACACCTGGCGCCTCCGCGAAGCAGGTGCGCTAGACGTCGCAGTGGTCGGAGGAGGCCGCGTCGCCCTGCTCGGGGACGCGGCCGGATTCGGCGTCGACGGCCCCACGCCCGACCCCCACACCCTGGCGCGCCTCCTGCCCGGTCACGTTGACCTGGTCCTCGCCGAGGGGTTCTCGTCCAGCCGGGCTCCGCGGGTCGAGGTCGAGGGCGCCGATAACCGCCCGGCGATTCGAGGCGCCGGAAGGCTCCTCGCGGTCGTCGTCCGTGCGGGGCGGCACGGAGCATGGCCCGCGCCCGAGCGGGGTGTCCCGGTGTTCAGCGCGGAGGATCCGGCCTCGCTGGCCGGGTTCTTGCTTATCAACCTTGGGATTCAGGCGCCGGCTCGCGGGCGGATCGCGGACGCTGGAGAGGTCGGCGACGATCCGGGCGCCACCGCTGTGGGGCCGGCTTGAGGGGCCGCTGAAGACGATCATCGAGCCGTTCAAGATCAAGAGCGTCGAGCCGATCCGGATCACCACGCGCGCCCAACGCGCCGGGATCCTCGAGCGGGCGGGCTACAATCCCTTCCGGATCCCCGCCGCCGACGTTCTCATCGACCTCCTCACGGACAGCGGCACGGCCGCGATGTCCTCGGCCCAGTGGGCGGCCATGATGGAGGGCGACGAGGCCTACGCCTGCTCCGCCTCCTTCGACCGGTTCGAAGCCAGCGTGAGGTCCATCTTCGGATTCAAGCACATCCTTCCCACGCACCAGGGCCGCGCAGCCGAACGGATTCTCTTCTCCGTGGTGTGCCGGCCCGGCGACGTCGTCCCCAACAACACGCACTTCGACACTACGCGCGCCAACATCGAGGCGTGCGGTGGCGAGGCGGTGGACCTTCCCGTCCCCGAGGCCGGGTATCCATCACGGGAGCACCCCTTCAAGGGGAACATGGACCTCGGACGTCTCGAGGATCTCATCCGCAAGGTCGGCCCCGATCGGATCCCGCTCGGCATGATCACCATCACGAACAACGCCGGAGGGGGCCAGCCCGTCTCCATGGAGAACATCCGCGCCGTGAAGGCCGCCCTCTCCCGCCACGGCATTCCCCTCTACGTCGACGCCTGCCGCTTCGCCGAAAACGCGTACTTCATCAGAAAGCGCGAGCCGGGGTACGCCGGGCGCTCTCCTCTCGAGATCGCCCGCGAGATCTTCTCCCATGCCGACGGCTGCACCATGAGCGCGAAGAAAGACGGCCTCGCCAACATCGGCGGCTTCCTGGCCACCAACGACGACAGGCTGGCCGTCCTGGAGAAAGATCTGCTGATCCTCACCGAGGGGTTCCCCACGTACGGGGGGATGGCGGGGCGGGACCTCGAGGCGGTCGCCGTCGGACTTCGTGAAGCGCTGGACATCGACTACCTGGAGTACCGCGCGGCCTCCGTCCGCTACCTGGGGGAGGGCCTGGAGCGCGCGGGCGTGCCCACCGTCAGGCCCCCGGGCGGCCACGCCATCTACGTGGACGCGCGCGCCTTCCTGCCGCACATCGATCCCCTGCACTTCCCCGGCCAGGCGCTCGTGTGCGAGATGTACCTGCACGCCGGCGTCCGCGCCGTGGAGACGGGGCAGGTGATGTTTGGAAGGCCCGACCCGGACACGCGGGCCGAGGCGCCGGTCCTCCTCGATCTCGTCAGGCTGGCGATCCCGCGGCGCGTGTACACCCAGAGCCACGTGGACTACGTCGTCGAGGCCGCGGGCGAGATCGCCGCCCGCAAGAGGGAGATCCCTGGTTTCGAGATGGTGGAGCAGTCCGCCGCGCTGCGGCACTTCACCGCCCGCTTTCTGCCGAGGAAGGCCTTCGCGGAGGTGACCTGATGGACGTCCTCGCCCCTCGTCCGCCCGCCTCGTTCGAGTTCCAGGAGATCCTGTACGAGAAGCAGGGCGGCACGGCGCGGATCACGCTGAACCGCCCGCACGCCTACAACGCGTACTCCACGCGCGCCCTCAAGGAGATCACCGCCGCCTTCACCGACGCATCGATGGACGATCACGTTTCCGTCGTGGTTTACACCGGGACCGGGGACCGCGCCTTCTGCACGGGGGGCGACGTCAAGGAGTACGAAGAGGCCTATCTCAAGAGGCCCCGGGACTACTGGAAGTACATGGCGATCTTCCGTGGCTACATCGAATCGATCCTCAACTGCGGCAAGCCGGTGATCGCGAGGCTCAACGGCATGGCCGTGGGCGGCGGCAACGAATCGCAGCTCGCCTGCGATCTCACCGTGGCCGCCGAGCACGCCTACCTCAAGCAGGTCGGCGTCCACGTGGGGAGCGTGGCGTGCGGCGGCGCGACGCAGTGGCTCCCCCTCACCGTGGGCGACAAGCGGGCCCGCATGATGCTGATGCTGGGAGAGGCCATCCCCGCGCGGCGGGCCGCCGAGTGGGGCCTCATCAACGAGGCGGTCCCCTCGGTGACGCTCCGCGGGGAGTTCGTCGAGAACGCCTCCGCCGATCAGATCCGATCGGCCCAGCAGCGGCAGGACGGCTACGCCCTCGATCTCACGCTCCTCGACCGGCGCGTGGACGCTCTGTGCGCCAGGCTCATCGAGACCTTCCCGGAGTGCCTGCGCTACACCAAGCGGCAGGTCAACTTCCTCAAGGAGTTCACCTGGCATCAGACCATCGGCCACGGCCAGGAGTGGCTCGCACTCCACTTCGCGTGCCGCGAGCCCCTGGAAGGGATGCGCGCCTTCGTGGAGAAGCGGGCGCCCCGCTACCAGGAGATCCGCGACGAGGCCGCCGAGGGAGGATCACCGGAGTTTCCGTGGGGGTCGTACACGGTCGCGTGCCCGCGGTGCGGGGCGGCCGCGCTGCCCGCAAGGTTCCGCTTCTGCGGCGCCTGCGGCGCCCCCTTCCAGGGCTGAGGCCGGGAGAGGCGGGCGCCGGGCCCGCTGGAGGAATGGCTTTGGGCGCGAACCAGGCTTCCGCCATCGTCACCGGGGGATCCGGGAGGATCGGCCTCGCCGTCGCGGGCGAGCTGGCCCGCGGCGGCTTCCACGTCGGGATCGTGGACAGGGCCGAGCCGCCGGCCTCCTCGCTGGCCGCGATCGAGGCCGGAGGAAGGAGGGCCTGCTTCGCCGGGGCCGACGTCCGATCGTTTCCGGAGGCCGCCCGCGCGGTGGAAGAGATCGAGCGCGCATTGGGGCCCGCGGCGGCGCTCGTGGCCTGCGCGGGCGTAAGCCGGGACCACCCATCGTGGAAGATGCCCGAGGAGGCGTGGAGGGAGGTCCTCGATGTGAACCTGACGGGCGCTTTCACGTTCGTGCGCGCGGTGGCTTCCGGCATGAGGGAGCGCGGACGGGGGCGGATCGTCCTCATCTCGTCCATCAACGGGTTGAGGGGGAAGTTCGGCCTGGCCAACTACTCGGCCTCAAAGGCGGGGCTGGTGGGGCTCACGAAGACGCTCGCCCGCGAGCTCGGGCCGAGGGGGATCACCGTGAACGCCGTCGCCCCCGGCTTCGTCCGCACGCCGCTGACGGCGGGCCTCGCGGAGGAGTTCGCGCAGGCTGCGGTCCGGGAGAGCGCCATCGGGAGGCTCGTCACGCCCGAAGACGTCGCGGCGCTGGTGGGGTTCCTCTGCTCGGAGAAAGCGGCTGGCATCACGGGACAGGTGATCCAGGTGGACGGGGGCCAGAACGTATGAAGATCATCAGGTACGAGATGCGCGCGCCGAACGAGCCCCTCGTCAGGGCGGAGACGGAGGCTCCCGCGCTCGCCCCCGGCGATGTCCTCGTCGAGGTCGCCGGCTGCGGGCTGTGCCACACCGACATCGGCTTTCTACATGGATCCGTGCGCACGAATCATCCCCTGCCGCTGACGCTGGGCCATGAAGTGAGCGGCCGCGTGGTGGCCGCCGGCGGCGCGGCGGGCCAGAAGTGGGTCGGGCGGGCGGTCATCGTCCCCGCCGTCATCCCCTGCGGTGAATGCGCGCTGTGCCGGAAAGGACGCGGGTCGATCTGCCGCCGCCAGGTCTTCCTCGGCAACGACATCCACGGCGGTTTCGCCTCCCACGTGGCCGTGCCCGCGCGCGGATTGTGCCCCGTGCCCGTATGGGAGCCGGGCCGCGCCATCGGCAAGTCGGGCGTCCACCTCGCCGAGTTGTCGGTCCTGGCCGACGCCTTCACGACCGCCTACCAGGCCGTCGTGAGAAGCGGGCTCGCCGAGGGCGATCTCGCCGTCTTCGTGGGGGCGGGAGGCGTGGGCGGGTTCGGCGTGCAGATCGCGGCGGCGCGGAAGGCGACCGTCGTGGCCGTCGACGTGGACGAAGCCCGTCTCGAGAAGCTCCGCGCCCACGGCGCCGCGCTGACGCTCCCCGCGCGCGGTGTGGACGCGAAGTCGATCCGCGGATCGATCCGGGAGTTCGTAAAGGCGCGCGGCCTGCCCGAGCAGGAGTGGAAGATCTTCGAGACCTCCGGCACGCCGGCGGGCCAGGACCTCGCCTTCAAGCTGCTGACGCACGGCGCCCACCTGTCGGTCGTGGGCTACACCCCGACCGATGTCACGCTGCGCCTCAGCAACCTGATGGCCTTCGACGCCGTCGCCGCCGGCAACTGGGGATGCCTCCCCGAGCGCTATCCCGAGGCCCTCGCGCTCGTCCTCGAAGGGCAGGTGGCCGTGGCCCCCTTCGTGGAGCGCCACCCGCTCTCCGCCGTCAACGAAGTCTTGGCGGCCTTCCACGCGGGAGCGCTGCCGCGCCGCGCCGTCCTCGTCCCGGACGAGCCCCGACCGGAAGGAGGCGACTGAGGGCCGTGCTGGAAGCGATCCTCTCCCGCGCCGAGGAGTTCGCCTTCGATCTCGACCTGGCTCACGTGCGCAGGTGGAAGGCCGCCGCGCCGGGGCGGCGAGCCATCGGGTACATGCCCATCTATGTCCCGCACGAGATCGTGCACGCGGCAGGGATGCTGCCGGTGGGCATCATGGGGGGAGGCGACCGCCTGGAGATCATCCGCGGGGACGCCTACTTCCAGTCGTACATCTGCCACATCCCGAGGAGCACCATCGAGATGGGCGTCTCCGGGAGGCTCGGTGCCCTCGACGGGATGATCTTCCCCTCCATCTGCGACGTGATCCGGAACCTGTCGGGGATGTGGAAGATCCTCTTCCCCGACCGGTACGTCCACTACTTCGACTTCCCACAGGGGGATGATCCCGCCATCGCCCGGCGCTACTACGAGCGCGAGCTGGCGAGCATCCGATCCGATCTCGAAGCGCTCGGGTCGGTGACGATCACCGACGAGGCGCTGCACCGCAGCATCGTGCTCTACAACGAGAACCGCGCTCTCGTCCGCCGCGTCCACGATCTGCGCCGCGCCCACCCCGCCAGGGCCCCGGCCTCCGAGGCGTACCTCGTCCTGCGCGCCGGCAACGTCCTCCCCGTCGAGGAGCACAGCGCCCTGCTTGCCAACTACCTGGAATCCGCCGCCCGGGCGGATCGGCGCAGCCTGGACAACAGCCGCGTGGTCCTCACCGGCGCATTCTGCGAGCAGCCTCCAGTCGCCCTGCTGCGCACGCTGGAGCGGGCGGGCTGCGACATCGTGGACGATGACCTGATCCTGGGCAACCGCTGGGTCACCGCGGACGTCGAAGAGACGGGCGCTCCTCTCGCCGCGCTCGCCTCCGCCTTCGTGGATCACGGCGTCCGGACGGCGAGCCGCTACGCGCCCCGCGAGAACAAAGGCGCCTGGCTGGTGGAGACGGTGAGGCGCTCCGGCGCCGAGGGAGTCATCTTTTGCGCCGCGTCCTTCTGCGATCCCGCCCTGCTGGAGGAGCCGATGCTGCGCGCCGCCCTCGACGCCGCCGGGATCGCCCACACGTCGTTCAAGTTCTCCGAGGACTCAGGGCAGTTCCAGTCGATCCGGGAGCAGGCCGGAACGTTCGCCGACTCGATCCGTCTGTGGAGCGAGACATGAGCCCTCCCGGCCGCGCCGAAGCCGCCAAGGAGCCCAGCATGGTGCTCCAGAAGGAGATGATCGCCGGGCACTACAGCGCGCTTTCCCGGGCGCGCGAGGAGGGCCGCCGCGTCGTTTACACCTTCGTCCCCGGGAACCTCACCGAGCTCATCGCCTCCTTCGGCTTCCTGCCTGTCCTCCCGGAGATCAACGCGCTGCAGTCGGCGATGCGCAAGAAGTCGGCCGAGTACATCGGCCGTGCCGAGAAGGCGGGCCACTCGGAGGACGTCTGCACGTACGTGAAGTGCGACATCGGGATGATGAAGTCGGGCAACATCGGCCCGACCGGCGACCCCCTCCCGCCGCCCGACCTGCTGCTGCTCTCCTACACGGGCTGCTTCACGTTCATGAAGTGGTTCGAGCTCCTCAAGCAGGAGTACCGGTGCCCGGTGGCCATGCTCCACGTCCCCTACCAGGGTGACGGAGTCGTCACCGGCGACATGGTCGCCTACATCGTGGACCAGCTCCGCGGATCGGTGATCCCGATGATGGAGTCGATCACGGGCCGCAGGTACGACGAGGCGGAGCTGTCGCGAAGGCTGTCGCTTTCGGCCCGCGCGGAAGAGGACTTCGTGCATGTCCTCGAATCGGCGCGCGCGCGGCCCTCCCCCATCGACGCCTACTTCGGCGGCGTTTACTACATCGGCCCCATCTTCAGCGCCTTCCGCGGCAGCGAGGAGGCGGTGGGCTACTACCGCGCGGTGTGCGAAGAGGTCGAAGGCAGGGTGGCGCGCGGGGAGGGGCCCATCACCCCCGACGGGCCCATGGGAGAGCAGAGGTTCCGGCTGGTCATCGAGGGGCCGCCCAACTGGACGTCGTTCCGCGACTTCTGGCGGATGTTCAGCGCGGAGGGGGCCGTCTTCGTGGCCTCCACCTACACCAAGGTGGGCGGATTGTACGACCGCGGATTCCGGCACGACCCCGAGAAGCCTCTCGAATCGCTCGCCCGCTACTGCCTGGGCTGCTACACGAACCTGAACCTCCCGTCGAGGATCGATCTCCTGGAGCACTACATCCGCGCGTACGAGGCGGACGGGTTCCTCGTCCACTCCGTCAAGTCCTGCAACTCCTTCTCGGCCGGGCAGCTCCTGATCCTCCGGGAGCTGGAGCGCCGCACCGGCCTGGCCGGCGGCTTCATCGAGTCGGACCTCGTCGATCCCCGCTACTTCTCGGCGGCCAACATCAGGAACCGGATCGAATCGTACTTGCAGATGGTCGATCAGAAGCGCGCCGGCGCGAGGCCCGCCTCGTGAAGTGCTTCGTGGGGATCGACCTCGGATCCACCACGACCAAGGCGGTGGTGCTCGACGAAGGAGGCCGGATCCTCGGCCGCGGCATCACGAACAGCCGCAACAACTACGACGCCGCCTGCGCCGTGGCCCGGGCCGAGGCGCTGATCGACGCCCGCTTCACGCTGGTGAGGCGCGCCGTGGAGGACGCCCCCGCGGAAACCGGCGCGGGCGCGGAGCCCCGCCACGGCGGTCCCCGCCGTTCCGATCCCTCCGCCGAACGCCTTGTGGAGCGGCTCGCGCGGGCCTTCAGGCTCGAGCAGCACCTCGGCCAGTTAGGGAAGTTGCGCGAGACGACCCTCACAGAAGCCGAGGCGGCCGCCCCGAGATTCCCGGCAGGCGCCCTCCGCGCCGCCCTTGAGGAGATCTTCTCCGGCATGGAGAGGGAGTCTCCCGCTCTCTTCGCGGAGGGCGCGCCGAGGCGGTCCGACTTCTTCCGCGACATCGCGGGAGGCCGGTACCTCGCCCTCGCGGAGAAGACCGCGCCGCCGTCGCGGATCCCCTTCGATACGCTGGCGGGCCTTTTCGACAAGGCCATCCTCAAGGTGGAGAACCAGCCGCTGGACCCGTCGTTCCAGGCCCACATCCGCGCCGCCGTGGATCGGGCGCTGGCCGGATCGGAGGAGAGGATCGCCCCCGAAGTCGGCCGGCTCCGTTCGGCGGTGGAAGGCGCGGCCTCGGCCGATCTGGAGATCGTGAACAGCGTCGGGACAGGGTACGGCCGCGCGCGGCTTCCCTTCCCTAAGGAGAGGATCCGATCGGAGATCCTCTGCCACGGTCTGGGCGCCCACGCCCTCTTCCCGGCGACCGCGACCGTGCTGGACATCGGCGGGCAGGACACGAAGGCGATCCAGGTGGACGACGACGGGATCGTGACCTCGTTCCAGATGAACGACCGCTGCGCCGCGGGGTGCGGCCGCTACCTCGGCTACATCGCGGACGAGATGAACCTGGCGCTGCACGACCTGGGGCCGATGGCCCAGACCTCGAAGTGCGCCGTCAAGATCAGCAGCACCTGCACGGTCTTCGCGGGGGCCGAGATCCGCGATCGGCTCACCATCGGGCAGAAGCGAGAGGACATCCTGGCCGGTCTCCACCGCGCCATCATCCTCAGGGCGATGGCTCTTCTGGCGAGGTCGGGAGGCGTGCACAGCCAGTTCACCTTCACCGGAGGGGTCGCCAAGAACCCCGCCGCCGTCTCGGCCCTCGAGACGCTGGTGCGGGAGAACTACGGGGAGATCAGGATGAACGTCTCTGCTGACTCGATCTACACCGGCTCGCTGGGGGCGGCGCTGTTCGCGCTCCGGGCGGCCGATGGACCCGGAGCGGGGGCGGCCCCCTCCGGCGTCGAGGCCGCCACCGCGGCCGGAGGCGCCCAGTGATCCTCGCCGCGGGGATCGATGTGGGCAGCAGCGCCGTCAAGTGCGCCGTCGTGCGGGCGCGGGACGGCGCCTTCGAAGTGATCTCGACGACCACGGGGAGAATCCGCCGCCGCGATCCCCTCGCCGTCGTCGCCCTGGCCTACGAAGAGGCGTTGCACGGGGCGGACGCGAGGCCGTCCGACATCCACTACGTGGCCACCACGGGCGAGGGAGATCTGGTCGAATTCCGCCGCGGCCACTTCTACGGGATGACGGCGCACGCGCGGGGGGCGCTGCACCTGTCTCCCAGGTCGCGCGCGGCGCTGGACATGGGGGCCCTGCACGCCCGCGCCATCAAGATGGACGCGCGCGGCAAGGTGCTCGGCTACCGGATGACGAGCCAGTGCGCCTCCGGATCGGGGCAGTTCCTGGAGAACATCGCCCGCTACCTGGGCGTGACGCTGGACGAGGTCGGCGATCTTTCCCGGCAGGCCGACGCTCCCGAGATGGTGAGCGGCGTGTGCGCCGTCCTCGCCGAGACCGATGTCATCAACATGGCCTCCCGGGGAATCTCGACCGCCAACATCCTGAAGGGGATCCACCTCTCGATGGCGGGCCGCTTCGCGCGGCTCCTGGCCGCGGCCGGGGTGGAAGGGCCGATCCTGGCGACGGGCGGCCTCGCCGCCGACACCGGGCTGGTGGAGGCGCTGCGGGAGGAGATGGCCGCCCAGAGGCTGTCCGTCGAGATCGAATCGCACCCCGCCTCCATGCACGCGGGAGCCATCGGGGCCGCCATCTGGGGAGCGTTCCGGCACGAGCGCCTGGCGCGGGCGGGTGCCGCGAAAGAGCGCGCGGAGGAGCGAGCATGAGCGACAGAGACCACGATCTGGAGCCGGGCCCCGGCGTTCTCGATACCGACGCGGTGGCCGTCCGATCTCTGAAGGCCTCCGACCTGGAGGCCATCGTGAGGATCGACGACAAGATCGGCGGGCGCCCGCGCCGCAAGTACTTCGAGGTGAAGATCGACTCTGTGCTGCGCGACACGGGAGTCAAGATCTCGCTGGTGGCCGAGATGGACGGCATCGTGGCAGGCTTCCTGATGGGATCGGTTTACTACGGCGAGTTCGGGCTGCCCGAGCCGGCAGCCACCATAGACACCATCGGGGTCCACCCCGACTTCAGAGGCCGCAAGGTGGGCAAGGCCCTGATGCGCCAGCTCACGATGAACCTGCGCGCCCTCGGCATCGAGACCTTGGAGACGCAAGTCGACTGGAACGACTGGGATCTGCTACGTTTCCTCGCGCACGAAGGATTCGCGCCCACCCCTCGCCTCTGCCTGAAGCGCCTCCTGCGCTAGCCGCGGGCGCCGAAGGACGTGCCCGGCAGGATGGGTTGCTGAGCAGCAGGAGTGGCAGGAGGCTAGGCCATGGCGGCACCCCTGGATCCACTGGCCATCGTCGCCGGTACGGGCGACGCGGCCTTCGCCGTTGACGAGCAGGGCCGCATCGTGATCTGGAACAAGGGCGCGGAGCGGCTCCTGGGCCACGAGGCCGCCCGCGTGCTCGGCAGACCCTGCCACGAGGTCCTCTGCGGCGAGGACGTCTTCGGCAACCGCTACTGCCACGAAGACTGCGCGCTGATTCAGATGAGCCGGCGCAGGGAACCGATCCTTCGCTTCGAGATGGACGTTCGGGAGGCCTCGGGCGACAAGGTGCGGGCCGGCTTCTCGGTCGTCGTCGTGCCCGGGCCGAGAGCCTCGCAGTTCACCATCGTCCACATCTTCCAACCGGTGAGCCGCGGCAAGGAGGCCGACGATCTCATCCGGAAGATCCTGTCCGGCCCCGCAATCACCGGACCGCCCCCGATCCAGGAGGGGGCCTACGCGTCCGCCTCCAGGCAGGTTCCTCTCACGGCGCGGGAGATGGAAGTGCTTCGGCTCATGGCCGGGGGGACCGGCACCCGGGAGATCGCCGACTCGCTGTTCATCAGCAGGGCCACCGTCCGCAACCACATCCAGCACATCCTGAGCAAGCTCGAAGCCCACAGCAAGCTCGAGGCAGTCTCCCTCGCGCTCCGCAACCGACTCATCTAGCCCACTCTTCCGTCAGGCGCGCCGTGATGCACCTGCATCACGAGAATGATGCGTGTGCCGGATTGCCGCGCCCCTCTCCCCCGCCGTAGCGTACGGGCACGTCGGAGAGTCCCCCGACGGAGGGAGGTCAACATGCGGAGTTCGTCCAGGTTCACGGCGGCCACGGCGATCCGGCTCACGAGCGTCCTGCTGTTCCTGCTTCTGCTCGTGGAGACGGCGACGCCCGTCATGGCCATCCCCGCGTTCGCGCGCAAGTACCGCACGAGCTGCCAGACGTGTCACACAGCCTTCCCGGCCCTCACGCCCTTCGGCGAAGCGTTCCGCCTCAACGGCTACCGCTTCCCGGAGGGCACTGACCCGGGCGTGTCCAAGGACGATCCGGTCGCCCTGGGATCCGAGGGGTACAAGAAGCTATGGCCCCGGTCGATCTGGCCGGGAGAGATCTCGGGGATACCGCCCGTGTCGGTCGTGGTGGAGAGCGAGGTCGCGAACGACCGGGCCACGAAGTCAACCTCCTTCGACGGCCTCGGTGGGGAGTTTGCCCTCCTGACGGGCGGCACCTTCGGCGAGCGCGCCTCTTTCTACGGCGAGATCGAGATGGCGCGTGAGGACGGCGAGATCGTGACCGAGATGGAGCGCATCAACATGCTGTTCCGCCCGTTCGCCACGCCGGCGTTCCAGTTCAAGATCGGCGCCTTCGAGCCGGGGCTGTTGCTGGTGTCGGCTCACCGCCGGTTGACGGACCATCGCTACTTCCTGCTGCGCGAGCCGGCCACCGACAACGCGTGGACCCCCGAGCCCTTCCAGCAGGGGATCGAGTTCTTCGGCGTCGCGGCCCACCGGATCCTCTACAACGTGGGATACGTCGAGGGATCCAGTAATGAGTCCAACAACGCCAAGGACGTGTACGCCCGCGTGGCCTACAAGATCGGCGGGCTGCGCCTCGACGGCACGACCGAGAAAGGAGCGGAGGCCGGGCTCCCCACGAACCCGAAGCCCTGGAGCGAGAAGTCCCTCACCCTCTCCGCCTTCACGTACCGGGGGAGCCCTCTCCTGAGCTCGACGACGACCGTCCTGGTGAACGATCCGAACACCAACATCGTCACCCCGGTGGACACGACTCTGGAGCAGGACGATGACTTCGTCGTGTTCGGGGGAGACGTGGCCTGGAACTTCCTGGATCTGATGGTCCGCGCGGGGGCGTCCAGCCGCGAGGACGACAGCCCCTTCATCGGAAGCCCCGCGATGACCGACATCAAGGTGAAGAACACGTTCTTCGAAGTGGACTGGGTCGCCTACCCCTGGCTCATTCCGGCCGGCCGGTGGGAGTCAATCGAAGTGGCCGGGCAGAAGACGGAGCGGATCTCGCTCACCATCCAGTGCCTCGTCCGGGCGAACGTCCGCGCGTTCCTCGCCGCCGACAGGCTCAAGGAACCGGGCCTGAAGTACAGGACCGAGGAGGTCGTCTCGGGCCTGGTGTTCGGCTTCTGACGAGGAAGGAGGCAGCGATGAAAGCGATCCACCTCTCCACCGCCGGCCTCGCGGCCCTGGCGGCGTGCGTTCTGACGGGGGCCGGGGAGTTGAAGGGCACTGTCAAGGCCACCGGCGCCCGCACCAACGCCGACGCCGTCGTGTACCTGGACGCCCTGCCCGGCAGGAGCTTCGCGGCGCCGTCCGAGCACCCGAGGATCGATCAGAAGAACATGCTGTTCGTCCCCCACGTCCTGCCGGTCCTGGTCGGGACGACCGTGGACTTCCTGAACAGCGACGCCGTCCTCCATAACGTCTTCACGCCCGACAAGTGCGCCGAGAAGTTCAACCTGGGGAGCTGGCCGCAGGGACAGACGCGGAGCTACACGTTCAAGCAGCCCTGCGCGGCCACCCTCCTGTGCAACGTCCATCCCGAGATGGAGGCGTTCGTGGTGGCGGTCCCGACGCCCTACTTCGCCGTGACAGACAAGGCCGGCGCCTACGCCATCAACGACCTCCCCGATGGCGCGTACACGGTCAAGGTCTGGCACCCGAAGCTGAAGGAGACGAGCCGGCCGGTGACGATAGCCGGGGCGACGGTGGCGGACTTTGAACTGAAGAAGTGAGGGGCTGAGGCCATGCCCGGGGGCGCGGTCGATCGGGAGTGGCTCGGGAGCAACTTCCCGTGCCACGCCGCGTGCCCGGTGGGGACCGAGGCGGGGCGCTACGCCGCGCTCATCAGCGAAGGCCGGTACCGGGAGGCGTACGCGGTGGCGCGGCGCCCCAACCCTCTCGCCTCCATCTGCGGGCGGATCTGCGCCGCCCCCTGCGAGCCGGCCTGTCGGAGAGGGGCCCTGGACCAGCCGATCGCCATCCGGGCCCTCAAGCGCTTCGTCACCGAACGCTTCGGCGTCGAGAGCATGATCGACCTCGACATGCTGCGCGAGATCTACGGCAAGCGCGGCGTGCTCTACCCCGAGGACCGCGTCGCCATCGTGGGCGCGGGGCCGGCGGGCCTGGCCGCGGCGCACGACCTCGCCCTCCACGGCTATCCGGTCACCATCTTCGAGGCCCAGCCGGTCGCCGGCGGGATGCTGCGGCTCGGCATTCCCGAGTATCGGCTGCCGCGCGAGCTGGTGAAGATGGAGGTCAACGCCATCCTGAACCTCGGCGTTGAGCTGAGGGTGGGCAGCCGCCTCGGGCGGGACTTTTCCCTGGCGGATCTGCGCCAGCAGGGGTACCGCGCGTTCTTTCTCGCCATCGGAGCGCACAGGGGGCGCGATCTTCATCTGCCGGGGATCGAGTTCGACGGGGTCCTCAAGGGCGTGGACTTTCTCCTGAACGTGAACATGGGCTACCGGCTGGATCTCGGGAAGAAGGTCATCGTCGTGGGAGGAGGCAGTGTCGCGCTCGACGTGGCCCGCACCGCGCTGCGCACGGCGGTCCCCGAGGAGGTGATCAATCCGGAGATCAACATCGTCACCGCCCTCGACATCGCGCGATCCGCCGTCCGGTTCGGGATCAAGGAGGTCCACGTCGTCAGCCTCGAGTCGATGGAGGAGATGCCGGCCGCGCCCGAGGAGATCGCCCAGGCGAGCGAGGAGGGGATCCTCTTCCATCCCCGGAGGGGTCCGAAGCGGATCCTCGGCGTCGACGGCAGGGTCACCGGGCTGGAGACGATCGAGTGCGCGTCGGTTTTCGACGAGCAGCGCCGATTCAACCCCACCTTCGCGCCCGCCACCGAGCTGGCCATGGCCGCCGACACGGTCATCCTCGCAATCGGCCAGACCAGCGACCTGTCCTTCCTGCGGCCCGAGGACGGCGTGGCGACCACGCCCCGTGGCACGATCCAGGTGGATCCGCACTCGCTCGCCACCACGGCGCCCGGGATCTTCGCGGGCGGAGATGTGGCCTTCGGCCCGCGGATTGCGATCAGTGCCATTGCCGATGGCCGCCGCGCCGCCGCCTCGATCCATGCCTGGCTGCGCGGGCTGCCCGCCGCGCCCGACCCCGTGGAGGTGATTCTCGAGCCCCTGCCCGGCTACACACGCCCGCCCGACTACGAGGGCACCCCCAGGCAGAGCCCGCCCGTCCTGCCCATCCAGCGGCGGATCGGCATCGCCGAGATCGAGCAGTGCTTCACGGAGGAGGCGGCGCGGCTCGAGGGCGCGCGCTGTCTTCGGTGCTGGATCAACACCGTCTTCCACGAAGACCCCGCGCGGGGCACCGAGTGCGTGCTCTGCGGCGGGTGCGCCGACGTCTGCCCGGAGGAGTGCATCGAGTTCGTCCCGGTGTCGGAGATCGTGGCCGATGCCGATCTGCGGGATGCCGCCCTCGCGGAGTTCGGCGAGGCGGCCGGCGCGATCTTCGAAGGGCAAGGCGCCGAGGGGACCGTGCTGATCAAGGACGAGACGGTGTGCATCCGGTGCGGACTGTGCGCGGAGCGCTGCCCCGCCGGCACCATCACCATGGAGCAGTTCCTGCTCCTGGAGCCTTCCCATGCCGGACGATGAGAAGAGACCGGACCGGGAGATCACGAGACGCCGGTTCTGCCAGGCCACGGGGGCTTCGGCCTGCGCGCTGGCCGCCGGCGGCACCGGCATCCTGTCGATCGACTTCCTGAGACCGCGGGTGCTCTTCGAACCGCCCACGGGGTTTTCCCTGGGCCCTCCCGAGGCGGTGGACGCGGGGGCCGTCATCGCGGAGGAACGGCACCGCGTCTTCGTGATACGGCTCAAGGACGGCTTCCGGGCGCTCTCCTCCGTGTGCACCCATCTCGGCTGCATCACCCGCTACCACCCGGACGAAAATCTCATCGCCTGCCCCTGCCACGGCAGCCGCTTCAGCCTGGACGGAGAGGTCCTCAGCGGGCCGGCTCCCCGCCCGCTGCACTGGCTGCAGATGGGCGTCTCCGAAAAGGGGGTGATCACGGTGGACACGGCCATGGAAGTGCCGCAGGGAACGATCTTCAAGCTTTGAGGCCTCTTCGATGGAACTGCTGAAAGCCCTGACCGGGAACAGGCTCTGGCGATCGATCGTCCGCCACGGCGTGCTGCCGACCAACCGGAACAGGGTGATGCTGGTGATGGAGAACGTCTTCCTCCACCTGCACTCCAGCAAGGTGCGCCGGCGCAACCTGGAGATCACCAGCACCTACTACCTCGGAGGCGTCTCGCTGACCCTCTTCGCGGTGCTCACGGCGACGGGCCTCTATCTGATGCTCGACTACCACCCGTCCGTGCCGCAGGCCTACGACGACATGAAGGAACTGCAGTTCGTCGTCAGCAACGGCGTTTTCCTCAGGAACATGCACCGCTGGGCCGCGCACGCCATGGTCCTGGCGGTCTTCCTCCACATGCTGCGGGTCTTCTACCACAAGGCCTACCGGCCTCCCCGGGAGTTCAACTGGGTCGTCGGGATCGTCCTCCTCCTGTTCACCCTTCTCCTCAGCTACACGGGGTACCTGCTCCCGTGGGACCAGCTCGCCTTCTGGGGGGTCTCGGTGGGGACGAACATGGTTCAGGCGGTGCCGATTCTCGGGCCGAAGGTGAAGTACCTGCTTCTCGGGGGGAACATCGTGGGCGAGAACGCCCTGCTGCGCTTCTACGTGCTTCACTGCGTCCTCCTCCCGCTGGCGCTGGCGATGGGCGTGGCCGTTCACCTGTGGCGAGTCCGCAAGGACGGAGGCGTCCGCGGCTCGCTGGAGTCCACCAGGGCGGTGGAAGAGAAGGGCCTGTGAGCCGCTACGTTCTCGAGAGATCCAGCGACGCGAAGGCGGTGCCGAAGCGCATCGCGCTGATCCGCAGGGAGGCCCCCGCCAGGCTCCTGGAGCGCCGGGAGGAGGCCGTGACGTCCGCGCCCCACCTCCTGCTGCGCGAGATCATCCTCGTCCAGGTCTGCCTCGTGGTCGTCGCCGTGATCTCCCTCCTGTTCGACGCTCCGCTGGAGGGGATCGCCGACCCCTACCACACACCGAACCCGACGAAGGCCCCCTGGTACTTCCTGGGCCTCCAGGAGCTGCTCCACTACTTCCCTCCCGTGGTGGCCGGTGTGATCCTGCCCGCGCTCGCCGTCATCGGGATGGTCGTGATCCCGTACTTCCGGATCAACATCGAGGTCGCCGGGCTGTACGAACGCCCCTGGAAGCGGAAACTCCAGACCCTCACCGCAGCGGTGGCGCTGATCACCACCATGTTGATCGGCTACAGGGTGTGGCCGGTCCTGGTGCCGACGCTGCTCATCTTCTTTGCGTTGGCGCTACCAGCCTTTCCCTTTTGCCCGTTGCGTTTAAAGCAGCGGCTCTCGCGCGTCCCCCTGGCGGACTGGATCATGACCTGGTTCGTCATGGTGGTGACGACCTTGACGCTGATCGGCATCCTCTTCCGAGGCCCGGGCTGGACCTGGACCTGGCCCTGGCGAGACGGGATCTACTGATGGCGGACCGCGGCCGTTCCACCGACCGGCTCTGGCTCTGGTTCGCCGTCTCCAGCGTCCTGTTCGTGTCCGTCCTCGCCATCTCCCCCGTGAAGGACTACCTGCGGGAGTACAGGCCCTACCAGAGGGCCTACCGCAAGCTGCTCCTCGACAGCGCCGGATCCGCCAGAGAGGTCGCCGAGGCGCGCTCGCGACCCGTGCGGATCCACCAGTTCTGGATCCCCGAGTTCGAGAATCGCGTGGATCGCTGCGTCACCTGCCACCTCGGAGTGGAGAACACGGCGATGGCGGGCGCACCCCGACCCTTCCGCCTCCATCCCACGACGCCGCACACCCCCCACGACTTCGGGCGCTTCGGCTGCGTGATCTGCCACCGGGGCCAGGGCCGCGCCACGAGCCGCGCCGAAGCCCACGGAGAGGTCGCCGACTGGGACCGGCCTCTGCTGCCGCTCCCCTATACCGAGGCCTCCTGCGGCCGGTGCCACCTCGGCGACGCCGTCCCGGAGGCGTCTCTCCTCTCTGAAGGCCGCGCGGTGATGGGCCGGGCGGGCTGCTTCGGATGCCACAGGATGGAGGGACATGAAGGCTGGCGCAGCGAGGCCCCCGATCTCAGCGGCATGAGCCAGAAGACCCATGCAGCGTGGGTGAGGGCATGGCTGCGATCTCCCAGGGGCCTGAGGCCGGGAACCTGGATGCCCGACTTCCACCTGAGCGGAGACGAGATCGAATCGCTCACGGCGTTCCTGTGGTCGCAGCCTCCGGCGCCGTCGCAGACCCTTGGTCCCGACGCGGACCCTCCCGCCGGAGACGCCGAACGCGGAAGAACGCTGTTCGGCGAGTCCCGCTGCATCTCCTGCCATACGATTGAGGGGCGTGGAAACGGCAGCGCTCCGGAGCTGTCCGGGATCGGATCCAAGGTCAACCGCAGGTGGCTGATCGCCTTCCTTCGGGATCCGCAGGCCTTCCAGACGGACACACGGATGCCCCGATACAACTTCAGCCGCCAGGACCTGCTCGACGTGAGCCAGTACATGATGGAGGAACTCACCGACCCTTCGGCGCCGGAGCCGGGCGCGCCGCTGAGGTTCTCGCAGAAGGCGGTGCTCGAGGGGGAGAAGGTCTACAGACGGTACGCCTGCGCCGGGTGCCACCGGATAGCCGGACGGCACGACGCCGCGCAGGCGGGCCCCGATCTCACCGGGATCGGCGACAAGCCGGTGGCGCTGCTGGACTTCGCGGCCCGCGCGGATCTCCCCCGGCGGCTTCCGGACTGGCTTGCCGCCAAGGTGTCGCAGCCGCGCTCATTCCGCGAAGGGCTCAAGATGCCCGACTTCGGTTTCAGCGCGGAGCAGGTGCAGGCGATCGTCACGGCGCTGCTCTCCTCCGGCCGCGACCCGGTTCCCCCAACATACCGAGTGGCCGGGCCCGAGCCCCGCTATGTTCCCCCCGGGCGGTTTGGAGAGATGGTGGACCGGTACCGCTGCCTCTCGTGCCACCAGGTCCAGGGCACCGGAGGGGACATCTCAAAGGCGCCGCTGACGGCGGAGGGCAGCCGCGCCCGGCGTGACTGGCTCGTGCGGTACCTGCTGAACCCCACCACCATCCGCCCGATCCTGACGGACCGCATGATCCCGCTCAGGATGACGCCTCAGGAGGCCGGCTTCCTGGCCGAGTTCATGGAGAACGTTTACGTGGACAACCAGATCCCCGGCGAGATCTTTCCCGGCGGGCCGCCGGTGGATCAGGCGGAGCGCGGGCGGAGGCTGTTCTTCGAGCGCTACGGATGCCAGAGCTGCCACATGGTCGGCGGCAAGGGCGGCTACTACGGCCCTCTCCTCGACGGGGCGGGGGAGCGGCTCCAGTCCGGCTGGATCTTCTGGTGGCTGAGGGGGCCCCAGAGATGGCGCTCCGACATCCGCTGCCCCGACTTCGGCCTCGACGAGACGGACGCCCATGATCTCGCGGCCTTTATCGCATCCATCCCCACCCAGGAGTCGGCCGCGGGGGCCGCGCCGGGGGCGCGGAGGAGGTCGTGAGACATCTGGCTGCCGTCCTCACCATCGCGCTGCTGGCCGCCACGGGTCTGCACTGGCGTGACGAGCGTACCGAAGGATCGGCCGTGGTCGAATCGGGCGCCGGCTCCGGCTCGTCCGCCGCTGCGGAGGCGCCCGCGGCCGCCGCCGACTCCGCAGCGGGCTCGTGGCGGATGCCCGTGCCGGGGCTCACCTACAACGCCCGCGAGGGGCGCGCGGTGTTCCGGCACTACTGCGCGACATGCCACGGCGACGAGGCGCACGGGGACGGCCTCAACGCCTACAACCTCGATCCGAAGCCTCGCGATCTCGCGGACCCGCCGTTCCAATCGAAGCGATCCGACGAGGACCTCCGCGCCGTGATCCGCTCAGGAGGCGGAGCGGCGGGCCTGTCCACCGGCATGCCGCCGTTCGGTCTCACTCTGAACGAACGCCGGATCCGAAACCTCGTCGAGTACATCCGAACCCTCCAGCAACCATCCGACGCTCCTGAACCGCCTGGGACACCGCCTCGCTGAGCCCGTCGCGAGCCCTGTCCGGCCTCCCTCGCCGGTTCCGCCATCAGGCTCGCGGGATGCGCCCTACGGTGCGGACGGTGCTAGACTCGAAGCTTCCCGCAGGGAGATGGCGATGCCTATCAGTGACTCCGCAAGGCGGTGGGTAGAAGAAGTCTCCAAGCTCTGCCAACCAGAGGCCCTGGTCTGGTGCGATGGGTCGGAGGCCGAGCGGCGGCGCCTGACGCAGCGCGCCGTGGATCAGGGCGTCCTCATCCCTCTGAATCAGGACAGGCTGCCGGGCTGCTACCTCCACCGCAGCCACCCCAGCGATGTGGCCCGGACGGAGCATCTCACCTTCATCTGCACCGGGACGAAGGACGACGCCGGCCCGACGAACAACTGGATGGACCCGTCGGAGGCGCGCGACAAGATCACGCCGTTGTACCGGGGCGCGATGCGCGGCCGGACGATGTACGTCGTGCCCTTCATCATGGGCCCGCCCGGGTCGCCCTTCTCCAAGGTGGGCATCGAGATCACCGACAGCGTGTACGTGGCGCTGAACATGGGGATCATGACCCACATGGGGAACGTGGCGTTCGAGCACCTCGGAGACTCCGGCGACTTCACGCGATGCCTGCACTCGCTCGGGGACCTGAGCCCGGAGCGGCGCTACATCTGCCACTTCCCCGAGACCAACGAGATCTGGAGCATCGGATCGGGGTACGGTGGCAACGCCCTCCTCGGGAAGAAGTGCCTGGCGCTGCGACTCGCCTCCTACCTGGGCCGCCGCGAGGGATGGCTGGCCGAGCACATGCTGATCCTCGGCTTGCAGTCGCCCGACGGCGAGACGCGCTACGTCGCGGGGGCGTTCCCCAGCGCGTGCGGCAAGACGAACCTGGCGATGCTGGTGCCGCCCGCCTCCATGAAGGGGTGGAAGGCGTGGACGGTCGGCGACGACATCGCCTGGATGCGGATCGGAGAAGACGGCCGCCTGTGGGCCGTCAACCCCGAGGCGGGGTTCTTCGGCGTGGTGCCGGGCACGAGCACCAAGACCAACGCCAACGCCATGGCCACCATCGCCCGCAACACCATCTACACGAACGTGGCGCTGCGCCCCGACGGGACGGTCTGGTGGGAAGGGCACGACGATCCGCCGGCGGCGGGCACGCTCGACTGGCAGGGACGGCCGTGGACGCCGGGTTCCGGCGAGAAGGCGGCCCACCCCAACAGCCGATTCACCGCTCCGGCAACGCAGTGCCCGTCGATCTCTCCCGAATGGCTGAAGCCCACCGGCGTGCCCATCAGCGCGATCCTCTTCGGCGCGCGGCGCGCCACCGTCGTGCCGCTCGTCCTCGAGTCGCGGAGCTGGCAGCACGGCACGTTCCTCGGCGCGACCCTCTCCTCGGAGACCACCGCGGCCGCCACCGGTCAGGTGGGCGTCCTGAGGCGCGACCCGATGGCCATGCTCCCCTTCTGCGGCTACAACATGGGCGACTACTGGGGGCACTGGCTGGAGATGGGCCGGCGGATGACGCGCCCGCCGAAGATCTTTCGCGTGAACTGGTTCCGCGCCGGAAGCAACGGCGGGTTTCTGTGGCCAGGCTTCGGGGAGAACCTCCGGGTGCTGAGGTGGATCCTCGACCGTAGCGCCGGGCGCGGCGAGGCGGTGGAGACGCCCGTCGGCTTCGTCCCCTCGCGCAACGGCATCGAGCGCAGCGCGCTCGATCTTCCCGACGGGGTCATGGATCAGCTCATCAGCGTGAACGGATCGGACTGGCTCGAGGCCGTGAAGACCC
Organism: uncultured Acidobacteriota bacterium; assembly: GCA_964400605.1. Lineage (GTDB taxonomy): Bacteria > Acidobacteriota > Polarisedimenticolia > JACPZX01 > JACPZX01 > CAYNUH01. The sequence goes on along the minus strand of CAYNUH010000018.1, from coordinate 4,323 downwards.
AGAAGGAGTTCTTCGCGAAGTTCGGCGACCGGCTCCCCCGCGGCATCCGCGAGGAGCACGAGACGCTCGCGCGGAACATCGGGGCGTCGTGAGCCCGCATTGACCCTACACCGTCAGCGGCTGGAATCCGCCGCGGAGACGGCGGCTCGGAGCTGTGCCAGCAGCCGGTCGCAGTCCACGCCGTGCATGCGGCAGGCGCGCGCGATGGAGACGTAGCGGGCGAACGTCCGGCGCAGGACCGGGTTCGCGAGCTGCGTGAAGCCGTTCTCCACGAAGACCTCCAGGAGATCCGGCCTCGCCTCCAGCAGGGCTCCCACGCTCGTCTCCGGCAGGATCGGCAGATCCTCCGCTCCGTCGCTCTCCGGACGGCCCGCTCCCGCGGCGGGCGGCCTGACCCGGATCATGGGTGACGCCGACATCTCGCCTGCCCCTGCCGCCGCTCCGCGCGCGCGGCCCAGTGTCCCCCAGATGTTCCACGCGAAGAGGATCATTCCCGCGAGTTCCAGCACGCCCGAGACGCCCGAGATCCTGAGAAAGTTGGGCCCGTACGGCTCGGAGAGAGACTGGAAGATGACGCGGATGGTGCACCCGACCAGGATCAGCCAGAAGGAGGCTTCCCGCATCGCCGGCGATCGCAGGGCGATCCCGGAGAAGACGGGGATGATCCTCGATCCCATCCCCACCATCATCATGGTGACGAACCCCACGGTCAAAGCGTGCCGGAAGGCTCCGACATACGCATGGGGGACCGCCTCGCCCGTCGCGAGGGGGGCGAAGGAGATCGCGCCCAGCATCAGCGCGGAGATGGCCAGCCAGCCGTAGGCGGCGCGCACGAACTTCTCGAACCCGCGGTCGGATTCCATTCCAGGCCCCGAGGGCTCGGGAGGTCCGAACACTTTCAGCGCCACGGGGAAGACCAGCGCTCCGGCTGCGGTGAGCGCCGCCCCAGCCGCCAGGATGAAGCGGCCGGCGCCACCGGGATCCGAGATGAACATCCCCTGCCCCAGGCTGAGGAGCGGCACGCCGAACGTCAGCGTCCAGAACGCGAACGAGAGGCCCGGCCGCCACGGTTCCGCGAGTCCCATGAAGACCGGGAGCGTCCTCACGGAAACGCCCAGGATCCAGAAGGCCACGAACCCCATCAGGAAGACCGACAGAAACGGCGTCTCCAGAAACGCGGGGACGGCGAGCGTCTCCATCGCGAACAGGGCGCTCACCGCGCCCACCTGGATGAACGTGGCGGCGGCGAAGAAGAAGTTCCCAGCCGTCAGGAAGCGCTCGAACCTCTCCCGCGACGGCCGCTCCCACAGCAGCGGCGCGCACAGCGAGATGAAGAGAAGAACCGCCACCACTTCGAGGTTCCCGCCCAGGAAGAAGAGCAGTCTGGAGGCCTGGCCGAGGTCGGCCGACTGCGCGATCCCCCTGAGAATGACGCCCGCCGTCATCGCGGCGAGAGAGAGCTTCGGTAGGAACGTGCCGGGCAGGTCGCCCCCCTTCAGGCGCGGAAGGATGTGGTAGGCCACTCCCATGATGAAGATCGCGACCCAGCCGTAGAGCTGCACGTGGCCGTGAGCCTGGATCAGCGCGCCGCTGATGGAGCCGAGCCTGCCGCGCAGGGCCATCAGGATCAGCGCGATGACGCCGAGCGTGGTGCCCCCGGTGAACGTGAACAGGAATGCCACCTTGAGGAAAGGCGGATAGATCACCGGCGGCTCCGCGGCGGGGGCCACAGGGACCACGGGCAGCCTCCCAGCGCGCGCCGCGTCGCCCAGATCGCGCAGCAGCACGTCCACATCCACGTTGTGCACGCGGGCGAACCAACCCACCGGCCCGTCGGGGCCCTCCGCGCCGCCGCACCCCATGAGCCCGTGCCGTCCGAAGACCAGCGCGGTGCAGGGCCAGCGCTGCATGATCTCGCGCACCGACATCTCGGCGGTGATGAACGAAGCCGGCGCTGGAGGCGCGGCCGCCCGGGCTTCCGCGGCTTGCGCTATCTCCTCGAGGAGTGGTTCGAGCGGGACCTTGTGGGCGGCGGCCGCCATCTTCAAGGGATGCGTCCCGCCGCAGCAGGTGTCGAGCCCGTGGCGGGCCAGGATGGGCCGCGCCTCCGGGTGGAGGCGCACGATGTCGATCACTGGAAGGTCGGGATCGATGGTGGCCTCAACGGGCATCCGGTCCTCCATCCGTGGCGAACGCCGCCAACTCCGCGTGCGTGGGGCGCGGCCCTTCGAAGAAACGCTGGAAAGCCGCCTCCACCTCAGAGGCCGGCGCCGGGAAGGCCGTGAGGAACTCGCGGCGGCGGCGCTCCTCCGCACCCGCCGGGAGCGCGCCGCGGGCGGCGAGGCGGCCGTCGATCGTGATGTCCCAGAGAACCCGGTAGCGCTCCCGGATGATCCGGCCGTGTATGGCGCCGCCGTCCGGTGCGGGGAGAGCCTTCTCGTAGCCGAAGGCGGGATCCAGCATGTCGGCCGCGTGCATCAGCTCGCGGCGCAGGAGCGCGAGAAGCGCGGCTCCATCCACGAGCGTCCGCGCGGTGAGCCGAACGATGAGCGCCGGAGTGGGCGCCGCCGAGGTGGGCCTCGGCTGCCGGTCCTCATGGAGGTCTGCGCCTTCCTCCTTCGAGGATGGAGCCGGCAGCACGAGGCATCTCGACGCGGAGCGCTGGAGCGACGGCTGCTCCCCCAGCGCTTCGAACAGACGTTCCGAGAGCCGCAACGAATTGAACCAGCGCGCGTGCAGCGCCCGGAAGGCGGCCTCCTTCTCCTCCGGGTCCGCGATCACGTAGAGAGGGTCCCGCTCGAGGCGGAACCGCCGCCTCTCGCCCGGCGTCGCCGCCTCGACGGCGAGGAGCACCGCTTCCTCCACGAGGCCGGGGTCGATCTCCACCCGGTACGCGTTGGACGCGATGATCACCGGCCTGCGCCTCCAGAGATCACGGGCCGACGCCCGCGCACCTCGAACATCCGCCTTCAGTCCCGTGCGGGCGAGCCGATCTGGATGAGATCGGGCCCCGACCCGCAAGCCATGGGGACGTCCTCCTCCCGCGTGGACCGCAACTCGATCCGCTCAGGGCCGGCCGAGACGTTCAACCGGACGCACTCGGCGGTGAGGAAAGCCACGCAGAGCCGTCCGAGTGCGCCGTGAAACCCGGCGGCGTCCTCGTGCGCGAGGGCCGCGCCGAAAGCCAGGCCGAATCGCGCCAGGTGATCGCGCAGGAAGCACCGCAGCGCCCGGCGCGTGACCTCGACCATGTCTTGGTCGCCCCCTTCGAGCGCGTGGATCTCCTTGAGACAGAGGAACTCCAGGTACTCGAACTCGCAGACGATGTGATCCGGCCGTTCTCCCCTCACCTCCCGGGCTCGCAGCCCGAACGCCAGGTAGGACCCCGAGATGTCGGCGAGCTCGTGCGCCTGCAGGAAAGGCTCGCCGCGGCCGTACTCGGTCTCATACGGGCAGACCGCCCCGCGCAGCGTGTGCCCGAACAGCTTCGCGTGCCCCGCCGCGAGATCCTCCACCGTGGGGACCGGGAGACGAGCCAGGTCAGCCGCGGCGGCCCGGAGGGCGTCTTCGCCCCGGTCCAGGTGGATCGCCGCCCGCTCCAGAGCCCGTCTCCCCTCGGGTGAGAAGAGCGCGCGTGCGCTCTCCTCCGTGGGAGGCTGAAGTCCGAAGCGAAGGGCGCGGCAGACAACGCCGCGGGCCAGGAGAAGATCGATGAGGGACGTGTTCATATCGAGTTGGCGTGAGCGGCCGGCCGCACGTGCAGAGGCTCCTCCACCGTCGTGCGGAATATCTCTCGGCCTTCCTTGTTGAAGGCGATCACCGTGTCGTTGTAGAGCGTGAAAGGCTTCCCGCGCAGCGTGCCTTCGTAGATCTTGGGGCCTTCCTCGATCTCGTAGCGGAAGATGATGCGGTTGGATCGCCGGAAGAGCTGCAGCACGGCCAGGAGCTCCCTGTCGGGGTGGCTGTACCGCTCGATGGCCGGCTCGACGCCGGGGCCGAACATCTGCTCCAGGTAAGGGCGGGGGACCCATCGCGGAGGGATGTAGTAGCCGTTGGGCTGGGTGCCGAGCTGCGGGTAGAGCGGCAGCGCCACCCTGGCCACGTGGACCAGGTAGTAGAGCGGGTTCTTCCGGTCCTCCGTCCACGTGCCGTCGTCGTTGACGCTCACCAGGCCCTGCATCCGGATCTGTCCGATGCAGGCGGCCATGCACCGCGTTTCCATCGGCTCGCCTTCCGATTCGGGGTCGGTCCCCTCCACCCTCGGATAGCAGGCGATGCACTTCTCGCTGGTGCGGGTGTTGCCCCGGTACATGGTCTTCTTGT
>CAYNUH010000017.1:0-53595 GCA_964400605.1 uncultured Acidobacteriota bacterium | reverse complement strand
CCGGCAGGAGATACGGGCCACTATATGCCCATCCGGTCCACACTGGCAAGGGCCTGCAGCGGGTCGTCGCCCCCGCGCGGGAGAGCCGGCCGATCCTATTCGTCGCCCTAGAGTGCGACAGATGACGGCTGGATCGAGAATCCTGGATCACCAAGCGAGCAAGTGGAACGTGGGGGCCGGGCGGTCGAGCCAGGATCGCCGGGTGGTCCGCGGGCCGCGCGGTCTTGGAGACGCGCACGCGGCGTCCCGGGAGGTTCAGCCTCCCTGCTTCGGCTGGAAGGGCTTCGGCGCTGCCGGATCGGAGATGTCGAGAAAGCGCACCCCGGCCGAGTCTTCCGCGGCGGCGAGGAGCGTCCCCTCGACGGCGATCCGGTTGAACGACCTCTCCGACTTGAAGGAACCCCTCTCCTTCGGGGAGGCGGGAGACGACACGTCCACGATCCGCACGCCCGCGCTGCTGTCCGCCAGGTAGACGTACTTTCCCGCGACCGCCACGCCCCTCACTGCATCGCGCGCGGCGAGGGCGCCGATCTTCTTCGGCGACGACGGATCCGCGACGTCGAGGATCACGAGGCCGCCGGGGCCGGCCGCCACGTAGGCGCGGCCGTCCTTGAGCGCGACGCCGCGCGGCAGGCCGCCGGTCTCGAACACGCCGCGCGGCCGGGGATGCTCGCGGTCTTCGAGCGTGAAGAGCCGGAGCCCTTCCTCCTCGTCCGCCACGGCCAGCAGGTCGCCTTCGACGGCGATGGAGCGCGCGTACCCTCCCGTGTCGATGCGCGACGTTTCGCGGGGCCTGGCGGGGTCCGCGAGATCGACGACGGCGATCCCCATCACGCCGTCGGCCAGGTACCCGTACCGGCCCGCGGCGACGAAGCCGTTGACGGATCCGGTGGTGTCGAGCGTCCCGAGCAGGACAGGCTCGAGGGGATCCTTAACATCCAGGATGCGAAGCCCTTCGGGGCCGAGAGACAAGTAGGCCCGATCTCCTTGCACGGAGATCGCCGTGCCGGAGCCGGGGAAGAACAGCGTGGCCGCCGGCCTCGGCGAGGCGCGCTCGGTGGTGACGTACACGGCCAGGCCGGCGCTGGTCGCCGCGAGCAGGTGGGCGCGGTGGAAGGTCACGTCGTACGTGCGGCGGGCCAGCTCGGCCGCCTCGGGCCGCTGCGGCAGGGGTTCGCCGATCTCACGGGCCGCCGCCGGTAGCGCGGAGAGGGCGGCGAGGACGAGCGCGCGGACAGCGTGAGCCCTCATGGCCTCCTCACCTCGTCCCCTGTTTTGCGCGGATCCGCCCGGACGGGTTTCCGGGCGGCGCGTCGGGCGACACCGCCGCGGAGGGTGACATCTCCCGCGCGCAGCATCAAGGAAGATCATCCTCCGCCACCTTGTCCTCCGGCGGCGGCATCGGGTACGATGCCGGCCCATGCGCGTCACCACTGGAGCTGCCGCACTCGCCTGCCTGACGGTGGGCTGGCTCCCCGGGTCCGCCGCCGGGAGTGCGGCGCCGCCGATGGGATTTTCTTCCACCCGGGTCGCACCTCCGGCGAGCCGGGCTGAGGCCGCGCCTGGCTCCTCCGCCGGCTCACCCGCAACCACCCCTTCCGCTTCATCCTCCGGGCCCGCCCCGGCATCCACCTCCTCCTTCGATGCCCTTTTCACCGGATCCACGCTGCGGATCGACATGTACCACACGGGGACTCGATCCGAGGAGTCGTTCACGCTGGACGCGCTGCGCGAGGAGGGCGAGTGGGCCGGCAGCCGCACGCATCTGGTGGACGACACCAACCTGGGCGCCTACCTTGTCCGGCTCTTCGACGCCGCCACCAACCGGCTGATCTTCAGCCGCGGCTTCTCGTCGCTCTTCGGAGAGTGGCGCACCACCGACGAGGCGAAGGCGATCTCCCGCACCATGCACGAGAGCGTCCTGGTGCCGATGCCGCGCGGGCGCTCGTACGTCTCCCTCGCGACGCGCGATCCCGGCAACCTCTTCCGGGAGATCTTCCAGGCGGAGGTGGATCCGGCCTCGTACCACGTCGTGCGCGAGCGGCGGTGCGGCGGCGAAGGGCTCATGGACGTCGCCGTGACGGGCCCCGTCTCCGAGAGACTCGACATCCTGATCCTCGGCGACGGCTACACCGCATCCGAATCCGAGAAATTCCGCCGCGACGCTCGACGCTTCACCCGGATCCTCCTGGGCCGGCCGCCGTTCGCGGAGAACCGGGGGCGCATCAACGTGCGGGCGCTGTGGACGCCCTCGCTCGAGACGGGCACTGACGAGCCGCGCAAGGGGATCTTCCGCTCCACCGCCGCCGGCACCGCCTTCAACACCTTCGACATCGAGCGGTACCTCACGGCGCCCGACAACCGCCTTGTGAGGGACCTCGCTTCCTGCGCGCCGTACGACAGGATGCTGATCCTCGTGAACACGTCGCGGTACGGCGGGGCGGGGATCCACGACCTGTGGGCCGTCACCGCCTCCGACAACGAGTACAGCGACTACGTGACGGTCCACGAGTTCGGCCACGCGCTGGCCGGGCTGGGCGACGAGTACTTCACGTCCGCCGTGGCGTACAACGAGTTCTATCCGCAGGGGGTGGAGCCGTGGGAGCCCAACATCACCGCGCTCGCGCCGCGCGGGCGCCCCAAGTGGGAGGCGATGCTCGGCGCAGGCGTCCCCGTCCCCACGCCTCCCGACGGGGCCCGGTACGGCTCGGTGGTGGGCGTCTTCGAGGGCGCCGGGTACGCCGCCAAGGGGCTCTACCGCCCCGCCCTCGACTGCATGATGTTCTCGAAGGGGTACGCGCCGTTCGATCCCGTCTGCCGCCGCGCCATCGAGGACGTCATCGCGCGGTACGCGGAAGGGCCTTGAGGTGCCGGCGATGAGCCGCGGTTGCCCCTTCGCTGACCGACATCGCCGCACGCGTGGGTGGGGACGATTTCTGGCTTCTGCGGTCACGATGCCCGCGCTGATGGCGGCCGCGACCGCGACGGTGCCGCCGCCGGCCCATGCGGCCGCGCTCGGCGCCGACCTGATGACGACGCCCGCCGAGAGGTGCGCCTACCGCTGCACGCCGCGCTACCGGGAGACTTTGGATTACGCAGGGCGACTCGCGAAGGCGTCGCCCCTGCTGAGGCTCTCGTTCTTCGGCGAGTCGGCCGAAGGGTACCCGCTGCCGCTGGTGACGGCCTCCCGCGACCCGCGCTTCTTCGAGCCCGCGGCGGCCCGGGCCTCGGGGCTCCCCATCGTGCTGATCTTCTCGGGCATCCACGCCGGCGAGATCGACGGCAAGGATGCGTCGCTCGCGCTGCTGCGCGACATCGCCGCCGGGGGGCGCGCCTCGCTGCTCGAGAAGATGGTGCTGCTCGTCGTGCCCATCTACAACGTGGACGGCCACGAGCGCGTGGGGCCCCACAACCGCCTCGCGCAGGACGGCCCCGTCGAGGGGATGGGGTTCCGCACGAACGGGCGTGGGCTCGATCTGAACCGCGACTTCGTGAAGCTGGAATCACCCGAGACGGTTGCCCTCGTGGGGCGGCTCTTCCGCGAGTGGCGCCCGCACCTGGTCGTGGACTGCCACGTCACCGACGGGATGGACTTCCAGTACGAGATGACCTACTACGCCGGTGAGGGCCCGAACGCGCCGGAGCCGCTGCGCCGCTACGTGGAGGGCATCAAGAAGGCCATCGGGAAAGGGCTCGCGGAGACGGGGCACAAGGCGGCTCCCTGGGGCGACCTCGACGATCCCGCCGACCCGAATAAGGGGGTGAGTTTGTGGTCGGCGTCGCCCCGCTACTCGACGTCGTACTTCGAGACGCGCAACCGGGTGAGCCTCCTGGCGGAGTCGCACGCGCACAAGCCGTTTCCGGTCCGCGTGGCCGCCACGTTCGAGATGCTGCGGGCGATCCTCGAGCACGTGGCCGCGGATCCGGAGGCGCTGCTGCGCACCGTCCGCGAGTCGGAGGAGGAGACGGCGCGCCGGGCCTCCGCCCTATCGGAGGCGCGCTTCGTCCTGCGGGCCGACGTGTCGCGCGAGGCCTCGATGGTGGACTACGAGGGATGGGACTTCACGGTCGTGACCAGCGAAGTCACGGGGCAGCCGCGCGTGGTCTGGAGCCGGACGCCGGCGACCTGGCGCGTCCCCCTCCGGTCGAAGTTCGTCCCCACCCTTGAGGTGGCCGTGCCGCGCGGGTACCTCCTCTCCCGCGCCTACGCGCCGCTGGCGGAGAAGGCCCTCCTCCACGGGCTGCGCGTGGAGCGCACGCGCGAGGACGCCACGCTGGACGTGGAGGTCGCCCGCGTCTCGCAGATGACGTGGGAGGACCACTCCTACCAAGGTCATCACGCCGCCGCGGCCACGGTGAGGTCCGGCGTGGAGCGGCGCTTCCTCCCGGCAGGGACCTTCTGGATCCCGCTCGACCAGCCGGACGCATCCATCGCCGTCTGGATGTTCGAGCCCGAGTCGCCCGACGGGCTCCTGTCCTGGAACTACTTCGACAACGTCCTCGAGCGGAAGATGATCGTCGAGGATCACGTCGTGGAGGCGATCGCCGCCGAGGCTCTGAAAGACCCGGCCGTGCGCGCCGAGTACGAGCGCGCCGTGGCGTCCGATCCGACGATGAAGGACGACCCGCGCCGCCGGCTGATGTGGTTCTACGAGAGGTCTCCGTTCTTCGACCGCGAGGTCGGGGTCTATCCCGTCTTCCGCGTCACGGGATCCTTCGACGTCCCCACCGTCCCCTGGAGCCTCGCGGGGTCGCGGTAGCGATCGCCCAGCACCACGCGCATCTTCTCCGCAAACAGCGCCGAGAAGACCTTCCTCCCCTCCGGGTTCAGATGGGTGTGGTCGGAGAACCACTCGTCGCCCATTGAATCGCGCAGGTCGACCAGGGAGACCGGGTCGCCGTGAACCGGATCGGTTCCGCCCGATCCGCCCAGCACGAGCGCGATGGTGCGCGCCGCCTCCGGCGGCACGAGCGCCCGCAGCGCCGATGACTCGGGCATGAGCACGACGAGAACGCGCGCGCCCCTCTCCCGGAGACCCGAAACGACTCTGCGGAGCGCGGCCGCCTGGGCGCCCTCCGTGGTGTACGTCTCCGGATCGAACCAGCCTCTCGCGCGCCACGTCTGCATCTGTCCCGCGAGGCGGCGCTCCGGGGCCCGGCCCGGGAGGTCCTCGCGCCCCGGCATGCGCCAGGGGTCGGGCGAGGGCGTGAACAGCGCCTCGGCGGGAAGGCCCAGACGGGCGAAGAGAGCCTCCCTGGCGTCGAGAAGGCCGCGCCTCACGAAATAGTTCAGGCGCAGCCGGTTCTCCTTGATCCAGTTTACGGGGCGCCGGGTCGGCGCGCGCTCCTCTTCCCTCCCGCCGGAGACGATCCTCTCCCCCACGATCCACGGGGGATGGATCCCCAGCACGGCCACCGCCGGCCGCAGCGCGCTGTAGAAGATCGGGCGCGCGAAGTACTCGAGCTTCGTGAAGCTCGCCCCGGCACCGTTGAGCACCAGCCAGGCGACGCCCACCCCGTCCTCCGCTTCGAGGATCCGCGGGTCCAGGTCGCGCAGCACCGACGACTGGCCGAGGACGACCCCCAGAGCGGGGCCCGGACCCGCGTCCCCGGGGCGATGTCCGAATTCGGCGACGCCCCCGCCGGGCCGCAGGGCGGCTTCAACGCCGGCGACGCGGCCACCCAGGGTCTCGAGATGGCTCAGCCCCACCGACCTCTCGTCTTCGCCGAGCCATTGGGGGGAGCGGCCGAACGCGATCAGGAACAGGGTGTTCAGCGCGAATAGCGAGACGAGGAGCGCCGCGAGCGCCAGGAGCGGCCCGCCGTAGCGCCCGGGATCAGGGCCGATCCCGGCGGCGGCCGGGGCGCCCTCGCCGATTGATCCGCTCACGTCCGCCTCATCCTCTCAGAACCCCTGGTAGAAGAAGGGGCTGCCCTTCTGGGCGAACCAGTAGACGGCGACGATCCGCGCGACCACCCACAGCGAGCGCGCCGCAAGGAGCCACAGCGGCATCCCGGCCGCGGATCGAAAGGACCGTCCGATTCCCGTCACCGTCCGATCTCCTCCCACGGATACCCCACGATGACCAGCGACAGCGCCACGAAGGCGTACGTGAGCGCCGTCATGAGCGCCCGCACTCGCACGTCGGCGAGGTACGCCGCCACGCCGCCGCGGCCGAGACGGCGCACGAGGAAATGCCTGTAGAGGTTGCACACCACCAGCCCCGAAGCGTGCATCGCGCCCCACGCCAGGAACCGCGGGCTCACTCCGTGCCACGCCCCGCACAGCACGAAGGAAACGGTGAAGGCGAACGAAGCCGCTGCCAGCGGGCGGCGCCCATCGCTGCGGCGGGCCAGTCCGAGCTGCAGCGGGATGAAGAGGTTCCTCCTGATGAAAAGCGACAGCGACATGTGCCAGCGCTCCCAGAAGTCGATCATGTTGCGCGCGAGGTAGGGGCGGTTGAAGTTCTCGGGCGTCGCGACCCCGAGGAGGCGGCCCACGCCGACCGCGATGTCGCTGTAGGCGCTGAAGTCGAGGAAGAGCCACAGGAAGTAGATCAGCGCCTCGAAGACGAAGTAGGGGCCGCGGGCGCGGAAGCCGGTCAGGAACAGATCGTCGATCACGAAGGCGAGGATGAACTTCTTGGACAATCCCCACGCGATCCTCTCGGCCGCCGAGAGCGCCCCGGCCGCGCTCAGAGGGGGCGGCTCGGCCGGCTGGTCCACGAACTCGTCGTAGGATTGGATCGGCCCGGCGGGCAGCATGTGGAACGGCAGGAGGTAGTTGATCACCGAGGGGAAATCGGGGGCGTCCCGGCGCCTCTCATACACCGCCCGCGTGACCTCCACCAGGCGGAGTGCGACGTACGAGAACCCCACGCCCGCCAGGAGCGGGTTGAGGCCGGCCGCGCCGGCCCGCGCGGCGAGATCGGGGAGCTTGTGGAGCAGGAAGAGGGCGAGCGCCGCGGGGGCGGCCACCGCAAGGAACACTCTCCCCCACCGGGGCGACGCCACGGCCCGCAGCGCGAGGTACGCGAGCCCGGCGCCGCCGATCACCGCCGCGGCGCCCGCGTGCAGCACCACCCCAAGGAAGGCGGCGTTCACCGCCGCCCAGGCCCACCTGCGGTGCGGAACCCTGCGAAGAGGGAGGAGCACGGCGAGGGCCGCCGCGAGCACCCACCAGAAGTCGGGCTCGGCCAGATCGGTGAGGGTTTGGTTCATCCCGCCTTCAGCCGGCCGGCTCGAGGAACGTGACGGGGATCCTCGCGCGTTCGAGATCGAGCGCGAAGCGGCGCGCACCGCCCTCGGCCTCCTCGATCCTCTCGAACCCGATCTGCTCGTACAGCGCGCTCACCACGGCGTTCTTCTTCGTGGGGATGTGCTCGCCGATGAGCCTCCTGTAACCATGCTCGCGGACGCGGCGGACGAGCGCGCCGAAGAAGAACTGCTCGACGCTCCGGCCGATGACCCGGCAGGACATCAGCCAGGTGTCGATGCGGAGCGTCTTGACCCGCGCCCCGGGAAGAGGGACGCCGATGAGGATCGACACCAACCCGTGATCGCCGAACCGGTCGCTCACCCTCAACGTGAGCGCCAGCGCGTCCGGCTGCGCCATCAGCCGCCGGACGTCCTCCCCCGTGTGGCGGCGCGTGGTGAGATTGAACTGGTTGGTCTTGGCCAGGAGCTGCACGACCCGTGGCATGTCGGGTTCATCCACGTCGCGCACGTCGCCCATCATCTCGAGAGAACGCAGGTAGTGGTCCATGGAGGCGAACTGCCGCTGCGACTCGCGGCGCCGCGTCCGCTGCCGGTACTGATCCGCCCGACTGGCGTCGGCCTCCGTCAGGGTCGCCGTCTCGAACCAGAGCCCCGCCTGCAGCGCCCGGACGAACTCCGCGGGGTCCTCGGGGACCTCCACCACCTCCACCTCCGGCAGCGCCTGGCGGACATGCTCCCTCTCGGCAGGGCTGTCGTCGAAGAAGACGAAGGAATCCAGTCCGAGGTTCAGTTCTTCGGCGATCCGCCGCAGCGCCGCCGACTTGGGATCCCACGAGGCGTCGAAGGCCGCGAAGTCGGCGAGCGCCAGCACCATCTCCGGGTTTTTCTCGAACGGCTCACGGGCGTCGTCGGGGTTGTTCTTGGAACAGACGGCCAGGAGGCATCCGCGCCGGCTCAGATCCTTGAGATGGCGCTGGAAGGCGCGGTACGCCTCGCCGTCGGGGCCGCTCCCGAGCGTGATCTCGAGAGGCCCCGTCTCGCCGACGACGCCGCCCCACAGAGTGTTGTCGAGATCGACGGCGAGGACCTTCTTGGGCCCCGTGGTGAGGGCGCGGACCGCGGCGGCGAGGTGCTCCGCCAGGAGACAGACGCCCTTCTCACTGAAAGGCTGCTTCGTCCAGTGGTAGCGGCGGGCATCGTAGAAGACCCCGCGCCCGATCGCCCCCGACACCTGCTCGAGATCGACGAAGAAGGCGCCGGCCGGGAGACTCTCCCGGAGCGCGGCGTTGGCCCGCCGGATCAGGTGGACGTCGCCTCCCGGCGTTCCCCCCAGGTGGTGCCCCTGCGCGCCCGGGGTGACCCAGTCGTAGCCGGCCTGCACGAGCCGCGCGCCAAGACGCCGCGTGACGGCGTCCCAGGCCTGCCGCCAGACTGAAAGCTCGTCCTCCACGCGCTGATCGTCCGAGCGCCCCTCGCCTCCGAGGAGCCTCTGTGTCCACGGGATCAGCACCACGACCTCGGGGCGGACGCCTTCGGCGAGCGCGGCGGCCGAGAGTCCCTGCATGACGTTGTCGTAATCGCCCTCCACGACGTGCAGAGGGATCCCGCGCGCCCACGCCGCCGCGGTGAGGGCCGTCGCCAGCCAGGAGGTCGTGCACTGCCCGAGCAGGAGCGCCGGCAGGGCTCCCCCCTCGACCTCGCCCCGAGAGTGGGCCTCGTGGATGAAGCGTCCGGCTCGGTAGATCCCCTCGGGATCGAGGGCGCCGCGCCGCAGCGCGTCTCGAAGCAGCGCCAGGGCCTCGCCGGCGCGCCCTTCCCCGCGCAGGCCCTGGGCCGTCTTGAACACGCTTTTGGAGTTCATGGGATGGGAGCCGGCACCATCTACCAGAGATCGTTCACCCGCTTCTGAATCACGAGCGCCATCGAACGCGGCAGGAAGCGCGCCTTCGGAAGCGTCCGCCGGGGGTTGACCGACAGCGTCTCCAGGACGCGGAACCCGCCCTCCTCGCACAGCCTGACGAGATCGGATTCGCGGCGGAATTCGTGGATGTGATCGTCCTGCGCGGCCGTGATGGCGCCCGTGAGGAACGCCGGGGCGGACCTGCGAAGCAGGCGGGCGATCACGGCCAGGAGGTCTGCCGGGTTCTCGAGATGCTCCACGAGGAAGCAGCAGATGATCGCGTCGGCCGTGCCTTCGGGCATCTCGGCCATCTTCAGCACGTCGCGCTCGGCGTACTCGGCGCGGCCGGCCACGCCTGCCGCGGTCGCCACGCTGCGGGAGATGGCGATGGAGGAGGGGCTGACGTCGAATCCCCTGAGGCGCGATCCGGGGACGCGGCTCAGGGCCCACACGCCCCAGCCGCCGTGACCCGGCGCCAGCTCGACGATCTCGGCGCCCGGGCCCAGGCGCGACAGGAAGCGATCGTGGTAGAAGAGGCAGATCTCGGTGTGGTGCGCCCACAGGAAGTTGGTCAGATAGACGCCCCAGAGGTAGTCGTCCATCCGCTCCCTGCGGCTGTACAGTTCCTCGTACCGCCCCGCGTACGACGTGTTCGCGTAGCGCCCCTCCGCCTCGTATCGGGCCTGGGCCAGGTTCACGTCGGTGGAGAAGTGCGCGAAGGCATCCACCGCCTTCGGGATCGCCTCCTCGCCGCGGGCCCGGACCAGCCATTCGAGGTACATCTCCGCGATCGCGGCGAAGCGCTCCGGATCGACCCGGCGCGCCTCCTCGACGCCAGGAAGCGACCGTGGGTGGCGCACGCGGATCTCGTCGAGGAGCTTCGGAAGGAGGGTCGGATCCATGCCGCGCTACTTTCGCCGCTGATATGATTCGACGAGATCCACGAGCTCGCCGACGTCCTTGAGCGCGGCCACCTCGGCGCTCCTGAACCGCAGAGAGAACGCCTTCTCGACGTTGATCACCAAGGTCACGTGCATGAGGGAGTCCCAGGCCTCGACGTCCTCGGCCGTGGTGCGCCGCGTCACCACCAGGCCCTCATCCTCGAAGACCTCCCTGAAGATCTCGGTCACTCGCGTGAGAGTGTCGCTCATCCGGGGCGCTCCAGCGTGGGCGGAGGTGGGCGTGGAAGGCGTGCGGGCGGTCCGAGGGTAGCGAGTCGGCGCGCGGGAGGTCAACCCTGATGCCAGGCCCGCATCCGCACCGGGTCGAGGAGCGAAACCCCGTGGGCGAGCCGATCTCGGGGCGGCGGTCCTGCCCGCGGCGGTGGGCGCGGCGGCGCCCGGCCGTTAGATGGGCTTGCCGGCCTTCACCGCGGGCGTCGCCGCGTCCCTGATGGACGGCCGGGCGAGGCACGATTCCAGCCACTTCGCGACGGCGCGGAACTCCTGGATCGGGCGCCCGCGCAGCTTGAACCCCGCGGCGGCGGGCGCAAGCACGATGTCGGCGATGCCGAAGGCGTCGCCGGTCGCCCACGGCCGTCCGGCGAGCTCCTGATCGAGGATCCGGAAGCTGGCCATCAGCCGATCCTCCGCGGGGCCGACGAGCGACTGATCGACTTTCTCCGCGGGGCGGCGCGGAGGGTAGAGGCCGCTCCGGTAGTCCCAGCCCTCCCACTCGAAGAGCTGCTGGCTCACGATCCTGCCGTCCGGGAAGAGGTACAGGTATCCGAGGAGCGCCATGGCCCTCGCCCGCGCGCGGGCGGCGGGGTCCTTGGGCATCAGCGGCGGCTGCGGGTACTTCTCGTCCAGGTACTCAAGGATCGCGAACGACTCGAAGATGCTCTCGCCGCCGTCCACGAGGGTGGGCGTGCGGTTGATCGGGTTCAACTTCCGCAGCGCGGGATTGGTCTCCCTGTCGCGCGGCTCCATCGTCTCGTACTTGAGCCCCTTCTCGGCGAGCGCCGCGCGGGCCATCCAGCAGAAAGGCGAACCTTCGAAATGGTACAGCGTCATCATCACGTCCTCCTGACCATCGATTGCCCCGGCGGGCGCGTGATCATTCTAACCCACCGCGCGGCACTTCAGCCCGGGACCAGGACCGTCCGGATCAGGTCGCCGGAGAGCATGTCGGCGAACGCCTCGTTGATCTCGGCCAGAGGCCGGCGTCTGCCGATCAGATCTCCGATCTTGAGTCTGCCTGCCGCGCACAGGTCCAGGATCCTGGGCATGTCGCGCTGCGGATCGCTCATTCCGTAGTAGGCGCTGGTGAGGACCTTGTCGGACCGGGTGAAGGATCCCGCCCCGAGGTGGATCCTCTCCGAATGCGCGCCCAGGCCCACCAGCACGATTGTGCCTGCGGGCCGCGCCGACTCGACGGCCTGCATCATGGTCGACGGGAGGCCGATCGCCTCGAAGGTGTAGTCGGCGCCGCGCCCCCCCGTGAGATCGCGGACGGCTTCCACGGGATCGCGCTCCGTGGAGTTCACGGCGTGCGTGGCGCCGAAGCGCCGAGAGGCGCCGAGCCTGGACGGATTCACGTCCACGGCGATGATCCGATCCGCGCCGCACAGCGCCGCGCCCTGAATGACGTTCATGCCGACGCCGCCGCATCCGAAGACGGCGGCCGTGCTGCCGGGCTTGACCTGCGCCCGGAAGAGGGCCGCTCCCACGCCGGTGGTGACCGAGCATCCCACCAGCGCCGCCGCCTCGAGAGGCACGTCGCCGCGCAGGACCACGCAGCACGACTCCGGCACGACCGCCGCCTCCGCGAACGTGGCCAGGGCGCAGTAGTGGAAGACCGGGCGCCCTCGCAGGCTCAACCGCGTGGTGCCGTCCATCATCGTGCCGGCCCACACCGCCTGCGTGTGCGTCTCGCAGTGGGCGGGCAGGCTCATCCGGCAGTAGAAGCACGTCCCGCAGGAGGGGGCCCAGGACAGCACGACGCGATCGCCTACCCTCACCCGCCCGACGCCGTGGCCCACCGCCTCCACGACGCCCGCGCCCTCGTGTCCGCACACGACCGGCACCGGATGCTCCGTGCCGCCTTGGGCCACGTGATGGTCCGATCGGCACACGCCCGCGGCGGCCACACGCACGAGGACCTCTCCCGCGCGGGGATCCTCGAGCGCGAGATCTTCGATGACGAACGGCGTGTTCGGAGCGTGGAGGACGGCGCCCCTCATGGCGCTAGAGTATCGCCCCGCGGCCGGAGAGGCGCCAGCAGGTGGCCGGGCTAGGCCCAGATTAAGCGAAGTGCGCCTCGGCGGCCCCACGGCTCAGGACTGGAGGCGCCGCGAGTCAGATCGTGACGGTCGTCCCGTCGAACGTGGTGAGCGAGAACGAGGCGCCCTCGCTGTAGGTATCCCTCTGCTCCTCCAGGACGCCGATGGCGACGGCCTCCCCCAGCCGGATCGACTCCGAGTAGTCCGTGCGGTAGTGGATCCCCGCCATGTCGCGGCCCATGGCGACGTTCGCCGCAACCTTGTTGAGCTCCCCCTCCACGGTGAGGGAGCCCGCGTCGGAGCCTGTGTAGGCAACAAGGCCCGTGCCGGCGTTGTTGGGCACGACCGGATCGGGGATCACGAACGACTCGTCGAACCAGGCCTTCAGGATCGTCGCGCAGGCGCCTGCCACGGTGGCGTGGCCCGCCCCGTAGGAGGGATGCGTCGGCGAGCCGTCGGGATAGGCCTGCGGCAGCAGGTACGTGCCGTGCTTCTGGAAGACAGCCTCCACGGCGCGCGAGTTCAGGACCTCGTCGTTCACGGGATAGACCGCCGCGCCGGTCAGGTGGTTGTGGACCAGCCCGCCGAAGGCCTCGGGACGCAGCCTCCGGTGCACGAACCACTTCTGGTACCAGACCGCCTTCAGCGCCCGCGTTGCCACCTCGGTGACGAGGCTCAGGATGTGCGGGCCGCCGAAGGTGCCGAAACCGATCTGCGTGGCCGAGGTCTCGTAGGGGTTGCCCGGATCCAGAGGGGCCCCCATCCCCAGCAGGATCAGGCAGGCGTTGAGGTACGCCTCGTAGAGCGCATCCACGTGCACGTACTGCCCCATGTCACGCATATTCCGGATGTAGCGCCCCACGGGGTCGATGCGATCGGGTCCGGCCGAACCTCCGTTCTGGACGTCCAGCCACGCGTCGTACGTGGTCAGGTACTCCACGCCCGGGACCACGGTCCGCTGCCGCTGGGAGATGCTCAGCGACCCGTAGGGGATCGTCTTGAGGAGGAACTGCGAGACGTACGGGCCGGCCAGATCGCCGGGCGAGGTGCCCCGGAAGATCGTGGAGGGTGTGACCTGGCCTGCCAGCTTCGGTCCCCGGAAGTCCGAGAAGCCCGAAAGATCGGCCGCGGCGGCCGCGATGAGGGGAATCCTGCCGAAGTCGGTGAACCTCACGTCGCGCAGAATCGACATCCAGTAGTTTTCGGCCAGCTCGGCGGCCGCCTCCGCCCCGTCTATTCGAGGGGCCGGCCGGATCGCCAGGTGATGCGAGTCGGGCCCCTGGAGATCGAACCCCAGCCCCGCTTTCGGATTGGTCAGCTTGCGGCCGCCCCCCAGAGGGATGGCCTCGAAAGCCGCGTGATCACCGATCGCGAGCGCCGCCAGCAGCGCCTCGTAGGCGGCGCCGTCCACCTCCCCCAGGGCGTCGTGCGGCAGCGCCTTGGAGTAAGACGCGATCCGGTTCGGGTAGTCCTCCTCCTCGCCGTTGGTGGGGTGATCGGGCAGCGGCCGGTCGTAGGCGAGCTGCGCCATCTCCTCGCGCAGCGTGCGGGCCGCCAGCCTCCGGTCCTCTCCGACGACGGGGCCTATCTCCGCGGCTTCGGCCGGCTCCTCCCGCGCGGGAAGGGCCGCCGCGCCGAGGGCGACCGTCGCGGCGGCGCCCAGTCCGCCCAGAAACGATCGCCTGTCCAGGGATGCGCCCTCTCCGGCGGGTCTCTTCTCTTGGCTCTTCAGTCTCATTCGGGTCTCCTTCGATCCGCACACCGGATCACCGACCGGCCCGCCTCGCCGCGCGCCCCGGGACGCGCGGGATTCGCCGTTTGACGCAGGGGGATAGTCCGTTATATACGGCACCTTCGATGGCGCGTCAACAGGAAAACGCCCCCGCTCCAATCCCGGCGCGCCCCACCCTCGTCCGCGCGCTCACCACCTGGGACGTCATCGCCCTCGGCGTCAACGGCGTCATCGGCGGCGGGATCTTCCTGGCCCCCTCCACGGTGGCGCGCCTCGCCGGATCGTGGTCGATCTTCGTCTATCTCTTCTCCGGTATGCTCGTCTGCCTGATCGCGCTGTGTTTCGCCGAGGTGGGCGGCCGGTTCGGCCGCGCGGGGGGGCCCTTCCTGTACGCCCAGAGCGCGTTCGGATCGTTCACGGGCTTCCAGATCGGCTGGTTCACCTGGATCGCCCGCATCACGTCGCTGGCGTCGTTGGCCAACGCGCTCGTGACCTACGCGGCGTACCTGACCCCCGCCGCCGGCGCCGGCGCGCCCCGCCTCTCCATACTGGCGCTGCTCCTGGGAGGCCTCGCCGTCATCAACGTCCTCGGTGTCGGCTTGGGCGCGTGGACCATCGACCTCCTCACGGTGGTGAAGCTGGCGCCGCTCGCGCTCTTCGTGGCGGCGGGGGCGGCGCACGTGGATCCATCACTGATGCGGCCGGGCGATCCCCCGACGGCGGCGGCGTTCGGCGAGGCGGCGCTCTTCATGATCTATGTCTTCGGCGGTTTCGAGGTGCTCACCCTCCCTGCCGAGGAGATGGTCGATCCTCGCCGCGCGGTGCCGCGCGCGCTATTCACCACGATGGCCATCGTGGCGGTGGTGTACGCATCCGTGCACCTGGTGGCGATGGGCACGCTGGCCGATCTCGCCGGCTCCTCCACGCCCGTGGCCTCGGCCGCCCGCGCCTTCCTGGGGCCGGCGGGCGGCGTCGTCATCACGCTCGGAGCGCTGCTGTCGATCTGCGGCACCGAGGGAGGACTGATGCTCACGTCTCCGAGGCTCCTGTACGCCATGGCCGACCACGGCCACCTGCCTGCGTCGCTGACCCGAGTCCATCCCCGCTTCCGCACCCCCCACATCGCCATCCTGGCGCAGGGGGCGCTCGCGCTGGCCCTGGCGGCCGCTGGGACCTTCGAAGGGCTGGCGAAGCTTTCGGCGATGGCTCGCATCGTCTCGTATGCGTCCACCTGTCTGTCGGTCCCGGTGTTCCGGAAGCGGGCGCCGGCCGAGGCGGGCTTCAAGGTGCCGGGAGGGCTCGCCGTGCCCGTGGCCGCCACGGCGCTGTGCGCCTGGCTGGTGGCCGGAAGCGGCGCCCTGCACCTCGCCCTGGCCGCCGGCGCGCTGGCCGTGGGTCTCCTGCTCTACGCTCTGAGAATGCGGCTGGGGTCCTGACAGGGCCGATGGGCTTCCTGCGCCGGCTTCGCGGGAGTCGAGGACGCGGCGAGAGCAGACGACCCTCTCCGGATCGAGTGGAGGATCCGCGTTCTCAGCGGGACGCGGAAAGGAGATCGGATTCGCGAAGGAGAGACGCCAGAGTCGTCGCTGCCAGGCGGTGGCCGGCGGCGTTCCAGTGCTTGTCCTTGTTGTAGTGGAGCATCGATCCCGAAGCCGCGAAGGCCTCCCGGAAGGCCGGGATCAGGTCGAGGAAGGCGACGCCGCGCTCTCCGGCCCACCCCTCCACCGCCTCCGTCCGGACGCTCTGGACCTCCGGGATGTCGCCGTAGTAGACGTGCGCGACGCTCGGGACGAACGCCAGGGCCAGCCGGACGCCGGCACGCGCCGTCTCCCGCTGGAGGAGGTCCAGCAGCCCGAGCGTGATCCGGATCTGCTTCGGGCGGCTCTCGGCGGACAGCCCGCCCCCCAGCACGCGCCCTTCCAGGAGCCACCAGACGCCGTTGACGAAGGCGCTGCGACGCCGGATCGTGAATGCCGCGCGCGTCCAGACTGACGGCTCCGGCGCCGGGGCGCCGGCCGGGAGGAGGCCGGGGCGCTCCTCCTCGAACCATGGCTTCGCGTAGGCTCCGGCCGCGCGCGAAAGGTTCCCCTCGAAGTCGTTCCGGCTGATCATGACCAGCACGAGGTCCGGGCGGATCACGGGGGCCATCCTTCGCAGGAGCAGCAGCTCCTGGTCCGTGGAGTAGGCGCTCACGCCCAGGTTCCAGACCTCGACGCCGGGCAGGAGCCCCTCCAGGAGGCGGGTGAAGACCTCCTCGTCCTCGACCCCGTGCCCCCACGTGAACGAGTCGCCCAGGACCGCGATCCGGAAGGTCTTCGAGCCCGCCGCGGCGAACCCTTGACGCGCGGGCTCCCGCTCCCGGTCGCGGAAGCCCATGGAGTTGATCGACACCCCGTGGGAGAACTCGGGCCTCGAGAAGGTGCCTATCCGGCTCGGACGATGGGCCCAGCCCAGCTCGGGGTCATGCCGCCAGAAGGTTTCGCCGACCGGGTCCGGACCCATCACGAGGCCCGGCCTCAGGATCCGGACCGACGCCTCGGCGGCCAGGAAGGCCACGGCGCAGGCCGCCGCCGGCAGCAGCGCGACCGCGAGACCGCGCCTCACCTAGAAGAGAGCGTAGATGAACGGCGCCAGGGCGCTCTTCTCGGTGAAGACGATGAGCGCGCTGAGGAGCCCCAGGATGATCAGGATGGGCGCGAGCCACCACTTCTTCCTGATCTTCATGAAGGCCCACAACTCGCCGATGAGGGTGTGCTTGATGGGGGCGTTCTCTTGCGGCATCTGCCGTGCGCTCCTCGGGGCCGCCGCGGCGCGGCGGACGGATCTAGTCGAGCGGGAATTCCCGCTGCCAGTCGATGTCGTCGGTCAGGGCTTGCTGATCCTTCTTGTCCAGGACGAAGTGGTCCATCACCAAGTGGTCCATCTTGGTGCGCATGAAGCACAGGTAGGCGTCGTGCGGGGTGCAGATGATGGGCTCGCCGCGCACGTTGAACGACGTGTTGATGATGACGGGGCAGCCGGTCTGCCGGTCGAACTCGGCGATGAGGTCGTAGTAGATCGGGTTGTCCTCGCGCCTGATGGTCTGGATGCGCGCCGAGCCGTCCACGTGCGTGACGGACGGGATGGTGCGTTTTTCCGGGCGCACCTGCGCCACCAGGAGCATGTAGGGGCTGTCGCAGTCCAGCTCGAAGTACTCCGAGCAGCGCTCCGCCAGCACCGTGGGCGCGAACGGGCGGAACGACTCGCGGAACTTGATCTTGAGGTTGACCACGTCCTTGTTGGCCGGGTTGCGCGCGTCCGCCAGGATGCTGCGGTTGCCGAGCGACCTCGGGCCGAACTCCATCCTGCCCTGGAACCATCCCACCACGTTCTGCTCCGCGATCAGCCTCGCGGTCACCCGGAGCAGCTCCTCGCGGGAGTATTCGGTGTAAGGAACCCCGTGCTTGTCCAGGTACGCGCGGACTTCTTCGCGGGAGTATGCGGGGCCCCAGTAGGCGTGCTTCCAGACGAAGCGGCGGGCGTTGCCCAGCATCGTGTGGTGGATGTACGCCGCCACCCCCACGGCGCCGCCCGCGTCCCCCGCCGCCGGTTGGATGAAGATGTTCTTGAAAGGGGTCTCGCGCAGGACGCGCCCGTTGGCGACGCAGTTGAGCGCGACGCCACCGGCCATGCAGAGGTTCGTAAGGCCCGTCTCCTTGTGGAGGCGGCCGCACATCCTGAGCACGATCTCCTCGGTGACCTTCTGGGCCGAGGCGGCGATGTCCTTGTGGATCTGGTCCAGCTTCCCCTCGCTCTCGCGGACCGGCACGCCGAACAGCCGTGAGAACCTGCCGTTCGTCATCGTCAGTCCGTAGTCGTAAGCGAAATAGTCCATGTTCATCTTGAAGGAGCCGTCCTCGTTGACGTGGATGATCTCCTTCATGATGGTGTCGTAGAAGCGCGGCACGCCGTAAGGCGCGAGCCCCATCACCTTGTACTCGGCGGAGTTCACCTTGAAGCCGAGGTAGTACGTAAACGCCGAGTACAGAAGTCCCAGCGAGTGCGGGAAGCGGATCTCGCTCCAGAGCTGGATGTCGCGGTCCCGCCCCACGCCTTGAGTGGCCGTGGACCACTCGCCCACGCCGTCGAGCGTGAGGATGGCGGCCTCCTTGAACGGCGAGACCAGGAACGACGACGCCGCGTGCGACATGTGGTGATCGCCGAAGAGGACCTCGCCTTCGTAATTCATGTGGCTGCGGATGAGGGCCGGGATGCGGAGCTTCTGCGTCAGCCACAGCGGCACCGCCTTGCTGAAGGACGCGAACGATCGCGGGAATGTGGCGATGTAGGTGAGGAGGATCCGCTCGAACTTGACGAGCGGCTTGTCGTAGAAGCCGACGTAGTCAAGGTCGGCCGCGGTGATCTTCCCCTCCGAGAGGCAGTAGCGGATGGCGTTGTCGGGAAAGCCGTGATCGTGCTTCCTTCGGGTGAAGCGCTCCTCGCCGGCGGCCGCCACGACCTCGCCGTCGCGCAGCAGGCACGCGGCCGAGTCGTGGTAGTAGGCGGAGATCCCGAGGATATTCATCGAAGCGCCTTCAGAAGGTGTGCCGCAGGTTCTGGAGGGTCGCCTCGTACATCTCCTTCTTTCTCCAGAACGTCGGCTCCGTCCGGATCTTCCTCTCCAGGGGGTCCTTGCCGGCGAGGCGCATGAGGAGGCTGAAGGGACCGAAAACGAGCACGTAGATGAGGAACATGTGCACGGGCGTCATCACGGCGCCGATGAGGCGCCCGAGCGCCATCCAGTATCCGAGCACCTTGGAAGAAAAAGCCTTCACGCTCCGCCCCGAGCCCTCTCTGGAAGCACAACTCCCTTTTTCCACTAAGACTTAGACGCGTTCAATCTCCCACACCCCGGCCGGCCGCGTCAAGGCCGGTTCGTCCGGAAGGTTGCAAGTACCCCCGGCTCCGAAGACAATGCTGCCCATGAGCGGTGGCTCGGAAACCCAAATTATAGGCCACAGGGGGGCGGCGGGCCACGCTCCGGAGAACACGGAGGCGGCCATCCTCGCCGGGTTGCGCCTCGGGGCGAACGCCCTCGAGGTGGATCTCCAGTTCACCGCCGACGGCGCTCCGGTGGTCTTCCACGATCGCACGCTGGAGCGGATGGCCGGCGTGAAGGGGAGGATCCGCGACCACACGGCGCGCGAGCTGGCCGGCTACGACATCGGCTTCCGTTTCGGGGGCGAATACCGCGGGCAGCGCATTCTCTCCCTCGACGAGGCGGCCGCCCTGGCGCCGCGCGACGTCACCCTCCACGTTGAGATCAAGGACTATGACGCCGTCTCCTCCGCGCACCTCAAGGAGATGCTCGCCGCCCTGCGCCGGCGCGGCGGAGTGGAGCGGTGCCTCTTCACCTCCTTCGGCGAGAAGGTCCTCGCGGCGCTGCGCGCGGCGGAAGGCCGTGCGCGGCGAGGCCTCCTCGTCTCGGGGCCTGCCCGGGGCGCGGCGAAGAAGGCGGCGGAGCTGGGCTGTTACAGCCTCCACCCCGAAGTGGGCCACACGGCCAAGGCGCTCATCGAGGAATGCCACACGCTCGGGCTGAAGGTGTTCCCGTACACGGCCAACGATCCCGCCCAGATGAAACAGATCCTCGCCTTCGGCGCCGACGGCCTCTACACGGACTACCCCGGCCGCCTCGCGGAGGTGCTGGGCCGGGCGCCCCGCGGCGCCGCCGAGCATCGCGAGCGCTCGCGGCGCGATCTCGAGAGGGCGGGCCGGACTGCCGGCGCCGCGCGCGAACCGACCCGATACGGCGGAGGAAGAACGCAGGCCCGCGCCGGGATCCGGCGGGAGGAAGCACAGAGCGCGCCCCTCGCGACGTCGCGGGACCTCGCGGCGGAAGCGGAAGAGCCCGTCGCAGCCGAAGAGATCACCGGAAGGGGACAGCCCGTCATCGCGTCCGGCGCGGAGGCGCCCTCGTCCGCGGACGGCGTGCGGAAGAAGCGGCGGCGCGGCCGGCGCGGAGGCCGGCGCCACCCGCACGCGGCGGGGCAGCCGCTCCGGGAAGGAGGAGAGACCCCAGGGAGCGAGACGCCGGACCGGCATCATCCCGGGACAGCGGCGGCACACGAGGCGGCCTGGCGTGAACCCGCCGCCGAGACCGGGGGCGGGGGGCCGCAGATTCCGGCGCGCGAGGGGCCGGAGCCGGAGGACTCGGCCGGCGCGGTGACCGCCTCCGGTCCGGCCGAAGCGCAACCGGCTCCTTCGGGCGCCACCCCAGCCGCGAGCGGCCCGAGCAGCAAGAAACGCCGCGGCCGGCGGGGCGGAAGGCGTCACCGCGGCCGGCGTCCCGGGTCCGATCCAGCCGCGGGAGGCTCCCCGCCCGGCGGCGAGACCTAGGAGGACGACCGTGTCGCGGATCGCGATCCTCGGGGCGGGGGCGCTCGGCACCGCGCTGTGCATCGCCCTGCACAAGCGGGACCGCACCTTGACGCTCTGGACCGTGGAGAGCGACGTCGCCTCCACGTTGCAGCGGTCGCACGAGAACGCGAAGTACCTCCCGGGCTTTCTCATCTCCCCCACCATCCACGTGACGCTCGACCTCGCCGCGGCGCTGGAGGAGGCCGAGGTCGCCGTGGTGGCGGTCCCCTCCCACGCCGTCCGCGAGGTGGCCCGCCTCGCAGCGCCCCTTCTCCTCGAGAAGGCCATCATCGTGTGCGCCTCCAAGGGACTCGAGGATGCGACGTGGCTCCGCATGTCGCAGGTCATCCGTGAGGAGATGACGCCCGCGGACGCGCTCAGCGTCGTGGCCCTCTCGGGCCCGTGCCTCGCGCCGGAGCTGGCCCGCGGCGCCGACGCGGCGGTTGACGTTGCGTGCGAGACGCTGCAGGCGGCGAGGCAGGCAAAGCGGTTGATGGCCACGGCGCACTTCCGGATGCGCCCCGGCACGGACGTGGCCGGCGTGGAGGCGGGCGGCGCCTTCAAGAACGCGTACGCCGTGGGCTCGGGGATCGGAGAGGGGCTGGGCTGGGGCATGAACGAGCGCTCGGCCTACCTCACCAAGGCGCTCTCGGAGATGGCGAGGCTCGGATCCGCCCTCGGGGCGCGCCGCTCGACGCTCTACGGGTTGTCGGGGCTCGGCGACCTCGCCGTCACCTGCTTCAGCCCCAGCTCCCGCAACCGGAGGCTCGGCGAGGAGCTGGCCCGCGGCCGGCACCTGCGCGACATCCTCTCGGCGATGGTCTCGGTGGCCGAAGGCGTCGCCGCGGCTCGCGCCGCCCACGCCATCGCCGGTCGGGACCGGCTGCGCCTCCCCATCGTGGAGACGCTGCACCAGATCCTCCACGAAGGGGCCGAGCCGGCGAGCCTTCAAAGAGCACTGAACCGGGCGGTGTGACGAGGGGGACCGGCGCATCCGGATCTCTTCATCCGGGTCTTCGCGGTGGACCGGGGCGTGGTGAAGCGCGACCCCGGCCGGACGACCTTCAGCCAGGTCGTCGAGGTGGACACGGCGCCCTGAAGCGGGGCCTCCTCAGCGGCCCGCGGAGGGACGGCTCCGGCGGGGCCTTCCGCCGCGGCGAGGGGAACGGGGGCTGATGGCCCCGGCCGCGTTCAGCGTGTCGCGAAGCCAGGAGTGGACCGCGACCGTGGCCGGCATTCCCAGCGTCCCCGCGGCCAGCGCCACGACCTGCTCGATCTCCTCCCGGGTGATCCCCATGGCGAGCGCCTTGCGGGCGCTGGAGTGGACGGCGCCCTCCCGCATCGCGCCGATGGCGATCCCCATCTTCACGAGGCGAGACGTCCGCTCGTCCAGGGGGCCCTCGCGGCCCGCGGCGGCTATCGCCTCCCACGCCCGCGCGAGTTTCGGGTAACGCCGGGTGAACTCCTCGTAGGTCTTGGGCGGCTTCGGCGCTGCGCTCATCTCACCTCCTCGTACTCGACCCGCGGCGGGCGGGCGGAGAGTCGCCTCCGGGGCTCAGGGTGACGGCGGCACGGGCTTGCCGGCCTCCAGCCAGGCCGTGTACCAGAACGAGGCGACGGACGCGGCGGAGGCGGCTAGCTGGCGCTCGGCGACGGGGCCCGCGCGCCGCTCCAGCTCCTCCCAGTAATCCTTGCCGTCCCGCTTGAGGGCGAGCATGGCCGCGGTGTCGGCCTCGAGGATCCGCTCCGCCAGCGGGAAATCGTCGCGCATCTGGGCGAACAGCGCCCGAAGCGGCCGCTCCACCGCCGCCACCGTGGCGCGCGAGCGCCTCACGGCGTCGCGGTACCGGGCCGCGGATCGCTCGATCATCTCCGACTCGAACGCCTGGTGCACCCCCTGGTTGCAGGTTGCCTCCCCGTCGTGATTCATCGTGAGGTGCAGCGGCTGGCGGGAGTCGGCGACGTAGTGCGCGAGGTAGCCCGCCTGCGTCGCGACGGAGTGCGCGTCCTTCCGGCGCATGGCGGCCGTGAGGTCCTTCAGCACGCCGGCGATGCGCCACGGGAGCAGCCCCTCCTTCTTGAGCTTGTGCTCCCCGTAGAGGGACTGGGCGTCCTCGTACTCGCGGGGGATCGTCTCGAACGGGTACGCCGCCAGGGCGTCGAGGTTGATGTAGTGGCGGCGGCCCTCCGTGTTCGGGTCCTGCGCCCTGAGGACGGTGTCCGGCTCGAGGCTCGCGTCCGAAAGGCGTGCGCTCATCTTCCTGAAGTACGCCGCGGCGTCGGCGGGCACCTTCTCCACCGCCGCTTCCGTGACGATCCGATGGGCGGCGAGCCCCCAGCCGAAGGCCGTGTCAGGGACAAGGCAGGGCGCCGCGAGCCACAAGGCGATCGCAGGAACATGCCGGACCCGGAACGCCGCTGTAGTACGATCCCGATGACTCTTCATGCTCGGATCCTCTCGTTACGCAGCGCACATGCTAGTGCGGATCGCCCGGGATTTCGACTGGCCGCGCGGAGGACGAGCGGCGCGAACACGAGCGCGGCGACCCGGCGAGCCGCATCCTGCGAGATTCCGCCGAGGCTGTTCGAGGCGGAAGGGTGAGCGCCTGCCTGCGAGACCACGAGGAAGGTGACTCACTACCCGAGAGTGCGATGCAGACGCGGTTGACACCCCTCGGAGCCGGTGCGAACAATGCGGCGGTGTCGTCCCCGATAAATCGAAGAGGCGTGAGCGCCCGAGATGCGCTGGGGGCACGGCTGCTCGCGGCCATGCCCGCCGGCGGCGCGGTGGGAGGCTGGCGATCCGCCGTGCCCTACTTGCTGGCCGGGCTTCTCGGCCTGATCGCCGTGTACCTCCTCATCCGGCTCTTGATCCTCGACCGGATCAACCAGGAGACACCGGGACAGGAGGACCCGCTGTTCAAGGACAGGAAGGAGCCGTGAGACGATGAGCGATGCAGGACCGCTGGCCGAGGTGTTCCGCGACTCCGAGAGCCTCTTCGAGGAGATGGTGGCGCAGCAACGCACGAGGGTCCTCTCCCTGGCCCGGCAGATCAACCCGTCGTTGTGCTCCGACGATCTTCTCAGCCCGTACGATTTCCCCTCCGTCGCGCAGGACCCCCGCTTCAACTTCGAGGACGGCGTGCTCGCCGGGCTCATCAGCGCCCGCACGGCGCTGCGGGCGCGGGTGATCCTGCCGAGATCTTAGATCGCCGCCGGCCCCAGCGCGTAAGAGAGGAGCTTGTACACGAGGCGGGCGGCCAGGAAATCCGGAGCGTGCACGCCCGGGATGGGCGCCAGCTCCATCACGTCGAAGCCGACCACGCACGCGCGCGCGCAGAGGCGCTTCAGGAACCGAAGCGTCGGATACCATTCCCCTCCTCCGGGCTCCGGCGTGCCCGTGGCCGGCATGATGGCCGGGTCGAAGTAGTCCAGATCGATGGTGACGTAGACGGGAGTGCGCTCCGGGATCTTTCCCAGCACCCGATCGCCCCAATCACCGTCCGCCATCTGGTAGGCGAAGATCGCCTCCACCTCGCCGCGGTCGATGAGGTCCCTCTCCTCCGGCGTCTGGCTGCGGATGCCGATCTGGATGAGCCTGGCGTGCTCGCGCATCCGCGCCCCCGCGCAGGCGTGGTTGTGCCGCTTTCCGTGGTACGACTCACGCAGGTCGGAGTGGGCGTCGAAATGGACCACCGTCAGAGAAGGGTGCGCTTCGGCGTAGGCCATCACCGCGCCGGGGCTTATGGAGTGCTCGCCTCCCAGGGTGACCACAAACTTGCCGTCGGCGAGGAAGCGCCGCACGCGCCGCGCGACCTCCTCCACCATCGGCTCGGGATCCTTCCCGCGGAATACCACCGGTCGCGCCGTGTGGATTCCGTGCCGGTAGGGTTCGAGCCTCGTCTCCTCGTCGAAAAGCTCGACCTGCTGGCTGGCGATCCGGATCGCCTCGGGCCCCCGCTCGGTCCCCGGCCCGTACGTGACGGTGCCGCCGTAGGGAACGGGCAGGATGACGACCCGCGAGGTGGCGTAGGCCGACTCCTGAGGCGTCAATCCGAAGTAGGCGTCGGTGGCCGTCTCGTGCGCCGCGGCCGTCAGCACTCCGGCCGGCGCGGCGCGGCCCTTGCGGGCGACGCGGGAGCCACTCGGGCGCGGCCTCACGGGCATGGGGGACCCCGATCAGGTGAGGTAGGTGTAGGCGTCGAACTGCCCGCGGTACTCCGAGAGGAGCTGCCTCGCCTCGGCCGGGGTGAGTCCGCCGCGCTTCATCTGCTCTTCGAGGATGGCCTGGAGCTTCGCGGCGAGGTCCTTCGGGTCGTAGCCGAAGGCCGCCAGGGTCTCGCGCACCGAGTTGCCGCGGCGCGTGCGCTTGAGGTGAACCCTTCCCTCCTCGTCCACCACCACGTGCGCTTCGTTGACGGAACCGAAGAGGTTGTGGAGGTCGCCCATCGTGTCCTGATACGCGCCCACCAGGGCCACGGCCAGGTAGTACGGATCGGGACCGTTGAGGCGGTGCAGCTCCAGCGCCTCCTTGATGTCCTTCAGGTCCACGAACTTGTCGATCTCCCCGTCGGAGTCGCAGGTGATGTCCACCAGCGTGGCGCGGTGGTCGGGTTTCTCCCTCAACCGCTGGACGGGCACCACGGGGAAGAGCTGGTCGAGCGCCCAGTGGTCCGGGATGGACTGGAAGACGGAGAAATTGCATACGACCTTCTCGTAGAGCTGCTTCTCGAGCTCGACGAACTCGTCGGAGATGAACTTCTGGGTCTTGGAGTACCGCACGGCCCTGGCGGCGATCTCCCAGAAAGCCCCCTCTCCTTTCGCCCGCTCCTCGAGGCTCAGCAGGCCGAGGTTGAACAGAGAGATCATCTCGTCGCGGTGCTCGACGGCGTCGTGGTAGAACTCCCGGTAGTTCTTCACGCTGATGGTGCGGAGGCAGTCCAGCAGTTCGCCCACCACCTGGGGATCGCGCGGGCCGGGTTTGGCCCGGACGCCGTTGCCGCCGCCGATCTCCGCCCGGACGTCCACGACGAGCAGGGAGTGGTACGCCACCATGGCCCGCCCGGACTCCGACACGATGTGAGGCTCGGGGACGTTCTCGTTCTCGCAGACGTCCTTGACGGTGTAGACCACGTCGTTGGCGTACTCCTGCATCGTGTAGTTCACGCTGGCGTCCGAGGATGTCTTGCTGCCGTCGTAGTCGATGCCCAATCCCCCGCCCACGTTGAGGAACTCGATGTCCACGCCCAGCTTGCGGGCCTTGGCGTAGATGCGGGCCGCCTCCTTGATGGCGTTCTTGAGGCGCCGGATCTCCGTGATCTGGCTGCCGATGTGGAAGTGGAACATCTTGAGGGCGTCGAGCATACGGTTCTTCTTCAGGAACGCGATCCCCTCGAGGAGCTGCGCCGTGCTCAGCCCGAACTTGCTGGTGTGCCCTCCCGACTTCTCCCACTTGCCGGATCCGCGCGCGTGCAGCCGCACGCGGATGCCGATGTCGGGCAGGCCCTGCCGGTCGCGGGCGACCTGCGCCAGGGCCTCCAGCTCGTGCGGCTTCTCCACCACGACGAAGACGTTCTTGCCGAGGCGCCGCGCCAGCGAGGCCATGGACAGGTAGGTGTTGTCCTTGAAGCCGTTGCAGATGAGCAGCGACTCGGGCGGGGTTTCCAGCGCCAGCGCGGCCAGGAGCTCCGGCTTGCTGCCCACCTCCAGCCCCAACCCGTACTTCCATCCAGCCTCCAGCAGCTCCGAGACCACGGCGCGCTGCTGGTTCACCTTTATGGGGAACACCGGGCGGTACAGCGCCGAGTAGCCGTACTCCGCGATGGCCTTCCGAAAGGAGGTGCAGAGCTGCCGTACCTGCGACTCGAGAAGCTGCGGGAAGCGCAGGAGCACCGGGGCGGTGAGCCCCCGCTTCTTGAGGCTCTCGATGACCTCCAGCACGTCCACCTTGCGGCCCTCGTCGCCGTGGGGCGCGACCTCGAGGTGGCCTTCCTCGCTGATGTGGAAGTAGCCGGCCCCCCAGGAGTCGATCCCGTAGAGGTTCATGGCGTCTTCGATGGCATACTTCTCCGTCGTGGGACGCGCCGCGGCGGCGGCGCGGACGGTCGCAGAATGTTGCATGGCGGGTCCCTCGATGAGGCGGCCGACTTCGCGCTCCGCGCGGTGGACGGCTTGGAGATCCGCGCGGAGGATCCCAGGCGCGCATCATTATAGAGATCCGATCGGGGTAGAGAAAGATCCTCGGGCTCCTATGCAGCAAGGACCCGGGCACGGCGGGAGGCGATCTCAGGGATGAGGCGCGGCCAAGGCCGCGGTCCGGCCCAGGACCTTCTCGATCTCGGCGCCCACCCCCTTCTCGAAGTCGGCCGTCACGCCGAAGTACGTCTTGAGGACCTCGCCTCCGGGACCGATGAGGTAGGTGGTGGGGACGATCTCGATGTCGCCGTAGACTGCGGCCAGCTCCTCGGTGCCCATGAGGATCGGGTACGCCGGCTTGATCTTCCGTTCTTCCAGGAAATCCTTGACCGTGGCGGGGTCGCCGGACTGCAGCGCCACGCCCGCCGCTCTGAACCCGCGCTCGCGGTACTTGAGGAAGAGCCGGTCGATGGCCGGGATCTCTTCCCGGCAGGGCAGACACCAGGTCGCCCAGAAGTTCACCAGCGTGATACGGGCGTCGCCGTACTTGACCTCCACCTCCTTGCCGTCAAGGCCGGGGAGTTTCAGTGGCGGGGCCTGCCTGAACGCGCCGGCCGCGTCCCCGTTGAGGGTGACTCCCCAAGCGGCGGCGGCCAGCGCCAGAACGGCCACCGCGATGGGGCGCGGGCCCGCGGATCCCGGCCGGCCGCCGCGGCCGGCGGCGGAGGTCTGGCGGCCATGGTGCGTCATGTCGTGTCGTCTCCAAGGTCGAGGGCCCGTGTCGGCCCGCGCCGTGCGTAACACTGCGGAAAGGTCTTTCCTTCCAGCCTCCGGGGGAGTAACCGCCTCCGAGCCGGCGATTCCGGCATTATAGCGGCCGAACGCGGAGCGCCCATCCCGCCATTCCTTCCTTCGGCCGGATCGACTAGGACAAGAAGCCGAGCGCCTCGAGGTACTTCAATCCGGTGCCGGTGTTGAACAGCACCACGCGGTCGTCCCGGGAGATCCCCCCCGTCTCGACGAGCCGCCGCAGCGCGAGGAGGCAGGCGGCCCCCTCGGGGGCGGGGAGGATTCCCTCCCGGGAGGCGATCTCGCGCGCCGCCCCCGCGATCGCTCCTTCCGGCACGGCCACGGCGCCGCCGCCGCTCTCCCGCAGGATCTTGAGGATCAGCCGATCGGCGAAAGGCCAAGGGACGCGGATGCCGGAGGCGGCCGTCCGGGGGTCCGCCCACGCCTCGGCGCGTTCCTTCCCGGCGGCGAAGGCCCTCACGATGGGGGCGCACCCGTCCGACTGGACGGCGTACATCCGGGGGCGGCGCCCCTTCGGGATCCACCCCATCGCCTCCATCTCCTCGAAGGCCTTCCACATGCCGATGAGGCCCGTGCCGCCGCCGGTGGGGTAGAGGATCGCGTCGGGGAGGTCCCAGCCCATCTGTTCCGCGATCTCGTATCCCATCGTCTTCTTCCCCTCGACGCGGTACGGCTCCTTCAACGTGGAGAGATCGAACCATCCCTCGCGGCTTGCCCGCTCGCGCATCTCGCGGCCGGCGTCGCCGATGTGGCCGCCGACGGCGTGCACGACCGCGCCGAACGACTCCACCTCGCCGAAGAAGGCGCGCGGGGTGCCGTCGGGGAGGAAGACGTGGACGGGCCATCCGAGCCGCGCGCCGTACGCCGCGGCCGCGGAGCCGGCGTTGCCCGCCGAGGGCAGCGCGCCCGCCTTCGCCCCCAGCGCCTTCGCCATGGCGACGGCCACGGCCAGTCCGCGCGCCTTGAAGGAGCCGGTCGGGTTGAGCGATTCGTCCTTGATGCGCAGATCGGCGACGCCGTAGGCGCCGGCCGCGCCGGGGCCGCCGTCGCAGCGGGCGAGGAGCAGCGGCGTGAGCCCTTCCCCCAGCGACGCCTCGAATCCCGGATCGGGCAGGAGTTCCGCGTACCTCCAAAGGTCCCCCCGGCGCCCCGGAAGGGCCTCCCGGAGGCCCGCCAGACACGGCGAACCGAGGTCGTAGCGCGCCATCAGCGGTCCGCCGCAGCCACAGAGGTTCAGCAGCCGCCGGGGATCGAGGCGCTTGCCGCAGTCGGTGCACTCGAGGTGGATGAGCGCGCTCCGGGTCAATGGAAGACCGCCCGGAGGAAGCGGCGCTTTCCGGCCTTGATGAGGATGGACACCGGGGCGCTGGCGTCGATTTCCTCGTTGGGATCGCTGATCCGCCGCCCGTCGAAGGTCAATCCTCCACCCTCGATGAGACGGCGCGCCTCCCCGCGCGACTTCGCCAGCCCCAGATCCACCAGCAGGGCGGGGACGTAGATCGTCCCGGCGCGGCACGGTAGCGCCACCTCCTCGATGTCGGCGGGGTTCTCACGCTCCTTGAAGATCCTGTCGAATTCGGCTTCGGCGGCGCCCGCCGCCGCGGCGCCGTGGAAGTCGGACACGATCCGCTTCGCCAGGTCGGCCTTGAGTCGCCGCGGATGCAGCGCGCCGCTCCCGGCCCCGGCCTTCATCTTCTCGATCTCAGCCACGGAGAGGTCGGTGAGCAGCTCCCAGTAGCGCCACATCAGAGTGTCGGAGATGGACATGAGCTTGCCGAACATCTCCTTCGGGCTTTCCTCCACCCCGACGTAGTTGTTCAGTGACTTCGACATCTTCTCCACGCCGTCGGTCCCCTCGAGCAGCGGCGTGGTGAGAATGACTTGAGCCTCCATGTCGTACTCGCGCATGATGCGGCGCCCGACCAGCAGGTTGAACGTCTGATCGGTGCCGCCCAGCTCCACGTCGGCGTGCAGGAAGACCGAGTCGTAGGCCTGCGCCAGCGGGTAGAGGAACTCGTGGATCCCGATGGGTTCGCCCGCCCGGTACCTGCGGGAGAAATCGTCGCGCTCGAGCATCCTCGCCACGGTGTAGCGGCCCGCCAGGCGGATGAACCCCTCGGCGTTCAACGCGCCCAGCCACTCGGAATTGAACCGGATCTGCGTGCGCGCGGGGTCGAGGATCTTGAACGCCTGTCGCTTGTAGGTCTCGGCGTTGGCGAGGACCTCGTCGCGCGTGAGCTGCGGGCGGGTCTTCGACTTCCCCGTGGGATCGCCGATCATCCCCGTGAAGTCGCCGATGAGGAAGACGACCTGGTGCCCCAGGTCCTGGAAATGCTTCATCTTCCGCATGAGGACCGTGTGGCCAAGGTGGATGTCCGGCGCAGACGGATCGAAGCCGACCTTGACGACGAGGGGCTTTCCGGCGCGCTCGGATCGCTCCAGCTTCGCCAGGAGCTCGCTCTCCTCGACGATCTGGACCGCCCCCTTCTTGAGGTAGTCGATCTGTTCGGCCGCCGGACGCATGGCGGGCGATGTTACCACGCGCCGCGCGCGCGACGGCCGAGCAGGGGTAGCGCTCCGCCGGAGCGCCCGATCGACTCGGGGCCCGCGCGCACCCACCGATCCCTTCGATGGGAAGACGAAGGGAAGCGGGCCGCCCTAGGCCCCTGAGGCCTTCCGGTAGACCGCATCCACCTTGGCCGCCAGGATGAAGTCGTTGCGGTGGAGGCCCTTGATCTTGTGTGTCCAGGTCTCCACGCGCACCTTCCCCCAGGCCACGTACAGGTCGGGGTGGTGCTGCTCGCGCTCGGCGATCTCGCCCACCTTCACGGCGAAGTCCATCGCCTCGCGGAAGTTGGAGAAGGCGAAGTCGCGCGCGATCCGCTTGACCCCATCCGCCTCCAGCACCTTCCACCCGGGCACCTCCGGCTGAAGGCGGGCGATCTCCGCATCGGTCAGCGTGGGCACGCCCCCGCGGCAGGGGACGCAGGCTGATTGAGTCAGTTCGGTCATGGTCGTCTCTCCATCGGACGGCAGTTCGGTTGTTCCCGACCTCCTGATCCTAGATCGGGGTCACTCCTTAGTTGGCGGGCTGCGGCGCGGCGTCCTGGACGCCCGAATCGAAGACCACCTTCCAGGAGCCGTCCGGCTGCCTCCTCCAGATGGTGACGTACTTGCCGGTTCTGACCGCGCGCTTCCCTTCCGCGTCCGTGCGGGTGATCTCGGACCACCCTACCGTGTAGCCGAGGTCCCCCTCTTCGGAGATCCTCGCCATGATGGGCTCCCAGCGGATGGACCGCGCCGGGTCGTTCAGGAGCGGCGCCCAGTGCTCGCCGAATGCCTTCTTGCCGGCGATCACGGGCGCGTCGGGCCAGATCGTGGCCGCATCGTCCGCCACGAAGCTGAGGAATCCCTCCATCCCACTCTCCGCCGTGGCCCGGGCGAACGCGATGTCCGCCTTGCTGAGCACGGAGGCGTCGGCCTTCTCCCTCGCGCGGACGGAGTGGGATGCCACCATCACCACGGCCGCCGCCACGACCACCGGCATCGTCACCGCCAGGAGGAATCGTATCCTTACCGCCAGCGGATCTCTCTTCATGCTCACCTCCCGTGCATTGGACACGCGTCGCGGCGGGCTACATCAGCCCCTTCTCCTTCAGCGACGAGAATCCCTTCTCCGACACGATGATGTGATCGTACAGCCCGATCCCGAGGATCTCCGAGGCGCGGCGGATGGCGCGTGTGAAATCCACGTCCTC
The DNA here is from genome assembly GCA_964400605.1 of uncultured Acidobacteriota bacterium. GTDB lineage: Bacteria > Acidobacteriota > Polarisedimenticolia > JACPZX01 > JACPZX01 > CAYNUH01. Next base: position 22,423 of record CAYNUH010000017.1, on the reverse strand, counting down.
CTGGCTCGCCGCGAGGCTGCCCGAGGGATGGTTGTGGGCCAGGATGAGCCCCATGGCGCAGCACGCGATGGCCGGCTGGAAAATCTCGCGAGGATGCGTGCGCGTGGTGTTGAGGCTCCCTATGGAGATCGTCTCGCGTGCCAGCAGGTGGTTCTGCGCGTCGAGGTACAGCGCCACGAGGTGCTCCTTGCGGGCGCGGGCGAGATCCCTCACCTGCCGGTAGGCGTCGCGCGGCCCGGCGACGGTGATCTCCTCCTCCCGCTTCGGGGCGTACGCGCGCCGGCCCAGCTCGAACGCCGCCTTCACCTGACAGGCGCGCACGCGGCCGATGCCGCGGTTGCGGACCCATTCGTCGAGCCCCAGGCCCGGCAGCCTCTCGAAGCCGTAACGGCGAACCACGACGTCGGCGATCTTGAGGGCGTTCTCCGAACGGGTGCCGCTGCCGATGAGGAGCGCCACCAGCTCCGAGTTCGACAGGGCCCGCTCTCCGAGCGCCGCCATCTTCTCCCGCGGCTGGAGCGCCTTGGGCAGGTCGCAGACCCGGTAGCGGTAGCGGATCTCGCGCACGTTCCCGGCCGCCGGGACCACCGGCCCCGGGACGATCGTCTCCACGTTGGGTTCCTCGCCCACACGTCTCCTGTCTGCCGCACGCGGCCCCCCGGGCGACGGCGGCGTCGGGGCCCTCCCGCGCCGCGCCGCCCTTCAGCCCGCGATGCGGACCTTTCTCCCCTCGATGGACAGCCGTCCTTCGACGAAGAGGCGCACCGCCTCCGGGTAGATGCGGTGCTCCTCGGCGAGGATCCGCTCCGAGAGCGTCTCCTCCGTGTCGTCCGGATGAACGGGGACGACGGATTGGAGGACGATGGGCCCGGTGTCGAGCCCCTCGTCCACGAAGTGGACGGTGGCCCCGGCGAAGCGCACGCCGTAGTCGATGGCCTCGCGCTGCGCGTGGAGCCCCGGGAAGGCAGGGAGGAGCCCGGGGTGGATGTTCAGGATCTTCCCCCGGAACTCACGGATGAAGGCGGGCGACAGCAGCCTCATGTACCCCGCGAGGCACACCAACGCCACGTCCCGGGATCGGAGAGCGGCGGCGACCTTGTGGTCGTGCTCTTCACGATTACGGCTCTCGCGCTGATCGACGACCAGAGTCTCGATGCCCAGATCGGCGGCGCGCTTCAGCCCCGGAGCGCCGGGCACGTTGCTGACGACGAGGCGCACCTCGGCCGGGACCTCCCCGGAGCGGCACGCCTCGGCGATGGCCAGCATGTTCGACCCGCGCCCGGAGATGAGGATCCCGACCCCCTTCGGACGCGCCGCTCCGGATGCCGCCATTTCTCGTCCCCGCCTCTGGCCGCCTCAGGCCCCCGGCGTGAAGAGGTCGCGGGCCAGGAAGAAGCCCACCGCGACGATGAAGGAGAGGACCGCGAAGCCCATGTGGATGAACCCGTGGCGGTACTCGCCCCGGGCCATCAGCCAGGCCGAGCGGATCAGCAGGGCGGCACCGGCCACTCCGAAGACGACCTCGAGGATGGTCAGGAACAGGGCCATGTCCGCTCCAGGGTCGAAGCGTCCCGCGTCTTCTGGAGACCGCTCATGACGATGACGTCCTGCGCGGTGAAGAGGTCGCGGCGCTCGAGGCGCCGCTCTCGCGGGTCCGGCCGGGGACCCGCATCTTGGCACAGCGGCCTTGGCCGAGTCAAACGCACACTGCTGGAGGCAGCGGGTTGCCTTGCGGCACGGGCGCCAGCGACGAGGGCTACCGGCGGCCTTCGGGCGGGCGGTGAAGCGGCTGCAGGAGGAGGAGCTGCTCGGAGGTGTCCCTGGGGAATTCCACGGGGTACTGGTTCGTGTAGCAGGCGCTGCAGAAGCCTTCCCGCGCCGCCACGGCCCGCATGAGCCCGTCGTGGCTGAGGTACTGCAACGAGTCGGCCCCGAGGTGCTTGCGGATCTCCTCCACGGAGTGCGAGGAAGCGATGAGCTCCGAGCGGCGGGGAGTGTCCACGCCGTAGTAGCAGGGGCCGATGGTGGGCGGGCAGGAGATCCGCACGTGGACCTCCCGCGCGCCCGAATCGCGAACCATGGAGACGATCTTCCGGGAGGTCGTCCCGCGCACGATGGAGTCGTCGATAAGGACGATCCGCTTCCCCTCGAGGACCTCGCGCACGGCGTTGAGCTTCAGCTTCACGCCGAAGTTGCGGATCGACTGGGCCGGCTCGATGAACGTCCGCCCGATGTAGTGGCTGCGCACGAGCCCCCAGTCCAGCGGGATTCTCGACTCCTCGGCGTACCCGAGCGCCGCGTACACGCCCGAGTCTGGGATGGGGACGACGATGTCCGCCGCCACCGGCGCCTCCCGCGCCAGCTCCATCCCCAGCCTCTTGCGCACGCGGCTGACGTTGCGGCCCCACAGCCACGAGTCGGGGCGCGCGAAGTACACGTACTCGAAGATGCAGGAAGCGTGAGGCTGCTCCGGGTACGGCCGGAAGGAGCGGAGGCCGTCCTCCCCGATGCTCACGATCTCCCCCGGCTCCACGTCGCGGACGAACTCGGCGCCGACCAGATCGAGCGCGCAGGTCTCGGAGGTGAGCACGAACGCCCCGTCGATCCTCCCGATGGAGAGCGGCCGGAAGCCGCGCGGGTCGCGCGCCCCCACCAGGCGGTCGTGCGTGAGGAAGATGAGCGAGTAGGCCCCCTTCACCTGCCCCAGGGCGTCGGTGAGCGCGTCCTCGAAGTCCCGCCGGGGGCTCTTGGCGATGAGATGGAGAATAACCTCCGTGTCGGAGGTGGAGGTGAAGATGGCCCCCTCGTCGTCGAGGCGCCGCCTCACCTCCTCGGCGTTGACCAGGTTCCCGTTGTGGCACACGGCGATCTTCCTGCCGTGACACGTGACCATCATCGGCTGGGCGTTGAGGAGGGCCGACTCCCCCGCCGTCGAGTAGCGCACGTGGCCCGCGGCCGCCCGCCCCGGGAGCGCCGCGAGCGCCGCCTCGTCGAAGACGTCCGGCACTTCCCCCATGCCGACCTTGAGGAAGATCTTCTCGAAGTCGGTGCTGACGATCCCCGCGGACTCCTGCCCGCGGTGCTGAAGGCCGTGCAGCCCCAGGTAGGTGAGTTTGGCGGCCTCCTGATGGCCGAAGACGCCGAAGACGCCGCACTCCTCGTGGAAGCGGTCGTCCAGAAGATCACGTCCCGCATCGCCGGTCCGGTTCATCAGCGCCCTTCTCCCAGCCGCGTCCCCGCGTGTCTGGCCCTCACGCGCCCATCAGGCGCGGAAAGCCATTGTCCCACACGCTCCGCAGCGCGTCCACGCGCGCCGCGATCAATTCGCCGGACGCCGCGCGGATCCGCAGCCGCGCCTCCGCGCCCGCGCCTCGCACGCGCCCCACGACCGCGAACGGCACCTTCCGCGCGGCGGCCGCCTGCTCCACGCTCTTGAGATTCCCTTCCTCCACCGTGACGACGGCCCGCGAGGCGGACTCGCCGAAGAGCAGCGCGTCGGGACGGATCTCCCGCCCGGGCGCGCACGGGGCCGCCCGCAGATCGATCTCGGCTCCGAGGAGGCCGGGGCCGCTGAAGCAGGCCTCCGCGAGCGCCACCGCCAGGCCACCGTCCGCGAGGTCATGCGCCGATCGCAGCCATCCGCGGAGCGCCGCCTCCACCAGCAGATCCTGAAGGCCCGCCTCCGCTTGCAGATCCAGAGCCGGCGGAGCGCCCTCCTCGCGGCCGTGGACGAAGGCCAGGTACTCCGAAGCGCCGATCTCCTCGCGCGTCGTCCCGAGGAGTACCACGGCGTCCCCCTCGCGCTTGAACCACTGCGTGGTCGCGCGGCGCGCGTCCTCGAGGAGCCCCACGACGGCGATCGTGGGGGTGGGGTGGACGGCCACGGAGTCGGTCTCGTTGTAGAACGACACGTTGCCCGACACCACCGGAACGCCGAGCGCTCGGGAGGCCCGCGCGATCCCTTCGACGCAGCGCGCGAACTGCCCCATGATGATCGGGTTCTCTGGCGATCCGAAGTTCAGACAGTCGGTGAGCGCCACAGGCCGCCCCCCGGCGCAGGCGACGTTGCGGGCGCTCTCGGCCACGGCGAGCGCCGCCCCCAGCGCGGGGTCGAGGAAGCAGTAGCGGCCGTTGCAGTCCGAAGACATCGCCACGGCCCCTTGCGTCCCCTTGACGCGCACCACGGCGGCGTCCGATCCAGGATGGACCACGGTGCTCGCGCCCACCGTGTGGTCGTACTGTCTGTACACCCACTCCTTCGAGCAGAGGTTCGGCGATCCCAGCAAACGCGTGAGGACGTCGCCGAGGTCCGAGGGAACGGGGACGGAAGCCGGATCGAGCTTCCTCCCGGCCTCCGGGATCGGATCGGCCGTGGGGCGATCGTACATCGGGGAGCGCTCCGAGAGCGGGGCGGCCGGAACGGCTGCAACAACGCGGCCCGACTCCACGACCCGTGCCAGACCGTCCGCGGTGACTTCGCCGATGACTTCGGCCTCCAGGTCCCACTTCCTGAAGACGCTCAGGGCCTCCTCCTCGCGGCCCCGCTTCACCACCATGAGCATCCTCTCCTGCGACTCGGAGAGCATGACCTCGTAGGGGGTCATTCCCGGCTCGCGGCGGGGGACCTTCGCGATGTCCACCACCACGCCCGTGCCCGCGCGCCCCGCCATCTCCAGCGTGGAGCAGGTGAGCCCCGCGGCGCCCATGTCCTGGATGCCGACCAGCGCGTCGCCCTTCATGAGCTCCAGACACGCCTCGAGCAGCAGCTTCTCCATGAACGGGTCGCCCACCTGCACCGTGGGGCGCCGGGCTTCCTTCTCGGACTCGAAGACGTCGGAGGCCATGGTGGCGCCGTGGATGCCGTCGCGGCCGGTGCGGCTGCCCGCGTAGATCACGGTGTTGCCCGGACCGTGGGCCCTCCCCAGGAAGATCCGGTCTGCACGGGCGATCCCGAGAGCGAACGCGTTCACCAGGATGTTGCCGTTGTAGCAGGGGTGGAAGGCGACCTCGCCGCCCACCGTGGGGACGCCGAAGGAGTTCCCGTACGATCCGATCCCCGAGACGACGCCGCCCACCAGGTACCGGGTGCGGGGGTGGTCCGGCGCGCCGAACCGGAGCGCGTTGAGCGCCGCCACCGGGCGCGCGCCCATGGTGAAGACGTCGCGCAGGATGCCGCCGACTCCCGTGGCCGCTCCCTGGAACGGCTCGATGAACGAAGGGTGGTTGTGCGACTCCATCTTGAAGACGGCCACGCGGCCCTCGCCGATGTCCACGACACCCGCGTTCTCGCCGGGACCGTGGACCACGCGGGGCCCCTTCGTCGGAAAGGCCTTCAGATGCGCTTTGCTCGACTTGTACGAGCAGTGCTCCGACCACATGGCGGAGAAGATCCCCAGCTCGGTGTAGCTGGGCTCGCGGCCGAGGATCTCCTTGCACAGGCGGTACTCGTCTCCGGAGAGGCCGTGCTCGGCCACGAGGGCGGCCGTGATCGGAGGCTCATGGTAGGTCCGCACGCTCAAGCTCGTGCCCTCGGCGCACCGGCCCGGGCGCCCGCGCCGGCGCGGACCTCGGCGCCCACTCGCTCCGCCGCCGCGGCTGCGATCGACCGGAAGATGCCGATTCCGTCCTCGCACCCCAGGATCGCCTCCGACGCGCGCTCGGGATGGGGCATCAGCCCCATGACGTTTCCGGACTCGTTCAGAATGCCCGCAATGGCGTTCATGGAGCCGTTGACGTTGTACCGCTCGTCGTCGGTCCCGTCTGGCGCCGTGTAGCGGAACAGCACGAGCCCTTCGCCCTCGAGCCTCAATGTGGTCTCGGCGTCGGCGACGTAGTTCCCTTCCCCATGAGCCACCGGGAGTCTCAGGACCTGCCCCTTCCGGAGCGCCCCGGTGAAGGCGGTGTCCGCCCGCTCCACCCGGACGTGCACGTCACGGCAGATGAATCTCAGATCTCTGTTGCGGATGAGCGCGCCGGGGAGCAGCCCCGACTCCACGAGCACCTGGAAGCCGTTGCAGATGCCCAGCACGACACCGCCCTGTCGCGCGTGCGCGACGACCTCGGACATCACCGGCGAGAAGCGCGCGATGGCGCCGCAGCGGAGGTAGTCGCCGTGCGCGAACCCTCCCGGCAGGATCACCACGTCGCACCCCTTGAGGTCGGCCTCCTTGTGCCAGAGCCATACCGTGGGAAGGCCCAGCACGTGCTTCAGGACGTGGTACGCGTCGTGATCGCAGTTCGAGCCCGGGAACACCACCACGCCGAAACGCGGCGCGCGCGCGCCCGGGGCGCCCGTCGCTTCCGTCGCCATGCGCCGATCTCCCCTGGGCCTCCGCCTCAGGCCCGCCCGCGGAGGTACAGGCAGCCGCCCTCCACCCGGGTCTCCGCCACCTCGTACCGCCCTCGGACCTCGAACTCTACATCCTCCCGCGTCAAGCGCCAGAGGTAATGCGCCGCAGGGGCTTCCCCCCGGGCCCCGCCCCCCGCGCCGCCCGCGCCCTCGATCGGGGAAGATCCGCCAAGCGCCCGCTCCGCCCGCTCCCGGATCTCGGCGAACCGTCCCGAGAGGGCCAGCCGCGCCGCCGTCGCCGCGCGCTGAAGGATCCTGCGCGGCGCGCCCGCAGCGGCGTCATCCCGCGTCTCGATCCCCTGGCACAGCAGCAGGGAGCCGCCGGCGGCCGTCACCCTCCGGGCTTCGTCGAGGACGCGGCCCGGGTCCTGCAGGTGGTGGAGGCTCTCCTTCACCAGGACCGCGCCGAAGGCGCCGTTGCGGAACGGGAGCCGCTCGCCCACCCCCGCCACGAACGGGAAACCGTACTCCACCCCCTCGATAGGCATCGGATCCACGCCCCAGTACTCGCGCGCGCGGAAGGAGCGCGCCCGGCTCAGAGAACCGTCGCCGCAGCCCACCTCCAGGGCCCTCCCGTCGATGACGCCGCAGAAGGCCGCGAAGGCGTCGCGCCTCGCCTCGGCGAGCCGTTCGCTCCGCACCCGCTCATGGTTCCCCGCCCGCGTCCACGTCCTCTCGCGCCATTCCCGGAACCCCTGAAGCCGCTCTCCCCATCGGCGCCACTCCTCCGGGAAAATCTCATGGCCATGCCGCCGCGCCGCGTGCAGGGCGGCCGGCATGAGATACGGGATCCCGTCCACGACGGGGAACGACGAGCCGCACGACTCGCAGGCGAGGTCGCCCGACACTACCCTGCCCTTCTCGAGGCGCGCGCCTTCGGATTGGAGCGGGACGCCGGGGCAGTCCGGACACGCGAGGTGCTCGATGTCCCCCTCGCGGATCACGCCCCCCCCGCTCAGGCCCGCTCCAGCGTGTAGCGGTACTCCTCGATGACCGGGTTGGCCAGGAGCTTCTCGCACATCTCCTTCACCTTCCGCTCCCCCTCCTCCCGCGAGAGGTCCTTCAGCGTGAGGACGATCTCCTTGCCCACCCGGACGTCCTCCACTTCGCCGTAACCCATCGAGTGGAGCCCGCCGAGGACCGCACGCCCCTGCGGGTCGAGAACCCCCGGCTTGAGCATCACGATCACGCGCGCCTTCAGCATCCCTTCCCTCCCGACCGCTCCGCCCGCCGGCCGATCGCCGCCGTCGCCATCACGCCGCGCCCGCGCGACGCACGGCCGTATCGGGGCCGGACGGAGCGCCCCCGGCAGGCTGCAGGATGATGGTCCTCACCGGGTAGGGGATGACGATCCCCTCCTGGCCGAACCGCTTCGTGATCGCCCGGCCCACCGCGTCCACGGCGTCGGCGGTGTCGTGGTAGTCGCGGACGTTGAACCGGACGGCGAGGTTCATGGCCGACTCCCCGTATCCCGTGAAGAGGACGGCGGGAGCGGGCTCCTTCGAAACCAGGGGCTCCGCCGCCAGGATCTCGGAGACGACGCGCTTCGCCTGCTCGAGGTCCGTGCCATAGGCCACGGCGAGCCTCATGAGCGGCCTCTCCCGGCGGTCGGGAAAGGTATGGTTCACGATCCGGTCGTTCACCATCTGTGAGTTCGGGATGATCAGCGTCGAGAGATCGAAATTGACGATGCGGGTGGAGCGCAGCCCGATGTCCACCACGTCGCCGATCTCCCCGGTGCTGAGCTGCACCCGATCGCCGACGCGGAACGGACGGTCCAGCATGATGGTGAACCCCGCGATCATGTTGGCCAGGGTCTGCTGCATGGCCAGCCCGATGGCCAGCGAGCCCACCCCCAGCGAAACCACGAGCGTCGAGATGTCGTAGCCGTACCCCTTCAGGGCGATCACCGCGCCGGTGGTGACAATGAAGACGTTCGCCAGCCTGCGGAGGAGGGGGATGAACTGGGTGTCCACCGGGTGGCTGGTCCGCTTGGCCACCTCGGCCGCGTACCACCCCAGGGACAGCGTCAGGAGGTGGCGCGCCAGGAGCACTCCGAAGACGATGCCCAGAGCGAAGGCCGCGCCGGTGGCCACGCGGGCCGCCCGCCCGGGAATCTCGAGGACCTGGAAGGCCTCGTGGGCGCTCCAGGCCAGGAGCATCCCGAAGGCGTTGCGGCCCAGCGGCCGCGTCTGCACGCGCGCCAGAGGGATCCCGAGCCGGCGCGCTACGCGGCGGGCGTAGGCCGTGAGCAGGGTGCCGAGCAGCCGGCCGAAGCCCGCCCCCAGGATCACCAGCAACGCGGCGGTGAGGGGGCGCCACGTGTGGGGGAAGTCCTCCGCGACGGAGGCGAACCACTCGATCACGTGAACACCCTCTCGAAGATGGCGTCCACGTGACGGAGCTGGTGGTCGAGATCGAAGGCGCGGTCGATCTCCTCACGGGAGAGGCGCGACGTGATGGCGCCGTCGGCGAGCACCAGATCGCGGAACGGCCGGCCCGACTGCCACGAGGTCATGGCGGCCTGCTGCACCGCCGCGTAGGCCTCCTCGCGCGATCCACCGGAGCGGGTCAGGGCCAGCAGCAACGGCTGCGAGAAGATCACGCCGCGGGTGGCGCGCAGGTTCTCCATCATCCGCTCGGGGAAGACCCGCATCCCCTCCGCCACCTCGGTGAACTTCACCACGAGGTAGTGCGCCAGGATGCTGCTGTCGGGGAGGATCACGCGCTCCACGGAGGAGTGGGAGATGTCGCGCTCGTGCCACAGCGGGACATTCTCCAGGGCCGCGAGCAGGTTCGTGCGCAGCAGGCGGGAGAGCCCCGAGATCTGCTCGCAGGTGACCGGGTTGCGCTTGTGGGGCATGGAGGAGGATCCCTTCTGCCCTTCAGCGAACGGCTCCTCGACCTCGTGCACCTCGCTGCGCTGCAGGTGCCGGACTTCGGTGGCGAAGCGGTCGAGGGAGGCTCCCAGGGAGGCCAGGGCGTACATGTACTCGGCGTGCCGGTCCCTCTGGACGATCTGGGTGGAGACGGGGTCGGGTTCCAGCCCCAGCTTCCCGCAGACCTTCTCCTCCACCTCCGGTGCGAGGTGGGCGAACGTGCCCACGGCCCCCGAGATCTTCCCCACCCTCACGCTCTCGAAGGCGGCGTCCAGCCTCTCCTCGTCGCGCTCGAGCTGCGCGTGCCACGACGCCAGCTTCAAGCCGAATGTGATGGGCTCGGCGTGGATGCCGTGCGTGCGGCCGATGCAGGGGGTCTTCCTGTGCTCGTGGGCCCGGCGGCTCACGGCTTCTTTGAGCCGCCGCAGCTCGCGCAGGATCAGCTCCATCGACTCGACCATCTGGAGCGCCAGCGCCGTGTCGAGGCAGTCGGAGGAGGTCATCCCGTAGTGCAGCCACCTTCCTTCCGGGCCCACCTTCTCCGCAACGGCCGTCAGGAAGGCGATGACATCGTGCCGGGTGGACTTCTCGATGGCCAGCACGCGAGCGAGATCGAAGGAGGCCTTCTCCCGGATGGCCGCCGCCGCCTCGTTCGGCACGATGCCCAGATCCGCCATCACCTCGGCGGCCGCGATCTCGACCCGGAGCCAGCTCCGGAGCTTGCTCTCCTCGTCCCAGATCCGCCCCATCTCCGGGAGCGTGTAGCGTGCGATCACCTATCCTCCCCTTCAGACCTCAGCGGTGACCAGGACCATGCCCTCTCCACAGAGCGGCGGGCCACACCGCGGAGCGGGACCCCCGGAGGCGCACCGGCGTGTCCCGCGAAGCGTCTGTGGCCCGCCGACCGCACGAACCGATCCTAGGTCTCCGCCGGGCGGGAGGGGCCGTGCTGGAAGGTGAGCTCCAGATGGACCCCATCGCGCCCCGCGGAACGCAACGCGGCGCGGCAGGTCTCGAGCGCCAGCCGCGAGTCGTTGTTCTTCTGCGAGAGGTGGGCCAGGAGGACCGTGCGCGTCCGCTCCGTGACCGCCTCCGCCAGCAACCCCGCGGCCTGATCATTGGAGAGGTGCCCGGTACGGCTCCTCACCCTCTCCTTGACGTGAATCGGGTACGCCCCCGACATGAGCAGATTCAGATCATGATTGGCCTCGACCACGAGGACGCCGCAGCCGCGCAGCCGCTCCGAGACCACCGCCGACGGGTAGCCCAGATCGGTGGCGTAGCCGAGGCGCGATCCCTCCTCTTCGATGACGTAGCCGACGTTGTCGGCGGCGTCGTGGGGGACCGTGAACGGATGGACACACATGCCGGCCACTTCAAACGATCGCCCCGAATCCACCTCCACGAGCCCGGCCAGATCCTCCCCCTCCAGCTCCGCCGCTCGGGCGGTCGCACGCGTGGTGTAGAGGGGCACGCCGTTCTTCGCGGAGAACAGCGGCGCCCCGCGCACGTGATCCGTGTGCTCGTGCGAGACAAGGACCGCGTCCACAGTCCCGGGCTCCACGCCGCACGCGCGGAGCCTCCGGGAGGCCTCCCGCTCGCTGAGCCCCATGTCGATGAGAAGCCGCCCGCGGCTCCCCTCCACCAGCGTGACGTTGCCCCCCGAGCCGCTGCCCAGCACGGTGATCCTCAGCCCCAAGAGGACCTCCCTGAGTCGCGGGGACCCTGGGAAAGGTCCCGCCCTGAAACGACCCGCATTCGGGCGAAGATCACCGGGATCCCGTGTGGCCGAAGCCGCCCGATCCGCGATCCGTGGACGGCAGTTCCGTAACGGAGCGCAGCGACACGCGCGGCACCCTTGCGAAGACCATCTGGGCGATCCGGTCGCCCCGCTCGATCGAGACCGGAGCGTCGCCGAGATTGACGGCCAGCACCTTCACCTCCCCGCGGTAATCGGCGTCGATGGTGCCCGGGGAGTTGAGCATGGTGAGCCCCCGCTCCGCCGCGAGCCCGGAGCGCGGCCTCATCTGGGCTTCCCACCCCTCGGGCAGCGAGAGGGCGAACCCCGTGGGGATAAGCGCCCTCCCGCCTGGAAGGATGGTGATGGCGGATCCCACGCAGGCCCTGAGATCGAAGCCGGAAGCGTGGGCCGTGGCGCGGGCGGGCAGAGGCAGGTCGTTGCCCGGGAGCCTGAGGAGAAGCACCTCGATGGGTTCGGAGGTGTCGGCCATCAGAACGCGAACTGGTCCTTGCCGAGATTCAACCCGTCGAGCTTCCCGAGAACGGCGGCGGTGCAGCCGTCCCCGTTGAGCACCGAGCGGGCCAGCGCCTGCACGGCCTCGGCGGTGACGCCCTCGATACCGGCGATGATCTCGTCGAGGGAGAACTGCTTCCCGAAGTAGATGTCCTGCCGCGCGAGGTTGCTCATCCGCGAGGAGGATGACTCCAGCGAGAGCATCAGGTTCCCCTTCAGGTGGTCCTTCGCCCCCTTCAGCTCGGCCGCATCCACCTTCTCCTTCTTGAGGCGCACCATCTCTTCGCAGATCAGCTTCACGACCTCGTTGCCTCCGCCCGGACGGGTGGCGGCGTACACCGCCAGGTAGCCGGTGTCCGCGAACGAGTTGATGGACGAGAAGACGCTGTAGGCCAGCCCCCGGTCCTCCCGGATGTTCTGGAAGAGGCGGGAGGACATGGTGCCGCCCAGCATCGTGTTCAGGACGTAGCCGCAGTACCTGTCCGGGTGGTTCTGGCGGAAAGCCGGCACGCCGATGCACAGATGGAGCTGCTCCAGCTCCTTCTTCTCCCTCAGGACGACCTCGGCGTGGTGGTCCGGCGGCGTCACCGCCCTCGGCCTGGAACCGTTGGTCATGCCCGCGAACGTCTCCATGACGAGCGCCGCAAGGGCTTCGGGATTGTGATTGCCGGCCGCCGAGATGAGGACGTTGCCGGGCTGGTACGAGGCGCGGAAGAAGCGGGTGAGCATGTCCGGGCCGAGCGCGGTGACCGACGCGACCGTCCCCTGAATGGGCCGTCCCAGCGGGTGGTTGCGCCAGATCGTCTCCGTGAAGAGGTCATAGACAAGCTCGTCGGGGCTGTCCTCGACCATCTTGATTTCCTCGAAGATGACCTTGCGCTCCTTCTCGATGTGGTCGGGGTCGAAACGCGGGTGCAAGACGATGTCCGCCAGGAGGTCGAAGGCCAGCGGCAGATGCTCGTCCAGGACTCTGGCGTAGAAGCAGGTGTATTCCTTGGAGGTGAAGGCGTCGCACTGCCCGCCGATGGAGTCGATGGTCTTGGCGATCTCCTGCGCCGTGCGCCTCTCCGTACCCTTGAAGAGCAGGTGCTCGATGAAGTGGGAGACGCCGTTCTCTTCCTCCGTCTCGTGGCGCGACCCCTGCTTGAGCCACACACCGAGGCACACGGATCGGATGTTGGGCATCGTCTCGGTGAGGAGAGTGAGGCTGTTGGGGAGGATCTGGCGCCTGATCATCGTGCACCCGGGACGACCCGCCGCTGACGCGAACGACCGCGGCGCCGTGTCTGCAAGGCGAAACTCCCGCCGGACGCCGCCCTGCTGGGCGGCGTACAGGAGATCTCAATCTATCACAGGCTGGGAGAGCACCTCAAGAAATCGGGCTTGCCTGAAGTCGGAGGCGGGGTCGCTAGCGCGAGCCGCCTTCGGGCGGAGGTTGATTGGGATCGGAGGGCTGATTTGGATCGGGGGGATGGTTGGGATCGGAGGAGTGGTTCGGATCCGGCGGCTGCTCGCCGTCCTCTCCTTCCTCATCCTCCTCGTCCTCGGCATCCCCGCCCGTATCCTCCTCGTCGTCTCCCTCGTCGTCATTGACGGTGGGCGGCGCATTCGGATCCTGGTCGGGCGGTTTGTTGGGGTCCACTTCGTCCGTGGGCTGGTCTTCTTCATTCTTGTGTCTGTCCTTGCGGCGCTCGAGGCCCACGTCGTCGTGCTGGCCGGTGTCATCGACTCTCCTCTGTTCCCTCATCGCCTTCGCGGTCCTGGCATCCATGATGATCATGGATCCTTGGGCTCCAACCCCCCCGGGAAGACGGACGACTGGCCGCGGGGCGCCGCCCGGCTGGGCGTTGCCGGCGAAGTCGCCCTGAGCCAGAGGCGTGAAGGCCCAGTTGCTGAGCCAGGTCTGCGCCTTGTAGGTCCGGATCGACTCGACCATCTCGCAGTTCACGACTCCCACGATGGGGAGGTTCATCTTGGTGACGCCCGATCCACCCAGGAGGCGCGGATCCGTGGCGGTGAGGTCCGACATCTTCGGCCCGCTGCCCGGTTTCCGCCGACCTCCCGGAGTCGCGAGATCCGTGAGGCTGAGCCTGTCCCTGTCAAACGAAGCGGAGGCCCCCCGTCCGCGCCGGCCGCTCCCGGTCGGGAAGCCCGATACGGGGACCACCGGCAGGCCGTTCTCGTCGGTCGCTTCCAGGCCGATTCCGGTGGCGCACGGGTTGATGAACCCGGTGCCTCCCGGGTGGAGGTAGAGGTATTGCCACACCCCGTTGGGATCCATGGGGTTGCGGTAGAGCTTCCTCATGAAGCGGATGCCGGAGACGTGTTTCTTGGTGAGGACTTTGAGGTCGCCCACCGGGAAGGCGCCGCCGTTCGTCTTCCGGTACAGGTCGAGCCCCTTGACGTACTGCTCGCCGCGGAAGATGAGCTCCTGCTCCATCTCGCGGCGCATCTGGAAGGTCCACGACTGCGCCGCCACCGTGAGCATGATCATCAGGACGGCCAGCCCCGTCATCAGGAGGATCAGGAGGTGGCCGCCTTCCGAGCGCCGACTCGACCGCTCGGCGGCCGATTCTCGCGCGGAGCCCTCCGGCGGGACGGGCGCGGCCCACACTGCGTCGGAGCGCCCCTCCGTCGCGGAGGGCCCGCGTGCGCCCCTCATCGAGGAGTCGCTCCTTGGCTTATCCATCGGCCTCAAAGGACGCCCGCGGGCATCAATGGCATGCTACAGCCGAGGATCTGGGCGAAGGTTTCGCCCCTGCACACCAAGGGATCGCTCTGCTTAGGGCTGCACCGATCTTTGCAGAGGGTTCCGGACGGGTCGTGGCCGGCCTCAGCTTTCCGGGCCGCGTTGGCGCTTGTCGACGTCGGATGGAAGGTGCCGCCGACGTCGTCACGCATGGCACGCTGTCTTCATGGGATATTGTCCGCCACCGGTACCTCGACCGACTTGACGGAGCCCACGCTGGCCGTGAAGGACAGCGTGCAGATGCCTGCGCTGTTCGGATCCGCCATGCACACGCTCGCGCACTGGGAGGAGCCCGGGCTCCATTTGACGAGAGCTTCTCCATTGACATCGGAGACGTCCTGGCCGCCGCTGGGGACGAAGTTCCCGGTGATAGTGCTCGAAGCCGTCTCGTCGAAGAGGACTGTCGCAAGCTCGACGGGGGCGCCGGTAACACCGAGGACGGTGGCGACAAGATCGAGCGTGTCAACGCACTGGTTGAGTGTCGCGCCGCTAAGGTCTGTGTTTTCCACGTCCAGGAGTACCTGGGATACGGCTTCCGTTGTCGTCTGGACCTGCGTCGTGCCCGTGTTGCCGCCCGACCGGCCGGTGACGGTCGCCGCTTGGTTGGTAAACAAGACGCTGGTGGCTTGGCCGTTGCCATCGGTGAGCATCTGAGTCTCACTACATGGGAACAACTCACCGCCGGTCGTCGAGAAGATCAGTTCCTGGTCCGGCAGTCGGCTGCCGTTCTTCGAACGAACGGTGGCGGTGAGTCGCGTCCTGCAAACATCGTTTGGGTCGATTCTCATCCTGCAATCCGGAGGCTTGGGGGGGCAGCCGCTCTTCGGCACCACCACGGTCTGCGGGCTCGCGCTCATGGTGATGATGGAGTCAGGCGGCGCCACCGGATCACCGCTCTCGCAGGTCACCAAGACCGCCATGGCTGATGCCAGGGCCGCCAGCGCTGCGAGTCTCTTGAGAGCAGCCCCCGCGCGGCCGCGCCGTCGTCTGCCTGCGTTTTCATGACTCATGGCTCTCTTCGCTCCTTGCCGTCCCCGGCGCGCCGCCCGGCAGGCGGACGGCGCCCCGCCGGGGTCACCATTCGCTGTAAGGCTTCCCGTCCAGCCCGGTGCCTGACGCGCCGCTCTTCACGTCGTAGATGCCCCGTTTCCCCCGGCCGCTGATGTCGTCCTCCTGCCCGACGTCGCTGGAGTAGATCAGCTCCCACGTGCCCACCGACTTGGTGAGCGGGTCCTGGGGGATCGCCCGCAGGTACCCGTGATCGACCAGATCCTGGAGGTCCTCGGGGTAGTGCCCCCGATCGGCGAAGTACTGGTCGATCACGTCGCGGAAGGTGTGCAGATCGGCCTTCAGCACCGCCTCCTTGGCTCGCGTCGGAGTTTGTCTGAGATTTGGGATCACCAGCGTCGAGAGGATACCGATGAGCGCGATGACGATGATCAGCTCGATCAAGGTGAATCCACCCTGTGAGCGGCGCGCGTCCCTACCAGTCATGGTACTTGCTCCCGTCGAGGGCCTCCCCCTCGCTGAGAGAATAGACGTCGAAGACGTTCTGGCCACCCCAGGACATGTCGTTGGGGTCGTCCTGCACGGAACGCAGCCCCCATACGGCCTCCGCCGTCATCGGATCGATGGGGATCCGCCTCATGAAGCGCAGCTTCTTGTCGATGGCGCCCACCTGGGGGACGCCCTCCACCAGGGTTTCCATCTCCTCCGGATAGCCGTAGCACTGGAGACACCTCTGCTGGATCAGCCCGGCGTCGGAGAACTTCTTGAACTGGTCGATCGACTCGCGCATGGTGCGCAGGTCCCGGCGCAGTTCCATCTCCTTCTCGCGGCGCAGCGTGGTCTTGGCGATGGGCAGCACCATGGCGGCAAGGATCGACAGGATGGCCACCGTCACCAGCAGCTCCACGAGCGTGAGCCCCCGGTCCCGCGATCTCACGGGCTCACCGTCACGTCGGCGCCGCTGGAGTTGACGGGGAGCGGCCTGCCCGCCGGATCTTCGGCGAGGGCGCCCATGAGGTTGAAGAACGTCCTACCGGGGGCCAAGGGGCGAAACCGCAGCGCGGCGACCGATCCGCTGCCCGAGATCCCCTTGTCGCCTCCGAGCCGGCCCGCCTCGACGAACAGCGTCCCGTCGGCGACCTTCTGGGCCGAGAAGGAGGTCTGCGTGCCGTCGGATCGCAGGAAGATCCCCTCGAGCCCCTGGTCGAACTCCGCGATGGCCGGGTCGTACTTGAGCGTGAAACGAAGCTTCTGGAGATTGGAAACGCTGGCGACCATCACGTTGAAGGCGAACCCGCCTCCTCCGGCCACGGTCAGCCTGCCCGGCGCGAGCGCGAGAACCATCGGACCAGGCGGCGGCCCCGGCGCCTCCTCTTCCTGGACCTCGGGTTCCTCCGGCAGCGCCTCCTCCATCGGCGGGTTCGGGGCCCTCGGGCGGGGCGGCGCCGGCTCCACAAAGACGCCGGGGGCGACGGCGGGCGGCGGAACGGCCGGCCGGGGCGTGGACGGCACGGGCGCGGCGGTCCCGGGCCCCGGCGCTTCGGGCTTCGCCGCTTCCGGTTTCGGCGGCTCCGGCTTGACGGCCCCCGGCTTCGCAGCCTCGGGCTTCGGCGCCTCCGGAGAGGCGGCCTCCTCGGCGGCCGCCTCTGCACCGGCGTCGCCCTCCTCCGCTTCCTCGGCCTCCTCTTCTCCCTCCTCCGCACCCTCACCGTCCACGGCGGTGAAGGGGCTGGGCCCGAACGCGCTCGTCCCCTTCCCCCTGAGGTGTGGGTTCCCCTCGGTCCCGATGAACAGGGCCGCGAGGTCCTCCTCCCGGATGTCGGGGATGCGGATGATGTGCGGGGTCAGCGTGAGCACCAGGTCGGTCTCACGCCGGGTCGAGATCTGAGAGGAGAAGATGCGCCGGAGCACGGGGATGTCGATGAGCCCCGGATAGCCTGCGCGGCCTTCGGTCCCGTCGTCCCGGATCAGTCCCGCAAGCAGGTTGGTCTCCCCGTCCCTCAGGCGGATGACGGTATTGATCTGGCGCGTGTTGATGGAGGGCGAGGACTGCCCCTGCCCCGTGGTCACCTGCTCGCCGAGCTGGCTGACCTCCACGTTGAGCTTGAGGGTGACCTCCTTGTTGTGGTGCACCCGCGGTTCGATCTCGATGACGATGCCGACCTCCTGATACGTGAAGGAGGTGATGGGCACCACGTTGCCGCCCACGGTGCCGGTGGTGTTGAAGGTGGTGGTCGGGATCGGGACCGAGTCACCGATGTGGAGGTTCGCCTTCTCCCCCTCCGTCACCCGAAGCTGCGGCTTCGCGATGGTCTTGGTGCCGGAGTCGGACTTCAGGAAGTCGAGCGTCACCGACGGGATGGGACCCAGAGTGTACGAGCCGAGCTGGTTGAGGAGGCCCAGGTTGTTCAGCGGTAGGTTCTGCGGGCCGGTGAACTGCACCGTGTAGCGCTGGGGGGTGAGGTTGATCCCCAGCGTCTTGCTGACGGTGCGGCTGATCTCCATGAGCTCCACGTCGATGATCAGCTCGGCCTTCGACTTGTCGTTCGACTCGATGATCTTCTCGGCGATGGCCACGCGGTTCGGCGTGTCGCGGATGGTGATGGCGTTGAGCTGGTTGTTCTGGACGATCTTCCGCGCGTCGAGCAGGGTGCGCAGAAGCGTCTGCACGTCCTTCACGTCCGCGTTGGACAGGAAAAACGTCTTGATGACTTCGTCTTCGATCTCGCGGCGCTTCTGCTGGGAGTCCTCGGCGAGGAGGATGGTGTTCTCGTCCACGACCTTGAAGAAGTGCTTGTTCATCAGCATGAGAATGGACATGGCGCTCTCGAAGGAGACGTTGGTGAGATCGATGGAGGTCTTCTTCTTGAGGTCCAGCTTGGAGTCGTAGAGGAAGTTGATCCCGGACGCCTTGCTGAGGGCTTCGTAGATCTTGCCGATCTCGGTGTCCTTGAAGGTGAGGATGATGGGGATGTTGGAAGCGGGGTTGAGCCTCGGGACCCCCCTGTCCGCCTTGGCCTTCTCCTTCATGATCTCGAGTGGGGTCTTCGACACGGCCTCGCGCCGCCTTTGCCACTCGATGAGCGCCTTCTCGAGCTCGACCTGGGCGTGCTGGTTGGTGGGGTCGAGGACGGTCGTCTGCTGCAGCTCGCCGACGGCCAGATCGAGCTGCCGGGCTGCGAGGTACTTCTTCCCCTTCTCGAAGTGGACCTGGGAGGCGGTGATCTTGGCCTTTTGAAGATCGATCGTGTACCGGCTGTTCTCGGGCTTCATGGAGGCGGCCTTGGCGTAGGCGAGCACGGCCTGATCCCATTCTCCCAGGGCGGCCGCGCGCTGGCCCTGCCCGTGCACGCCGCCGGCCGCGCAGCCGGCGAGCCATGCCGGCAACAGCAGGGCGCCGAGGGCGCACCGCGCGCCCGATCCGAATGGCCTCATCTCTTCCACCCGCACGCCTCCCGCGTCACGACCCCAGGTCGATCTTCTTCCTGGCGTCCTTGTGAGCCGGGTCCGTGTACCCCATCTCCACGGACTCGGGACCTATGGACAGCACCCTGAACTTCCCGTCGATCACCTCGCCCTGCTTCCCGAGGACGATCTCGTTTCCGCTCAGGAAGACCGCGATGCGGCCGTTCTGCGGCCCGAGGAATCCCGCCAGCTTGTAGTTGATGGCTGGGGGAGGCGACGCTACCGGGGGCGGCGCGGCCGCCGGCTGGGCCTTCTGCTGCTCCTGCGCACGGGCCATGGCCTCCTGCGTCTCCCGGGCCCGGCGCGCCGCGTCGTCCTGAGCGTTCTTCGCCTGCTCCTCGGCACGCGCCCGCGCCTCTTCCTCCATCGCCTTCAGCCTCGCCTCCTCCATCCGGCGAATGTTCTCCAGCTCGGCCGGGGAAGGAGGCGGCGGCTTGATCACCCCGTACTGGAAGAGGTTGCGCCCTCCCAGGTGATACTCCGGAGCGCCCGCGAGCATCCCCCCCGCCTTCACGTTGGCCACCTCCTTGAGCGCGGCCAGCTTGGAGGTGTCCGGCTCCGGCGGCGGCTCGGTGGGAATGCCCACCGGCAGAAGCGGCTGGCCCGACACCTGGACGTATACGACGTACCCGAGGGCGCCGACCAGCACGAGGGCGAGAGCGGTCTTGATCTGGTCCTTCACGTCAGCCCCTCCTCGACTCCCCGCCGATCCGGGCCTTGACGTCGGGGTCGAAGAAGTACGTGGCCACCGAGACGCTCAGGCCGAGGATCACCCCCCCTTCCTTCGAGTCCGCCAGGCTGACCGACTCGACGATGAGGAAATTCTCCGATCGCTCCAGAGCGCTGAGGAAGGCGCGCAGGTTCTCGTACGACCCGGTGAGCGGCAGGACCGCCGAGAACTTCACGATCTGGTCCTTGTCGAAGATCTCGCGGTTGTAGGCGATGCTGTCCGGCCTGATGTTGAAGCGCGCCGCAATGTCGCGGATCTCCTTCTGGACCGCCGTCATCCGGTGCCGTTTCGTCGAGAGCACGTCGGCGTAAAAGGTCTTCAGGGTCCGGCTGCCGTCCATCACGCGGCCGTACTCGGCTTTCAGCACCCCGACGCGCTCCTGCCGTCCGGAAAGTTGCACTCCGAACGTCTCGCTCGCCCGTCGCAGGCTCGCGGCGCGCTCGGCGCGGGGCAGGTTCAACAGGAAGGCCGCGGCCAGGTTGGCGGCCAGCCACACCAGCATCGCGGCGATGAAAGCCCCTGCTTTCTCGCGCACGTCGAAGCGCCCCGGCCGCTTCACGGCCCCTCCTCGGGCGCCTCGTCGCCGGACGCGTCCTCCTCGTCGGGCACCTCTTCGTCCTCGACCTCCGCCGGTGGCGCGGCCTCCGGCGCCGCGCCGGGGACGGCGCTGGCCGTCGGGGCGGCCGGGAGAGGCTCGGGCGGGGTCTTCCCCGCCGGCACGTAGCCGAAGGCGAGGTTGAACTGGATCTCCCCCTGGCTCTCGCGGCTGGTCTCCTGAGTCGGATACACGAAGGTGAAGTAGTCCGAATCCAGGAGCGCCTCCTCGAACCTCAGGACGCTGGCGTACTCCTTCGCCACGGCGTCCACCTGCACCTGAATCCCCTCCCGGGTGACCGAAGGTCGGATCGACCTCAAGCGGACGTTCTCGGGCTGCACTTCTTCCAGCCGGTCGAAGAGCTGGGTCCACGAGAAGAGGCGGCTCAGGATCACCCCGTTGGCGAAGCTCGATCGCTCGTCGAGCGCGTTGAGATCCACCTGTGAGACCGTCTCGGTCATCGTGGCCACATCCGCCGCCAGCGTGGCGAAGGATTCCTGCCTCGAACGCAGCGCCTCTTCGAGAGCGAGGATCTCGGCGCCCGCCGCGCGGAACTGATGGACGTTGTACCAGGTGGCCGCCGTCAGAAGAACGAAGCAGGCCCCGAAAGCGCCCCAATGGATGAAGTTGTTCCGGAAGGGCCGGCTGGCCAGGTTGATCCCGAGGCGGTTCACGCCGGCGCCCTCCCGGCCGCCGCCCCGAGAGCGGGGGCGAGACGCTGCAGCAACCGGTCTCCGTGCTCCCCGGAGAGACGGCCGTTGACGTTGATCACGCGCCTCGGATCGATCACCTGCACGGACCCGATGCCGGCTTCGCCGGAGAAGACGCCGGACACGGCGGCCGTGTCGAGATCGACGATGCGCAGGTAGGCGCGAGAGAGGTCGGCGCCGCCGAGCTTGTCACGGTAGTAGAGCATCGACGTCTGCAGCTCGCGTTTCAGGAGCCTCAGCGCCCCTTCACCGCCGTCATCTCCCGTGCCCACGGCGAAGGTCTTGCACCGGAAGAAGACCATCTCGCCGCCCCGGAAGATCACGAACGTGAAGTAGGTGCCGGCGACGTTCGCCACCAGGAACTCGCCCGCGCCCGCCATCTCCTTCTCGAAGACGGGCCGATAGAGGTTGATGAGGCTGAAGGTGCTCAGATCCACCAGCCCCGCCTGCACGCCGAGGGCCGCGAACACCGATTCGAACTCCTCCACGATGGAGCGCGGCGTGAGCACCGAGAGGACGTTCACGCGCCCCCCATCACCCGCCAGCACCTGGTAGTCCAGCGCGGCGTCCTCCACCTTGAAGGGGACCGCCTTCTTCGTCTTGTGGCGGAGCAGTTCCAGCGTGTCCTGCCTGCTCCGCGGCATCTCCTCGAAGGGGAGGATGGCCACCCGCGCGTAGCTGTCGGGGATGAGGATCGACACGCCCTTCGGCTTCACCGGCTCTTTCGCCAGGATCCGCGAGACGATCTCCCGGTACCGGTCCGGCGAGGTCAAACGCGCCTTCAGGAAGTCCAGCTCCAGGAGGTCGGACGGGACGTCCTCCACCCCGAACGAGGCGATGAACCGCTCCTTCTTCCTCTGACCGATGTGGACCATGGACAGGCTCTTGGGATCGAGATCGAAAGCCACCGGCGGGTACCTGGGCTCCAGCCAAGCCCAGCCGGACGGGCGTTGGGCCGGCCCGCCGCGCATCCACGCGGCCGGCCGGAACCGCACCGGCAGCTTCAGACCGAAGGGCACCGTCGCCACCCCCTACTCGATGAACGTCACCTTGTTGATCTCGCGGAGCGTCGTGTCGCCCGCGAGGACCTTCTCGATGGCCGACTCGCGGAGGAACTTCATGCCTTCCTCCTTGGCGGCCCGCTTGATCTCCGCGGCCGACTTGCGGCCCAGGATCAGTTCCCGGACGTTGTCGGACAGATCCAGGATCTCCGCGATCGCCGTGCGCCCGCGGTAGCCCGTGCCGTTGCAGTCGATGCAGCCGCGCCCTTCGTAGAAGGTCCTGGCGCCGTACTGCGCGGGCTCCAGCCCGGACTCCTCCAGCAGCTTCGCATCGGTCCCGATCGGGCGGCTGCAGGATCGACAGATGAGCCGCACCAGCCGCTGCGCCAGCACGCAGTTGAGGGCCGAGACGAAGTTGTACAGCTCGACCTTCATGTTCAGGAAGCGGCCCAGGACATCCACCACGTTGTTGGCGTGCACGGTGGTGAACACCAGGTGACCCGTCAGGGCCGATTGCACGGCGATCTGGGCCGTCTCCTCGTCGCGGATCTCGCCCACCATGATCTTGTCCGGGTCGTGACGGAGGATGGACCGCAGCCCGCGCGCGAACGTGAGCCCCTTCTTCTCGTTCACCGGGATCTGGGTGATGCCGCGGATCTGGTACTCCACCGGGTCCTCGATGG
>CAYNUH010000016.1:0-53956 GCA_964400605.1 uncultured Acidobacteriota bacterium | reverse complement strand
GCCATCCTCACCGCGAACCTCCCGATCCTGCGCGACTGGGCTCGCTCCCTCGGCCCAAGGTTCACGCTCAACGAGCCCGCGGCGGGGGCGATCTGCCTGCTGAAGTACGATGCGCCGGTTCCGAGCGCCGAGATCTGCGAGCGGATCCGGATCAAGCGGAGCGTCCTGATCGTCCCCGGCGCCCATCTGGGCATCGAGGGGCACGTGCGCCTCTGGCTCGGCGGCCGCCCCGACTACCTGAAGGAGGGGCTGCGCCGGATCACGGAGGAGCTTCGGGCGATCGACTGACGCGCCACGGCCGCAGCCGTCCGAGTGCTGTTCGGGTCGAGCTTCAGCCTCAGATCGGCGCCGGTCCTCTCGTCGCGGATCGTCAGCCGGCCGGCGTGCCTGGCGGCCCCTCGAGGAGAAACTGGTGCCAAGGGACGGCGGCGATGCCGAGCCTTTCTGCTGGTCGCAGCTCGCTTGCGTCACAGACCACGAGAGGTCGGTAGCTCGGATGGCGGCGTGTGAATTCCGCAAGCCCACGGATGTCCGCGGCACCGAAGGCCCCGCTCTTGACCTCCACGGCCCACCGGCCCCAGCTCCCCTCGATGATCCCATCCACCTCAAGCGGTTCCTCACGCCAGTAGGTCACGCGCTGGCCCAAGTTCCATGCGAAGGCCAAGCAGGCGTTTTCCAGCCAGGCGCCGAAGCGGGACGGGTCGGCGCCGGTGTCCGGGATCCCGCGAGGATCGGTGGCCGCCAAGAGCGCGTTGTTCAGCGTGACCAGCTTCGGAGGGGCGGCGCGACGTCGGGCCGGTCGCGCGGAGTACTTCTCCAAAGGTGCAACCAGGAAAGCTTCCTCCAGCAGCCGCAGGTAATGAGCGACGGTCTCGAGCGCCCCCGCCTCCTGGAGCTGTCCCTGGATCTTCTGGAGCGAGACGACCTGCGCGGGTGAGGCCGCGCAGACGGCGAAGACCTGACGCAGGAGCGCCGGCCTGCGGACGGCGGCGAGCGCGAGGATGTCTCTGCCCAGGGCCGGCTCCAGGATCGCGTCGCGGACGTAGGCCGTCCACCGAGCGAGATCATCGCGGAGCCCAAACGCCCCCGGGTAGGCGCCCAGGCGCACGACGAGGACCGCCGCGTCCGAACGCTCCACTCCGAAGCTGCCGGCGAGGGCAGCCGCAGACCAGTGAGAGAGCGTGAGCCGCTCAAACCTGCCGGCGAGGCTCTCCCTCGATCCCGCGCCGAGCCGCAGCGCCGAAGAGCCTGTCGCCACGACGTGCACGGCCAGGCGTCTGCGCCGCAGTCGGTCCCACTCCCCCTTCAGCCTCGCCGCCCAGCCGCCGAGGTGCTGCGCCTCGTCGAGAAGAAGGACAGCCCTTCCTCGCGTCGCGGCCACCTCCTCGACCTGGCCCCAGAGGCGCTCCCAGAAGCCCGGCAGAGTGGCCTCCGGCCCATCCGCGGCGGCGTAAATCGCCTGGTTCTCGAACTGCGCCGCCAGTTCGTACAAGAGCGTCGTCTTGCCGACCTGACGAGGACCCGTGAGGAGCTGGATGCGCGAGGGCGCAGGCTCGGAGAGCCGGTCGCGGAGGACGTCGCGACAGCGCTCGTAGGTCAGCCGGAACTCGCTCGTGGTCACGTTCGAATAATTATTCGAGTATGTCTGAAAGTCAAGCAGATGCCGAGCGGGGGGCTCTTCCAGGCGGGGCGGGGGTCGCCGGGCGGCTCAGAGAGGCTTCCGCCTCCAGGTGTCCGCCCCCTCCAGCCAGGAATAGCGCGGCACGCCGGCCTCTTTGTGGATGGTCGTGTCGGTCACCGTCAGACCCCTAGGCTCGCCCTTCACCCAGAAGTCCAGGTCGTACGTCTTCTTCCCTTCGGGCGAGGTGAAGTCGGCGCAGACGAAGTAGACCGCACCCTCGGCCGGATCCTTGGCGTCCCGGCCCGGGTGCTCGGAGCCTCCCTCGGGATGCTCGGAGCGGGATTCCTTCGTACCCGCGAGGAAGTCGCGGATGGGGAGCTGCGTCAGGCGCTTGTAGGCCCTGTGACCTTCCAGCCACTGCTTCAGGTGCTCTTCCGACCGGAAGAGGTTGTCCACCGCTCAGCCGCCTCCCTGCTGGACCCAGACCGTCTCCGGGCGGACGGAGACGAGCGCGCCTTTGGCGATCTCGACGTCGATCCTGTCGCTGCAGTGAGCGCAGGAATCTTCGATGGTTATCCTCCTGTCCGCATACTCCTTGCTGTTGACCAACAGCATGAAGTCCACCGCTCACCAGACATCGAAGGGCTTGCCGCCGTCCACCGTGACCGTGTGGAAGTTGTACCGCAGCGGGCCGCCCCAGGTGCCGTACCCTCGTGCGAGCCGGTATCCGGGCGTCTCGCCGCCGGTGTTCTCCAGCAGGCCCGCCCGCGCCAGGAAAGCCAGACTGTCCTCAAGCGCCCCTCCCTTGATCCCGAGAGCGCCGGCCAGGTCCTTCGCCGCGGGAATCGGCCCCTCTCCGGGGTGATTGTTGATGAGGTGCTTGGCGATGAGCTTCTCCCGGTTGGTCAGGATGTAGTTGTTGGCGCCCCAGAACCTCACGTTATTGTGCAGGCCCGGGTGATCCCTGAAGTGCCGGCCCACCTCCAGCCGGAGGTCGTCGCTCGGCGCCAGGGCCATGTTGCTCATCGCCAGGGGGATGCTCGTGGAGCGGAACTGCTTCCCCCAGTCCTCGAGCAGGTAGTCCACGATCCGCTGCGCCTCGAGCGAGAGAGTTTGGCGGGCCGCTGACTTCGCCAGCAGGGCTCGGATGTCGGCCGCGGCTCTCTCGTAGAGGTCCTTCACGTCGCCGACGTACTGTTCGTGGATGCGCCCCCCACGATCGATGAGGAAGTACGTCGGGAAGCCGATCACGTCGAACCGCTCCGCGAGGGCCGCGTCGCCCACGACGACTGTCTGGTTGAGCCCATGCTGAGCAGCGACCTTCCGGACGTCCTCCACCGTCCCCGAGAAGACGGCCACCGAAACGACCCGAAAGCCTTGATCTTTGAACTCCCGTTCGAGCCTCTCGAGGGTGGGGAAGGCCTCGAGGCAAGGGGGGCACCAGACGGCCCAGAAATCGAGAAGCACGATCTGGCCGCGGAGCCCGGCGGAGCTGAAGCGGTTCCCTCGTAGATCGAGCGCCTCGAAGTCGAGCGCGGAGAGCGTCTCCTGCGGGGCGGCCGCCGGCGGCGCCGCGGCCACGACGAAGGGGAGGCTCAAGGCCAGGGAGAGGCTGGATGATCGGAGAGACGCCGGCCGCATGCCATTCGCACCCGGGCGCGCTCATGGTGGAACCGGGTTCCCGCGACGGCTCCATCCGCGCCAGAAAGAAGCAGGCTGAATCCTAGCCGTGCCGCGTCGAGGCGGCAAGAGGAGCCCCGCGCCGGAGGCCCCGTGCTATCCTCACGGCCGCACGGCCGGGCCGTCGCGCTCCGGCCGCCCATCGAGACGATCTTGAGGATCCCCTTCGGGCGCATGAAGTCCAATTTCGGCGCGGTGGTTCTTCTCGCGTTCTGCCTGGCGGCCGCCTGCTCCTCCAGGTCCGCGCCCGTAACGGCTCCTCAGCCCGCGCCGACGAATGGCGGCCCCGTGGCCGAGGCACCGGGGCCCGATCCCGCCGTCCGTGAGCTCGAGCAGAGGACCCGGGAGCTCGATCTCAGGATTCTCGAGAAGGATTCGCAGATCCACGCCCTCGAAGACCGCCTGGCTGCCCAGCAGAGGCTGCTCGACGAGGCGATCCAGGAGGTGGTGAGGGCCAAGGCGAAGCTTCTCAGCCTCGAATCCCGGGCGGAGGCCGCGTCTCAGATGGCCGAGACCGAGATCGCGCTGAAGTCGCTCGAAGTGCAAGCCGCGGGAGACCCGGACCCCGATCTGCCGCAGATCCGGCAGCTGCTCCAGATGAGCTCGAAAGAGTTCGAGAATGGGAACTTCGGTGGCGCGCTCTATCTGACCAACCAGGCGAAGAGCCGGATACAAACCGCTCAGATGAGACTCCGGGCCAGGGAGACCCTGGGCATCGGCAGTGACGAGGTCCCTTTCGCCGCGCCCGTGTTACTGAAGCTGACGAAATCCGGCAACGTCCGGGAGGGGCCGGAGATCGGATCCGCGGTTCTCGTCACCCTGGGACCGGGCACGCCGGTCACCGGCTACTCGCACAAGGGGGAGTGGGTTCGGGTGGTGTGCGACGACGGGACCCGAGGGTGGATCCACCAGATCCTCCTCTCGGGACGGTAGGCTCTTGCGGAATCCGCCGTGGCCCCGCCTCTCAGGACGGGCGCTGGCTGCCCAGCGCCGAGACGGTCCGGGCTGAAACCACGCGGTTCCGCCCGTCCCTCTTGGCCCGGTACAGGGCGAGGTCGGCCTCACGGATCACCGATTCAGCGTTGCCGCCCGACCCCGGATATGAGGCGACGCCCACGCTCAGAGTGATCCCGACGCCATCCGCGTACACTCCCAGCCGGCCTTCCTCGATCCGGCCGCGTATCCGCTCGGCCGTCTGAACCGCTTCGTCCTGCCCGGTGTAGGGCAGGAGTACCAGGAACTCCTCGCCGCCGTACCGCGCGGCATAGTCCGTGCCCCGCAGGGTCTCCCTGATCAGTCGCGCGACCCCTCTGAGCACCTCGTCGCCCGCCTGGTGCCCTCGGGTGTCGTTGAATGTCTTGAAGCGATCGATGTCCATCATCAGGATGGAGACGGGATGCTTGTGCCGCTCGGCCCGGCTGAACTCGCCGACCACGGTCTCGCTCATGTGCTTGCGGTTGTGCAGTCCGGTCAGGCCGTCGGTTATCGAGATCTCGTGAAGCTCCTCGTTCTTCTCGATCAGGGCCTTGTTCGTGGCCTCGATCTCCTCGCGCGCCTTGCGCAACCGCGCCACCATGCGGTTGAAGACGACCGTCAGGTAGCCCACCTCGCCGCGGCTGTAAACAGGGAGATCCACTTCGAGATCCCCGCCGGCGACTTTCCCGGCGCCCCGGATGAGGCGGTCCAGAGGACGCACCAGCGTGAGGCCGAGGAGGTACGCGGCCGCCCCGATTCCGACCAGGATCGACGCCACCAGCACGAAGGTGACGTTGCGGACTCGAGCGATCTCGGCGTACTCCGTCGCCTTGTCCTTCTCGGCGACCACCCCCCAATCGAGGCGGCGCGCGGTCTGGAGCGCTCCGACGACATCCTGGCCTCGGACGTTCACGAACTCCAGAGGCTGAGTCCCGCGGGAGAAAAGATCCCGCGCTACCTCGGCCGGCAGGCTCGCCGGCGCTGACGCCCTGCCGAGCGGCGGGAAGCTGCTGAGGATCATTCCGCCGCGCGAAATGGCGCGCACCTGATTCGAGCCCTCCTGCGCTTGATCCTTCAGGATCGAGTCTATTCGCTTCAGGCTGATCTTGGCGGCCAGGATCCCGAGCAGGCGATCCCGGGCCCCCCAGACGGGCTCGGCAAGGACCATCGCCATTTCGTTCCGGTTCGAGTCCCAGTACGGCGCGCCGATGACCAGCCCTTCGGTCGTGGCTTTCTCGCGCCAGTCGGCGGGCAGATGGAGGTCGTCGGCCTGTGCCGCGCTCGTGGCCACGGCGGCCCCCGCGCTGTCCAGGACGGTCAGCTCGTCGTAGTCGGCGAACCTCTGTTCGACGGACCGCAGATAGTCGCCCAGTCGACTCAAAGCGAGGTTTTTCTGGGCGGGCTCGCGCTGCGCCCCGGCGATCCTCTCCAGGTTCTCCGACACCTCATACGAGCTGGCGAAGACCCTGATTTCGTAGTGACGCTCTTTCAGCCAGAGGTCCAGCTCTCGCGCCGTCTGCGACGTGATGCTGGTGAGCTCCTTCGCGATCTTGTCTTCCAGCACCCTGCGGCCGTTCCTGTAGGAGAGCCATCCCATGCTGAAGGACGGAAGCAGCGTGGCGAGCAGGGCGAACGTGATGATCTTGCTCCTGATGGTGTTCAGGCGCAGGATCGCCAGGAAGTCGGTGATCGTTTTTTCCCAGGAGAACAGACCCCACCTCCCGGCGGATCTCGACGGCGATGAGCCACCCCGGGGCGCTCGGCGAGCGCTTCCGGGCCGCGAGGGCGAGGCGCGGGACATCGAGGTCCGCTAGACCGGCAAATGTTATGGCCGGCGCCGCGGAAGTGCTACTCGGGTGAGGAACTGCGGCGAGCGCGGTGTTTCCGGGGCCGCCGGGGCGCCGCGGTGTGAGCGCCCCCCGGCCACCATCTCCCGGGGACCCCGGCTGTGGCACAATCACTCCCGGAGGTGCGAAGGCGTGAGCCAGGTCTCCGAGCGAAGGCCGTTCATCGGGGGAGAGAGCCGCGCGACGGGGGACGTCGCCGAGGTCCTCTCGCCGTACACGGCCGAGGTCGTCACCCGGGTCCACCGCGCCCGCGCCGCCGACGTCGAGGATGCCATCGCCGCCGCCGCGGCCGCGTTCGAGGCGACGCGCCGCTCGTCCGCCTACGAGCGCGCGAGGATCCTCTCGGGGATCGCCGCGGATCTGTCCCGGCGCCGCGAGGAGATGGCGCGCGTGCTGGCGCTGGAGGCGGGCAAGCCGCTGAAAGCCGCCCGCGCCGAGGCCGAGCGCAGCGTGCACACGTTCGAGGCCGCTGCCGATGAGGCCCGGCGTCTGGGAGGGGAGATCCTGCCGCTCGACACGGTGCCGTGGGGGGCGGGCCGCCTCGGCCTCACGCGGCGCTTTCCCATCGGGGTGGTGGCCGGGATCACGCCCTTCAACTTCCCGCTCAATCTCACCGCCCACAAGATCGCCCCGGCCCTGGCGGCCGGCAACTCCATCGTCATCAAGCCCGCCTCCCAGACGCCCACGCCCGCCATCATGCTGGCCGAGATCGCCGCGGCTGCGGGGGCGCCTCCCGGGGCGGTCAATGTCCTCCCGGCGGGCGCCGAGACCGTACAGCCTCTCGTCACCGACCCTCGCATCAGGATGCTGACCTTCACGGGAAGCCCCGCGGTGGGCTGGGATCTCAAGCGCCTCGCCGGGAAGAAGAAGGTCACGCTGGAGCTGGGAGGCAATGCGGCGGTGGTGGTGTGCGCCTCGGCGGATCTCGACTACGCTGCGGACCGCATTCTCGCGGGTGGGTACGGCTACGCCGGGCAGTCCTGCATCTCGGTCCAGCGGGTCCTCGTCGAGACGAGCGTGTTCGCCCCCTTCCTCGACCTGTTGCTCGGCAAGGTGCGTGCCCTCAAGGTGGGCGATCCGCTGGATCCCGCCACGGACGTGGGGCCGATGATCAGCGGCGCGGAGGCGGAGAGAGCCGAGGGGTGGATCCGCGAGGCGGTGGAGGGGGGCGCCAAGGTCCTGACGGGGGGCCGCCGTGACGGCCCGGTCCTAGAGCCGACGGTCCTCACGGGGACGACACGCGATATGAAGGTGAACTGCCGGGAGATCTTCGCCCCCGTGGTGACGGTGAGCCCCTTCGAGGAGTTCGACGCGGCGCTCCGGATGGTGAACGATTCGCCGTACGGGCTGCAGGCCGGGGTCTTCACCCGGGACGCCGAGGCGGCGTGGACGGCGTTCGAGACGCTGGAGGTGGGTGCCGTGATGATCAACGACGTTTCCACGTTCCGCGTGGACCACATGCCCTACGGAGGCGTCAAGGATTCGGGGTTCGGCCGGGAGGGGCTGCGGTACGCCATCGAGGAGATGACGGAGCCGCGGCTCATGGTCTGGAACAGGAGGGGGTGAAGATCTCCGGGCCTCGTTCCGTTTCAGGGGAGTGCCCGGGCGGAGGAGGCCCGCCGCCGGGACTCTCCGAGATGGGAGCACGATGGACGCGAGTCCGCTCGACCTGATCGTCATCGGCAGCGGCCCGGCCGGGCAGCGGGCGGCCGTCCAGGCGGCCAAGTTCGGCAATCGTGTGGCCGTGGTGGAGCGCCGCGAGGTCGTCGGCGGCATGTGCGTCAACACCGGCACCATCCCCAGCAAGACTCTTCGGGAGGCCGTGCTCTACCTCTCGGGGATCCGCGAACGCGCGTTCTACGGCGCTTCGTACAAGGTCAAGCAGGAGATCACCATCAACGACCTGCTGGGGCGCTGCCGGATGGTGGTCGATCGCGAGATCCAGGTCATCCGCGACCAGCTCCAGCGCAACGGTATCGCCCTCCTCGGAGGCGAGGCCTCGTTCGCCGATCCGCACACGGTGGAGGTCCGCTCCGCCACCGGCGCGGTGCAGCGCCTGCGGGGCGAGTTCATCGTGATCGCGTCGGGCACCCTGCCCGCGCTCCCGGCGAACATCCAGGTGGACGGGGAGCGCCTCCTCAGCAGCGACGGCATCCTCGATCTGAAGTTCCTGCCGCGGACGATGACGGTGGTGGGTGGGGGCGTGATCGGCATGGAGTACGCGTCCATGTTCTCGGCGCTGGGCTGCGAGGTGACGGTCGTGGACCTGAGGAAGAGGATCCTGGAGTTCGTGGACGCCGAGATCCTCGATGACCTCGTCTACCAGCTTCGCGAGATGGGGTGCACGTTCCGGCTGGGTGAGGAGGTGGTCCAGGTCCAGGTACGGGAGGGGAACGGGCACCGAGCCGTGACGCACTTGAAATCGGGCAAGCAGATCGTCTCCGACATGGTGCTCTTCTCCGCGGGCCGGCTGGGCGCCACGCGCGCGCTGAATCTGGCAGCGGCCGGCGTCGAGGCCGACGGGAAGGGGCGCATCCCGGTGGACGGCGAGTACCGGAGCCGCGTGCCCCACATCTTCGCCGTGGGGGACGTGATCGGCTTCCCATCCCTCGCCTCGACCTCCATGGAGCAGGGACGGCTCGCCGCCTGCCACGCCTTCGGAAGGCCCGCCCGCTCCGTGCCGGAGCTGTTCCCGTACGGGATCTACTCGATCCCGGAGATCTCCATGGTGGGGAAGAACGAGGACGAGCTGACGGCCGCGGGGGTGCCCTACGAGTTCGGGGTGGCCCGCTACAAGGAAATCGCCCGGGGACAGATCCTCGGCGACCATGCCGGGATGCTCAAGATCCTCTTCCACCGGGAGACGAGGAAGGTCCTCGGGGTGCACGCCATCGGCACGCACGTCACCGAGCTCATCCACATCGGTCAGGCGGTCATGGCCCACGAGGGGACCATCGACTACTTCGTGGAGGCCGTCTTCAACTACCCCACGCTGGCCGAGTGCTACAAGGTCGCCGCCCTCGACGGCCTCAACAAGATCCTCGCTTGAAACACCGGCCGCGATTTTCGAACGTCGTCATGCCGGCCTGAGCCGAGGTGACGCACCCGGATGTGGCCGTACGCGCCCCCCGGCCCCTTGACCGTCCCGCCGGGGGCGGCGACAATGCCTTCCACCCGAAACAACCCCGGAGACGAACCCATGGCCACGACCCGCACGGAGAAGGACTCGATGGGCGAGAAGCAGGTCCCCGCCGACGTGTACTACGGCATCCAGACCCTCAGGGCGGTGGAGAACTACCCCATCTCGGGCCTGAAGGCGCACCCCAGGTTCATCGACGCCTACATGTACCAGAAGAAGGCGTCGGCGCTGGCCAACATGGAGTGCGGCGTCCTCGAGCGGGCCAAGGGCGACGCCATCGTGAAGGCCTGCGACGAGGTGCTCGCCGGGAAGCTGCGCGACCAGTTCGTCGTGGACGTCTTCCACTCGGGGGCGGGCGTCTCCATGCACATGAACGTCAACGAGGTCCTGGCGAACCGCGCGGCCGAGATCCTGGGCGGCCGGCGCGGCGAGTACGCGCTGGTCCACCCGAACGATCACGTGAACTTCGGCCAGTCCACCAACGACACCTTCCCCACGGCGATGCGCCTCGCCGCTTTGCTGGTGCTCCGGGACCTCGACCCGGTGCTCGGCGCGTTGGAGAACGCGTTCGACGCGAAGGGGAGGGAGTTCGACGGCGTGCTGAAATCGGGCCGCACGCATCTTCAGGATGCTGTGCCGGTGCGCCTGGGGCAGGAGTTCGCCGCCTACGCACGCGCCTTCGGCCGCTGCCGCGGCGTGCTGGCCGACGCGGCGCGCCAGGCGCAGGAACTGGGCCTGGGAGGCACGGCCGCCGGCACGGGGTTGAACACGGCGCCCGGGTACAGGGAGGCCGCGATCCATTACCTCTGCGAGCTGACGGGGCTGGATCTCCGGCCCTCGCCGGACATGCGGGAGGCGATGCAGTCGAACCTCCCCATGGCCGCGGTGGCCGCCGCGATGAAGATGACGGCGCTGGAGGCGCTCCGCATCACCAACGACCTGCGCCTTCTCTGCTCGGGCCCCATCACCGGCATCGCGGAGATCACGCTGCCGGCCGTGCAGCCTGGATCCTCCATCATGCCGGGGAAGGTGAATCCGGCCATCCTGGAGATGGTCGCCATCGTCTCCTTCCACGTGGTGGGGGCCGAGACGGCCGTGGCGCTCGCCGTGCAGGCGGGGCAGCTCGAACTCAACGTGATGATGCCCACCATGGCCTTCGAGGTCTGCTTCAGCGCCGAGATCCTGAAGAACGCCCTGACGATCCTGCGAACGCGCTGCATCGAGGGGATCACGGCCAACGAGGATCGCTGCCGCCGCTTCGCGGAGCTCTCCCCCAGCATCGCGACCGCGCTCAACCCCTACATCGGCTACGCGAAGGGGGCCGAGGTCGTCAAGGAGGCGCTCCGCACGGGCCGGACGATCCCCGAGGTGGTTCGCGAGAAGGGGCTCATGTCCGAAGAGGAACTGAAGCGCGTCCTGGATCCGCGGAAGATGACCGAGCCCGGAATCAGCGGAAAGTCTTGAGCGGGCGCGCGTGTTGCGCGGGGCCCATCACGGCACTATCGTACAGGCTGCCTTGCGCCCCTCGCCCGCCCCGCCCTCTCATCGAAGGAGAATACAGATGCGCACTCGACTGATGCTCGCGGCCCTCACGGGCCTGGCCCTCCTCGCCGCCGGCTGCACGACATCCGCTCCCACGCAACCTCAAGAAACAACACCGGCCTCACAGACGCCCTCCGCGGCCGCGCAGCCCCCGGCTCCAGCGCCCGAGCGGGCGGGGGCCGAGTCCCCGCAGCCAGCGACGGAACAGCCGCGAAGGTCACAGGCGGCGGAGCCCCGGACCTCGGCCGGCTCCGCGAGGCAGCCCGAGCCCGCGCGTGCGGCCTCCTCGGCGCCGAAGCCCACCGCGACCGCGTACGCTCCCCCGGAGCCGCCGAAGCCCGAGATGGTCGAGCTTCCCGCCGGGACGGTCCTCGAGCTCGAGCTGGTGGACGCGCTCTCGACCCGGATCAGCATGGCCGGCGACACCTTCAAAGCGAGGGTGATCGATCCCGTTTCCATGGGCGGAAAGGTGGTCATCCCGTTGGACTCCATCGTGGAGGGGACGGTCACCGAGGCGGTATCGGCGAAGAAGATGACCGGACAGGCTTCCCTCAAGCTCCAGTTCACTCAGGTCAAGCTCCCCAGCGGCCACAGCGTCGAGATCTCCGCGATGCTCAGCGAGAAGGGGAAGAAGATAGGCAAGCGCACGGCGGGCATCGTGGGCGGTTCGGCCGCGGGCGGCGCCGTGCTGGGCCGGATCATCGGCAAGGACACGAAGGGCGCCGTGGTGGGGGCGCTTATCGGCGCCGCCGCCGGCTCCGGCGTGGCCGCTTCTCAGAAGGGGCAGGAGCTCAAGCTCCCCGCAGGCACAGGGCTTTCCATCGAGATCGAAACGGCCGTCCAGGTGCCCGTCCCACCCGAGCGCGGCTGATCCGGGCACGGGGCGGAAGGACGCGAGGGCCTCCGCCCCGCCCGATTGCGTCCCTTCCCTCCATCGCGCGCGAGATCACGCTCGCACCCCCGTCTGAGTCAAATACCCCATCCGCACATCCCTTCTGCCTTCAGGCACTTGCCGCGGCCCGTCTCCGGCGCGGAGCCGGCGCGCGCTGGAACGCGGATTGAATGGATCTCGAGCGCAAGTCGGCTCCCGGTGAGCCAGCCACTCAGCCGGAGTGGACGAAAGACGCTGAGTGTGGGGTGGGACCGGGGGGATCCGGCCTCGCAACGGTAGAGAGGGCGCAGCCGGAAGCACCGTCCCGGACGATCCGGGGACGAGTCAAAAGACCCTCAGAGGTGCGGGCGCTGCGAGTGGAGTGCAAGGGCACGACCCACGGTCCCTCCCGAAACAGGCGAGGTGCGGGATTTCCAGGGCCTCCACCCCGTTTAGCATAGATGGCGGCATGGCACGCGAGGTCGTGTCGTGAGACCTTCTTCGGATGCCGTGCCGGCAGGATGTACCGGGACGCCCGCGGAGCAAGGTTTTGGTTGTCTCCTCCGGGCCGGGGTAGGCGCGGGCCCCCGACCCGACGGGCGTCCCGGTCACCGCGCCTCCTGAGATCCCTGGCCTCTTCCACGCGGGCGCCGTATGATCGGCGCCCGTGGGCGAAACCGGCCGCCAGGCGTCCTTTCCGCCAGCCACCCGCCGGGAGATCCTCTCCTGGTGCCTCTACGATTTCGCGAACTCGTCCTTCAACGTCCTGATCACGACGGTCGTCTTCGGCCGCTACTTCCAGCAGTTCGTGGTGGAGGGCGACGCCCGGCTGGGCAGCTTCCTGTGGGGGATCGCCATCTCGGCCTCGATGCTCGTCGTGGGCTTCGCCTCGCCGCTCCTGGGCGCCATGGCCGATCACGCGGCAAGCAAGAAACGCGGGCTGCTGATCTTCACGGGCATCGCCGTGGCCGGGACGGCCTCGCTGTTCTTCGTCGCGCCCGGCGATGTGGCGCTGGGGATGGTCCTCTTCGTCGTGGCCAACGTGGGTTTCTCGGGCTCGTTCTCCTTCTACAACGGCTTCCTCCCCGAGATCACGACCGAGGAGAACGTCGGACGCATCTCCGGCGTCGGCTTCGCTTTCGGCTACATCGGCGGGCTGCTGTGCCTCGGCATCTGCATGCCGCTCCTGTGGAGGACGTGGACCCCGGAGAACCTCGGCGGCGTGAGGGCGTCGTTTCTCGTCACCGCCGGCTTCTACGCCGTCTTCTCGCTTCCGATCTTCCTCTGGCTCAGGGAGAGGCGTGAGGCCGCGGGTCCCGCCTCCTTCGTGGCCCTCACGCGCGCAGGCTTCGCCCGCCTCGGCGCGACCTTCTCGCAGGTCAGGCGACTCGCGGACCTCTTCAAGTTCCTGATCGCCTTCCTGATCTACAACGACGCCATCGAGACGGTCATCTACTTCTCGCCGGTCTTCGCCTCGGAGGTGCTCGGCTTCGGCGACGCCGAGGTCCTGGCCCTCTTCGCGGCCGTTCAGGTCTCGGCCTTCATCGGGGCGTGGGGGCTCGCCGCCGTGACGGACAGGATCGGCGCGCTGCGGATGGTGGCGGCGACGCTGGTGGTGTGGTGCGCCCTGGTGGGGTGGGCCTATTTCATCCATAGCAAGACGCTCTTCTGGGTGATGGCGCTCCTGGCGGGGATCGTCCTCGGCCCCTGCCAGGCCGCGAGCCGCTCGCTGATGTCGTTGTTCATCCCGGAAGGGCGGAGCGCGGAGTTCTTCGGCTTCTTCTCCATCTCGGGGAAGTTCTCCGCAATCCTCGGACCTCTGGTCTTCGGCTGGACGACCTACGTCTTCGGCAGCCACAGAGCGGGGCTCCTCTCCACGCTCGTCTTCTTCGCGGTGGGGCTCGGCCTGCTTTTCACGGTCAACGTCGAGAGGGGGCGGCGGGCCGCTCGGGGGTGACGCCCGAGCCTGAGACGCATCTTCGATCCGGGGTGTACATTCCCAGTGGCTGGCCCGGGAGGTCGACATGGCGGATGAGGCACCCGAACGTCGGGAGGATGTGGATCCGTCCCTTGACCTCCGCCGCCAGGCGGACCGGGTCGCCTCCATGATCGTCATGTCCTGCTACTCGGACCTGGAGTGCGCCCTGGCGGAGCGGGAGCTGCGGATGGAGTTCCTCAGCCTCCTGCCCGAGAGGATGGGGCTGTACGACCTGATCTACACCGCCCGGTTCCGCCGCCTGCGAGATCAGTTCCGCTCGGAGACCTGACGCGGGCGGCAGCCATCGCACCCCCCGCCCTGGGGGCTTCACGTCCAGCGGAAGATCCTGAGGGCCAGGACGAAGGAGATCCCCCCCCACGCCAGCAGGATGGCGATCCGCCCCGTCTGCGACGCGAGATCCGCCCCTTCCAGGATGGCCGCCCGCAGGGCGTCGTTGAGCGCGGTGAGGGGGAGAGCCTTGACGAAGGGCTGGAGGACGCCCGGGAAACGATCCGACGAGAAGAAGATCCCCGAGAAGACGAACATCGGCAGCATGACGAGGTTCATCAGCCCGGAGATCGTCTCGATCTTGCGCGCCCGGCTCGCCACCAGGAGGCCCAGGCCCGAGAAGACGAACGCCCCCAGGACGGCCAGCAGACTGATGGTCCACAGACTGCCCTGGATCACCAGGTCGAAGACCATCCAGCCGAAGACCAGCAGGAGCACCAGCTCGGTGAAGACGAGCACCATCCGGCTCGCCATCATTGCCCCGAGGAAGTCGGAGCGCCGCATGGGAGTCGCGATCAGCCGCTTCAGCAGCTTCCGGGTGCGCATCTCGACGATGACGAACCCCACGCCCCACATCCCCCCGCTCATCAGGTTCATGCCCAGCAGGCCCGGGATCAGAAAGTCGATGTAGCGGGCGCCCGGCTCGGTGAGCGGCGTCTCGCGCACCTCGAGCGGATCGGTGCGTCCCGCCGCCCGCTGCAGCGCGTCGTGGACCTTCGCGCGCGCCAGGAGGCTGTCGGGCCGCGTCGGGTCGAACCGGTACTCATGCGGCGGTCCCGGCACGACCACCATCGAGACCTTGCCGAGCCGCAGCCGCGTCTCGGCCTCTGCGGCCGGCAGCGTCTGGACCCGGAGGCCGTCGCCCGCGTGGAGAGCCGACACCACCGACGGGGCTGAAGGAGAGTCGATCACCCCGACCACGATCTCCTCCGGCGGCTTGTTGCGGAAGGCCAGCCCCAATCCGACAGCCAGCAGCACGGGGAAGCCGAAGACCCAAAAGACCACCTCGGGCTCGCGCATGAACTCGCGCAGCCGCGCCAGGAAGAGCTGCACGAACGGGTTGCGGCTACTCATCGCGCAGGTGCCTCCCGGTGAGGGAGACGAACACGTCCTCGAGGCTGGCGTGCCTCGTCGTCAGACGGGAGAGGGCCCGGCCTCCGCCATCCAATCGGGAAAGCAGCGCGGGAACGGCCACGTGGGGCTCCGCCACGGTGAGTTGGATGGCGCCGCCTTCCGCCCGGGCGGCGCGCACGGAAGGGAGGTCCGTCAGGCTCGCGGGATCCAACGCCGGCCCGGCGCCGCCGCCCGCTCCGAGCGCCCCGTCCTCCGAGGAGACCGGTCCCGACGCGTCCCCGTTGACCGCGAACTCGATGACGTGCTCGCCGCCCAGCGAGGCGATCAGATCGGCCGGCGATCCCAGGGCGATCACGCGGCCGTGATCCACCACCGCCACCCGATCGCACAGCCTCTCGGCTTCGTCCATGTAATGTGTGGTCAGAAGGATCGTGCGGCCTCGGCGCTTGAGGTCGCGGACGATGCCCCAGATCTGGCGCCTCGATTGCGGATCGAGCCCCGTGGTGGGCTCGTCGAGGAACAGCAGGTCGGGATCACCCACCAGGGCGCAGGCGACGGCGAGGCGCTGCTTCTGGCCGCCGGAGAGGTTCGTGACCCAGGAGGAGCGCTTCTCCGTCAGGCCCACCTCGGCCATGATCACCTCCGCGGGGCGGCCCCCGCGGTAGAAGGATCCGAAGAGGGTGACGGTCTCCTCGACGGTCAGCTTGTCCGCAAGCCTCGTCTCCTGGAGCGACACCCCGATGCGGTGCCTCAGCTCGCGGTCGTCGCGACCCCACCGCATCCCCAGCACCTCCACCTCCCCGCCCGTGGCATCGAGGATTCCCTCCAGGATCTCGACGGTGGTGGTCTTGCCGGCGCCGTTGGGGCCGAGGAGCCCGAAGCACTCGCCCGCGCGGATCTCGAGATCGAGCCCGCGGACGGCCTCCACGGGCGGCTTCGCGTCGTAGGTCTTGCGCAGATCCTTGCAGAGGATGGCGAGGGACATGTGCCGGCCATCATAGCGCGGCGCCGCGGGGCTCGGCGCCGCCGGGCTTGGCGCGGCCGTCCCCGAATCAGGCGAGTCCGGCGCCGCCGCGAATCCTCTCAGCCCCGAGGCGGATCCTCGATGTCGGTGGCGAGGGAGCCCGCGGGCGAGACGCCGTGCTTGGCGATCTCGTGCCCCACTTGCATCGCCATGAGGCTGTGATGGCGCCCGTAGCCGAAGTAAATGGCGAAGCCGATGAGCAGCCACACCCCTAGGCGCCACCAGTTGTCCGCGGGCAGAGAGAACATCAGGAGCAGGCAGCTCAGAATCCCGAGAATCGGGACGACGGGGACCATCGGGCAGCGGAACGGCCGCTCGGCCTCCGGGTTCGTCTTCCTCATGATGAGGACGGCGGCGCAGACGATGACGAAGGCCAGGAGCGTCCCGATGTTCGTCAGATGCAGCAGGAAGTCGATCGGCAGGAATCCGGTCAGGGTGCAGACGAACACGCCGATCAGGATCGTGCTCTTCCAGGGCGTGCGGAACTTCGGGTGGACCGCGCCGAAGAAGTTCCGGGGAACGAGGCCATCGCGTGCCATGGCGAGGAAGACGCGGGGCCCGCTGAGCATCATCACGAGGAGGACCGACGTGATGCCCGAGACGCCCGCGGCCGCGATCAGGAACTCCGCCCAGCCCATCCCCTGCTGCTTGAAAGCGTCCGAGACGGGGGCGCCCACGTCGAGCTGGTTGTACTTGACCATTCCCGTGAGCACGGCGACCACGGCGATGTAGAGGACTGTGCAGATGAGAAGCGAGGCGATGATGCCGATGGGGACGTCGCGCTGCGGCTTCCTCGCCTCCTCGGCATGGGTGGAAACCGCATCGAATCCGATGTACGCGAAGAAGATGATCGCGGCGCCCGCCAGCATGCCAATCGGCGCCCCACCCGCGTTCGTCTGGCCGGCGACGGTGTGGCCGAAGAAGCTGACCCCCGTCAGGCCGTACGGCGCGAAGGGGACCCAGTTTTCGGGGTTGATATAGAAGGCGCCGACGCCGATGACGAAGAGCACGGCGGCGACCTTCACCATGACCATGATGGCGTTGAAGGTCGCGCTCTCCTGAATTCCCTTCACGAGGATGGCGGTGACGATGGTGGTCACGATGATGGCCGGCAGATTCACGATGGAGCCCGTCGCCGGGAAAGTCCCCGTCGCCGGGTCGTAGACCCAGGGCGATCCTCTGAAGATCTGAGGCAGCTGCACGCCGAACTTCCCGATCACGCTTTGGAAGTAGGACGACCAGCCGTTGGCGACCGTGGCGGATCCGACGGCGTACTCGAGAACCAGATCCCACCCGATGATCCAGGCGAACATCTCTCCCAGCGTCGCGTAGGCGTAGGTGTAGGCCGATCCGGCGACCGGGACCATCGAGGCGAACTCCGCGTAGCAGAGCGCCGCGAAAACGCAAGTGATCCCGGCTACGACGTAAGAGAGCATCAGCGCCGGCCCGGCGACGTTGTGAGCGGCGGCCCCGGTGGCGACGAAGATCCCGGCGCCGATGATCGCGCCGACGCCCAGAGCAGTGAGCTGCACGGGGCCGAGCACGCGGCGGAGCCGATGCTCTCCCTTCAGTTCCTCGAGGAGAACATGGAGCGACTTTCTTGCGAAGAGCGAATGAGCCATTCGTCGACCTCCGTCGCCTTCTGCGCCGGGGCGATTCAGGCCGCCGCCGGCTTCGTCGCCCGGCTTCGCCAGACGAAATAGACGGGAATCCCCGTCAGGACGATGATGAGACCGGGCCAGGTCGTCTCCGTCCGGTACAGAAGGAGGACGACCATGATGACCGTCGCCGCGAGGATGTAAAGCGACGGAACCACGGGATAGCCGAAGGCCCGGTATGGCCTGTCGGCGCCGGGCCGCTTCGCGCGCAGCACGAAGATCCCGGCGACCGTCAGGACATAGAAGATGAGGACGGAGAAGACGACGTAGTCGAGCAGGTTCCCGTAGAGGTTGCCGTAGGTCACCGACCCGGTGGACGCATCGACAGCGCGGGTCCGCGGCAGGACCAGCAGCGAAGCCCAGACGCATTGGAAGACGAGGCCGACCGCGGGGACGTGATGCTCGTTCAGCCGCCCCGTGGAGCGGAAGAAGAGGCCGTCGCGCGCCATCGCGTAGTAGACGCGCGCACCGGCGAGGATCAGTCCGTTGTTGCAGCCGAGAGTCGAGATCATGATGGCGACGGCCATGATCGTCGTTCCCGCGCCTCCGAAGATGACTCCGAGCGCCGCCGTACCGACGCGATCGTCGGGAGCGCTCTGGATGCCGGAGAGGGGCAGGATGCACAGGTAGGCCACGTTGGCGAGGACGTAGAGCGCGATGACGAGGCAGGTGCCGAACGCGAGAGACAGCGGGATGTTCCGGCGCGGGTCCTTGACCTCACCCGCGGTGAAGGTGATGTTGTTCCAGGCGTCTGCGGAGAAGAGCGACCCCACCTGCGCGACGCACAGGGCGACGAGGAGTCCCAGGGCGCCGGTTCCGGCCGAAACCGCGGGCAGTCCCGCGAGCGAGCTCGATGTTATGGTCGCCGCGCCGTGCGGCGTCCACATGTCGCTGAAATTCGCGGCGACGGCCGGGGCGTTGCGTCCGATCAGGATGCCGAGAGCGATGAGGGCGATAAGGGAGAGGGTCTTCGCCGAGGTGAAGACGTTCTGGATGATCTTGCCGAGCCTGATCCCGCGCGTGTTGAGGACGGTCAGGCCGACGATGAGCAGGATGGCGACGAGCTGCTGCGTCGAGAGGCTGACGGCGTACCCCTCGGACAGCCGTATCGGCGGGACGATCCACCCCGTCGGCGACACGGAGGGCGCGAGCACGCCGAGGAAGCGGGCGAACGCCACCCCCACCGCCGCGATGGTTCCCGTCTGGATGACAAGAAACAGCGTCCAGCCATAGAGGAAGCCCCACAGGGGCGAGTACGACTCGCGAAGGTAGACGTACTGACCGCCTGCCTTCGGCATCATCGCGGCCAGCTCGCCGTAGCTGAGGGCGGCCAGAATCGTCAACAGCCCCGTGAGGATCCACGTCACGAGGAGCCATCCCGGGGAGGCGACCAGCCTCGCGATGTCCGCGGAGACGATGTAAATCCCGGATCCGATCATCGAGCCGGCGACGATCATGATCGCATCGAGAAGGCCGAGCTCCCGGACGAAGCCGGCTGATTCGAGGCCGGCGGATGTCCTGGGAGATTTCACGCCGCGCGCCGTCTGCGCGGGCGGCCCGAATGGAGGCGGATGATGGAATGCATCGACGCGAGGCGGGCTCCTGTCCCGTGGACCGGGACTATTCGTCCCTCGGGGGCGTCCTGAGGACCATCCAGAAGAACTTGCCGGTGAAGAAGATGATCACGGCCCACGTCACCAGCATCATGAGCCATGCGGCGCCCGTCACGCCTGCCTCCCGGCCTTGAGTCTCCAGGCCTTCCAGACGAGATACGCGCAGAAGGCGAACACCAGCGTCAGCAGGAGCCGAGTCATGTCTTGTACCAGCGCCGGCGTGCCGCGCCCCTCGGCGTCGAACCACCTGTACTGGGCGTCGCCCACGTGGAACACCATGCCGATCACGCTGTCTGGGGCCAAAGGCCACCCGCCGCCCGAGAAGAGCGAGCGGATCGCCTCTCCCCATTCGGCGGCAGGCTTGACCAGCGAGCCCACGAAGATGACGAGGATGAACATGGGGGTGACGTACTTGATGACGTAGCGGAAGATCCCGGGTACCTTCATGTCGGCGCCCCGGGTGATCTCCTCCCAGCCGCGGTCCATCCCGAAGATGAAGGCGAAGATGAAGGCCTCACCGAGCGCGAAAACGACGAGGGCGAAGGTGCCCGTCCAGAAGTCGAACTCGCCGTGGGCGCCGCCCGGGTAGAGCCAGACCGTGAATCCGCCCAGCAGGAGCGTCGCCACCCCGAAGAGCAGGGAAGAGCGCACGCGGCTCATGCCGTACTCGTCCTCGAAGAACGCCATCACCGGCTGCCCCATGGCGAGGGAGGACGTGATGCCCGCGAAGAAGAGCAGCCCGAACCACATGGCGCCCGCGATGGGCGCGAACCAGCCCCAGTTGTTGAAGAGGGTGGGGAGGCTCATGAAGCCCAGCCCGAAGCCGCCTCCCTTCGTGCTCGCCTGAACCACTTGCAGCCCCAGGTAGGCCGTCGAGATCGGGATCAGGATGGCGCCGCCGAGGACCACCTCCACGAACTCGTTCATCCAGCCTGCCGAAGCGGCGTTCAGCGCGATGTCCTGCTTTCTTCCCACGTAGGCCGCGTAGCAGTGGATGGATCCCATGCCCACCGACAGAGTGAAGAAGATCTGACCGGCCGCGGCCAGCCACGTGCTCGGGTTCAGGAGTCCCGAGAGGTTCGGGTTCCAGACGAAGTTCAGCCCCCGGAGCGGGCTCTCCACGACCCCGGTATCCCCCGTGGTGAGCGTGAGACCCTTCAGGGCGAGGACGATCCCGAACAGGATCAGCAAGGGCATGCCGATCTTGGCCGCCAGCTCGATCCCCTTCGCCAGGCCGCGGGAGAGGATCCACACGTTGAGCGCGAGGGTGACGACGAACCAGAACGTGGCCTCGAGGGGCAGCGCGAAGAGCGACGCTTCGTGCATCCCCACATACTCCTGGAAGAAACGCGTCGGGTCCGCGGTCCTGAAGGTGCCGATCAGCGAGTGCCAGACGTACGAGAGCGTCCACGACTCGATGTAGCAGTAGTACGCGGCCACCGTGAGGTTCGTGAAGATACCGAAGACGCCGAGGTACTTCAGCCACCGCTGCTTGCCGAGCCGGTCGAACATGCCGGGCGCGGAGTGGTGGCCGAACTGACCGCCGTGGCGACCGATGGCCCACTCCACCCACAGGAGCGGGATCCCCATGAGGAGGAACGAGATCAGGTAGGGGATGAGGAAGGCGCCGCCGCCGTTCTGGGCTGCCTGGGCGGGGAAG
The DNA here is from genome assembly GCA_964400605.1 of uncultured Acidobacteriota bacterium. GTDB lineage: Bacteria > Acidobacteriota > Polarisedimenticolia > JACPZX01 > JACPZX01 > CAYNUH01. The sequence goes on along the minus strand of CAYNUH010000016.1, from coordinate 32,986 downwards.
CGGAGGAAGTTGCCGAGCCCGACCGCGTTGCCGGCCATCGCTAGGACGAGCCCGACCCGGGTGCCCCAGTTTTCCCGTTGAGCCATGCGCGGCGGTCCCTTTCAGGAGTGGGGAAGGGTTGCCGTGAGCCGCGCATCTATACGCCAGGTGTGTGCGCCGCGTCAAGTGAATCCGCCGATCGGCAGTAATCCACTCTGCGGAGATCTCCCGCAGGGACATCAGGCGGACGCCGGCTCGGCCGATGTGCGGCGGCCGCCGCGCCGAGATCGAGGTCGAAGGGGCGGCGGCGGAGGGCTCAGTCGCTCGAGCAGGAGCCGGGGCCGCGGGGGTCGCCGCAGGTGCCGCACTGTCCGGCGGGCTCGCGGCGCGCGGCCTCGCCGTTGCCGGTGCTGACGGCGAAGACGGAGAGGAGCTTCTCCAGGTTCCGGCTCTTGCAGGTGGGACACGACGGCTTCGCGGAGCCCATCACGAGCGCCTCGAACCTGTGGGAGCAGTCCCGGCACGCGTACTCGTAGAGAGGCATGCCGGTAGGATAGCGGCCCGGCCCGGTGATTCCAAGCGTTCGGGCCTTCGGAATAGGAGATCCACTTCGCACCAGTTGTTCCGTGCGTCCGTCCTCAATCCCGTGCGGGTCCCTCGCTCCGCAGCGGCAGCAGGCGATCCGAGGCCGAGGGGAACTCCGTCAATCCAAAGATTAGATTTTGGATTTGACATCCCCCCCCGGGGCGGCCATGCTGCTCGCATGTTCCGTCGGACGCTGGCCAGGGAACTCAAGGCGGCGGCTCGGCGCATGCCCGTGGTCACGCTCACCGGCCCCCGGCAGTCGGGCAAGACCACGCTCGTCCGCCACGCATTCCCTCAGCACGCGTACGTATCGCTCGAGCGCCCAGACGAGAGGGCGCGCGCCCTTGAAGACCCGCTCGGCTTCCTTTCGCGTTTCCGCCGAGGCGTCGTCCTCGACGAGGTCCAGAGGGTTCCCGACCTCCTGTCCTACGTGCAGACGGCCGTCGACGAGGACAGCCGGCCCGGGCGCTTCATTCTCACCGGGTCGCAGAACCTGCTCCTCATGGAGAAGATCTCGCAGACCCTCGCCGGCCGCACATCCGTCCTGCGGCTCCTGCCTCTGACGCTGGCCGAGCTGACCGAGAGGAGCCCGCTCGATCCGCGACGCCTTGATACCCTTCCCCGCCGGGTGAAGCCGCCAAAGCTCGATCTCTGGGCCACGATCTGGGCCGGCTTCTACCCGAGGATCCATGACCAGAGATTGCCGCCGGACCGATGGCTGGCCGATTACTTCCGAACGTACGTCGAGCGGGATCTCCGGGAGGTGCTGCGCGTCCTCGATCTGGACGCCTTCGAGCGATTCGTGCGGTTGGCCGCCGCAAGGACCGGCCAGGAGCTGAACCTGACGGCTCTGGCGGAGGACGCCGGGATCACACAGCCGACGGCTCACGCCTGGATCACGGCCCTGCGCGTCGGCTTCATCGTGACCTTGCTCCCTCCGCATCACGCCAACTTCCGCAAGCGCCTGCGCAAGCGGCCGAGGCTCCATTTCCTGGATACGGGCCTCGCATGCTATCTGCTCGGCATCCACTCCCCCGCAACACTCGAGCGGCATCCTCTCCGCGGACCGATCTTCGAGTCGTTCGTGGTCGGGGAGATCATGAAGGGGTTCGAGAACGCCGGACGCGAGGCCCCTTTGTTCTTCTGGAGGGACGCCACCGGACATGAGCTGGACGTCCTTCTGGACCTCGGGGAGCGCCTGCTCCCCGTCGAGGTCAAGTCGGGGCTCACCGTCGCTCCAGACGCCGTGAACAGCCTTCGCTGGTGGATCGCACTGCCGGGGAACCGCAATAAGCGGGGAGTTCTGGTCCATGGAGGAGCAAGTGCGTTCTCCCTTCACGGCATCACCGTTCTGCCTTGGTTCTTGAAATAGACCGCAGGAGCCCGGGATCTTGATTCGATGGACCTGCACGGGCGCCCCCTGAGGGAAGGTGGACCTCAAGGGAGCCGGCTCCCGTCCTTCTGCGGAATCGCGCGAGGCTCGGCGGCTTCCTTCCGGCTCGGGCGGACCTCGAGGCGCAGGATGGGGCGCGTGGACGAGCGGCGCGCGACCTCCCGGAAGCCGGCCTGCCGGAAAGCGGAGGCCAGCCCGGTCCAGGCGAAAACGTCGGGCATGGCGGGCGTCTTTGGATCTATGGGGTACCCTTCCAGGAGCCTCGCCCCTCGCCGCCGGGCATACTTCGCGGCGGCCTGAAGCAGCCGCACCGTCACGCCCTTCCGCCTCCAGGGCCTCGCCACGAAGAGGCACGCCACCGACCAGACGGGCTGTTCATCCACCGGCTTCAATGTGCGGGAGCGATCGAGAACGGGGAACGTCTCCCTCGGGGCGACCGAGCACCACGCGATGGGACGGCCTTGGGCGTAGGCCAGAACGCCGGGGATCTCCCCCGAGGCGACGATCGCCTTGAGAGCCCTCCTGTTCCCGGCGCCCTTCCCCTTGTCGAAGTCGGACCTCCTGAGCCGCCACCACATGCACCAGCAGCCGCCGCAGGCGCCGCGCTCTCCGAAGAGAGTCTCGAGATCCCCCCAAAGCCGGGGGGTCACGGGTTTGAATCGCAGATCCAGCGGACGCGAAGAAGAGGCCATCCGTCAGCCCTCATCCACAGGGTGGGCGCGGCGTCCCGCGGGCGTACGGTAGGGTGCGATCCGCCCCCGGGTCACCGGAGTGTCTCGGAGCCGCGCGCGGGGGGGCCCGCGCCCTCTCCGCGCGAGACCACCACGGCCGCGGCCAGGTCACCGGTAACGTTGAGCGTCGTCCGGCACATGTCCAGGAAGCGATCCACGCCCAGGATCAGCCCGATCCCCTCCGTCGGGATCCCCACCATCTTGATGATCACCGCGAGGATCGGGATCGATCCGGCCGGCACGCCCGCGGTGCCGATCCCGCCGAGGATGCACATGAGCACCACCGTCGTCTGCTGCCCCAGAGTGAGCGTCACGCCGTAGAACTGGGCCAGGAAGAGCACGGTCACCCCTTCGAAGAGGGCGGTGCCGTTCTGGTTCGCCGTCGATCCGATGGTGAGGACGAAGCGGCTGACGGCCGGCGGCAGCTTCAGCTTCTCCTCGGCCACCTTGAGCGCCGTCGGCAGCGTGGCGTTGCTGGAGGCCGTGGAGAATGCCGTGAGCATCGCCTCCTCGATGTCGCGGAAGAACCGCCGCGGGCTCATCCCGCCAAGCAGCCGGACCGCGAGCGAGTACACGCCGAACTGGTGGATGGCCAGGGCGAGCACCACGACCCCCACGTAGAGGGCGAGCTGGGCGAGGATCTCGTAGCCGAGCTGCGCGGTGAGCGTGAACAGCAGCGCCGCCACTCCGAAGGGGGCCAGAGAGATCACGATGCCGATGAGCCGCATGGTCACGTCGTAGAGGCCCTGGAGCGCCGCCAGCAGACTCCGGCTCCCCTCGGTCGGCGTCAGCGACAGCCCGATCCCGAACATCAAGGAGAAGAACATCACCGCGAGGAGGTCGCCGTTCACGGCGGCCTTGAGCGGGTTGTCTGGGACGATTTGGACCACCAGGTCGAGCCCGGTCTTGGGCACCGTTGCCCCCGCGACCGCAGCGGCCCGCTCGGCCGCCCCGGCCGTGAGCCGCGCCCGGAGATCGTCGGACATCCCCTCGCCGGGGCGAACGAGGTTCACCAGGGCGATGCCGATGAAGACCGCGATGGAGGACACGACGGCGGTGTAGGCGAGCGTCTTCAATCCGATCCGGCCGAGAGTGCGAAGATCGCCGAGCCCGGCCACGCCGAGGGCGAGGGCCGAGAAGATCAGCGGCACGACCAGCATGAACAACAGTCGCAGGAAAATCTGGCCCGCCGGCTGCGTCACGTACCGGATGAATGCCGCAAGGCCGGGGGCGTCCCCGAAGGCGAGAAAGGCGGCGACGCCGGAGGCGGCGCCGATGACCACGCCGATGATCATCCGGGTGTGCAGGGGGAGGCGCATCGGCGGAGTATGCCCGGCTGCCCCCGGCGAGGCAACACGAGCGCCGCCGCCCACCCGCGCCGGGGCGACCGGCCTGCCAGGCGGTGATATCATGGTAAGGATGTTGTGCCGGCCTTCATTCCACGAGAGGGCGCGGGCCAGCGCCGGCTGCGGTGATGATCCTCGTGCATCCTTTCGGGACGGAGGGCCGCCGTGAAGGTGCTGATCGCCGATGACGACGCCTCCACCCGGCTCACTCTCGAAGCCATGCTGGCGAAGTGGGGATACGAGGTGGCCTCCACGAGCGACGGCCAGCAAGCGTGGGATGCGCTGCAGCGGCCGGACGCACCCACGCTGGCCGTCCTCGACTGGATGATGTCCGGAATGGACGGCGTCGAGGTGTGCAGCAGGGTCCGGGCGCAGGCGCGGGAGCGCTACACCTATATCATCCTTCTCACGGCTCGGGACAGGAAGGAAGATCTGATCGACGGCCTGGAGGCGGGAGCGGACGATTACCTTTCGAAGCCCTTCGACGCGCAGGAGCTGCGGGTGAGGCTCCGCACGGGCCGGAGGATCCTTGATCTCCAATCGGAGATCCTCGCAGCCCGCGACACCCTCCAGATCCAGGCCACTCACGACTCTCTCACCGGTCTCTGGAACCGCGCCGCCGTCCTGGCCGCCCTCGGACGCGACTTCGCCCGCGCGAGGCGCGAGGAGACGCCCCTCGCGGCGGCGCTCGTCGACCTCGACCACTTCAAGAGGATCAACGACACGCACGGGCACCAGGCCGGGGACGCCGTGCTCCGGGAGGCGGCGCGCAGGATGCGCGCCTCGGTGCGCCCCTACGACTCGGTCGGCCGCTACGGAGGGGAGGAGTTCCTTGTCGTGATGCCGGGGTGCGAGAGCGTGGGCGCGGCCGCAGTCGCCGGGAGGATCCGCGCGTGCGTCGAGCGGGATCCCATGGATCTCGGCGCAAGGAGCCTCCCGGTGACGTGCAGCATCGGCGTGGCCGTCTGGAACGGCGCGCCGGAAGGGGACGCGGACTCGCTCATCCGGGAGGCCGACGCGGCGCTGTACCGGGCCAAGGGCGCCGGGCGCAACCGCGTCGAGATCGCTCCGGCCGCGGGCCGCTCACGTGGCTGACGCCGTAGACCGTGCGCCGGAACAGAGGGCGCGCGTCCTCCTGGTCGAAGATGACCCGCTCAGCCGGAAGGTGGCCGCGCGGATGCTCGAGATGCTGGGCTTCGAGGTGGACCTGGCCGCGAGCGGCCGGGAGGCCATCGAGGCTCTGGGCCGCGCCGCCTACGATGCCGTGCTCATGGATTGCCAGCTCCCGGGGATGGACGGCTTCGAGACGACGGCGGAGATCCGCAGGCGCGAGGGAGCATCGAGACGGACGCCGATCATCGCGCTGACCACCCTCGTCTCACCGCAGGACAGGGAGAGATGTTTTTCCGCGGGGATGGACGGCCACGTCGCGAAGCCGGCGCACGCCGGCGATCTTCAGGCGGTTCTGGAGCGCTGGTCGGGCCATCGGGCGCCACGCGCTTCCACGGAGGCCGGAGCGGCTCCGAGGGAGGGGGCGAGCCAGGAGGGGCCGCTTGATCCGAGCGTCCTCGCCGGCCTGCGTGAGCTGCAGATCGAGGGGCGGCCGGAGTTCGCGGCCGAGGTGGCCGCGATCTTCCTTCAGGAGGCCCCCGCCCGCGTGGCCGCTCTCCGGGAGACCGTCTCCCGCGGTGACGCGCAGGCGCTCGCGCGCGCGGCGCACGCCCTCAAGGGGAGCAGCGCCAACGTGGGCGCGCGTCGCCTGGCGTTCCTCTGCGGGGAACTGGAGGCGATGGGCCGCTCACGGCCGACCCCGGCTGCCGCGAAGGTGCTGCGGCGGCTGGAGCAGGAACTCGATCGCGTGCGCGCGGCCCTCGAATCCATGGGAGTCCGGGAACAGTAATCAGATCGCTCCCGAGCCCCCCGGGACTCAGTGGATGCCTCTCAGAAGGCCCAGCGGGCGGAGAGTCTGTAGTTGCGGCCGTCCTGCCGGATCGTCTCCTGGATGAACTCCGGCCCGACCACGTCGCCGTAGCGCCGGTCGGCGAGGTTGTAGACCGATGCCGACAAGGCGACGCCCCGCCAGGGTCGGCGGCTGCTCAACGTGAGGTCGGCCACGGCGTAGGAGCCCAGCCGCGTGCCGGTGAGGCTCCTCTGGGCTCCCACATAGCGCAGCGCCGGCGCCAGATCCAGACGATTCCCGGCGAGCGAGAAGATCACGCCGAGGTTTCCCGTTGCTCTCGGCGAGCCCGCGACCTGCCCGGAGCCATCCCGTTCGGAGTTGTTGTATGTCGCTGAGGCGAAGCCGGTGAGCCCGAGGCGGGCCCTGAACCGGATCTCCGCCTCCAACCCGGTCGAGCGGACGTCCTCGGTGTTCCGGTTGAGGAGGATTCCGGTCCCGGGCTCGATGACCTGCTCGATGAGATTCTTGAGGCGGTACGAGTAGACCGAGAAGGTGCCCTCGGCATCGCCCCCGAGGGCCTGATCCAAGACCAGCTCGTGGGTCACGATGCTCTCCTCGAGCAGGGACCCGTCGCCTTGCTGAAGACCCGGAAGGTCGTAGTACAGCTCGTAGGCGTTGGGCGCTCTGAACGCGCGCCCGGCCAGGTACTTCAGCGTCGTCGCCGCTCCGGGCAGGAAGACCACGGCCAGCCGCGGGTTCAGGGAGTCCGATCGGATGTCAATCCTCGTGCCGTAGTCGTACCGTGCCCCGGCGGAGATGAGGACGCGCTCGCCGAACCGACGCTCCGCCTCGGCGAAGACGGAGGAGGCCGTGAAGGGATGGTCCTCGTCGAAGAAGACGTTGTTTGTTCCCAGGTCGTAATTCTTCTGGTGAACCCGCAGGTTGAGGACGGACTCGAAGCCCAAGGTCAACCGGGTGGATGGCCCCGCGCGCAGGTGAGCCAACGCGCCGGCGGAGAGCCACTCGCCGCGCCCGACGTCCTTGTTGATGAGAACCGGTGGGCGGTCGTAAGGGTAGTCGCCCCAGTACCAGATCCGGTCGTAGGCCGCCGTGAGCTCCAGGCGGTGGCCGGATCCGAAGGGGCGCTGATAGGCTGCCCCCACGAGGGCCTCCCCGTCCACGGTTTTCTCGCGGCCGTCGTCGAAGAGGGTGTCGAAGGAGGCCGAGGGGACCTCCTTGAGGCGATCGACCCAGCCCGCCTGAAATGCGAGGTTCCCGCGGCGCACCGTGAGCAGGGCGCGCCGGCTCCTCTCGCCGTCCGCGCCGGAGGCCACGCCGTCGCCAAGACCCGCGCCGTCGAACTCGGGGAAATGGAGATTCTGCCCCCGCGACAGGAACGCCGATCCCGAGGCCGCGATCTGGGTGGGAGCGCCCGCGGGTGAGCCGTAGGTGAAGGAGGTCTCGCTCGAGCCGAAGGATCTCCCCTCGGCCCCGACCGAGAGACCGCGTGCCTCCGCCGCCTCGCGCGTGACGACGTTGATGACGCCGAACAGAGAGTTGGAGCCGTAGAGGGCCGACCCGGGCCCGCGGATGATCTCCACCCGGCTGACCGCGTCCAGGTCGACGAGAAAGTCGTTTCCGGGAAGCATGGCCCCGTAGACGTTGTCGTTCAGTCTCTGTCCGTTGAGCAGGACGAGCACGCGCGCGTTGTAGTCTCCGGTCCGGGCGAAGCCTCTCGAGCCGAGGTAGGTGTAGTTCCTGTCGTACGTGATGAAGAACCCGCGGCAGTGGGCGAGCACCTCCGCCAGCGTCCGGTAGCCGAAGGCGCGGATCTCTTCGGCCGTCACCACCGTCACCGCCGACGGCGCCTCCCGGACCGGCTGGGCCCGACGGGAGGCGGCGGCGACCTCGGCCACCTCCCGGAGCATGGAGAGCGTGTCTTCGAGCTGATCCCGCTCGGCCGCGCGGGCGGGCGCCGCGGCCGGGAGAATCAGGAGGAAGGCGGCGAGGAGCCTTCTCATGACAGGCGGGTTCCCTGTTCGGGGGAGGGGGTCGCGGGAAGGGCGGACCTCGCCGCGCCGCTCATCCACCGCTCCAGGACTCCCTTCAGCGCGGCGGCGTTCACCGGCTTCGAGATGTAATCGTCCATCCCGGCGGTCAGGCATTTCTCCCGGTCCCCCGCGAGCGCGTTGGCGGTCATGGCGATGATGGGCGTGCGCCTCGATGCCCCTTCCCGCCTCCGTATCTGCGCCGTGGCCTCGTAGCCGTCCAGCTCAGGCATCTGGCAGTCCATCAGCACCATGTCGTAGGCATGCCGCGACACGGCCTCGACAGCCTCCGACCCGTCGGAGGCGACGTCCACGCGGCACCCCATCTTTTCGAGCATCCTCGCCGCCACCTTCTGGTTCACCACGTTGTCCTCCGCGACCAGGACACGAGCCCTCGCGGCCTCCTCGGCGAGGCGGTGCCGCGTTACCAGGGGCGGAGCCTCGGCCGCCCCGGCACCGGCGGCCAGTGCGGAGCTTCTCACGACCGAGACGATGCAGTCGTGCAAGTGCGCTTGCCTGACGGGCTTGGTGAGGTACCCGGCGATCCCCGCCTGCCGGGCCTCCGCGGCATGGCCCCGGTGGGCCAGCGACGTCAGCATGACCAGCGGCGTCCGGGCCAGGTCCGGATCTCCCTTGATGGATCGCGCGAGCGACAGCCCGTCCATCCCGGGCATCTCCATGTCCAGGATCACCAGATCGTAGGGCCTGTCGTCCAGGCGCGCGGCGCGCAGCCTGTGGAGGGCGCCCGGACCGTCGCTCGCCAGATCGACCTCCATTCCCCAGGATCCGAGCTGCTCTCCGAGGAGGGAGCGGTTGGTCGCGTTGTCGTCCACGCCCAGGACGCGCAGCCCGCGCAGCTCGGGAAGATCGGCGATCCCGGAGGCCGGGCGGCCGGGCCGCCCGGCGAGCCGCGCGGTGAACCAGAACGTGCTCCCCTTTCCGGGCTCGCTGTCCACCCCGATCCGCCCGCCCATCAGCCCGGTGAGCTGCTTCGAGATGGCGAGCCCGAGCCCCGTCCCCCCGTACTTGCGCGTCGTGGAACCATCCGCCTGCGAGAACGACTCGAAGATCCGCTCCCGTGCGTCGGGGCCGATGCCGATGCCCGTGTCCGTCACTTCGAACCGCACCAGGGCCTCATCCCCCGCCGGCTCGCCAGGCTTGACGCGCACGACCACCTCGCCACGCTCGGTGAACTTCACGGCGTTGCCGGCGAGATTCGTGAGGATCTGCCGGAGCCGGCCGGCGTCGCCGGCGACCACGGCCGGGACTCCCGGATGGATGAGACAGACCAGCTCGAGACCTTTGCTATGCGCCTTCCCGCCGAGGAGGGTCACGACGTCCTCCACGGTGGTGCGGAGATCGAAGTCGATGATGTCGAGATCGAGCTTCCCGGCCTCTATCTTGGAGAAGTCGAGTATGTCGTTGATGATGGTCAGGAGCGCGTCGCCGGAGGAGCGCACCATCTGCGCGTACTCCCGCTGCTCGGCCGTGAGGGCGGTGTCGAGGAGCAGATCCGCCATGCCGAGGACGCCGTTCATGGGGGTGCGGATCTCGTGGCTCATGTTGGCCAGGAATTCCGATTTCAGCCGGGACGCCTCGATCGCCGCTTCACGGGCCATCTGCAGCTCTTCGTTGGCCCGCCGCAGCTCCGCGGTGCGTTCCCGGACGCGGCTCTCCAGCTCGGCCTCGTGCCGCCGGATCTCATCGTGCGAGCGGGACAGACTCTCGGCCATCGCGTTGAAGGATCCGGCGAGGCGGGAGATCTCGTCATTCCCACGGACGCGGACCCGCCGGGTGAAGTCCCCGTCGGCGATCAGGATGGTCGCCTCGGAGAGACTTCGTACGGGATCGACGATGACCCGGAGGAAAAAGAACAGCCCCGCCGCGCCGGCCAGGAGGATGGCTCCGACAAGGAGAGCCGACCGGGCCGCCGCCCCTCCGAGCTGCCTCTCGAGCTGCTCGGTCGAGAGGCGCACTTCCACGGCCCCCTTCACCGCCTGGGGCGGCAGCGCCGGGGCGCCGGGGCGGGGTTGATCAAGGGCCAGGGCCAGAAGCTCCTCGCCGCCTCCGGCCAGCGGCTCCCGGGTCGCCGTGACGGGGGCGGAGAACGAGAGAGCGCCTCGGGAGGCATCGGGCGTCCCTCCTGCCCTGGGAGAGGGCTGTTCCATGAGCGTGTGCCCCGCGGCGTCCGTGATCCTGATGCTGACGACGCCGGTTTGCTGGAGGGCCCATAGCGCGATCTCCTCGAGCTGCACTTCGTCTCGGGTCAGGACGCCGTAGCTGGCCTGGAAGGCGAGGCCGCGGGCGAGGCCCATCCCGCGGTGCGACATCTCCTCGACGAGAAGCGCCTTCGATTGGCGGTAGAAGACCGCTCCGAGGACGCTCGCGGATACGACCGCCACGACTGCCACGAAGGCCACGAGACGGGTGCGCAGAGTGCCTCTCATGATCATCGGTACACCTGCGAAGCCCTGGCCACGGCCTCCGGCGGGATCTCGATCCCGAGGGCGTGCGCGACATTCAGGTTGAGGACCAGCCGCGGAGCGCGGGGAGGCTCGACCGGAGGGGCGGTCCCCGCGGCCGGCTGCAGGAGCCTCAACGCCAGGTCTGCGATCTGGCGGCCGACCTCGCGGCTGTCGGGCGCCAGGGACATCAGCCCGCCGGCGCGAACCATCGAGTCGTCGAACACCATCACGGGGATCATCCGGCGCAGTGACTCCTTCAGGATGAAATCAAAAGACAGGCGGCTGACGACCGTGCCGTCCGGGATCACCCAGAACCCCTCCGACCGGGCCGCGGTCCGCCTGTAGGCGCTCGGTAGGTCCTCCGGCCGGGAGACCTCTCCGGTGATCAGCTCGATGCCCGAGGCGGCTGCGGCACTCCGGGCCCTCTCGATGAAGGCGGCCGAGTTCCGGGGGTCGTAGAGAACTCCCAACCGGGACAGCGTGGGCACGGTCTCCCGGAAGGCGGCCATCTGCAGATCGGGCGGCACCACGAGGAGCACGCCCGTCCAGCGGGATCCGGTCGGGGGGGAAGGAGGCATCACAGGAGTCATGCCGAAGACCATGGGGACCCCCGGCAGGTTCTCCTCGACGGCGACCGCGGCGCGGATACCGAGTGCCACCACGAGATCCGGCCTCTCGGACCTCAGCCGGCGGAGGATTTCCGGCTCGGCCGTGGACGGGTTCTTGAGCTGGAAGACGGTGACCTGGCGGCCCGTCCTCTCGCAGAAGCCCGCGAGGGCCTCTCGGTAGGGGGCGAGGTCCTGGCTCATGACGGCGGCGATGCCGCCGGCCACGGCGGACGTGAAGCACCCCGCGAGCAGAGTGGCGGCGAGCGCGAGCGCCGGCGGCCGGAGCGACGGTCGCCCCCGCCGGGAGCGCTCCGGGCTCGCTCGCCTGCCGTTCGCGCCGGTTGTTCCTGCCGCGGGACCTGCGTGTGTCATCGGCCGATGGACTCGGGACCGTGAGGCGCGGATGCGGCATCCATCCATCCGAATGCTCACCCGGCCGGCGAACAGGCTACCACATGCGCGCCGGGATCGGTGTGCCTTGATGGATATGCGGGATGGCGCGCCTTGACTTGTCCGGCGCGGCCCGCCGATAATCCGGCCCTTTATGAGGCCGGCCGGCTCCCAGCGCTCGGGTCTCTTCCTGCGCATCGGCGAGTTCGCCGCGCGGCGGAAGGGATTCGTCTTCCTCGTCACGGCCCTCCTCGTCTTCCTGGCCACGCTGCTGGCCACCACGCTCCGTCTTGACACCGACATCCTGGCCCTCGTCCCCCGGGGCAACGCCAAGGTGGACGCCTTCAAGGCGTCGCTCCAGGATTTCGGCGGCATCGACTACCTCACCGTCCTGATCGAGGCCCCGGAGGGGCGCTCGGCCGAGGACTACGAGGAGTTCGCCGACAATTTCGCCGACCGCCTGGTTCGCCTCCACGCGGTTCAATCGGTGGACTACCGCGTGGGCGGCAGCGACGCTCTGCTCACCCTCTTCCGCAAGCACGCCCTGCTCTTCCTCTCACCCGGGGAGATTCCCACTCTGAGGCGCCGGCTGAGCGACGAGGGGATCCGCGAGGCGATCGCTGAGGACCGCCGGATCCTGGAGTCCCCGTCGTCGTCCTTCCTGAAGGAGCTGGTCCGGCAGGACCCGCTCGGGGTGGGACGCCTCCTGTTCGGCAGGTTGCTCATGGGGAAGGGGGCGCTGCGGCTCAATCCGGTGGACGGCTATTACATGTCCGAGGACGGATCCGCGATGCTCATGCTCGTGAAGCCGGTGGGGCCGCCGCAGGATCTCGGCTTCACGGCGGATCTCCTCTCACGGGTGCGCGCGGCCGAGGCCGAGACGCGAGCGGAATCCGAGGCGGATGGGCAGGACGTGGCGCGGCTCTCGGTCGCCTACGGCGGCGTCTACGTGGTGACCCTGGAGGACTCGAACCTCATCAAGAGCGATCTGAAGATGACGGGGGTCCTGTCCTTCGTGGGGGTCGTGGGCCTCTACCTTTTCGGCTACCGGCGCCTCGGCGCGATCGTCTACTCCTGCATCCCTCTGCTGGTGGGACAGGCGTTCACGTTCGCCCTCGCGGCCGTGATCCTGGGCCGTCTCAACTCGGCCTCCTCGGGGTTCGTGGCCATGCTCATGGGGCTGGGGACCGACTTCACGATCGTCATGTACGCACGCTACGTGGAGGAGAGGCAGGGAGGGCGCGACCTGGCCGAGGCGGTGCGGCGCATGATGGGGGAGGCGACGCTGGGCGTTTTCACGGGCGCCATCACGTCGGCGGGGACGTTCTACGCCATGTGCACCACCCAGTTCCTAGGGCTCAAGGAGCTGGGGTTCCTGCTGGGATCGGGAATCCTGCTGTGCATGGTGGCGATCGTGGTCCTCCTGCCCGCGATGATCGAGTGGAACGAGGGGAGGTCGCGGCGCCGGCGCCCGACGGCCCGGCTGCATGTCCAGTCGTTCGGGCTCGAACGCGTGATCCCGCTCGCGGTCCGCTTCAAGAAGATCACGCTGGCCACGACGGCCTTGCTCGTGGGCTGGCTGGCGTTCGAGGGCTGGAACGTCTCCTTCTCCGACAACATCAGGGACCTGCGCAGCAGCGGCAACAGCGGCGCGGTGGTCTCGGAGAGGGTGGCCCGCAAGTTCGGCGGGAACCTCAACATCATGCTCGTGATCATCGAGTCGCCCGGCATCGAGGGGGCGCTGGACCGCATGAAGGAGGTGCAGGATCGGGTGGCCCCGTACGTGGCCGACGGCACGGTGAGCGGCGTGGACTCGCTGCTGCACTACCTGCCGCCGGCGGCGGACCAGGGATCGATCATCGCGGCCCTGAGGGAGGGGAGGCGCGCACCGGACGGCCCCTTCGCCTTCCCGCGGATCGAGTCGTCCCTGCGCGCGGCGCTCCGGGATCAGGGGTTCCGGCCCGACGGCTTCGACGCCTACCTGCCGGAGCTGAAGGCGATGCTCGAGGTCGACACCCCGGTGGGGGTGGAGCACCTCCGGGGGAAGGACCTTGGATCGCTCCTGGGGCGATACATCAAGGAGAGCAACGGCGGCTACCGCGCGGCCGTGTACCTGTACCTCGACCAGACGCGCTGGAGGCGCGACGCGCCGCCGGGGCTCGCGGAAAGCATGTCGGCGGGGGATCCGGGCGTGGTCGTCACGGGGGTGAACGTGGTGAGCAAGGAGCTGCGCACCATCTTCGCCCGCGACTCGAAGAGGGCCGTGGCGCTGGGTGTGCTGCTGGTCACGATCCTGTTGATCCTGGACCTGAAGAGCCTGCGCCTTGCGATGCTGGCGAACGCCCAGGTTCTCGGAGGCATCGTCATGATGCTGGGGTGCATGAGGCTCTTCGGGATCGAGATGAACTTCGTCAACGCCTTCACGGCCACGATGATCCTGGGCGTCGGCGTGGACTACGGCATCCATATCATCCATCGGATGCACGCCTCCGGCGGGGTCGTGGACGCGGGGACGTTGGAGACCGGCAAGGCGGTGGCGATGGCGGCCTTGACCAACGTGGCCGGGTTCGGATCGCTGTGTTTCTCGAGTTTCCCCGGCATGAGGAGCGTGGGAGTGGTGGCGGTGCTGGGGACCGCCACCTGCCTCCTGACCGCGCTGACGTTCCTGCCGGCGGCGCTCGCCCGGCCGGCTCCCGCCTCCGCGCCCCAGCCGATCGTGCGCGACGCAGAGTCCGCCGGGTGAGAGGAGGCGCGGCCTGTCCCTGCTGATCACCGCGCTCGTCCTGGGGCTGGTGGAGGGACTCACGGAGTTCATCCCGGTCTCCTCGACCGGTCACCTGATCCTCGCGGGTCACCTGCTCGGGTTCACGGGCGACCGGGCGGCCGCCTTCGAGGTGTTCATCCAGCTCGGCGCCATTCTCGCGGTCGTGTGGGAATCTCGCGCGACTTTGGCGAAGATCGCCTCGGACCTCGGCCTGGCGGCGTTCGCCGGCAGCGTGTCGCCGGCCGGCCGGAGCCGCGGGCTTTCAGCGATCGCGAACCTCGCCCTCGGGTTCGCGCCGTCCGCCCTGCTGGGACTCGCCCTGCATGATCTGATCGAAAAACACCTCTTCACGCCGGAGATGGTGGGCTGGGGGCTTTTCGTAGGAGGGATCGGCATCCTGGCCGTGGAGGCGCTCGCCCCGCAGCCGCGCATCCACAAGGTCGAGGCGATCCCGTGGAAGGCCGCGCTCGGCGTCGGAGTGGCCCAGTGCCTGAGCCTGTTTCCCGGCGTGTCGAGATCGGCCGCGACGATCCTCGGCGGCATGACCCTCGGGCTCGACCGGCGCTCGGCCACGGAGTTCTCGTTCCTCCTGGCCATCCCCACGATGCTCGCGGCGGGCTTCTACGACCTGTACCACTGGAGGCACATCCTCGGTTGGAGCGATGTCCCGGCCTTCGCCGTCGGGTTCGTGATCGCCTTCGCCGCCGGGCTGGCCACCGTGAAGTTCCTGCTGCGCTACGTGGCCACGCACGACTTCCGGCCCTTCGCCTGGTACCGGATCGCGGTGGGCGCGGCGGCGGTGTGGATGTTGTGAGAGGTGCAGGTCGTGAAGACGGGCGCGAGAGTCCACCCGGCCTGATGGAGGGCGCCGCGCCCGCGGGCGGGGCCGGCTTGCGTTCGGCCTACGGCACCGGGGAAGGCTGGCCGGCCGGCAGCGACGAGGGCTGCTCGATGCCCTCCTCCCACGAGAAGCGGTAGGCGTTGCCTGTCACCGGCCGGCCGTCCCCTTCGGTGTACGGGTAGAGGAAGAAGTTGATGGGGTCGCCGTGCTGCGCGGGCTGAAGGACGATGTCCCGCCCCACGGTGACCTGGATCCGGTTGGCGTCCAGCGAGCCGAAATACACCTGCCTGGCGGCGCGGTTTCTCGCCGCCTCCGAGGGATCCACCGGGATCCACCCGACCCCGTCGAGGTAGAACTCCGCCCAGCAGTGGTACTCGGTGAGTGTCCCTTCACGCATCCCCGTGGGGATCTTGAAACCCGCCACGAAGCGGGCCGGGATGTTCGCGGCGCGGGCGAGCCCGGTGAACACGGTGGTCAACTCGGCGCAGTTGCCCTTCTTCGCCGAAAGCGCGTAGCGCAGGTCGCCTTGCCCCCAGCCCTCTCCCGTCTTGGCGTACATGATGTTGTCCACCACGTAATCGAAGATGGCGCGGGCCTTGCCGACGGCCGTGGTCTTCCCCTTCGTCACCTGGTCCGCCAGGGCCTTCGTGGCGGCGTCGAGCGGCACGAGCCGGTCCGCCTTCAAATAGCGCGCCAGGGTCTCGGGCGCGCGCGGCGGCACGGGCGGCTTGAGCGCCAGGTCCGGGTGGCTGACGGGGAAACGCTCGGCGCTGAAGCGCATCTTGATCTTCATGGGCATCCCTCCGCGCGGCCCCGAGCGCACGTGCAGGATCTGGTTGCCGTTCTCGCTGTCCTCAGAGAGGTCCCCGCCGTACGGCACGGAGATGACCAGATCGGTGATCTTCTGGTTCTCGTCGCTCTTCGGGACGGGGATCCAGCAATCGAATGTGCTGCGATCGATCGGAAGGTTGGTGTAGAAGACTTCGTAGGTGAACGACACTTTGCGCGAAGGCGAGGAGGCGGACGGCCGTCCTCCGGGCGCGGCCTGCCTATTGGGGTCGGTCGTCGTGGCGGGCGCCAACCGCCAGGCCGCGCCGGCCGCGAGCCATAGGGACGCTGCCGCGAGAAACGCGCGCGCCGATGCCTTCATGCCGATGTGAGCCTCCTCGGAGGGGGGGTGCCGCACGGGAAACCGTGACGGAGGCCATCGTAGCACAGCCTTCGCCGCCGGCATGGATGAGATGGCGCGATCAGCCGACCTTGGCCGCCGCGGGGCCGCGCTTGCGGAAGCCGCCGCGCTGCATGTCGCCCCAGCCGCGGCGGTTCCGGAGGAACTGCCAGAAGGCCTGCACCTTCGAGAGCGAAAGGGCCTGGCGGTAGCCGAAGTTCTCCAGGATCCCGTACACGACCAGCTTGAACAGATCCAGCCAGCCCGGGTAGCGCCGGAAGGAGATCTCCTCCAGCAGGATGGCGGCGATGGACAGGAACACCCCGTAGAAGACCGCCAGGGCCAGGAAGAGGAAGAAGAACTCCCAGTTGATGATTCCCAGGAGGACGGAGATCGTCACCGCCACGTATCCCAGCAGCTCGATGAAGGGTCCCAGCGTTTCGAAGAACAGGAAGTAAGGGAAGGCGAAAGCGCCGATGATGCCGAACTTCGGATTGAACAAGATGGCCTTGTGCCGCCACAGGCTCTGCAGCAGCCCCCTGTGCCATCGGTTGCGCTGGCGCACCAGCACGCGAAAGTTCGTGGGGACCTCGGTCCAGCAGACGGGATCGGGGACGAAGACGATCCGGTAGGGCATCTTCTTGCGCCGGCAGTTCTCGTGCAGCCGCACCACGAGCTCAAGGTCCTCGGTGTCGGAGGTCGAATCGTACCCTCCGATCTCGATCACCTCGTTCTTCTTGTACAGCCCGAAGGCGCCCGAAATGATCAGCAGGGACCGCATGACGCTCCAGCCGATGCGCCCCGTCAGGAACGCTCTCAGGTACTCCACGACCTGGAAGATGGGGATGGGCTTGTCCGGAAGCCGGATGTCGGTGACCCTCCCCTCGTGCACCGCGCAGCCGTTGGCGATGCGCACGATGCCGCCCACGGCCACCATCTCCTTGGGGTGCTCCATGAAGGGCTTCACCACGCGCAGGAGGGCGTTCTCCTCGATGATCGAGTCGGCGTCCACGGAGCAGAACAGCGGGTAGCGGGCCGCGTTGATCCCCGCGTTGAGCGCGTCGGACTTCCCCCCCTTCTCCTTGTCGATGACGATGAGGTTGGGGATCATCAGGTTGCCGTACAGCCCTCGGATGTCCCGCGTGGGGATCGACCGCCGGTAGACCTTGTCGAGGCGGCGCAGCTCGAAGGCGTCGATGAGGCTCTTCAACGTGCGGTCGGTGGACCCGTCGTTGATCACCACCACCTCGATCTCGCCGTAGTTCACCATCTGCAGCGAGCGCACCGTCTCAACGATCGTCTTCTCCTCGTTGTGGGCCGGCACCAGGATCGAGATGGGCCACGTGAGATCCGACGTGAGGATGTGGTCGTAGTCGCTGAAGAAAGTCCTCTTGACGAACTTGAGGACCTCCCGGAGGGAGACCAGGAAGAGGAACAGATAGGTGGCGTTGAGCGCGACGAAGTACACGAGCACGAAGTCGTTGAAGAGGACGATGGCCTTGATGATCCAGCCGGTCACGCTCTCATCTCCCCCGCACGGCGGCCACGGCGTCCCTATCCCAGCGGCGCCGGCAGGCCCAGCAGCGCCGCCAGGCGCTGGCGCACCAGCCGGTCCGGGTGGTCCCGCGCGACCTCGGACAGGAGGTCCACGCGGCGGAGCTTGACGAGCTTGGCCATCACCCCCAGCGCCCGGGTCTGCTCGCCCGGCGCCGTCGAGGTCAGCATCCCGACGAAGGCGTCGAGGATGCCGCTCTCCTGCAGCATCTGCACCGACTGCTGCGCGGCATAGGGGTCGTCCGAGTCGAGCATGCCGAGCAGCGCGTCCTGGCCTGCCGGGCCTTTCGCCTTCAGCGCCTCGGCGGCGTTGGCGCGGACCCACCACTGTGGATCGCTCAGAGCCGCGGCGAGAGCGGCGATCGACCCCGACTCGCGCAGCCTTCCCAGCGCCTTGGCCGCCATGGCCCGCACCGCCCATTCCCCATCCTTGAGGCACTCCGCGAGGAGGGGCGCGGCCGTCGGATCTCCGATCATCCCCAGCGCGTAGGCGGATCGGGCGCGCAGGTCGGGGTGCGGGTCGTTGAGAAGCTCTCGCAGCAGACGCGTTCCCCGCAGGCTCTTGATGCGGCCGAAGATGTCGATCGCGGAGACCTTGGCGGCGTCGGGCAGCCCTTGGAACTCCTCCAGCAGCACGTCCACGGCGTCATCACCGGCGCTGATGAGCATCCCCGCAACGCGGATGGCCGACCAGCGGCCCGCGTCCCGCAACGCGACCACCAGCGGCCGGAGCGACTCCGCGGTGCCGATGTTGCCGAGCGCCTGCGCCGCCCGCAAGCGCACCTCGGGCATGGGGTCGCTCATCCTCTCGATGAGCGCCGGCGTGGCCTTTTCGCTTCCGATCAGCCCCAGCTTCTCCGCCGCCTCGGCCCGCTGCCACCACCGGCGGCTGCCGATCTGGCTCAGGTAGTGATCCACGATGCCGAGCCTCTCGAACGCCTCGCGCGCCCGCTCGCTGACGCTCCCGCGCGCGATCCGGCGAAGGTCGAAGAAGATCTGCTCGATGACGGGCCAGTCGCGCCGGGTGGTGTGCGGCGGCAGGAAGCGCTCCACCGGCTCGGTGGTCATCACGTAGCGGAAAAGGCCCGGCTCGAGTTCCCGCCGCTGGCGCACGATGTACCCATCCTTGGACCCCCGCCAGGCCTTGTTGAGGATGATAATGATGAGGAGCGCCAGGAAAACGAGGGAGACCGTCTGGAGGACGTGGACGAGGAGTCCGTACATCCCCTCGGTGGAGAGGATCGCGCCGGTGATCATCCGGATGTGGGCCGCCGGCCGAGGACCTTCCTGACCCGGGCGAGGAGCTCGAGGGCGTTGAACGGCTTGCGGATATAGTCGTCGGCCCCGAGATCGAAGCAGCGCAGGACGTCGGTTTCCTTTTCCTTCATCGAGAGGATGATAATGGGAAGGTTCCGGGTGGCGGGGCTTTGCCTCAGAGACCGGGTGATCTCGAACCCGTCGTGGTAGGGCATGACCAGGTCCATGATGACCAGGTCGGGGTGCGTCTCCCGGATGCGCTGCAGCGCCTTCTCGCCGTCCTCTGCGGTGACGACGGTGTAGCCGGCGTCCACGAGGAGCGCCCCGAGAAACTTCAGCACGATCGGATCGTCGTCGGCGACCACGATCTTCCCGCCCGCGCTCGCTCCCGGCGGTGCCCTCTCCCCCTGCGCCCCCATCACCTGGCTCCCCCGACCGCGGCTGAAGCCGCGGCGCCCTCCCCCGGCCGTGCGCCCCGTCCGGTCGCCGGACCTCCCGCGCCGATCCGCAACCGGACCCGGAACCCGGACTCCACGCTGCGGAACCCGCTGACCCCCTCCAGCGCGAGATTGGTCCGGCCCAGGTAGGCCTCGGCCGTGATCCCGCGGGCGAAGTCGTACGCGGCCGCGACATGGTAGCCTCTCACGGTATCGGTGTCTTGCCCGTTCCCGCCGAACGTCTTCACGCGCTGCAACCCCAGTGATCCCTGCGCGCTCCAGCTGAAGCGGCGGCCGATCCGGTCGGCGAGATCGATGCCCGCCACCTGGGCGAGGAAGGACTCGGGCGCAAAGTAGCCGTTCCCCGTCTTCCGGTCGTACGCGAAGTATCGGCCCGACCAGGAGATTCCCACGCGCGGGCGCCGGGCGGGCAGCGCCCAGCGGACGAGACCGGCCGCCAGATCCCTCTGGTTCCCGTCGGTCGTGTTCGAGCGCTGCAGCGTCAGCCGCGTCGCAACGCGCGCCGCCGGCACGAAGGCCGCGGTGGCCGTGGCGGACGTCAGCCCCACGCCGGCGTCGAGGCTCCGCGCCGTCCCCGCGAACGTCTCCCGAGACATCGATCCGGAGAACCACCACCGGTCGTCGAGGCGATAGTCGGCGCCGGCCGCCGCCGTCATGTGCATCGTCGTTCGCGAGTCGTCGTGGGTGATCCTGTCAAAGCCCGCGCCCCCCGACACGGACAGGTCGCGGGCCGCGCGCAGCGTCGCGGTCGCTTTGAGCGTTTCGAGCCGAGATTCGAGGCGCGAGGCGCCTCCGGAGAGGGGCAGCGAGGCGTTCAGCCTGTCGTAGGAGACGCCCACGGTGGCGGCGGGATCGACAGGGTAGTCGAGAGCGATCTGCTGCGTGGTGATGGCGTTCTTGTCGTTGTCGTGCATGACGGAGGCGGAGGTCCGGACGGCGGGCGAGAGGGCCTCCCGCATCGCGGTGTCCACCTTCGCAACCTCGCGATCGCCCGGATGCGTCTTCAGAGCCTCGCCCACGGCGGCCCATGCTTCCGGCGTGCGCCCTTGCCAGAACATCACGCGCGCGCGCCCCGCCAGCGCCTCGCCATTGCCGGGATCCACGGCCAGCGACTTCTCGTACATGCCGAGCGCCTCGTCGAGGCGCCCGTCCCACGAGAGCACGGCCGCGAGGCCGTTGCGCGCCTCCGTGTCGTTGGGGTCACCCGCGAGGATCTCGAGGTAGGTGGCGCGCGCGTCCCCGTGGCGGCCGGCCCACCCCTGCGCGCGGGCGATGCCGAGCGCGGCCTCGCGGCTGAGAGGATTCTCGGCGCGAACATCGCGGTAGAGCGCGACGGACCGATCGAACTCCGCCGACCACGACAGGACCCGCGCAAGCCCGAGACGGGCCTCCGTGCTGCCGGGATCAAGCCTGAGCACCCTCTCGAACAGGGCGCGCGACTCCTGCAACCGGTCGCTCCAGGAGACGAGCGTGGCCAGCCGGACCAGCGCGCGCGTGTGGTTCGGCTCCATATCGAGCACCCGGCGGTACAGCGCCTCGGCGGTGGCCGGACTCCCCGATCGGAAGGCCGCCTCCGCCGCGCCGAACAGATCCTCCGACCCGCCGGCCGGCAGCCCGGGAAGGAAGGCCATCACCAAGGCGAGGACCGCGGCCGTCAACGGACCACCACACCGGGGAGCGCCGCCCAGCGATCCCGGATGATGAAGTACGAGCGCTTGAGCCGCGTGTGGAACGATGGCTCCTCCCAGCCGGCCCAGGCGTAGAGCGTGGAAGGCGCGGCGGCGAGCCGCCCGTCCGCCCCGCGCCGCGGGAGAGTGTCGATCAGCCTTCCTCCGCGCGGGTCCCTGGCGACCGCGTACAGCCGGAACCCGTCCGTCGCGCGCGTGCCGACCTGCTCGCCGAAGCCCGCCGGATCGTCCACCACGCGGTGGGAGGATGGATCGGTCACGTTGAGGAGGCCCCAGGGCAGGCGGATCTCGATCATCGCTGCGCCCGCCCCAGCGTACCAGTCGGCCAGAGAGTCGTAGGCGGGCGCGTTGGGATCGGTGGTCCCGAAACGCAGCGGGCTGCGGTTGTCGAGGATGGCGGGATAGATCGTCCCGTCGCGGCCGATCCGCCGGCGGTTCGTTTCCACAAGAATTTCGATGTACCTGCCGTCTTCGTTGGGAACGGAGCGGTACGGCCGGTCGAAACGGTGCGTGTGGAGATCGTACGGTGTGTCCACCAGGAGCCGGCTCGAGTTCTCGCCCGCCAGATCCACCATGAACTCCATCCCCGTGGGCGCCTGCGCCTCGATCCCGTAGGGGAATCGCGTGTCCCCCTCGCGCTCCCCGTAGGTATCGATGCCGATGAGGATCTGCGCTCGATCCCACGGCGGAGCGCCCCCCCCGGGGCCGGATCCTTCCACGTCGAGCCTGAGGTAGAGATACGCCTCGTCGTGGGTCGCCCACAGGGCGCGCAGCGTGGAGGCCGCGTGGGATCCCGTCCCGTCCCGCGGATCCACCGCCTCCGGCGCCTGCACCGCGCTCACGAGGGGAGACAGCCCGTCCCAGTCCTCGCCGCGGCCGTCCAGGACGATGCGGGGCGCCGGATGGCCGGGATGCACCGCGAGGAGGCCGTAGTTCTGCTCCGGGTCGAGGACGTTGAGCCACTTGGGATTCCGTTCCGCGGGAGACTCGAAATCCATCACCAGCCAGTTGCGCTTGAACCACTCGTCGAGCCACGCGAAGAGGATCCCTCCCGCGCACTCGGCCTCGTGGATCGTCTCCATCAGGCGTGCGTCGATCTCGCCCTGGGCCACCTCGTCATGGCCGCCGTGGTTGAGCCCCTGCGGCTGCACGTGCGCCACCCCGCGCGACGTGGGCACGCCGATCTCGGCGATGAGCACCGGGAGGCCCGCGTGGTGCGCCTTCAGATCTCGCAGGTACCCGAGGTAGTTGTTCGGACCGCGGGCGTCGCGAGCGCGGAGGTAGCCGGGATCCAGGTTCATGAAGTCGGGATAGTAGGGGTACGCGTGGTAGGAGGCGAAGTGCCCCGCCCGCGCCTCGGCGCTCGCGCGGATCCGGCCCGCGTCGATGCCGGCGGCGTCGTTGTCGTACTCGCGCACCGCGCGCGGCTCGAAGGGCAGCCCCAGGCGCCGGGTCAGGTCCGCCTCCTCGGCCTTGGTCGCTTCCGTCGGGTGGCGGAGCGGATCGAGCGTCGGCCAGTTCGTGAAGGCCACCGGCCGCATCGTACCGTACCGCCGCGCCTCGTACGCCACGGCGTGATCCATCATCGAGGCCACCCACGCCTCCATGGCCGTCCCGCCGGTCATGGAGAAATACCGGCCCTCGAAAGCCCCTCCAGGGCGGGCGGCGTCGTAGGCCTCCACGGAGAACGGCTCCCACTCGCGCCCCAGGATCAGCGCCAGCGTCAAGGAAGACACGTCGTGGCGGTAGAGGCCGAAGGCGTGGCCCGGGCTCCGCGCGACGGCGATGTCGCCGTGCAGGACGTCGATGATCCTCTCCATCTCCTCACGGAAGGAGCCCGTGAAGGCGGCGTCGTCGTAACGATTGCCTTCCGGCAGCTCCGTCCAGACGCCCTGGATCAGCCAGAGGTAGCGGGGCGGAGGGGCGCTCTGCGGGCGAGCGGCCGCCAGCACCGCCTCGTCGTGCTCCCGCAGCGCCTGGTAGAAGACCGGAGGAAGAAGGGTGTACGTCCGGACCGCGTTGGCGCCGAGATCGGCGATCTGGCCGAGCCATTCGCGGTAGACGCCGATCTCTTCCGGAAACTCGGAGGGGAACCTTCCCGGCAACGCCACGCCGAGGTTGATCCCCTTCACGAAGATGGGGACGTAGCGATCGGCCCAGAGCACCTCGAGGTAGTCCGTGCCGGCGCGGGCCGGCGCGACGGCGGGCGTTCGGGGCAACGGGGCCCCCAGCCGCCTGTCCGCGATGCGTCCCGTGGCCGCCAGGGCGCGGGTCGCGATGGCGAGGGCCTCCGCGTCCGAAGGCTCCTCCCGGAGCAACGCCAGCGCGAGGTCGAAGGCAGAGGCGGCCTTGCCGCTTCCCGCGAGCGCGGCGGCAAGCCCCTGCCGCGCCTCCCGCGACCCGGGGTTCTCCTTCATCACGCGGCGGAACGCGGCCTCGGCCTCCGCGTAGCGCTCCTGATGGGCGTAGCACCAGCCCAGTAGCGCCCGGTAGCCGGGCTCGCCGGCGTTCGCGTGGAGCGCCTCCTCGAGCAGCACACCGGCTTCCCCGTAGCGCTGCTGACGGTAGAGGACGAGGGCGCGGGCATACGCGTCAGGCTCGTCCTTGCGCGCCGCGGTCATCCGCTCGGCCTCGCCCCCGATTCGAGCCCGGGCCTGCGCCTGCGTCCCGGCGGAGACGGCCCCGACCATCAGGCTGCACAAGCCCATCAGCAGGGCGGCCCCGAGCCGTGTCTTCATGGCACCTCGTCGTCGAATGTCGCGGGTACTCTGGGGCGGCAGGGGGGACGCGAACCCGGTCCGAGCCCCTAACTTCCTGTGAGGTGGTGATTTAGGGCCGCCTGCCGACGGCGCCTCGCCGGACCTCGAGCGCGGCTAGAATATGGGCGCCGAGGGGGGCAGATCAACAGCCCGAAACGGGAAAGCGTCAAGCGAAGTCGCTGGAAAGACGACTCTTCCCTCGAGGCGTGCGCGGAGCCGAGGCGGCGGAATGGCCTGAGAGCCGCCGGATGACTCGCGGAGATGATCAAGACGGGGCGGAGAGCCCGGGAGCCAGGATGACCATGGCGAGCGATCTGGACGCGGTGGGGATCAGGAAGGCCAACGACCTCTTCTACGAGGCGCTCAGCAACCTGAGCCTTGGGGAGATGGACCGGGTCTGGTCTCACGGCCGTGAGGTCCGTTGCATCCACCCGGGCTGGGACGTCCTGGCGGGCTGGAGGATGATCCGCGACTCCTGGGAATCTATCTTCGCCTCGAGCCCTGGCCTTGCCGTCGAAGCCGAGGAGGTCGAGATCAGCGTCCTCGGCGACGCGGCGTGGGTGATGTGCCTGGAGCGGATCCACAATACCGGCGAGGGAGGCGATCGAGTCAGCCTGGCGCGCGCCACCAACCTGTTCGTCCGGGCGCCGGATGGATGGAAGATCGTGCTTCACCACGCCTCGCCCGTCCCCGAGGAGATGGACGTCGGGGCCACGGGCCAGGTGCACTGATGGAGCGCGATGACATGCTGGCGCTTCTCAAGGACCTGAGCGAGGGATTGCTCACGGGAGAGATGAAGCCCGCCCTGTACGCGCGCACCGTCGAGGGGCTGATCTCATCGAACCTGGACAACGTGCCCGACCTCGAACCCATCCATCTCAGGCTCTCCGACTACGGCGTGCGCGGCGCCGAGAATCCACCCGGAGACCAGGACCTCGAAGAGATAGCCCGCCGGCTCATCGCCGCGGCCGACGCCGAGGCGGCTCGCTAGGCGGGGACCCCGGGCGCGGTCGCGGGCGGACTCCGACGACAGCAACCCTACGCGCCCGAGATCTCGGCCGCGACGCTCTCCGCGGGGCGGGACCGCAGCGCCACGAAGACGCCCGCGAAGATCAGCGCAGCCGCCACCAGCAGAGGGATCGTGATCCTCTCGCCCAGCAGGAGGACCGCGAGCGTGGAGGCGATCACCGGCTGGACGTAGATGAAGAGGGCCACCTGGGACGACTCCACGCGCTTGAGCGCCCACGAGTTGAGCGCGTAGGCGCCCACCGTCGCGAAGAGGACGACGAAGGCGGCCCACCCCCACACCCCCGCTGGCACGGTGGAGAGGTCCGTCCGTAGGAGGTCCGCGCCACCGAAGAGGGCGATTCCGATCGACCCGTAGCCGAGGAGCAGCGCCGTGACCACCTGGCTGGAGTAGCGTCCCAGGATCGGCTTGCTGATCACGAGGTAAAACGAGTACGACAGCGCGTTGATGAGCGTCAGGAGATCGCCTTCCACGACATCTCCTTCCGCCGAGATCCCGCTGCGGCCGATGAGGTAGAAGACGCCCGATAGGGACAGCGCGATCCCGGCCACCTTGCCTGCCGTCGCTTGCTCGCGCTTCAGAATAAGCGCCATCAGAAGCGTGGCGACCGGGATGGCCGTATTGATGATGGTGGAGTGGGAGGCCAGCGTGCGCGAAAGCCCTTCGACGAAGCAGACCTGGTTGATCACGACGCCGAAGAGGGCGTATAGCGCGATGCGGGCGTGATCCTTCACGGAGCGCGGCCAGCGCTTGCCCATGAGGGCCGTGGCGGGCAGGAGGATCGCCGAGGCCGCGAGGATGCGGAGCGTGGCCCACGCGGCGGGCGGAACGTGGACCAGGATGCGCTTGGCGCCGATGTAATGGAGGCCGAAGAAGACCTGCACGGCCAGCAGGGCGGCGACGACGAGAGCGCGGGAGGAGCCGCCTCGGGGCGGCCTCACCACATCGCCTGGCCGCCGTCCAGGTTGACGGCCTGCCCCGTCATCATGGAGGCCTCGCTCGAGGCGAGGTAGAGCACCAGAGGCGCCACCTCCTCCGGCTTCATGAACCGGCGCAGCGGCACGCGCGATTCGGCGGCCTTTCGGAACTCTGCGGAGGAGACGCCGAGCGCGGCGGCGGATTCGGCCACCCCCTGCTCGGACATGGCCGTCTCCACCCATCCCGGACAGATGGCGTTCACCGTGATCCCGCGAGGCGCCAGCTCCAGCGCCAGCGCCCGGGTGAAGCCGATGACGCCGTGCTTGCTCGCGCAGTAGGCGGCGTAGCCCGCCACGCCGAACTTCGCGAGGACGGAGGCGTTGTTGATGATGCGCCCTTGCGACCCGTCCCGCATGTGCTTCAGGGAGGCCCGCGTCATGTGGAAGATCCCGACGAGGTTCGTCTCCAGAATGGCGCGCAGCCGCTCGTCGAACTCACCGTCGATGGGGGTTCGGCCGGAGGCGCCGGCGTTGTTGAAGAGGACGTCGATCCCGCCGAACTCCGCCGCCACCTGTTCGGCGCACGCGTCGGCCGACGCGCGATCCCTCACGTCAACCCGGAAGGGGACCACGGCGGCTCCCCGCCGGGTGAGCGACGTGGCGGCCTTCTCGAGCCTCTCCGGGTCGCGCCCGCAGATGGCCACCTTCGCCCCCTGAAGCGCGAAGGCGCAGGCCACCGCCTTGCCGATGCCGCTGCCGCCGCCGGTGACGAGGACGGCGCGGTCCTTGAATCTTCCGGAGCCATCGGGGCGGGCGCTCATGGATGGGGCCTCTCCGGGTAGCGTCGGGCCGGGTCTCTGCTGCCGTTCACTCAGGGCCTGATGATGATTCCCGGAGCGCCGGCGTCGTCGACACGTCCGGCGCCGTGGACGCCCGCCTCATGGACTTTCGACGGATCGACGATGCGCGACGACCCGTCCGCGAGCTCCGAGGAGGGATCGCTCCCGGCGGGAGGCGCGGCGGCCTGCGCGGGATCGCGTTCCGGGGGCGCCATCATCGGGGCGAAGGCGCGGAAGACGAACGCGCGCAGGAACGACACGTCCTGCATGCGCCGCCCTTCGGGGCTCTCGAGCGCACGGGCCACCGCGAAGCACAACCGCGCCGCCCCGGCGTCCTTCTTGAGGTGGTACAGGTAGGCCATCTCATCGAGGCGCCGGGAGTAGAGGCTCCTCATCGGGGACGCCACAAGGTCGTCGAGCGCCGCGTCCATGATGGCGACGACCCGTTCCGCCGACGCCTCCCGGCTCACCACGAGATTCGAGGAGCCGGCGTTCACGAGGGCCTGCACGTGGACCCTCGCGATCTCCGGCGGCAGGACCCAGCTTCGGAATTCCTTCTGCCGGAAGAGATCGGCCGACTGCGCGAGCCGATCGGGATCGGCCGCCTCGGGTGCGAGGATCTGGCGGATGGGGCACGGCGGCGCGCCGGCCGGTGGATCTCCCGTGATGTCGGCGCGCGCGAGCAGGTAGTCGGCCTTCACGTTGCCGGGCCGGGGCGAGCGCGTGCGAAACGCCTCGTGCATCAGGGCGTCGGCGTAGGCGAACGGGACCTTCACCGGCGCCCCCGGCGAGGAGGCGCCCATCTCCTTGAGGACCTCCGCCAGGCGCGCGCGCGGGAGCGTCCCCGCATCGACGGAGATCATCCCCTCGCGGTCGTTGATGACCGTGAAGAGCACCATCACGCCGGAGGCGTCGCGCTTCATCAGCCACGCCATCCTCGATCCGTCCCCGTCGATGGCGCCGAGGTACCCCTCGGGTCCGGCCGCGGGAGCGCCCAGAGAGAACGTCTCTCTAGGTTCCTCGACGCGGGCGGCCGTCACTCCCTTCTGTTGGAGGCGGAAGAGAGAGCGGCGGATCTCGCGCTTCAGGTCCTTGTCGGCCGTCTCCGCCTCCCAGCGCACGAGCGCCCCGGCCGCGGCCAGGTCCGCCAGCCGGCCCAGCCACTCCGCGATGAGCAGATCGCAGGCCGGATCGCGCCCGATGAGCGGCTGGAGCGTGGATATCACCTGGAGTACGGGCGTGGACGGCGGCAGCGCGCCCTCGTGCACGCCCCAGGCGCTCAGCAGCAGCCGGCCGCGTTGCAAGGTCTCCACGCGCGATCCGGGCTTGCGGTTGGGGCGGTTCTTCGACATGCCGCGGGCGTCTCCTCGGGGCGTTCCGGACGCGGGCCATTCTAGTTGGGGCCCGCCGCGAAATCGACCGCGGCTATACTGGCGGCCATCCGCTTCGTGATCCTCCCCGCGCCGAGCCGGAGCCGCGTATGACATCCCACGTCCATCCCGTCGACCCGGACTACCGCTTCTGCCCGAAGTGCGCGGGGGATCTCGCCCGGCGCGTCGTGGAGGCACACGACCCGCGCGAGAGACTCGTGTGCACCCGCTGCGGCTTCATCTTCTACGTCGACCCGAAGGTGGCCGTAGGGACGATCTTGAGGGGGGACGCGGGCTTCCTTCTCCTCAAGCGCTCCATCGAGCCGGGCTACGGGAAGTGGACTTTTCCCGGAGGGTACGTGGACCGGGGCGAGACGCTGGAGCAGGCGGCCGTCCGGGAGGCGGAGGAGGAGACGGGGCTGAGCGTCGCGCTGGGAAACCTGCTGCGCACGTACTCGTATCCCCGGCGCAGCATCATATTGATCGTGTACGAGGCGAGCGTCACCGGCGGCTCCGCGCGCGTCACGCCGGAGTCGCTCGACGTCCGATGGTTCGCGCCCGCCGACATCCCCTGGCGCGATCTCGCCTTCCCCTCCACCCGCTCGGCGCTGCGGGACTTCCTCGAGCGCCACGACCTCGCGCAGTGGATCCCCGCGGACTTCGATCCGGGCGAGGAGTTCTAGAGCGCCGCGATCCGATCGAGGGTGAGCTCCGTCAGGTCGGCGACCACGAGGTCGGCCGGATTCAACTCCCGGGCGGGGCGCGAGGTGGCCACGCCCACCGCGGGCATCCACGCGGCGCGCGCAGCGGCCAGCCCGGCTGGAGAGTCCTCGACCACCAGGAACGCTGCCTGCGGCTCCGAAGCGTCGAGCGCGTGCCGAGAGCCCGGCAGCGCGCAGATCCGCACCAGCGCTTCGCGTGCCCGCATGAAGACCTCCGGATCGGGTTTGCCGCGGGTGACGTCTTCGATGGCGACCACGGCCGTCACGGCGTCGCGCACGCCGAGGCGGTAGAGGCCGTCTTCCACCTCCACGCGCAGGGCGCCCGAAGCGATCGCGATGGGATACCGCTCCGCGGCGGTCAGGATGAGATCGGAAGCGCCGGGAACCTCGGGGAGATCGCGGCGGACCAGCTCGCGGTACGCGAGCGCCTTGCGCGCCAGCAGATGATCCACGGCGTCGTCGAGGGCAGCGCCATCGGCGCCGGGGGATGCGAGAGCGCGCCTCTTCAAGGCGTCGCGCGCGATGTCGCGGTCGGGAAGGCCGAGGTAGCGGGTGAAGTATTCCTCTTCCTCGAGCGCGATCCCCTCCTCCGCCAGCACCCTCCGGA
The DNA here is from genome assembly GCA_964400605.1 of uncultured Acidobacteriota bacterium. Classification (GTDB taxonomy): domain Bacteria; phylum Acidobacteriota; class Polarisedimenticolia; order JACPZX01; family JACPZX01; genus CAYNUH01. The sequence continues at coordinate 3,570 of CAYNUH010000016.1, read as the reverse complement.
AGGCCGCCAGGTGCAGCGGCTCATCGTTGACAACCACGCCGTTGTAATCGAGGATGAGCGCTCGGATCATGCGGGCCTTCTACTTCACGTACTTCGCCACCTTCGGCATCGTCGTCCCGTTCTTCGCCCTCTATTACGAAAGCCTCGGTCTGAACTCGTTTCAGATCAGCGTCCTCACCGCGATCACGCCCCTGGTGCGGCCCGTGTTCGCCGCCGCCTGGACCTACCCGGCGGAGCGGCTGGCCGTGCGGCACGCCGCCACGGTCCTGGCCTGCACGCTCACGGCCGCCTGCCTCGCGCTGTACTTCATCCCGAGTACCTTCGGCGGGCTGGCGATCGTGACGCTCCTCCTCGCCCTCGCGAACGCGCCCTCCCTGGCGTTCGTCGAGGCCCTGACGCTGGAGGACGCGCCGCGGACCGGGGTGCCGTACGGCCGGGTGCGCCTGTGGGGGTCGCTGGGCTTCATCGCGGCCTCGTGGGGTTTCGGCGTGCTGCTGGCCTACACGCCGATCCGGACGGCTCTGGCGGCGGCGCTTCTCTTCGCCGTGCTCAACGCGGCCTCATCGATCACGCTGCCGCGCCCCGCCGCGGCCGGCGCCGCATCGCGCACATCGCTCGGGGGGTTCCTCGCGCGGCCCGGCGTCGTGGGGTTCTACGGCGCCGCGATGCTGATGCAGGCGAGTCACGGAGCCTACTACACCTTCTTCTCGATTCACATGGCGGCCCAGGGGCGGACGGGCGCAGTCATTGGCGGGCTCTGGGCGCTGGGCGTCATCAGCGAAGTGGTGGTGCTGGTCTTCTCCGTGAGGCTGCTCGATCGCGTGCCCGCGTCCGCGTTGCTGGTTTCGTGCTTCCTGCTCGCCGCCGCCCGCTGGGGTCTCTACGCGACGTCGGCCTCGCTCGTCATCGCCATCCCGGCTCAGATCCTCCACGCGTTCACCTACGCCGCCTTCCATCTCGCCGCCGTCACGGCGACCTACCGGATATTCCCCGAAGACCTGCGCGCCTCGGGGCAGGCGATCTACGGCGGCGTGACGTATGGGATGGGCTCCGTGGTGGGGATGATCGCAGCCGGATCGCTCTACGATCGGATCGGCCCCTTCCGCCTCTTCGCCGTCAGCGCGCTCATCGCGCTCGCAGGCGCGGTGCTCATCGGCCGGGCGGCGAGGCGAATACCCGGCTTCGACGGAGCCGGGGCGGCGCTCAACCCTGCGCGCTAGACGCGAGCTTGCCCTGACGGATCCCCGGTTTCCCGAGGTGCCTCCCTGTGCGTCAGGAGGTGGCGACGGGAAGGGCCCGCGGGCCCACAGTTCCTGACGAAAACTCAAGACAGAAGGTGGGCATCTTTCAGGTGCCGCCGTGCACCCGCTCGGGGCCAGGACGCGCTAGGATGGGGCGCCGCCGAGTGGCGTGGTGCCCATTCACTAAGGAGACAGCTCATGTCGGCCAGACTCGCGCGCGTCGTGATGATCACCCTCCTCGGCCTGATGGTCCCCGCCACGGCCTCGGGGGACGAATTCGGTTACAAGGGATGGGGCCCCCGCGTCGGGATCTCCTCGGATCCGGACCAGGTGTTCGGAGGCGTCCAATTCGATCTCGGGGAGTTCGCCCCTCACGTGCGCTTCCAGCCCAGCGTCGAGATCGGCCTGGGCGACGACGTGCTCACCCTGGCGGGCAACTTCATGGTCGCCTACTACTTCCCGGTGAAGGCCAAGGTGACGCCCTACGCCGGAGGATCGCTGACCGCGGTGTACTTCGACTTCGACAACGACTGCGGCGGGTTCGGGACCTCCTTCGGCGGCCGCAACCGATGCGGCGACACCGACACCGAGATCGGCCCCGCCGGCGTCGGAGGCATCGAGACGAAGCTGTCCGGGGGAGCGCGCTTCCTGGCGGAGCTCCAGCTCGGGTTCGCCGATCTGCCCGAGGCGAAGCTCACCGCGGGCTGGACGTTCTGACCCGGAGGTCACGCAGAGACGCGCGAGGAACCCTCCGGGTGGTCCGCGTTGGGGCTCCGGGAGGTCCGCGCCGTGGCGGACGGCCGCCGCCGAATACCGCGCGGATTCCAGGCGGGTCGCTGTAGTATCATCGCGGCCGCGTTGCGCGCGGGGCGCCCCTCTCGGGAGACGCATTGCCGGTCTACTCGCACTCTCGGCTGTCATCCTTCGAAAATTGTCCCCTCCGGTACAGGTACCGGTATGTCGATCGCATCCGCACCGCCTTCGAGTCCATCGAGGCCTTCACGGGCAAGCGCGTCCACGAGGTCCTCCAGCAGCTCTACGGAGATCTCGATGCGGCGCGGCCGGCTGGGCTGCCCGTGCTCCTGGCCGCCTACGAGCGCCTCTGGGATCGCAACTACTCGCAGGACGTGCGCGTGGTGCGTCCCGACCTCGATCCGGAGTACTACCGCAGGCTCGGAGCGCGCTGCGTGGGGTCGTACTGGGAGCGCCACTACCCGTTCCGGATCGATCCGGATCAGATCATCGGCCTCGAACTCAAGGTGGAGCTGACGCTCGATCCGGCCGGGAAGTTCCGGCTCATGGGGTACGTGGACCGGGCGCAGCACGCCGGTCCCGGGATCGTCGAGATCCACGACTACAAGACGACGGCCACCCTGCCGAAGGAGGGGAGCTTGCGGTTCGACCGGCAGCTTCCCCTCTATGAGATCGGCCTCCGGCAGCGCTTCCCCGAAACGAAGGAGGTCCGCCTCATCTGGCATTTCCTCGCGCACGCGACCGAGGCGATCGAGACGCGCACGTCCCAGGATCTCGATCGCGTGAAGCGTTCCACCATCGGCCTCATCCAGCAGGTGGAGAGGGCGCGGGAGTACCCGCCCAGGAAGGGGCCGCTGTGCGCCTGGTGCGACTACCAGGACATATGCCCCGAGTGGAAGGGCGTCAGACCTGTCGCGCCTCCAGCCTTCCCGAACGGGAGACCTTCGGATGAGTCCGTGCGGCCGCCCGCGTCCCTCGCGGATCCGGCAGCCGATAGGACTCGAGCCCCGTCCGATGCCGCCCCCACGACGCCTGCGGTCGGGGAGCCTGCGGCGCCTGTCGGTCGCTCCGGGGAGAGGACGGGCCCCGGAGAGAAGCCGCCGGCTCAGCTCCCTCTGTTCTGAAGCCGGCCCGCACGCTCCCGGTTACGCCAAGCCGGCCCCCTGGTGAGATCTCCGGGTCAGGCCGCTCCGTGGAAGCCATCCGAGGATCTTCGGCTGCCGGCGGGCTCTTTTCAGCCCTCGGGGCTCAAAGCGGCCACCGGCCCGGCCGGGGCGGCCCCGCGGGTAGAGTCGCGCTACAATGCCGCGCGCGTCACCCCAGGTACCTGGAACAGACCCCTGCCGGACGCGGTTGCGTCCGGATCGAACCGCCCACGCGGCGCCAGCGCCCCGGCGATTCGGACGCCGGAGAGCGCCGGCCGCAGGTCTTCATCGCTCCGCAGAAGGAGGAAAGGCATGAACGCGAGGAGATGGAAGTGGTTGCTGCCGGTCATGTTCGTGGGGCTTGCCGGTTTCGGCATCCCCGTGGCAGCCCAGGAGCACCCCAAGGAGCATCCGAAGGGCCAGGAGCACCC